>CAYVZG010000001.1:0-135988 GCA_964455805.1 uncultured Desulfobacula sp.
CACTTAACGGTTTTCAAGACCGCCGCCTTCAGCCACTCGGCCACTCCTCCGAAATGAACCCAATTTTTATATCATCTTGTCAAAAACAGGTCAATACTTAACTTGTATCAATAATATTTGATGGTGGAAAATTTATCTTATCATTGACAGGGATAACAGTTGAGCTATATTAAGAAGTTTTAGGTTAACACAAATTATACAGGAGATAATGGATGAGGCAGAAAATAAGATTTGAAAAAAATATTAAAACCGGCAAGGTGACAATTTTGGAATCCAGTGAAGTGGATCCAAGCGTTGTTTTGCTGCTCCATGAAGAAGAATATAATCTCGAGGGCATGGTTAAAGCCTCTGCCGGAGGGGTCTTGTCTTTCAGTGATTTTATAAGAAGAAAGAGCTTTTTCCCCACTTCAGACCTGTGTAACAAACTTTTTGAGAGCACAGTGGAATTTTTTAAAAATGATAAGGAAGAAAAAATCATAATTGAATACAATGATATTGAAGCGTTCCCCAAGGAAGAAAAATTTCAGCTGGAAGATGAAGATGTGGAACTTGACAAGATACTTGAGGAAGACGGGGAAACCAGCGAAGATGAGATAAAAGAGATAGACTCTGAAGATGACACGCCAAAATTCACTCCTGAAGATACTTCTGAACACGAAAATTAGAGTTGATAATGAAAGATAAGATTAGAAAAATTGTGCTCGATGCGGCTCAGAAAGGATTTGAAAAAGGTCTTTTACCAACAGACCAGGTCCCTGACATGGAAATAGAAGCACCCCGGAATTCATCCCATGGAGATTTTTCAACAAATTTTGCCCTGGTATCAGCAGCCATTCAGAAAATGCCGCCAAGAAAAATAGCCCAAAGCCTGGTTTCATCAATTGAGATTTTGTGTGAAGAATCGGTTCAAACGGCAAATCTGATTGAAAAAATTGAAATAGCAGGCCCTGGTTTTATTAATTTTTTTCTATCCAAGCAGGCATGGCATCCAGTGGTTGACAGGATACTTGAGCAGGATAAAAAATATGGCGTCTCAGAAATTGGTGGGAATGAAAAAGTCCAGGTGGAATTTGTCAGTGCAAATCCCACAGGTCCGTTGCATGTGGGGCATGGCAGGGGAGCTGCTGTTGGGGATTCCGTGGGAAATATTCTGAGTTTTGCCGGATTTGATGTTAAAAAAGAATACTATATTAATGATTCCGGTCGCCAGATAAGGACCCTTGGCACATCTGTCTGGTTGAGGCTGCTTCAAAAAACCGGTAAGATAATCCAGTTTCCCGATGATTGTTATAAAGGCGAGTATATTAAAGATCTGGCCGATGAGATTCTTGAGAAGCAAGGGAAGCAGTTTGTCTCTGGAGATGAGAAAGAAGCCATTGCTATATGTGCAAAATTTGCAGCAAAGAAAATACTTAAAGGCATAAAAGAAGACCTGTCAAGTTTTGGTGTCACTTTTGATCATTGGTTTAGCGAGCAAAGCCTTTATGATTCAGGACGTGTTCAAAAAGCCATAGACGAATTTTCTTCAAAAGATTTGATTTATAAGGAAGATGGAGCGCTCTGGTTCAGAACCATGGATTTTGGTGACGAAAAAAATAGGGTGGTTGTCAGAAATAACGGCCTTACCACGTATTTCGCCTCTGATATTGCATACCACATGGAAAAATATGAACGTGGATTTGATAGGGTTATTGATGTGTGGGGGGCAGATCACCACGGATATATCAAAAGAATTGATGCCTCTATTGTTGCCCAGGGCAAAAAAAGCAGCCAGTTTGAGGTGATATTGGTACAATTGGTGAATCTGCTGAGAGGTGGCCAGCCATTTCAGATGTCCACAAGGGCTGGTGAATTTGTTACTTTAAAAGATATTGTTGATGAAGTGGGCAAGGATGCAGCACGATTCATGTTTTTAAGCCGCAGTTATGATTCAGGGCTTGATTTCGACCTGGAACTTGCCAAGCAGAAAAATTCAAATAATCCGGTTTATTATGTTCAATATGTCCATGCCAGAATTACAGGGATACTATTGAAGGCCAAACAGGAAAATATTATCCAGGATATTGATTTTAAAAAGGGTAAATCCCTGGGTTTATTAACAACGTCCGAAGAAATTAATCTTATAAAAATTTTGGACACGTTCAAAGCCAATGTGGAAAAAAGTGCTCAAACATTGCATCCCCATGTAATTTTTACATATCTTATGACACTGGCATCGGCATTTCATGGTTATTATAACAAGCACAAAGTCATAACAGAAAACACCCAGATGACCCTGGCCAGGCTAAGCCTTGTTTTGGGAGTAAAAAAGGTCATTAGAAACGGGTTGGAACTTCTTGGGGTTAATGCGCCCGAAAGAATGTAGAAATGATACCCTTTAAAGGGATTTTAAAATATTGTATTTATGTATTTATAGCCGGCTGGATGTTTCTACTGGGTATCATGGTGGGGCGGGGTAATTCTCCCATAACGTTTGATACACAACAATTTCAAAAAAGGCTTGAAACCATTGCCAATGAATTTGGAGAAAAAAAAGATATATCTGAAAAAATGGATTTGGAATTTTATAAGGTTTTAGATGGTCCTGTACCTGAAGAACCTGACCATTCAACCGATTCAACCGGGTCAGTTGATTCAGAAAATATATCTCAGGAAATCATGCCTAAAAAAGAATTAATCGTAGAAGAATTAGCTGAAAAAGAAATGCATGAAAAGCAGACACCAACCACCGCGGATATTGTCCCCTCAAAAAAAAGCAGAAAAAAATTAACAATACGAAAAACAGCTCAAGTGAAAAAGGTGGAAAAAGCAGAAGATAATATCCAAAACATAACACAGGTAAAATATACGATACAGATTGCTGCCTATAAGAAGTTTACAGATGCTATTTCACAAAGGGCCTTACTTGATGAAAAAGGATTCACTTCTTACCAAGTAAAAGGTAAAAAACAAGGAGAGACATGGTACAGGGTGAGAACCGGTTCCTTTTCAAGCCGGGAAGAAGCCCAAAAAAGTGTGGAAAAATTAAATAAAGCAAGTATCAATGCCCAGATTCTAGAAATTAAGGTCATAAAAAAGGATGAAGATGAAGATATCAACTGATGAAGTCGCAAAAATTGCGAACCTCGCACGATTAGAGGTCGAAAAGTCACAACAAAAGAAAATGGCAGAACAATTGAGTAATATCCTAGGATACATTGATAAACTCAAGGACGCTGATGTTAAGGGAGTTAAACTTTCTTCAGGGGCCGGTTTTATGAATAATGTGCTAAGGGAGGATGAAGTGCGATTATCTCCGGGTCCCAAAGTAACCCTTGCCAACGCCCCGCAAAAGGATGAGGATTTTTATATTGTTCCCAGGGTTGTCAAATAATTTTTTGGCGTGAGAAAATAAGGAAAAGATAGAATGAAATACCACGAATTGACCATAGAACGCGCTGTAAAATTGATTGCCAGCCGCCAAATTTCTTCTGTTGAGTTGACATCTTACCTGCTTGATCGGATTGAAAAGTATGACGATGAAATAGGCGCTTTTATAACTGTTGATAAAACAATGGCTCTTGACCAGGCCCAAAAAGCGGACAAGCTCGTTGCAGACAATCAGATTCAGTCTTTGACCGGCATCCCCATTGCTCTAAAGGACCTTTTGTGTACCAAAGGGATAAAAACCACCTGCGGATCTCAGATTTTAAATAATTTTATTCCAGAATATGATGGCACCATCGTTAAAAAATTAAAGGAAAGTGGTGCCGTTATAATAGGCAAAACCAATCTGGACGAATTTGGCATGGGGTCCTCAACTGAAAATTCATCCTATAAAATTACCACGAATCCCTGGAACAAAGACCATGTTCCCGGAGGTTCGAGCGGGGGGTCTGCAGCAGCAGTCTCTGCCCGGTTTTGCTGCGCCGCCCTTGGAACCGATACGGGCGGTTCTATCCGTCAGCCATCTTCACATTGCGGGGTAGTCGGCCTTAAACCCACTTATGGCAGGGTATCCAGGTTTGGATTGGTTTCTTACGCCTCGTCTCTTGATCAGATCGGCCCCATTACGAAAGATGTGAAGGATGCCGCCATATTGATGAATGTCATTTCGGGAAATGACAACATGGATTCCACCAGTGCAAAGGTTGATGTGCCTGATTTTATGAAGGCATTTGATCAGTTTGAAAAGGGGTCGTTAAGCGGTATGACAGCAGGGATTCCAAACGAATACCTAAGTGTGGAAGGCATTGATCCTGACGTTGAGAATGTATTTAATGAGGCCAAAAGGGTTCTTGAAGAGCTGGGTGTTAAAATTATAGATATCTCTTTGCCCCATACAGATTATGTTGTTGCAGCCTATTATATTATTGCACCCAGTGAAGCCAGTTCCAATCTTGCCAGATTTGATGGCGTAAAATATGGTTTCAGAGAAACCGTTTCAGATGATCTTATTGACATGTATAAAAAAACCAAATCAAAAGGGTTTGGCCCGGAAGTTAAGAGAAGAATCATGATCGGTACCTATGCGCTTTCAGCCGGTTACTATGATGCGTATTACGGCAGGGCGTCAAAGGTTAGAACCCTTATCATGAACGATTTTTCAACGGCCTTTAACCGTTGTGATTTCATCATATCCCCTGTGGCACCTGCGCCGGCATTTAAAATTGGTGAAAATATAGATGATCCCCTGACCATGTATTTGACAGATATTTTTACACTTTCTGCCAACATGGCAGGCATCCCCGGGATATCGGTTCCAGCAGGGTTCTCTTCCAAAGGACTTCCCATCGGCATCCAGATGATGGGAAGACAATTTGATGAATTATCTCTTTTAAGGGCAGGATATGGGTTTGAAAAGACAATCCAATTGGATAAAAAGTTTCCGGATCTTTAATTTAAAGGAGATATCGTATGTCAGCACTTAAGCCAAAAGGAGAACAATTAAAAAAAGCAATAAAATGGTTATCTGATAGGAAAAAAGAAAAACCAGAAATGACACTTGCAAAGTTGGTGGATGAAGCCAGCTTTCAATTTGATTTAAGCCCTAAGGATTCTCAGTTTCTGTCAAGGTTTGTGAAGAATGGCGACCATTAGAATCCTGCCTGAAATCCTTTCCAATAAAATTGCAGCCGGCGAGGTGGTACAAAGGCCTTCCTTTGTTGTCAAAGAATTACTTGAAAACAGCCTTGATGCAGGCGCAACCAGTATAAGCATTGAAATTGAAAAAGGGGGTAAATCCTTAATCCGGGTTTCAGACAACGGCAGCGGGCTTTGCCGGGATGACGCACTTTTATCCATTGAAAGGTATGCTACAAGTAAAATTTTTGCTGCCAAAGATCTTTTTAATATCTCAACCATGGGATTTAGGGGTGAGGCACTTCCCTCCATTGCATCAATATCCAAATTCACATTTGCCACACGAGACAAAACATCTGACACGGGAACAAAGATCTATATTGCCGGTGGAAAATTATTCAAGGTTTCCGATATCGGGGCGCCCGTGGGAACCATGGTTGAAGTGAAAAATCTTTTTTTTAACACGCCTGCTCGAAAGAAATTTTTAAAAACTGACAACACGGAAAGCAGTCATATCGCCGATGTAATATCAGGTATAGCCCTTGGAAACCCGAAGATTGGATTCAGGCTTTTTATAAACAAAAAACTGATTAAAAATTTTCCAATTGGACAGGATTTTTTTCAGCGGTCCTTGTCAGTGCTGGGAAAAGACGTATCCCGCCATCTGAATTCAATTGAATTTGAGAATCCAGAACTGTGTGTGTCAGGCACCTGCTCAAGTCCTTCTGTGACACGGAGTTATTCCAACCGGATTTACCTGTTTGTCAATCAGAGGCTGGTGTATGATAGGGGGCTTGTGGCAGCCATCCTTAGAGGATACAAAGGGCGTATCATGAAAGGCCGGTTTCCCATGGGGGCGGTGTGTGTGAAAATAGCATTTGATCAAGTGGATGTGAATGTTCATCCGTCAAAAAGGGAAATTAAATTTTTAAATCCCCAGTCTGTTTATCCCCATGTGACAAAGGCTGTCAATAATGCAATTGTCAAGGCCCAAAAAGAGTGGACAGCTCATAAACCAAATATTCCTTTACGGTCTTCACCTATAACCTCTTCACCGGAAAAAGGGTTATCGGGATTTGATGGTCAGGAAAAACAAAAGGATATAGACAAATACCATGTCCATGAAAAACAGAGCCGGCCTTGGTCCACAACATCCCTTGATCCAGCGCCTGAGACCTTAAGGCAAAAAGTTGAGCAGGCACAGATTCAATGGCCTAAAACAGGTTCTTCTGATATGATCAAACCCAACGACAACCTCAAGAGCATGAACCTGTTGGGCCAGGTCATGGGCACCTATATTATCGGGCATCAAAACAGCCGCCTTATTATGGTGGATCAGCATGCAGCCCACGAAAGAATACTATATGAGGCCTTGAAAAAGAGACAAGAAAACCTGCCCGCACAAAGCCAGACCCTGCTTATACCCGAGACTTTGGAATTAACCCATAAAGAGGCTGATATTTTAGGTTCCATCCGGAAGGATTTGTCAGAATTGGGTATTGTTATTGAGCCCTTTGGCGGTACCACATTTGTCGTAAAAACCATTCCGATATTGATAGAACAAAAACAGATTAAATCCCTGATTTTAGAAATTATAGAAAATTATATGGCCACAGCTGATCTGTCATCCAAGAAAAACTGGCTTGAGACCTGTTTGATATCCATGGCATGCCACACAGCCATCCGTGCCAATAAAAACATGACACCCAGAGAAATGACACAGTTGCTGGAGGACCTTGAAAGGTGTGAAAATCCCTTCCACTGCCCCCATGGCCGCCCTACTATTGTCTGCCTTGATGCCCAACAAATGGAAAAGCTGTTTAAAAGAGTTGTTTGATGACCGCGTTTGATGTATATAATTGCGAAAATTAAAATTAAAATAATGTAACAAACCCTATAAAGGAGCTCTATGTTAAAGTCCCATAAAATGATTAAAGCAGTATGGATAGGTGTTATTTTATCCTTTTTTATGATAGTCGCAATCACCCCGGGCTTGTGTTCACAGCCTAAAAAAGTTGCTTTGATTCCTTTTTCAGTTAATTCTCCCCAGGATCTTGGTTTTTTGCAGAATGGCTTGTTTAATATGCTTTTTTCCAGATTGTCAGACCCAGGCAAGGTTGAGATACTGGATCGTGAAACCATTGATAAAGCAATGACAGATGCCCGAAAAACCCTTGGAATAAAGGGTCTGCTTAATGAATCCAATGCCAGAATCATCGGGGCCGATATGGGCGTGGACTATATTCTTTTTGGAAGTCTGACCCACTTTGGCGAAAGTGTCAGCCTGGATGCCAGCATGGTAGACATGTCAGGGGAAAAACAAACCTTAACCTTTTTTGAGCAAAGCAATAACATGGGGGATGTGATTCCCATGGTCAATACCTTTGCCGGCCAAATCAATTTAAAGGTATTTAACCGCAGTATTGCCAATGAGATGTATGCCCGCCCTAAGGGAACTCAGCCGCATGGCGGATCTCAATACTCAGGCGGCCAGGAAGGCTCAAATACAGGCGGGTTTATTAATCTTCAGGAAACCAGCCAAAAAGGGTTTCAGACACATTTAAAGTTTCAGGGTCAGATAAACGCCTTTGTTACCGGAGATCTGAAAAATGACGGTAATATCCAGGTGGTAACAGCCACAGATTCGGAAGTTGTGATTCATAAACTGAAAGGGACCCGACTTTTAGTTGAAAAGAAACTTGAATTTAGCTCCACCCACAGGATCATTTCCCTTGATTTTGCTGATATCAATAAAAACGGATTTCCTGAAATATTTGTGACAAGCTTGAATATCCAGAGGGAAGGGTTAAAATCCTTTGTACTGGAATATGATGGTGCCAATTATAAAACGCTGATAGATAATGAATCTTATTATTTCAGGGTGATTGACGGCCCTGACAAGGAAAAAATTCTTCTGGGCCAAAAATCTCTTGTCCATCCGTATAAAGGTAAAATTTATGTGATGAAGGCCCAGGGCTCCCGCTATGTCAGAGAAAAAAGAATCAGAATGCCCAAAAGCGCTTCTGTGCTTTCACTTGCAAGGGGGAATGTTACAGCCAAAGATGTCTCTGAATATGTTTTGATCAATGAACACGGGCGATTGACAGTGGTCACGGATACAGGCAAGGTTGACTGGGAAGGAAACAAAAAATTCGGCGGAACCGCCCATTATTTCCTGCTCCCTTTAAATGATACCGACAGTACCTACCAGGAGCGGAGTTATTTTAATCCCAGGATTCTTTTTTATGATGTGGGGGATGATGGCAAAAAAGATGTTTTTGTAGTGAGAAATGAGGAGTTTGGCGGTGGTGCCTTAGGCCGGTACAAACGGTTTACCAAAGGCAGCCTTGAAATTTTATCCTGGAACGGCATTGCACTTGCACCTGTGGCTAAAACCCGCACGGTCCAGGGTTGGATTAGCGATTTTTCCATTGTTGATATGGACGGGGATGGAAAAGATGAACTCATTGTTTCCGTTGTGGGAAAACCCAAAATACTCTTGGGTGCAAAAGGGCAGACCTCCAACATCATCTCCTATCAGTTGGAATAGGCCTGTAAAAATTATTAAAAGAGCTTGACAAAAGGGCGAAAACCCCATAAACAAATTATGGATCTGGATGTCTGTGTTTAAAAGGAGCACAGATTCCAGGTAATTCAGGTGGTAAAAACATTTTAAAAGGAGAAAAAGATGAAAAAATTAATAGCGCTTGTAGCTGCACTCGTATTGGTTGCAGGTTATGCAAATGCTGCTGAGTGGAATTTTTATGGTTCTGCTCGTGTAAGTACTTTCTGGACAACAGTTGAAACACCCACTCTGCCTCCTGCAGCTGCAATAGCAGACAATGACAGATTTGCAGAAGGCATTCAGGGTAACTCTCGTATTGGTGCCAACGTTAAAGTAAGTGATGAACTGACTGGCCGTTTTGAATATGGCACAGGCGTCAACCTTCGTCTGCTTTATGGAGAATGGAACTTTGGCGGCGGAACTTTCCTCGTTGGTCAGACTTACACTCCCCTTAACCTTTTCTACTCCAACCAGGTATTTGGCGGAGACACAGACCTTCTTCCCTATGGTGGTGTTTATAGTGGCCGTGCTGGAATGTTAAGACTGAAATTCGGTGGTTTCCAGATTGCAGCTGTTGCTCCGGCAACCCCTGTTGTTGGTCCTGTTGGCGTTATCGAAAATTCATTTCCAACTTTAGAAGCTGCCTATACACTTAAAATGGGTGCTGTTGCAATTAAACTTGCCGGTGGTTTCAATACTTATGATCAAACTGTTGGTCTTGTAACCCACGAAGTTGACTCCTATGTTGTTGCCTTGGGCGCAAGTGCACAATTCGGTATGTTCGGACTTAAGGGTAATGTCTATAAAGGCCAGAACTCCGGTCAACTGATCTGGACTAATGCAGGCCAGCCTGTTGCAGCTGCTGGTGGTCAGAATGGTACTCCTGCTATTGCTGGTACTCAGCTTCTTGACAATGATGTAACTGGTTACCTTGTTGTAGCCAATGCTAAAGTCAATGATATGTTTTCTGTTGAATTTGGTTATGCCAAACTTGCCACAGAACTTGACGCTCCCATCGGTGGCGTGACTGTTCAAGATGATGCATCTTCTTACTATGCACAGGCCGTTATCACAATCGCTCCTGGCGTATATGTCATTCCAGAAATTGGTGTCGTTGACTTTGACGAAGTAAGTCAGACAGTAACTAATTATTACGGAGCCAAATGGCAGATTAACTTCTAATTTGAATAAATTAGAAGATCTAAGACTTTATACTACCTGAATGTTTTGGCCTGGCGATGGAAAATTCCATCGCCAGGCCTTTTTTATTAGCCATGCAAAGGGCATAAGCGAAGATAAGGAACGGGAAATAATTTAATGGAGAGATATTATAAAGAACGGTTTCATGTTCAGCAAAATCTGATCAGAAAAATTGCGCCGTTGATGGAAGTAAATGAAATCGTGGAAAAAGTCAGAGAGGAACTCAGAAAAATTATTCCCAACGCCATGGAGGTGTGCATCCTGATTCTGGATCCTGAGGCCAGTAAGTATACCAGTCCATTACAATGCGCTTTGTATGAAGAACCTGTGAGTTGCCAGTCCTGCAAAAGGGACCGGTCAGCCATACAAAAAGCCATACAGAAAAAAAAAGCGGTTGTGGTGTCACAAAGCGAACCCATAAGAAGGACAGATAATAGCCTTGTTGCTGTGGGATCTGAATACGCCATGCCTGTTTTTGTGGAAGGAAAGATTTTAGCAGCCATCAGTGTGGTTATCCAGCCCCTGTGCAGGTATACCCGGCGCGATTATTTTCTTATCAGGGATTTTGCCGATATCCTGGGGAATATTATTTTAACGGCCAGGCACCAATGGGAAATGACCCAGGAAAAAATCAGAATCAGCAGCAAACTGAATCATTTGACCCCTTTTGTACCCGGGTCTGTGCGGCATATGGTGGAGAAAAGCCCTGAATTGTTGACCTTGGAAAAAGAGAGAAAAGACGTAACTATATTATTTCTTGACCTTGAAGGGTATACCAGTTTAAGCTCCCGGTGGCCGGAAACCCAGGTAAATGATATAATTGAAAAGATGTTTTCCAGTTTTGTGGATCCCATTCACAGGTCCAGTGGGGATATCAATGAAACTGCCGGTGACGCACTCATGATTATATTTAAGGATCATGATGCAAAGACCAATGCCATCAATGCGGTTAAGGCAGCCTTTGAGATTCTTGACCGAAACCGGGTTTTTAATTTGTCACTTGACCCGAAAATAGGGACTATTGATGTGAACATCGGTATTAATTCCGGTTCGGCCCTTGTGGGGATGAGCCGGTTTAAAGGGCTTTTGGACACCCGCATGACCTTTACGGCAACGGGAAGGGTCACCAATATTGCCGCCCGGCTGTCAGACCATGCCAAATTGGGAGATATTCTTGTGGGGGAGAAAACCAAAGATATGGTGGAGGGGATATGGCCGGTTTATCCCATCGGACCTGTTCTATTAAAAGGGATTAAAGATCCTGTGCCTGTTTTTTCTCTTCTTGGTTTACCAAAACCAAACCGTGACGATTAATTCTCGGCTGACCCTAAAACCCTTGTTTGGATAAAAGATTGCCGTTGTGCAAGGCGTAAGGACCTTTTTTAGCCGGCGTGCATTAAGGTACAGGAGACCTGATTTGAATTTGGCGGTGTTTTTCAGCCATGCAGCGGCCGGGTCAAAATCTTTTTTACACAGGCATTTAAAAAATGTATTTCCAGATCTTCCATCCCGGTGATTTTTCCGCATCCTGCCACCCGGGCGCTCGCATCATGTATTCAGGGTTTTTACGTTTTTGTTTTTGAATATACTCTTTTTGTTCCCGGTCCATGTTTTCCCATGCTAAAGTGGATCTGTTAAAGATTTTTTTGTTAATAGCGGCTGCAATTCGATTTGTTTTGTCAATTAAATCGCCACTTTTCCGGGACTGTTCAAAAAAAGCCATATAACGTTTTTGGGCAATATCATAAACCTGTACATCAATGCTGAAAGAACCGGCTAATTTTGTAATCGCCCCTGCCAGGACAAAATCACTTTGGGTGAGGCTGCCAATTTCATTGATGCCTTTGCCGCTCTTTTTTTGGGTATCAGCTTTGTTGGTATTAAAAAGCCTAAGGTATTGTTCAAGTTCATTTTGCGGGATCACCACTACATTATTCTTCCAGGACAACCGTGAATATAGCATCTGCCCCAGGCCTTTCTGCAAATGAATCATCTTTTCAGGAGCGTTTATTTTAAGTGGAAGTATGGCAATGGTCTTAATATTTTCATTGGCCACACCATTTAGGCTGCTAGCCATGAAGACAAATATAAAAATAAATATGGAAAAAGCGGTTTTGGTTATAGATGGTTTCTTTTTCAAGGCTATACTCCGTTTAAAGTTTTAATTTCAACAGGGGAGTTACGATTTTAGGATCGGCTTTCCCATGGGTTTTTTTCATGATTTGCCCCATAAAAAAAGAAAAAAGCTTGACTTTGCCATTTCTGTATAATGCGACTTCATCAGGGTTTTCGTTAATAATTTCCATAACCATTGTTTCCAGTTCTGATAAATCCGATACCTGCTCAAGGCCTTTTTCTTTTACGATCACTTCTGGATTTTTTTGGGTTTTTACCATCTCGGCAAACACTGATTTTGCCACAGTGGCGTTAATGGTATTTTTTTCTATCATCCTCAATAGTTTTGAAAAGTCCAAAGCGCTCACAGGAGAATTAGTGACGGATAACCCTTTATTGTTCAGCATGCCTAAAAGAGTTGTCATAACCCAGTTGGCAGCCTGCTTTTTGTCTTTTAATGGTTGGGCCACCAACTCAAAAAAATCGGCAAGTTCAATGGATGATGTTAATATTTTCGCATCGTATTCTTCCAGATGATAAGCGGTTATAAATCTTGAAAATTTTTCATCGGGCAGCTCCGGCATCTGATTTTCAACGGACAAAATCCATTGGTCATCAACGATGAGGGGCACAAGATCCGGGTCAGGAAAATATCTATAGTCATGTGCTTCTTCTTTTCCCCGCATTGAGATGGTTTTGTTTTTGGCAGGGTTCCAGAGCCTTGTTTCCTGGATTACATCCCGGCCTGCTTCCAAAATATATGCCTGACGATCAATCTCATAGGATATGGCTTTTTCCACGTGTTTAAACGAGTTGAGATTTTTAAGCTCGGCTCTTATCCCAAACTCTTTTTGCCCGACAGGTCTTAATGATATGTTAGCGTCGCATCGAAAATTTCCCTGTTCCATGTTTCCGTCACACACATCAATGTATTTAAGAATTGCGTGCAGTTTTCTGAGATAGGCGCCGGCCTGCTGTGGTGTACGAAGGTCAGGTTCACTTACAATCTCGATTAAGGGAACCCCGGTCCTGTTGAGGTCCACCATACTCCTTGATCTTGAGGGATCATGGACAAGTTTGCCTGCATCCTCTTCCATATGTATCCGTGTAATCCCTATTTTAAGGGCATTGGATTTTTTGTCATCAATTTCAAGGTATCCATGTTCAGCAATGGGAAGGGCAAACTGGGAGATTTGATAACCCTTGGGCAGGTCAGGATAAAAATAATTTTTCCGGTCAAAGCGGCTCTCCTGATTAATTTTGCAATGGGTGGCAAGAGCTGCTTTAATGGCAAAAGTAACTGCCTGTTTGTTCAGCACCGGAAGCACACCGGGCATGCCCGTACAAACCGGGCAGGTATTGGCATTTGGCGGGTTGCCAAACGCCGTTGAGCACCCACAGAAAATCTTGGTTTTTGTTTTCAATTGTGCATGAACTTCAAGACCGATTACTGGTTCAAACCGCATAAATATATAGTTCCCTTATAACGTTCAATTTATTAATTAATAATAACCTCCTTATATAACCTTGAAATTTTCATTAATCAATATAATTTTTATTGCATAAAGAGGTCTAAAACTATAAAAGTATGTCGGATCGATGTTAAACTCATCAGAATTTTAATAGGGTAGGGCGGATATGAAGTTTTTCTTTTGTGTCATAGGTATGGTCATGATTGTGGAGGGGTTGCCATACTTTGCATTTCCAGCAAAAATGAAGGAAGTGGTTCAAACGATGATTCAGTTTGAGGATGCGAAACTGAGGAAATTTGGTTTTGTTTTGATGTTGGCAGGGCTTGGTATTGTATACTTTGCAATGGATGGGCAATAATGTTTCAATTATCTGATTATGGTTATGATTTGCCTCAAAAAATGATTGCTCAAACACCATGCAAAAACAGAAGTGAGTCAAGGCTTTTGCATTTGGATAGGAAAAAACAAACCATTTCCCACCACCAATTCTGCGATATTACTAAATTATTGAGACCGGACGACCTTTTAGTCATCAATAATACCAAGGTGGTTCCGGCTCGCCTCTTTGGAAAGAAACAGACCGGCGGAAAAGTTGAAGTGTTGATTATTGATTATGCCACTGGAATGAAAAATCTTGAAAACACTGGTTTTTTTAAATGCAATTGCCTGATTAAAGCCTCTAAGAGCCCGAAAAAAGGGGCACGGCTTTTGTTGGAACAAAAAGTTGAAGCACAGGTTGAAAAAGTGATGGGCGGTGTGTCAGAAATAACATTTTTAAATGGGGGAGCGTTTTTAGATTTTTTAAAACAATTTGGTAAAATTCCATTGCCTCCCTATATAAAAAGGCCAAAAAAAAATTACAATCAAAATGACAGGGAAAATTACCAGACGGTTTACGCAACAAGAGAGGGTGCTGTTGCAGCACCCACAGCCGGGCTCCATTTTACAGAAAAATTAATGCAAAAACTTTTAAACAAGGGGATCCAGTTTGCACAAATCACCCTTCACGTTGGATATGGCACCTTTGTGCCGGTAAAAGTGGATGATATCAGAGATCATCAAATCCATTCTGAAACATTTTATCTGTCCAGAGAAAATGCAGCCTTGATCAATGCAGCCAAAAATGAGAACCGCAGGATTATTGCGGTGGGAACCACAAGTGTACGAACACTTGAATTCTTAAGCGATAAAAACGGTCAGATCAAACCCCAGACTGGATTGTGTGACCTTTTTATATATCCGGGATACAAATTTAAATGTGTGGATGCCATGATTACCAACTTTCATCTGCCAGAATCCACACTGTTGATGTTGGTATCCGCATTTTATAGCAGAGACAAAATATTGGATGCCTATAGGGAAGCCAAACTTAAGGAATATCGATTTTTCAGTTATGGTGATGCCATGCTCATCGATTAGACAAATATGTTGAAATTTAAAGTATTAAAAGAATCAGGAAAAGTAAGCGGTTTACAAAACTGCCGGGCCAGACTTGGAAGCATTGCAACCGATCATGGGGTGATTGAAACACCCATCTTCATGCCCGTGGGAACCCTTGGGACTGTAAAGGCCGTCAGTGTGGAAGAGCTTGATCACTGCAACGCTCAGATTATACTTGGCAATACCTATCATTTGTATCTGCGTCCGGGATGTGATGTTATTCAACACATGGAGGGCCTTCACAAATTTATCCGATGGGAAAAACCAATGTTAACAGATTCCGGGGGATTTCAGTTTTTTTCCCTGGCCAAGCTTGCCAAATTTACAGATGAGGGGGTCGCTTTTCAGTCTCATATTGACGGATCAAGACATTTCTTTTCTCCTGAAAAAGCGGTTGAAATTCAGATGATTCTGGGCTCTGATATTATGATGTCTCTCGATTTTTGCATGGGGTATCCTGCCAGTGAAAAACAAACCCTTGACGCTGTGAACAAAACCTTTTACTGGGCAAAAAAAGGGTTTGATTTTTGGCAGGAAAAAGGGAGTATGAACAATTTATTTGGTATCATACAAGGGGGCATGTCAAAAAAAATGCGTTCTCTTTCTGCCGAACAATTATCTGGGATTGATTTTCCCGGATTTGCCATTGGGGGCCTGAGCGTGGGGGAACCAAAAGATTTAATGTATGAAATGGCAGATCACACCCTTCCTTTGATACCGGATCATAAGCCCAAATATATTATGGGGGTGGGTACGCCAGAGGATTTGGTGGAGCTGGTGAATATGGGTTGTGATATGTTTGACTGCGTCATGCCTTCCAGAAATGCCAGAAATGGCCAGTTATTCACATCAAAAGGAACCATCAACATCCCCAATGCCAGATTCAGATTTGACAAAGGGCCGATTGATGAGGAATGTAATTGTTATACCTGTCAAAATTATTCAAGGAGTTATTTGCGCCACTTGTATAAGTCCAGGGAATTGTTAGCCTATCGGTTGAACACTATCCATAATATTTATTATTATCTTGATTTGATGGGGAAAATTCGGGATGCAATAAAGAATGACAGGTTTTTAGCGTTTAAACAGAATTTTTATTCTAAAAGGAAATCAAATAATGCATGAAATGGGGATCGCTCAGCAACTGGTTCAAATTGCCCTGGACTCTATCCCTAAAGAGATTAAGAATCCAAAGGTGGAAAACCTAAATCTTAAAATTGGCAGACTCGCTTCTGTTGTTGAGCATAGTTTGGCTTTTTGTTTTGAGATCATAACAAAGGACACGCCTTTGGAGAAGGCAAGGCTTATCATTGATTTTGTTCCGGTAATGGTTCATTGTAAGTCCTGTGATAATACCTGGGAGGTGAAAGATCCGATTTTTAAATGCAAACGGTGTGACAACGGGGATGTTGAAATGCTCTCAGGAAGAGAAATAGAGATTACCTCACTGGAATTAAAAGATTAAATGGCGACTTGGATGCAAACCACCTGCGTCCTTGTATTGTGTCTTAGCTGTCAAATATCTTTGTTTAAAAAATATACTTAAATTGTCCATAAGCACAAAAATTATAAACCATAAACTAAGTCAGGTAAACCAATGGAAATAAATATTCAAAAAAGGGTTCTTGAGGCAAACGAAACACAGGCAGATAAAAATAGACATTTTTTCAAAGAGCACAATGTGTTTGTTCTCAACATGATGTCGTCTCCGGGTTCCGGGAAAACACAACTTTTGTGCAGAAGTCTCAAAAATTTAATGCCCCAGGTCAGGGTGGGTGTGATCGTAGGAGATATCTGTACAAGAAATGATGCGGACAGGCTGGAAATAACCGGGGCCAAGGTCACACAGATTAATACAGACCAATTTGGCGGAGACTGCCATTTGTCAGCCCAATTAATTCTTGCATCGGCAGAAAACCTAGGATGTTCTGATATCGATCTTCTCATCATCGAAAACATCGGAAATCTTGTGTGTCCTGCTGAGTTCGATATCGGGGAAGACGCCAGGGCTGTGGTATTAAGCGTAACCGAGGGGGAAGATAAACCGTTGAAGTACCCCTTGATGTTCCGGGTGGCAGATGTGGCGATTTTAAATAAGGTTGATTTGCTGCCCTTTCTTGATTTTGATGCAAAGCTGGCAGTGGACAACATGAAACAAGTGCATCCCCAATTACCGGTTTTTGAACTTTCAGCTAAAACTCAAGAAGGGATCGAATCATGGATAGACTGGCTAAAAATAAAGGTGTTTGAAAAAACAGGAAAATAGTTTTTAAAGGGGAAATCATGGAAAAAAAGAGAATGTCTTTTGCCGGTTCCTGGTATCCTGAAACGGCAAAGGGGTGTGAATCGTCCATAAACGATTTTTTAAAGGAAAATAAAGGCCCCTTTGATGGTCGTTTTATTGGTGGTATTGTTCCCCATGCGGGGTGGTATTATTCGGGATCAATAGCTTGTCGGGTAATCGCTTCATTTAAGCCGGATGAAAAAATTGATACCATTATCCTGTTTGGCGGTCACATGCACAAACAGTCTGAACCTTTTATACTGGCCCATGGTGCACTTGAAACACCATTTGGAGACATTGAAGTCGACAAGGAACTCACAGATAAAATTATTGACAGTATTAGTATAAGGCCGAGACAGCCTCATAAATTCCCCAATGAAAACACCTTTGAGCTTCAATACCCTTTTATAAAATACTTTTATCCGGATGCAAAAATAGTGGTCTGCGGTGTGGCACCCTCTTTTTTTTCAACCATCATAGGAAAGATGGCAGTTGATGAAGCCTTGAAATTGTCCAGAAATGTCAGGATTATAGGATCCACAGATATGACGCATTATGGTCCGGATTTTGGATTTACAAAAATGGGTACAGGGCAAAATGCAGTGGAATGGGTGAGAACACAAAATGATAGAAACGCCATTAAGGCAATGCTTAAAATGGATGAATCAGAAATTATTGCTCAAGGACTGGAAAATAAAAATATGTGTTGTACCGGTTCTGTGGCAGCCACCTCTGCAGCCTGTAAAAAACTCGGCGCAGTCAAGGCACTTGAACTTGACTACGCAACCAGTTTTGAAAAATCCGTCTCAAACAGTTTTGTCGGATATGCCGGTATCCTCTACGCCCTGTCCTGAATGCTCTGGATAGCGCTTTTAAGTCTTGACACCGTTTTGTTTTTTCCAAGGGCCAAAAGCATTTCAAATATACCTGGACTCACAGTTGTCCCCGTTATGGCAACCCTTAACGGCTGGGCTATCTTTCCAAACTTGAGGCTGGTTTCATCCATTATTTTTTTGAAAACGGTTTCAAGTTCTTCCTGTGTGTAAGTTTGAAGATTTTCAATATAGTCAGCAGATTTTTCAAGGATTGTGACCATTTCAGGTTTGAGAAATTTACGGGCTGCCTTTTCATCATATTTAACCGCGTCCTGATAATAAAAAGCTGCTCCCTGGGCCATTTCCACAAGGGTTTTGCTTCTGGGTTGAAGGGTTTTAATTATCTCTTTTGTAAACCCATCATTTTTAGCTTTGATTCCCAGGTTTTTTAAGTGATATAAAAGATGGTCTGCCAGTTCTTCAGGACTTTTGCTTTGAATGTGTTTTGAATTCAAAGCCATGAGTTTGTCTGTATCAAACATGGAGGCAGACTTGCCAAGATGTTCAAGATCAAATTTATCGATGAGGTCATCTCTTTCAAAGAATTCCTGGTCTCCATGGGACCAACCCAGACGGACCAGGTAATTAATCACGGCATCGGGTAAAAAACCCATGTTTTTATATTCGCCCACTGACATGGCACCATGCCGCTTGCTCAACCGCGATTTATCCGATCCCAGTACCATTGGGACATGACCGAAGCTAGGCATGGGCGTTTTAAGGGCTTTATATATCAGCATCTGTTTGGGAGTATTGATCAGATGGTCATCTCCCCGAATAATGGTATTTACTCCCATGGTCAGGTCATCAACGACCACGGCAAGGTTATACATGGGTGACCCGTCACTTCTCTGGATAATAAAATCATCCATTTCTACATTTTGAAATGCCGTGTCCCCCTTTACAAAATCTTTGACAATGGTAACGCCTTGATCAGGGGTTTTCAGGCGAACAACCGTGCCATTTCCTTTGGCAAGATTTTTTTTCCTGCAATTGCCGTTGTACATGGGCTTTAAGCCCATGGCCTTTGCTTTTTCCCTCATGGCGTCGACCTCATCCTGGCTGCAGGAGCAATAATATGCAGATCCGGATTCAATCAGTTTTTCTATGTATTCATTGTAAATGGAATATCTTTGGGTTTGAAAATACGGCCCTGCATCCCAATCCATGCCCAGCCATTCAAGTGATTCTAATATGGCGTCCACAGACTCTTTTGTGGACCTTGCCGCATCAGTATCTTCTATTCTTAAAACAAATTTTCCATTGTTTTTTCGAGCGTAAAGCCAATTAAAAAGGGCGGTTCTGGCACCGCCTATGTGCAGGTATCCTGTGGGTGATGGGGGAAATCGTGTGATAATTGTATCCATTTATTCTCCATAAAAATAATATTGTGTAAAATCGAGCCCTTACCTATCACAAAACGTTGAATCGGGCAACATGTTTAATTTCTTGACACTTTTTGGAAATTGGGGTAAATATGTATGCTTGATTATATTGGAATATATTAATTAAAAATTCAAATAAAATAATATACTTAGGAGAGATCAATGGCAGTACCAAAACAAAAGAATTCCAAGGCACGAGGCAGAAAAAGACGGACACATTACAAAAAAAGTGCGCCGACAGTGGGTGTGTGCCCTGAATGCCAGGAACCCAAACTTCCCCATACAGCCTGCCCGGAATGTGGCACCTATAAAGGAAGAAATGTAACCACTGTTGAGGACGAAGAATAGGTTTAAAGGAGACTGGTTTAAGCATGACGATTGAAACAAAAGTAAAAAAAGTGATAGCGGAAAAGATTCCTGATATTGATATAGAGGATATTGTATTGGATGCATCGCTGATTGATGATCTGGGTGCCGATTCTTTGACAATCGTAGAGCTGATCATGTCAATGGAGGAAATGTTTGAAATTGAAATTGATGACGATGATGCAGAGAAATTGATCACAGTCCAGGATGCCATTGATTTTATAAAATCAAAATTTTAAAACGTGGGGAAAAAATGGAAACAGGCAGACCCATTATCATTGGATGCGACCATGCGGCGTATGAGCTGAAGGAAAAAATAAAAAATTTTCTGGCGGATACTGGGTATCGGGTTGAAGATGCAGGCACAAAAAGCCGGGCATCTGTCAATTATGTGGATTTTGGGAAAAAAGTCGCTGAAGCGGTTTCCAAAGGACTATACCCAAAGGGAATACTGCTTTGCGGTACGGGGCTTGGTATGTCCATGGTGGCAAATAGGTTTGCAGGTGTCAGGGCTGCGCTCTGTTCTGATATTTTTTCAGCAAAGATGAGCCGATTACATAACGATGCCAATATCCTTGTTCTTGGCGGCCGGGTCATAGGAGACAGCCTTGCATTTGAAATTATTCAAACATGGTTGAATACAGAGTTTGAGGGCGGGCGCCATATGGAACGGATTCAAACTATAGAAAATTAGTTGTGTTATAAAAAGGGTTATAAAATGGGGATTGTCGGTAAAACTGATTCACAGATCGAAAGAATTATTCAGCAGGAGGCTGATCGACAGGAATATGAATTAAACCTGATTGCATCCGAAAATATCGCCAGCCCGGCCGTTATGGCCGCCCAGGGCTCCATTTTGACCAATAAATATGCAGAAGGATATCCTGCCAGAAGATATTATGGCGGATGTGAATATGTTGATCAGGCAGAAGATCTGGCCATTGAACGTGCCAAAAAACTGTTTAAGGTAGAATATGCAAATGTCCAGCCCCACTCAGGCTCAGGGGCAAATATGGCTACTTATTTTGCAGTTTTGAATCCAGGGGATAAAATCCTTGCCATGGACCTTTCTCATGGCGGCCATTTAACCCATGGCGCATCTGTTAGCTTTTCCGGTAAACTATATGATTTTGTTCATTATGGACTATCTTCTGAGACCGAGATGATAGATCTAAACCAGGTAGAAGCAATGGCTAAAAAACACCGACCTAAGCTGATTGTGGCGGGCGCCAGTGCCTATCCCAGGATTATTGATTTTAAAGGGTTTTCGGAAATTGCCAAGTCTGTTGATGCCCTTTTTATGGTGGATATGGCTCATATTGCAGGGCTCGTGGCAACAGGACTCCACCCAAGTCCTGTAGGGTTTGCCGACCTGATTACGTCTACAACCCATAAAACTCTCAGAGGGCCTCGCGGAGGGCTCATCCTGTCTTCACAAAGATATGCCAAGGCTATCGGCAGCCAGATATTTCCCGGCACGCAGGGAGGTCCGTTAATGCACATTATTGCGGCAAAAGCGATTGCCTTTAAAGAAGCCCTTGGCCAATCTTTTTTTGAATACCAGAAACAGGTTGTCAAAAATGCCTCTGCCCTTGCCTCTGTCATGATGGATAGGGGTTACAAACTGATTTCAGGAGGAACGGATAATCACATGGTTCTAGTGGATTTCAGTCAAAAGGCTATATCTGGCAAAGAGGCTGAGGAGAGGCTTGGACAGGCAGGCATTACAGTGAACAAAAACACGATTCCAAATGAAAAACGCGGTCCTTTTATCACAAGTGGCATCAGGATAGGACTTCCTCTGATTACGTCCAGGGGGATGGATGAAAAGGCCAGTAAAATAATAGCTGGCTTTATCTGTGATGTGCTTGATGATCAAAAACATATTGAGGTTGTCGCTGGAAAAGTGAAAGACCTTTGTATGCAGTACCCCTTGTATAAAGGAAAACAGATCAATGACTGAACATTTGCCTGACAGACCTTCATGGCATGAATATTTTATGGGAATTTGTGATCTTGTTGCCACCCGGGCAACCTGCACCAGGAGAAAAGTAGGAGCCGTTCTGGTAAAGGGAAAACGGATTCTATGCACCGGTTACAATGGTGCACCGGCTAAAGTTCCCCATTGCATTGAAGTCGGATGCCTGAGGGTACAATTGAATGTGCCTTCCGGAGAAAAGCATGAGTTGTGCCGCGGTGTCCATGCGGAACAAAATGCAATCATACAGGCGGCATACCACGGAATCCAGGTGGATGGAGCGGTGCTATATTGTACGAATCAGCCTTGCTCCATTTGTTCAAAAATGATTATTAACGCCGGGATTAAAACAGTATATTATAAAGATGGATATAATGACCCATTGACTTTGGATATGTTTGACAAGGCCAGGGTAGAACTCATACGGCTTGAGATTTAACCAAGAAAGAGACCCATATGGAATGCCCATTTTGCGGGAAACCGAACACAAGAGTTATTGATTCACGTCCGGGCAAGATTGAGTTTGAAGTTCGTCGACGAAGAGAATGCCAGGAATGTAGCCAGAGGTTTACAACTTATGAACGTTTTGTTCAAGTACCGATTATAATCATAAAAAAGGATGGCCGAAGGGAAGATTTTAACCGGGAAAAAGTTTTAGTCGGTATTAAAAAAGCCTGTGAAAAAAGAGCTATCAGCATTAATCTCATTGAAAAAACCGTGGACACCATTGAACAGGAATTAAGGGAGATAAATGACCCGGAATTGCCTTCTAAAATTGTGGGGGAAAAAATTATTGCGGCTTTAAAACAAATGGATGATGTCGCCTATGTCAGGTTTGCATCTGTTTACAGGGAATTTAAGGACGTTGCCGATTTTATAAAGGAACTTAAGGGCCTGGCCCCAAAAGAATGCCTTCCTCTGGAATTGGATGGAACTCTGGATAAGGCCGATGACAGATCATGAATACATGCAGCAGGCACTATCCCTTGCACGAAGAGCAAACGGTTTTACATCACCTAACCCCAGTGTCGGTGCAATAGTTGTTAAAAAAGGAATCATTGTCGGAAAAGGGTTTCACAAAGCCGCTGGCTTGCCACACGCAGAAGTAGAAGCATTGAACGATGCTGGTCCACAGGCAATGGGTGCAACCCTATATGTGACCCTTGAACCATGCAATCATTTTGGAAAAACCCCGCCGTGCACCCATAAAATTGTTAAAGCCGGAATTAAAAAAGTTGTTGTGGGTTGTATAGATCCCAATCCCAGAGTTTGTGGTGATGGGTTATCCTATCTGAAAGACAACGGCCTCACTATTGTTTCAGACGTTCTTGAAAAGGAATCAAAACGATTGATTGAGGCATTCTCCTGGTATACTCAACATGAAACACCCTTTGTTATTTTAAAGTGTGCTTCCACCTTAGATGGGAGAATCGCCACATCCACAGGGAATTCAAAATGGATCACCAATGAAAAATCCAGGAATCATGTGCATCAGATCCGCCATGAAGTGGATGCCATATTGGTAGGATCGGGAACCTTGCACGCTGACAATCCCAGTCTTACATCAAGAATTGATGGCGTCCGGACGAAAGATCCATCAAGGATTGTTCTGGATACCCATTTAACAGTTAAAGAAGATGCTAATCTTATCGTCCAGGAATCCAATGCTAAAACCATTATAGTAACAGGCCCTGAAGTTTCCGGGGAGAAAAAGGCCATGCTTGAGAAAAAGGGCGTTCAAATTCTTCAAGTTTCTTTAAAAGACAATAGACTTGATTTAAATGAACTGATGATTAGGTTAGGGCAGATGTCAATTTTAAGTGTTTTGGTTGAAGGTGGAAGTCATGTGGCAGGATCATTTGTCAGGTGCGGTATTGTGAACAAGGTAATGTATTTTTTAGCACCCAGGTTTTTAGGCGGAAGCGATGGCTCTCCCGTATTTGAAGGCAAAGGTCCATTGCTGATAAAGGATGCTTTTAAACTCAAAGATGTTGCCGTTACCCAATTTGACGACGATATCCTTGTTAGGGGATATTTAAAATGAGGAGTGGAACGTCATAGGTATAACATGTTTACAGGAATTATTGAAAGTTTTGGAACAATTAAAAGGGTTGAGCCCAAGGGTGAAGGCAAAATTTTTCACATTGCTTGCGGTTTAGATTTGTCCCAGTCAAAAATTGGCGATTCCATTGCTGTCAACGGTGCCTGTCTGACTGCTGTCAGCATTGATAAAAATGTCTTTAAAGTGGATATGGCCCCTGAAACGGTTGAAAGAACAACCTTTAAGCAAATAAGATCAGGCTCAAGGGTTAACATTGAACGGGCTTTAAAATTGTCAGACCGGATAGACGGCCACCTTGTTTCAGGACATATTGATGGAACCGGAAAAATTTCCTCCATAAAAAGAAATAGTAATGCCGTTGTTATTAAGGTTGACGTACCGCCAAAACTTTCTGCAGACTTGATTGAAAAAGGGTCTATTGCCATTGAAGGGATAAGCCTGACAATCAATAGATGTTCTGACCAGGATTTTGAGGTCAGTATTATTCCTCACACTGCAGATATCACCACCATCGGTTTAAAGAAAGTGGGTGATGAGGTCAACATAGAAACCGATATGATCGGTAAATATGTTAAAAAGATATTAATGGGAAGTGTTTCCAAAAATGATGCGCTGCCAAAAGGGCAGGAAGGTATCAGCATGGAACTTCTCGCAAAGAATGGATTTTTATAAATTAAGGATTTAAATATGCCGCATTTAACAATTAAACAGGCGATTGAAGATATTAAGAATGGTAAAATGGTTATTCTTGTGGATGACGAAGATCGTGAAAACGAAGGTGACCTGACTATGGCAGCACAAACGGTAACCCCGGAAGCCATCAATTTTATGGCCACACATGGAAGGGGCCTGATCTGTCTTTCCCTGGATAACAGCATTGCCGACCGTCTGGATTTACCCATGATGGTGGACAATAACACGTCACAGTACGGAACCGGATTCACCGTGTCCATTGAAGCAAAAAGGGGGGTGACCACAGGGATTTCCGCTGCAGACAGGGCCACCACAATTCTCACAGCGGTTGCAGATGATACAACGCCCATGGATATTGCCAGGCCCGGTCATATTTTTCCATTGAGGGCCAGGGATGGCGGCGTAATGGTTAGAATAGGACAAACAGAAGGATCTGTTGATCTGGCTCGCCTTTCAGGGATGAAACCGGCCGGAGTGATTTGTGAAATCATGGATGATGACGGCACCATGGCAAGAATGCCGTCTCTTGAAAAGTTTGCTAAAAAACATGGTATAGGTATCTGTACCGTTGCAGAACTTGTAAAATACCGGTTAAAAACGGAAAGTTTTGTAACAAAAGCGGCTGAAACAATAATCCCCACTAAGGTTGGCGGTGACTTTAAGATTATTGCCTATGAAAATGATATGGATAATTTGACTCACATTGCGCTTGTGAAAGGGGAAGTAGATCCTGAAAAGGAAATCCTGGTCAGGGTTCATTCAGAATGTATGACCGGTGATATTTTTTCCTCTCTTCGCTGCGACTGCCAGGATCAGCTTCACAGTGCCATGGCAATGATGGAACAAGAAGGTTGCGGGGTCCTGTTATACCTCCGCCAGGAAGGTAGGGGTATCGGCCTTGTAAACAAATTAAAAGCCTATGAATATCAACGCCAGGGCCTGGATACTGTTGAAGCAAATGAAAAACTGGGGTTTAAGGCAGATATGAGAGATTATGGTGTAGGAGCCCAGATGCTTGTGGATCTGGGTGTTAAAAAAATGAGGCTTCTGACCAATAATCCCAAAAAAATGATCGGTCTTGAAGGTTATGGGTTAAGTGTTGTGGAGCAGGTTCCCATTGAAGTTGAAGCCAATTGCCACAATCAGGGATATCTCGAATGCAAGCAGGCCAAGATGGGACATTTACTTCATATGTAAATAAAGGTATCACATTAAAATATTAATCAGGTAAGGATCTTTTTATTGACGTTATTAGACCTGAAGTTTACAGGATAATGTCGATAAAGACGGATGAACCCATGTAAGAAGGAAAGAAAAATGCCAAGAATTATTGAAGCAGGGTTACAGGCACAAGGGAAAAAATTTGGAATAATTGTCTCCCGATTTAATGATTTTATCACAGCTAAACTGGTAGATGGCGCCATTGATGCTTTACTCAGAAGCGGGGCTGAAGATAAAGATATCACCATCTTAAAGGTTCCGGGGGCTTTTGAAATCCCATTGGCTGCAAAGAAAATGTTAAATCATGGAACCTATGATGCCATTATCTGTATCGGTGCCGTTATTCGAGGTGCTACAACTCACTATGACTACGTGTGTGCAGAGGTATCAAAGGGGATTGCATCTGTCAGCCTTGAGGCCGACATACCAGTGATGTTTGGTATTTTAACCACGGAAACCATTGAACAGGCCATTGAAAGGGCTGGGACAAAAGCGGGCAATAAAGGATTTGATGTTGCCCTTGGTGCTGTGGAAATGGCAAATCTTTCCAATAGTCTGGAAAAAGGTTAAAAAATATTATGGGTGACCGCAGGCAGGCAAGGGAACTTGCACTTCAGGCACTTTTCTTTTTTGATATGGATAAATCTGATCCAGTCAAAAGTCTGGAGGTTTTTTGTGACAATAATGAAGAAAAGCTCACTGAAGGGGTCAAACCTTTTTTTATAGATCTGGTAAAAGGAGTTGTGGAAAACAGCGCTCAAATAGATGCACTTTTAAATAAATATTCAAAAAACTGGAAAATTTCCCGAATGCCTGCGGTGGACAGAAATATTATGAGGGTGGCAACATTTGAATTTATCAAATGTTCTGATATACCCACAAGTGTCACGATAAATGAAGCTGTTGAAATTGGTAAAAATTACGGTACAAGGGATTCAGGGTCTTTTATCAACGGTGTTTTGGATCGTATAAGATCCCTTGAAGGTTTTAAATAGTGTATAATCGAAAGCCATCAATTTGTACGGTTTTTGAGTAGGATTCAAATTGTATCATCAAAAGACTCAATGTATTCCTTTGATTACAATTTTTCCCTGCTTTGTATTTGAAAAAAATTGCGGTTTTTTCGAGAAAGCACTCAATAGGAGATTGTTTTGATAATTAAAAAACTTGAAGTTGGGCCGATCATGGCCAATTGTTTTATTTTAGGATGTGATTCCACAAAAGAAGCTGTTGTAATAGATCCAGGAGATGATGCAGACCGGATTCTTATGGAGCTTGCAAAATCTGAACTAAAGGTAAAATATCTTATAAACACCCATGGACATTTTGACCATGTTGGTGCAAATAAAAAGATGAAAGAAGTGACAGGGGCGCAGCTTGCGATTCATCCAGATGATGAACCCATGTTAAACGAACTTTCCCATTCTGCATCAATGTTTGGTCTTTCGGCAGATAATTCACCTCCAGCAGATATTTTATTAAAAGACGGTGACGAAATCAGTTTTGGTGATATTACCTTAAAGGTGATCCACACGCCTGGACATTCAAAGGGCGGCGTCTGTCTGTATACCAAGGGACATCTTTTTTCCGGAGATACGTTGTTTGCAGGATCCATTGGCAGGACAGATCTTCCGGGGGGAGACTATGATACCTTGATTTCAAGCATTAAACAAAAGCTGTTGGCCTTTGATGACGATACTATTGTATACACCGGCCATGGCCCTGAAACAAACATTGGTAATGAAAAGAGAAGTAATCCGTTCTTGAGATGAATTGCCCTTTGACGGATGTATGGTTAAAAAAGCTGCCTGTCATAAAAGAGGTTTATCAGGAAACAATAGAGCTTGACCGACCCTTTGAACAGGTGGCTGGATCATTTGCAAACGATGCCGGTACAGTGCTTTTATTATCCGGTTCAAATCTTGACTGCTCCCAATATCACATTCTGGCTGTAAAACCCTGGCTTGAGGCGATTAGCCGTCAGAACAAGGTGACTCTCAAATTCCAGGGAGAAACCATCCGCCTCCATAAAGGTCCGTTTATTGTCATTCAGGCTTTATTGGACCATTTCAAACTGGATGCCAATTGTTTTAACCTTCCGATCCAAGCAGGCTTGCTCGGGTATTTTTCCTATGATTTGAAGGATGTAATAGAAACACTTCCAAGGACCTGCATGGACACGGGTTTGCCTGATTTATGTTTATATGCACCTTCAATACTCCTTATTCAGGACAAAAAAACAGGTAAAACCCGATTGTGTATTATTGAATTAACCCATGATACAATTTTTAAAAAAACAGATGAAAAGATAGGAGATATAAAACGGTTTTTTTTTGAAAGGATAAAAGAACCAACAATAAGAAAACCGTTTTTCATAGACAGATCCGGATTTAAATCAAGCTTGACCAAACCGGAATATATATCTTCAGTAAAAAAAATTATCGATTATTTAAGGGCGGGCGATATTTACCAGGCTAATTTTTCCCAGCGTTTCGAATCTGGTTTTTCCGGGGATGCCTTTTCATTGTTTATCGATTTATTTGAGAGGAATCCTGCTTCTTTTTTCAGCTATATTAATGCCGGAGACCATAAAATTGTGTCCACCTCTCCTGAACGCTTTATCATACAGAAGGGCCGCCATGTTGAAACAAGGCCCATAAAAGGTACAATAGTCCGGGGTAGAACTCAAAAAGAAGACCGGGAAAATGGGTTGAGGTTGACACAGAGTTTTAAGGATGATGCCGAACTGACCATGATCGTGGACCTGATGAGAAACGATTTTTCAAAGGTGACAACCCACGGATCTGTGGTTGTTAAAGAGCACAAGCGACTTGAGCCATACGAAAATGTATTTCACCTTGTTTCAATTGTGGAAGGCCGACTTGAACGGGGAAAAACATCAGTGGATATTTTAAAGGCCACATTTCCGGGAGGCTCTATTACAGGCTGCCCCAAAATTCGTTCAATGGAGGTAATTGATGAACTGGAACCTATAAAACGCCATGTTTATACAGGGTCCATAGGATATATCAGCTTTCATGAAACCATGGATTTATCAATTGCCATAAGAACGGCCACTATTGCCGAGGGCAGAGTGTTCTTTTCAGTTGGAGGCGGTATCGTTTACGATTCAGACCCGGAAAAAGAATACCAGGAAACCCTTGATAAGGGAAAAACACTTATTGAATCTTTATCAGGTAATTTAAAAAAAGAGGTGGGCAAAACCCCCAAAGCATGGGTGAATGGTAGATTTGTTGATTTTGATCAGGTAATGGTATCAGCTACAAGTTCAGGATTTCAATATGGAGCAGGGTTGTTTGAAACCCTATGCGCGGAAAAAGAATTCATTTTTCGCCTAAAAGATCATGTGGCACGTTTGCAAGATGCCTGGGAAAAACTTTTTTGCCAGACGCTGCCTGATATAACATGGGAAGATGTAATCAGATCTTTAATTCGGGAAAATGATTTTCAGGACAAGACGGTGGCCATTAAAATACTGGTATCAAGAGATGAACATTATGGGGCCGGTAAATTGTTTTTAGCTGCATTTGTACGGCAATATACCCACAGGCTTAAGGTATTGAGAAAAAAGGGCCTGGACCTTGTCACCTATCCGCATCCCCGTCAGACACCTCTTGCTGATCATAAAACCCTGAACTATCTGTATTATGAAAGAGCTGGAAAATTTGCACAGAAAAACGCCTGTGATGAAGCCATTATTTTAAATCCAGACCATACGGTTTCTGAAACCAATACAGCAGGTATATTTGCTGTAAAGGACAAAACTATGATAGTTCCTGAATCCGAGCATGTACTTGACAGTGTGACACTAAAATCTGTTTTAAGGGACATGGTGGACAAAGGGTATGATATTTGCCGCAAGCCAATACCGATAGAGTCTTTTTGTTCATATCCCAATATTATGGTAACAAATGCTTTAATGGGCGCAGTTAAGGTATTGACCGTTGACCAAAAGAAAATAGTCCATAAAAAAGGGATATGTTCCATGATTAACAAAAATCTGTTTAAGAAATGATCCTAAAAAACGAATGGGGGTAAGATAATGAAAAAATTATTGATTTCAGGGTTTGCCCTGGTTGCAGTACTGGCGACAGTTGTTTTTTTGACCTTTTCCAACCTGGGTCCTTTGGTTAAACAAACCGTTAATACGATTGGACCCAAAATGACAAAAGCCAATGTTGAAGTTGCAGATGTGAGCGTATCTGTTTTTTCCGGTGAAGCCACAATAAAAGGGTTTTTATTAGGAAATCCCAAAGGATTCAAATCAGACCAGGCCATGGAAGTGGCATCTATCAATGTGGATATTGATGAAGGGTCCATCACTAAAAACCCCGTTATTATAAATAAAATTGAAATTATTGCTCCCGAAATCACCTATGAGAAAATATCTGGATCTGATAATTTTAAGACCCTTTTAAATAATATTAAAAAAAGTGCGAAAATAAATGACAGTACCCAAACCCAGACAGGTTCAGATGGTAGCGGGAAAGGGAAAAAACTGGTTATCAATCATTTGATTTTAAAAAACGGTAAGGTCAAATTGGTTATGGCCGCTCTCGGCAGAAAACAAATCACGGCCCCTTTGCCAGATATCCATTTAAAAGACATTGGTAAACAAAAAGATGGTGTGACTCCTGCACAAGCTTTTGAACAGATTTTCTCCAGCCTTTACACAAGTATTAGTGCAGATTCTGTGACACAGGTGTTTAATGACGGTTTGAAACAGCTTGGTATTCTAAAAGATTTTGGTACAGCAGGTATAGGGGCAGGAGGAAAGACCGTAGAAAAAGCGGTGGGATCTGCGGCTAAAGGGGTAACATCTGCCGCCAAAGGTATCAAAAACCTGTTTAAAAAAGACTGATACGGGTCAAACTTGAAATTAAGAAAGAATCAAGATATTTTAATACAAGGTCTTATTATTAATTTCTTTAGAAAAAAGGGATGTTTAATGGAAAAGAAAATTATCATCATGGCTTTACTTATCATGGTATTTATTTTGCCTCAAAAAGGGATGGCCCAGCCCAAGGTTTTGATTGATAATCCTGTTTTTACATTTGAATCAGTGCCTGAAGGGGTCAAGATACCCCATGAATTTACAATTAAAAACATTGGAGATACAACGCTTCATATCACCAATGTTTTACCGCCATGAGGCTGTGAAAAAGACCCATATGACAGCCAGATTCCCCCGGGCGGGGAAGGCAAAATAAGACTTCGTTTTAAAACAAACGGTTATGGCGGGAAGTACATGAAAAAAAATATCCAGGTTAAAACCGATGACCCTGAGAACAAACAGTTTAACCTTGTGGTCAAAGGGCCCGTGGAAAAGGTTGTTGATATTACGCCTGCATCTGTTTACCTGAAAGGAAATCCAGGAAAAGTTTTAGAGGCTGTCGTCACCATTACTCCTTCTGAAAAATATCAGTTTTCAATTCTGGGAATAGAGCCAAGGGGTAATGCCGGCATAAAATCTATGCTCATAGCTCCCACAGAAAAAAAGAAATTTTGGCAGGTAAAAATTAAAAGCACTTCAGACAAGGTGCAAAGATTTTTTGATGTGATAACTCTTAAAACAGACAGCCCCTATAAACCCAAAATAACAATAATGGTAACGGTTAAGTTCTTTGAAAAGAAAGGTTAGAATCTTAAGCCTGTACTAGGTTCTATTAAAGAAAATGTAAATATGGATATATTAAAAATAAAAGCAGTGGTGTTTGACTGTGACGGTGTCATGTTTGACACGGCACTGGCTAACAGAAAATATTATGATGAGGTCCTCTTAAATTTTGATAAGCCCATACTCAATGATGAGCAATTTGTAAATATTCACATGATGACTGTTACAGGAGCCATTGAATATCTTTTTCCAGAAATGGATGACCTTTCAATTGTATATGACCGCCTCAAAAATATCGGGTATAAAAAATTTATCAAGCATATGAGAATGGAAAAAGATCTTGAAGCGCTTCTTATAAAACTCAAAGATAATGGATATATCAGAGGGATAGCTACCAATAGAACCAATACAATGGAAAAGGTGTTGAAAGATTTCCATCTGGAAGACTATTTTGAAGTGGTGATGACAGCCGCAAAGGTAAAAAAACCAAAACCTGATCCTGAACAATTGCTACAGATTATGGAAAGATTTAAATTAAAGTCTGATGAACTTCTTTTTATCGGGGATTCTGATTATGACCGGCTGGCGGCCCAAAATGCCAACGTTGGATTTGCAGCATTTAAAAATCAAAACCTAAAGGCTGATTTTAATGTGGTCTCAATGAATGAAATAGCTAGTATTCTACAGATAAAGCAATAAAATTCTTGACAAATTTATCCATCATCATTACATGTTACAAGATTTTTTTAAGTTAGAATTTTAAATAAATGTTTGAGTAAACATTTATTAAGGTGGTTAAACATAAATAAGGAGAATGAAGTATATGTCTAAATTAGTTGCACCCCATGGTGGAAAAGGACTTGTAATTTGCAAGCTTGAAGGCGCAGAACTTGAAGCAGAACAAAAAAAAGCCGCAGGGCTTAAGAAAATTGAAATTTCTTCCCAGGTTAAAGGCGATTTGATCATGCTCGGTATCGGCGGATTCAGCCCGCTCAACGGTTTCATGACCAAGGCTGACTGGAAAGGCGTTTGCGCAGATTTCCTTCTTGCTGACGGTACGTTCTGGCCGGTGCCTGTTATGCTTGATGCTGCCAAAGAAGTAGCAGCGGAAATTAATATCGGTGATGAAGTAGCCCTCGAAAGAAATGGTGAGATTTATGCCACCATGAAAATCGAAGATAAATTTGAAATGACCGAAGACGAGAAAAAATGGGAATGCGAAAAAGTTTATAAAGGTCATGGTGAAGAGTCAGCAGAAGATGTGTTCTGGAAAATTGCCATGGAAGATCACCCAGGTGTTCAGATGGTTATGGCCAGAAAAGAAGTTTGTCTGGCAGGCCCTGTAAAAGTTCTTTCAGAAGGTGAATTTCCTGAAAAATTCAAAGGTGTTTATCTTACACCGACTGAAACCCGTGCTATCTTTGATGAAAGAGGCTGGGCAAATGTTGCATCCATGCAGCTTAGAAACCCCATGCACAGATCCCATGAGCATCTGTGCAAAATAGCTCTTGATGTATGCGACGGCGTCTTGATTCACTCTCTCATCGGTAACTTAAAACCTGGTGATATTCCGGCAGATGTTCGTATTGAATGTATTGATACACTGATCAAAGGCTTCTTTGTAACTGAACATGTCGTCAATGGCGGATATCCGCTTGATATGAGATATGCAGGCCCAAGAGAAGGTCTTCTCCATGCCACTTTCCGCCAGAATTATGGTGTTAACAGAATGATCATCGGTCGCGACCATGCAGGCGTTGGTGATTTCTATACACTGTTTGAAGCACAGGAAATTTTTGATATCATTCCTGCACCCGAAGGCGAAGGCAAAGCACTTCTTTGTGAAGCCCTGAAAATTGACTGGACGTTTTACTGCCATAAATGTGACGGCATGGCATCCATGAGAACCTGCCCCCACGGCAAAGATGACAGAGTTATCCTTTCCGGGACAAAACTGCGCCACGCCCTGTCCAACAACGAAGAAGTTGTTGATCACTTTGGCCGAGAAGAGGTTCTGGTTATCCTAAGAAAATACTATGCATCCTTGACTGAGAAAGTTGAAGTTAAACTCCAGAGTCATGCAGAAGGATCAAAAATGTAATATTGTCTTGTTAAAGATAATTTTATTTTAGGAAGATAAAAAAAGGGCTGTTTCTGGGTTAAAGAGACAGTCCTTTTTTTGTGCGTAATGCTTTGTTTGATCTCATCAAGAAAATATCTAATTCAATTTGATGATGGTGTCATATACTTTTTTTTTGGAAAGGTTGAACTCTTTTGAAATTTGCCTGGCTAAATCTGAGGTGCCCAGATCTGTATCTGCAAGTCTTTTAATGACAATTTTTTCAAGCTGGTCTTCCGTTATGGTTTGGTCTTCCACCTGGCCCTGAACAAAAAGGGAACATTCTCCTTTAACAATCTCCTTTCCTTCGAGGTTTTGTTGAATATAAGACAGGTTCCCCCGGATATAATCTTCGTGGAGTTTGGTTATTTCTCTGGCAAGACAGGCCTTTCGATCCCCCAAAAGCTTTTGAATATTTGCAATAAGGGTTTTAATCCGTCTTGGGGATTCATAAAAAATCAGGGTTGCGCTTTGATTTGACAGAGCTTTAATGGTTTGTCTCTGCTTTTGCTGCTTTTTTGGTAAAAATCCTAGAAAGAGAAAAGAATCGGTGGGGAGTCCGGAAACACTTAATCCGGCAATGACTGCACTGCATCCCGGAATGGGAATGATAGGCAGCTTTTCCTTGGCAACCGTTTTCACAAGATGATATCCAGGATCTGAAATACCCGGGGTGCCGGCATCACAGATCAGGGCAATATCAAGCCCTTTTTTTAATTGAGCTATGATTCGGGGGGTTTTATTCATTTCGTTATGCTCATGACAGGCCACAAGTTTTGTCCTGATGTTGTAATGGGAAAGCAGCTTTTTTGAATGCCGGGTATCTTCTGCTGCAATCAGGTCTGCGTTTTTTAGGACCTTAATTGCCCGGAAAGTGATATCTTCCAGGTTCCCCAAAGGAGTTGCAACAATATAAAGGGTTCCGTTGGAATTTTGTTTGTTCTGAATATCCATCTTTAACAACCCTGAAATGCATTTTTAATTAAATTAAAGTTAAAGCGACTGTTATTTTCTAAAACTTCAATCACATCGAATCGGACTCTGGAATTGATTTGATTTTTTTCTTTTAGATAAAAAAGGGCTCCTTGAATAATTTTTTTTTGTTTTGAACAGGTAACCGATTCTTTTGGAAGTCCTTTTTTGAGGCTGCGTCTTGTTTTGACTTCAATAAAACAGATACAGCTCTTTTCCTTTGCTATGATGTCAATTTCAGCTAATTTGGTATGATAGTTGGTTTCAAGAATTTTGAATCCAATGCCCTGTAAAAAGGCGACTGCCGCTGTTTCACCAAGACGCCCCAGATGTTTTCGGTCATCCGGCACAAACCACCTCTTTTACCCCTTTGAAAGTACGTCTGTGGACAGGGCAGGGGCCATGTTTTAATATGGCGGCTTTGTGCGCTTTGGTTGGATAGCCTTTGTGTTTGATAAAATTGTATTGAGGGTATGTTTTATGAAGCGATTCCATAATAGCATCCCTTGTAACTTTGGCTATAATTGAGGCAGCGGCAATGGAAATACTATTGGAATCTCCTTTGATCACAGCTGATTGATCAATATCCATGTCGATGGTAAACTTGCCGTCAATGAGAAGAAAATCAGGTGGACAAGAAAGGTTTTCCACAGCCCTTTTCATGGAAAGCAAAGATGCCTGAAGAATATTAATTTCATCGATTTCATGGTGAGAAGCAATGCCGGTGGATACAGCAATTGCCTGTTCCCGGATGACAGGAAAAAGAGCATTTCGTTTTTTTTCAGATAATTTTTTGGAATCATTGACTCCAATACAGGTAAAATCCAATGGCAGGATAACTGCAGCCGACACGACAGGGCCGGCTAGGGGTCCCCTGCCGGCCTCATCAACACCTGCTATGATTTTATACCCTTGGCTTTTTGCTTTGTGTTCAAATTGCCACATAAGCACAACCTATAAGGGGTTTTTAAGCAAACCGTTTCTCTTTGATCCTGGCTGCTTTACCTCTAAGATTTCTAAGGTAATAGAGTTTGGATCTTCTCACCCGCCCCTTTGAAACCACTTCAATTTTATCAATTGCAGGGGAAAAAAGAGGAAAGATTCTCTCGACACCAATGCCGCTGGATATTTTTCTAACTGTAAAGCGGGCACTTGCATAACCTTTGGTTTTTTTGATTACAACGCCCTGGAATAGCTGAATACGTTCTTTTTCACCTTCTTTGATTTTTACATGTACTTTTACAGTATCACCTGAGTCAAATGCAGGGATATCAAGACGTAATTGTTCTTTTTCTAATTTTTCAATAATGTTGGTCATGTTTCCTCCTAAGATCCTTCCCTTTTTGGCATATTCAATATGTTATCTGCCATTTATAATCCTGTCTAAATAAATTGATGCTGCAGATCTGACTGAAAGGTGATTGTAATCTTTGCATCCGAAAATCGGGTCTAGAATAAAATCACACGTATCGATCAATTCATCTGCCAGCCCCCAGGCCGTTCCAAAAATAATGACATGGGACGCTTTATCTTTAAGTTTTTGCTGTAACGCTTTTATTGTTATCGAGCCGGATGCCCTTTTAGCACTGGTGGCAATGCTCACCACCGACTCTTTTCTTTCCTCTTTAATCGAGTGGACTGCATCCTCAACAGACTTTACCACCCTGATTAGTTTTAATGCATTTTTCCTGAAGGGATTTAATTTGCCTCCCACTCCTTTTGTCCAATGTTCAATCACCTGATTGGCAAGCTTTGCCTGGTCTTCATAAGGGGTTATGACATAAAACCCTTTTACCCCAAAAGTGATTGATGCCCTTGCAATATCATGTAAATCAATGGTTGTCAGAGCAGACCCAATGGGTTGATCTTTTTTGTTCTTCACTGGGAAATGGACCAGAGCCACATAAAGGTTATTCTCTAACAAGGCTTTCCAACTCCCTACACCATTGTTTTAATATTTTTTTTTCTTCGCCGTCCGGTTTGCTTCTTTTAAAAAGATCCGGTCGTTTTAAAAAAGTACGTTGAAGAGATGATTTCTTTCTCCACAATCTTATCTTTTCATGGTCACCGGATAATAGCACCTCCGGAACCTTTAAATCCTCAAATTCCTCCGGCCGCGTAAATTGTGCATACTCAAGCCTGTCATCTGTAAATGAATCTGATTGCCATGATTCACAACTTCCCAAGACACCCGGAATTAACCTTGCAACTGAATCAATTATGACCATGGATGCCAGCTCTCCTCCGGTCATTACATAATCCCCAATGGAGATCTCTTCATCAATAAGGCTTGTGTATATTCTTTCATCAATCCCTTCATATCTACCACAGACAAAAATAAGCCCTTTACTTTGGTGGGCAAGATCAAATGCTTTTTTCTGGTTAAATTGTCCCCCCTGTGGCGTCATTAGCAGGACCTTTGATCCTGGACATTTCTTTTTTTCATGTAAAATAGCAGCCTGTAAGGATTCCGGTTTCATAACCATTCCGCTTCCACCGCCATAGGGTCGGTCATCAACCGTGTGATGGCGGTCTGTTGAAAAATCCCTGATATTGGAGCACCGCCCTTTTATCAGTCCTTTCTCAATACCCCTTGAAATCATTCCGTGTTCAAAAAAAGAATTAATGAGATCGGGAAACAGTGTGAGTATCGTAAAATCCATTAGTAATCCTCGGGCAGCTTTGTCAGCATTGTATTTTTTTCAATATCAATGGTTCCAACAAAGTTTCGGTGCATGGGTACCAGGGTTTCCTTATTCTCATCTGTGACCACCAAAACGTCATTTGCGCCTGTGGGAAAGATGTCGGTAATCCTGCCGATAAAGCCCTTATGATGATCGACCACTTGGAGACCTAAAAGGTCCTGCCAATACCAATTGTCTTCCCCGGGCTCAGGTAATTGATTTCGATCAATGAGAATCATCTTTCCAATAAGGTTTTCGGCCAGGCTCCTGGTGTCGACCCCCTCTAAGGATAGTATAACTCCTTTTTTACTGGGCAATGCGCCAAGGATAGTAAATGTTTCGCCCTGTTCCTCGCCTGATTGTAAAAGAACGCTTGTGCCTGGACAAAAGGTATTAACCGATTCAGCATAGGACCAAATTTTAAGATTGCCTTTCAGTCCATGAACACCGGTTACCTTGCCTATTGTAAAGAAATCAGCTTTATCAGTCATCTATTCTATAATTTCAAGAACCGTACGCTTTTTGAGCTTTGTGGATGCTGCACTTAAAATGGTTCGCATAGCCCGTGCTGATCTTCCCTGCTTTCCAATTACTTTGCCCAGATCCTCTTTTGCCACCTTAAGTTCTAAAACAGATGTTTGATCTCCGCTCACCTCTGATACTTGAACTTGATCAGGATTGTCTACCAGTGCCTTTGCAATGTATTCTATCAACTCTTTCATAAATAGATCTCCTTAAATTTAAGGTGTTAAGAATACCTAAGGATGCATATAAAACAGCAAATGCTTAAGCCTGGCCGACTCCCTGCTGTTTTAATATGCTCTGGACAGTTGTCGAAGGTTTGGCGCCTTCACCCAGCCAATATTTTACCCTGTCTTCTTTAAGTGTAATTGCAGCCGGTTCAACCATTGGATTATAGGTGCCTAAAAGTTCTAAAAACCTGCCATCCCTTGGTTTTTCAATGTCGGCTGCCACTATTCGGTAAAAGGGTTTTTTCTTTGTGCCTTTTCTGGTCAATCTGATTCTTACGGACATATTCTTTTTTTTCTCCTTAAAACGGCAGCATGTTTTTTAATGATCGCATGCCGCCTTTATTAAACTTCTTTATCATTTTCATGGACTGGGAATAGCTTTTTAAGAGCTTGTTAACATCCTGAACCGTGGTTCCGCTCCCATTGGCAATTCTTTTTTTCCTTGACCCCTTGATAATGGCATGGACTCGCCTTTCTTCAGGTGTCATTGAATTGATAATTGCCTCAATCCTGTTAAATTCCCTGTCATCAATATTTAAGCCTTTAAGCTGCTTTTTGTTCATGCCTGGCAGCATCCCTATAAGATCTTTGATTGATCCCATTTTCCGGACGGATTTCATCTGGTTCTTAAAATCGTCCAGGGTAAAGGCATTCTTTCTAAGTTTTTTCTCAAGGGCTTTGGCTTCTTTTTGGTCAACCGCTTCCTGGGCCTTTTCAATAAATGAAAGTGCATCACCCATACCCAGAATCCTGGAAGCCATTCTGTCTGGATGAAACGCCTCAAGCGCGGTTGCCTTTTCACCCACGCCGATGAATTTTAACGGCTTGCCGGTAACGGCTTTTATGGAAAGCGCGGCACCACCTCGAGCATCCCCATCCATTTTAGTCAGCACAACACCACTAAGATCAAGTGCCTTGTCAAATGATCCGGCAATATTAACCGCATCCTGACCTGTCATGGCATCGGCCACAAGAAGGATTTCTGATGGATTAAGCCCTTTTTTGATGCCTTTTAATTCAGCCATTAATTCTTCATCAAGATGCAGCCTTCCCGCGGTATCCAGCAACAAAGTGTCACATCCTTGTCTTCTGGCTTCCAATAATGCATCCTGACAAATCTTTAACGGTTTCATATCAGTTGTGGATTGGAATACCGGAACAGAAAGCTGTTTTCCAATTTTTGTCAACTGATCAATCGCTGCCGGTCTGTAAACATCCACAGGGACCAGAAACGGTTTTTTGCCTGCATTCCGAAGATACAAGGCAAGTTTTCCAGCTGTCGTGGTTTTACCAGAACCCTGCAGGCCAATAAGCATGACAGAACCCAAGGACTTTCCATCAAGACTCAAACCCTGATGGGTTGATCCCATCATCCTGGTAAATTCATCGTTTACTATTTTTATGACCTGCTGACCAGGTGTTAGGCTCTGCATTACTTCCTGGCCTAAAGCCCTGCCCTTTATATCTGAAATAACAGATTTTGCAACCTTATAATTGACATCAGCCTCCAGCAATGCCATACGCACCTGTTTAAGACCATCATCGATGTTCTTTTCATTCAGGGTGCCGTGACCTTTTAGCTTTTTAAAGACCGAATCAAGCCTGTCGCTCAAATTTTCGAACATAAAGAGACCAACCTCAAAATATCAAATCAAATTATTGAAATTAGTATATATTCCGTGATATGTCAAGAAAATATTAACTTTAGACAGATAAAAATATATGAAAAATATACTGGATTTTACACGGAATGATCTTGCTGTCTGGCTTGACAGCAAAGGTATCCGGCCCTTCAGAGCAGGGCAAATATTCAAATGGCTCTACATCAAGCAGGCAGATACCTTTGAACAAATGACAGATCTATCAAAAGAGCTGCGCAATAAATTGGAAGATCATTTTTTTATACAACGCCTCATTATTGATAAAAAAATGGTGTCTGTTGATAAAACTGAAAAATTTTTAATAAGACTTTCCGATGGACATCATATTGAATCGGTTCTGATTTCTGAAAAAAATCATTTTACTCTTTGTGTATCTTCACAGGTTGGTTGTGTTCAGGATTGTCAGTTTTGTTTAACCACAAAGGGTGGATTTGTCCGGAATCTGAATATTTCTGAAATGGTTGCCCAAATCAGAGATGCAAGATTTTACCTGGTTCAAAAAGGCCGTGACCCTAAAAAACTTTCCAATATAGTGTTTATGGGAATGGGAGAACCCCTTGCCAATTATAAAAATCTTATAAAAGCGCTGGAGATTATCACAGATAGTGATTATGGTCTCAAATTTTCATCAAAACGGGTAACCGTGTCCACCTGTGGCCTGGTCCCTAAGATAACGCAACTGGGCCTTGATACAGATGTGAATTTGGCCATCTCTTTAAATGCAACTAGCGATGAGATGCGATCCCGTTTAATGCCCATCAATAAAAAATATCCGTTAAATCAGCTGTTAGAAGCCTGCCGAACCTTTACCATGAAACCCAGAAAAAAAATTACCTTTGAATATATTTTAATGAAAGGTATCAATGACACAAAAGAAGATGCTATAAGGCTTACAAAGCTTCTGGCTCCGATTAGGGCAAAGGTGAATCTGATCCCTTTTAATGATTATGACAAAAGTGACTTCAAACGCCCCTCTAAAGAAACAATAAATGAATTTTTACAGGTTTTGCTTGATAGAAATTTTACAGCCATCACAAGAAAAAGTAAAGGTGATGATATTTTAGCTGCATGCGGACAATTAAAAGCAAAATTGTATTGAATCTTTGTGGATGTGACTTATAATAAATCCACGATAAGGGCGTGACAATGGCACACATTCCTTGTCTATAATTTTAATCAATGGGAAATTAAAATGTCAAATGCAAGTATAGAAAATAAAAAAATCCTGATTGTCGATGATGAACCAGATGTCCTTGATTCTTTAGAAGAGTTGCTTAATAAGTGCACAATAGCCAGGGCCCAAACGTTTGAAGAAGCAAACAGGCTTCTTGAGACCCAACCGTTTGATATCGCGATTCTTGATATCATGGGTGTTGATGGCTATCAATTGTTAGAGACCGCCAATAAAAATAATATTACAGCAATAATGCTTACTGCCCATGCACTCAGCCCGGATAATATTAAGAAATCATATCGCGGGGGTGCCTGCTCATATATACCAAAAGAGGAAATGATCAATATAGAAAGTTTTCTTATTGATGTGCTGAAAGCTCAAAAGGAAGGTAAGAATCCCTGGACAAATTGGTACAAAAGGCTGGGGACATTTTGTGAAGAAAAATTCGGGTCGGGGTGGGACAAAGATGAAAAAGAGTTCTGGGAAAAGATGATTTATTATTAAATCGATTTTAGGCGATTTAGATCATTAGTTTTTTATATTCCAATGATTTTGTGGTTTTAACCCGGAGGATTGTTCCAGTGTCTTTTGTGGAGACATTTATATCTGTGTTTTCCCCCGGAACTGATTTGGTATAGCTTGCGCAAATCATGGCTGCTGTATGAATATTGTCTTTGCTGGCTGTTCCTGTTAGAATGACATCAGGTCCCGGCATACTGGCATGGCTTAATAAAGCATCCTTGTTTTTATCACAATAATCAAGCAGATGTTTGTTATCCTTTTTAGATCGTCCCACAATCACTTTGGTCTCTGAATCCAGCCTGAAATGTCTACCGTACTTTAAAAGATAAAGTTCTCTTTTATTAAAACGCTTTTGAGTACTCATCAGGTCTTTTAGCCTGATGGAAAATATTTTATCCGTTAAAAGACATCCACCTGCTGGTGCCGGGTATTCTTTAATCCCAAAATCCTTGGCCATCTGCATTTGGATTTTCCTTGATCTGCCAGAGATATCCAAAAGCTTTTCCCGGTCCACAAGGCCCCTTTGTTCCACAAGGGTTTCCGGTAATAATTTTGCGCATAATGGTCTTAAAATTTGACCGTCAAAGCCTGAATTTTTTTCCACATACCGTAAAGAGTTCCTGTTTTGGGATTTTGGTCTCTGGCCTAAAACTTCCCCGCTGAACAAGAAATGAAAACCATTGGTTTTTAGATATTCTCCTGCTTTAGAAAACATCATGGCATGACAATCCATACAGGGATTCATGTTTTTCCCGAATCCTGCCTTGGGATTTTTCATCATTTCCATATAATCATTTGTAATATCGAGTGTAATCAGCGGAATGCCGGTAATACGGGAGGCTTTTCGGGCAGATATAGAGGAGAAAAAAGGTGTCTCAAAGCAAATCCAGGTAACAAAAATTCCCTGGCGCTGGAGCAAAAGTGCGGACATAATACTGTCCAACCCGCCGGAACATAGACCCAATCCTTTAATTTGGCTTTTGGTCTGGCTTGTGATTTTATCATTCTTCATATATAACCGTTCAATGGTAATCGGTGCGTCAAAAACAACTATAATACTTAAAACATTAAGAGATAGGTATCCTGTTGTCAAGACCCAGCTTAAACATGAAACGCCTTTTCAATTGCTCATTGCAACCATCATGTCTGCCCAGTGTACTGATGCCCAGGTAAATAAAGTCAGTGAAAAATTATTTGAAAAATATCCTGATCCGAGACGGTTGGGAAAGGCCCCTTTAAATAAGATCAAACAGATAATATTTTCCACAGGCTTTTATAATAATAAAGCTAAAAACATTAAAGCCTGTGCCCTTGACATTTTGAATGAGCATCAGGCAAAAGTACCTGAAGATTTAGATACGCTTATTACTTTACCGGGAGTGGGAAGAAAAACGGCCAATGTTGTCCTGTCGGCTGCTTTTGGACATCAGGCAATTGTTGTGGACACCCATGTGATGAGAATAGCCAGAAGACTTGGCCTGACAAACAGCCGTGATCCTGTGAAAATTGAGTATGAGTTAATGGAGAGCATTCCAAAAAAATCCTGGAGTGATTTGTCTTTGCAATTCATTTATTTTGGCCGAGAGATTTGTGATGCTAAAAAACCACGATGTGAGATGTGTCCTTTATTTAGCATTTGCCCCACAAGGGGCAGGGGATAAACGTTTATCTTTTCCGCCGGTTTTAAAAAATATAGGTGATTGGGATGAGTAATAAAGCGACTTTTTCAGACGAGAATACACCAAATCATAGACGTCCTTTCCGGATGATGGCCACCAAAAGCCAGATCCCCATGACAGCTGCTGCAAAAAAACCGGCAATTCCAATGAAAGACACACCAAAAACAAGAGGAGGGACATTTGAATTGATGAGCATTGCAGATCCCAAAATCAAAGAGGCAATAATGATAGAAAAAGAAATCCTGTTGCTTGTCTGATCCTGTGTGTTCAACATCTTTTCAAATCCATCAATTTTCATATTGAAAGATAGTTTTCCAGATTTTGTCAGTCTCATTATTTCAACGGCATCTGTGGGGAAAATTTCAAACAATTTATATGATTCCCTTGCAATCCCCATAAAGTCTTCAATCATTCTTGTGGGTGTGAATTTTTTGTATTTTGATTCCTTGACATAGGGAATGGCATGGGAAATGATGTCAAAATCAGGATCAAGTTTTTTGGCAAGACCCTCAATGGATAAAAACGCTTTTATCATTAAAAAAAAATTAGGGGGGATCTTCAAATGATGAGTTGTGCATAACTCAAGAAATTGGTTAACCATTTTGGCAGTGTTGATGTTTTTTAGGGATTTTAAAAGGTGAGTGGATACAAATAAGGATAAATCTTTTTCAAGTATTTTGAAATTTGGCTGGTTTTCATATTCAGAAAGCTCACATAATAGTTTTGCTGTGAGCTTAAAGTTTCTTGTTGCAATACTGTGGATAAGATCCACAAATACCTCCTGGGTGCGTTGATCCACAAATCCCACCATACCAAAATCAACAGGGCCGATACGGTTTTTATCCAGGATAAAGATATTACCGGGATGGGGATCAGCATGAAAAAAACCATGCTCAAATACCTGTTTCATATAAAAGTCAGCCCCTCGACGCGTAATGAGTCTTTTGTTAAACCCGGCACGGTTGATTGCATCCATATCATCAGCCTTAATTCCGTGGATATACTCCATGGCCAGCACCCGCTGGCTGGATTCAGCAAAATACACTTTTGGAATATGGATGGTTGAGTCATTTTTGAATTGTTCGGCCATGCGCTCCATATTAGACGCTTCAATGGTGTAGTCCAGTTCTTTTGAAAGGGTTTTGGCGAATTCTTCAACAATTTTAATCGGTTTGAAAAAAGCCGCTTCCTGAATATTATTTTCCATTATGGAAGCGATGTGGAGCATAATTTCAAGATCTGTTTCAATGATTTTTTTTATGCCTGGTCTTTGGATTTTTACAGCAATCCAATCATTGTTGTTGATCTGCGCTTTGTGTACCTGTCCGATGGAAGCACTGGCAAAGGGTTCCTCTTCCATTGATTTAAAAACGGTGTTGTAAGGCCTGCCAAATTCAGAAGAAATAATTGCTTTTACATGTTTAAAATCAAAGGGAGGAACATGATCCTGCAACAGCGCAAGTTCATTTAAAAGGGGAACAGGGATAAGATCCGGCCGGGAGGAAAGAACCTGGCCCATTTTGATAAATGTGGGCCCCAGTTCTTCAAATACCATCCTGATGCGCTGGCTTTTAGACAGTTTTTCAACTTTTTCGTGGCTTTTGACAAAGGGGATTAAATGGAGCCCGGATTCAATATAGCGGTCAATATGCATGGATTCAATAATATTACCAAAGCCATACTTTAGTATGATACCAATGATTTGCTGATACCGCAAAAGATTCCGGTATCGTTTGCTCACTCTGCCAATGTCTTTAATACTCAGCATAAAATACTCCAGGGTTTTTTATGCTTAATCAGACAACTTTTTTGTCAGGTCGTCAATCCGTTTATTCAGTTCTTTTATGTCTTCTCTTGAGGGCAAATCCAGTTTTAGAAGTATCTTTTCAAGACTTGCCTCGATCTTTTTATCAAAACCGGTTTTTGCATCTTCATATTTTTGCTGACATTCGATTAAAAATTCTCTGGCTTCATCCTGATTCATTTTGGATTTTTCAGCGAATTCTTTGGCTAAATCCTCAATTTCATTTTTGGATCTTAAAGCCAGCCCAACGCCTGTTAAAATGCCTTTTTTCAGATAGTCAAACATGTTTGCAACACCCCTTAAAAGTTTATTTTGATCCAAAAGACACGTCCAGAATATCCTCCACACTGGAGTCTCCTTCCAATATAGCATCCATCTTACCATAACTTGACGGGAGAAGGGTATTTATAAAAAATTTTGCCGAATTTATCTGGCCGGCATAAAAGGCAGCGTCCTTATTTTTTAAAGCTTTAGCGGCTACAGCTTCTTTATCCAGGCTGCCTGCTTTTTTAACAAGCTTGGGTGCAGCCACAGAGACTCTCCACAGATGCATCCAGGCAAAGGTGACATCACCGGTTACTTCAAGGAAGGGGTGGGCAAAAGCATAGGCATTAAATGCTTCCTTTGACCGGGCCTTTTGCCCGATTTGCAGGGCAAGGGTTTCAAGCCTTGAAACCGCATGGTCAACTTTATCAGCCAATTCTTCAATACCATTAATTGATTTGGCCAATTCAACGGTTTCTTTCATCTTGCCTATAAAGTACTTAAAGCTTTCGCCATTATTCATGGAAAGTTTTCTACCGATAAGATCCATGGCCTGAATACCGTTGGTGCCTTCATAAATCATGGAAATCCTTGAATCTCTCATCAATTGTTCAACAGGAAATTCACTAACATAACCATAGCCGCCATAGACCTGCACCCCGTGGGAGCAGATTTCCAGGGATCTGTCTGTGATATAGCCTTTAACCAGGGGGGTTAAGACTTCAATCAGGCAGCTGGTATCTGTTTTGAGTTGTTCATCTGTTGTTGTGTGGACAATATCTGCGCATTTACCATAATAATAGATCAAAGATCTCATTCCTTCTGTATAGACTTTCATATTCAGAAGCTGTCGTTTTACATCTGGGTGCTGGATAATGGAAACACTTTTTGCATCAGGATCTTTTCCTGCCAGAAGATGTCTTCCCTGGATCCTGTTTCTGGCATAATCAAGGGCATACATATAAGAAGCAGATGCCACTGCAAATCCCTGCATGCCGATAAATGCGCGGGCTTCATTCATCATCTGGAACATTTCTGGCATACCTTTATTTTCTTCGCCCAAAAGGGTGCCGATGCACTCTCCTTTTTCTCCAAGGGAAAGTGAAGCCGTTGCATTTCCATGGATTCCCATTTTATGTTCCAGGCCGGTGCATACGATATTGTTGAAATCCCCCAGACTGCCATCCTCATTAACACTGTATTTAGGAACCAGAAACAGGGAAATCCCCTTAGTCCCTGATGGCGCACCCTCGATTCTTGCCAGAACAGGATGAATTATATTTTCGCACAGGTCATGTTCTCCGGCAGAGATAAAAATTTTAGATCCTTGAATTGAATAGGTCCCGTCCTCTTTTTTTGTTGCGGTGGTTGTAAGTGCTCCCACATCAGATCCGGCTTCAGATTCAGTCAGCAGCATAGTGCCGCCCCAAGTACCTGCAAACATTTTTTTCATGTAAAGCCTTTTTTGTTCGCTATTACCAAATGCTTCCACCAGCTTGGCCGCACCGTGTGTCATGCCATAGTAAAGCATAAATGCAGAGTTTGCCCCCACCATGTATTCAAGGGCAGCACATCCGATGAGTTTTGGCATACCCTGGCCGCCAACATCAGGATCATCACACATGGCAAGCCATTCTCCCTCACAATATAAATCCCAGGCCCGTTTAAAGGATTCTGGAACCGTGACCTTTCCATTTTCAAGTTTGCATCCGATTTCATCTCCATCTTTAAATGTTGGAAGGATTTCTTTTATAGCCAGGTTTCTGGCTTCGGAAACAATCAAATCTATTGTTTTTTTGTTGAATTCATCAAATAATTCATGTTCAACCATTCCGATCTGCTCATGCAAGACAAAATCAACATCCCGTCTGTCAGCGATAAGTTGTGCCATACAATCATTCCCCTTTTTATATAATTATTTTTCTATTGTTTTTAAAACGCGCAGTATTTTCCTAAGCAAAACAAACAAGGTTGTCAACCTGTGAGAATGAAAAATATTTTATAATTTGCCCAAAGAACTAAAAAATTCTATTATTGAGTGGACGAAGAATTTATGTTGTGATACAGGAGAACTATGGATATTAAATGTTGGGGTTCCAGAGGATCGATACCTGTGTCAGGTGATCAATACTCCAGATATGGAGGCGATACAACCTGTATTGAGATTACTGCAAAATCAGGTGAAACCATCATTGTTGATTCAGGAACCGGAATCCGAAGATTAGGCAAATCCTTAATGGATAGAGATATCACTCGGTATTATCTACTGTTTACACACGCTCATTGGGATCATATCCATGGGTTTGCTTTTTTCAAGCCGCTGCTTTTCAAGAGGGTAAAAATCATCATTCAGGACAGAAAATTTAAAAATATTGATACACAGGGTGTATTAAATAAAGTGATGAAACTGCCATTTTTTCCCGTGGGTTTGGACGATTTGAAAGCAGATATCAAATTTGATACGACATTGAATGATAATTTCAGTATCGGTTCGGTGCAAATAGAAACTATCCCAACCAGTCACACCGGTGGCGGTCTTGGATATAAATTCATTGAAGATGGAAAGTCCTTTGTATTTTTAACTGATAATGAACTGGGTTTTGATCACCCTGAGGGTGTCGGGGTTGATGAATACATAGATTTTTCACGAAATGTGGATCTCCTGTTTCATGATGGTGAATATACCCAGGCAGAATATGAAAAAAAGAATAACTGGGGACACTCTTCCATTGAAGATGTCTTAGATCTTGGTATAAAAGCCAACGTTAAAAAATTGGGCCTATTCCATTTGAACCAGGATAGAACAGATGATCAAATGGACAGGATTATCAGCCAGTGCCGGGCAGATCTGAAAAAGAAAAATTCAATTATTGAGTGTTTTGCAGTTCCATGCAATATGGAAATTCGTCTTTAATGCCAAAAATATATTTAAACCGCCTTCATGAAATATTCATTCTTTAGGCCTTCATTCTTAAAGACTGTCAGGATCATGCTGTCATGGAAGATGCTGGCCATGTTTTTCTTTGGTTTTTCATCGGGTTTCCCCTTTTATATTATCAAGGATGTTCTAAAATTCTGGATGATGGATGCCAATGTGGATATTGCCAAAATTGGCCTTTTTGCTTTGGTGGGAATGCCCTATACATTAAAATTTGTATGGTCACCCATGATGGACGGCGTTGTGCCCCCTTTCCTTGGACGCAGGAGGGGATGGATCCTTATGGCTCAAATTGGCCTGATGATTACCATTGCCTTGCTGGGCCAATTTGATCCAGACCAATCACTGCTGTGGATTGCGGTTTTTGCGCTTTGTCTGAATTTTTTTGGAGCAAGCCAGGATATCGCCCTGGATGCTTTTCGCCGGGAATATCTTACCAGTAAAGAACTGGGATTTGGCACCGGTATATGGATGAATGCCTGGCGTCTTGGTACCTTTGTGTCGGTTGGGCTATCCGTTCTTGCAGATTTTAATTTTACCTGGCAGACGATTTTTTTGATGCTAACGGCAATAATGGGTGTGGGGGTCATCACAACCCTTTTGGTTCCTGAGCCTGATATTGACGAAAAACTGCCTGTAAATGTAAAAGAAATGATTGTTGAACCCTTTGTCGAGTTTTTTCAAAGGCATTGCGCCATATTAATTTTACTATTCATTTTGCTTTATAAGATAGGTGATAATATGGCAAGTGCCATGGCTATCCCCTATATCGTTCAGATGGGTTTTACCAAGGCACAGTATTTTGTCATTGTAAAAGGGGTGGGAATGATCGGGCTTTTTGGAGGGGTTATTGTAGGGGGCTCTATCATGATCCGTCTCGGTATAGCAAAGTCCCTATATGTTTTTGGAGTTCTCCAGGCGGTTTCAACGGCATGTTTTGCCATCTTGAACCATATAGATCACAGTTCTCATTTTTGGGTTGAACACAATCAGACATTATTGGGAGGTATTGTCGCATTTGAATTTTTTGCCACCGGCCTAGGGCAGGCAGCTTATGCAACTTATATGGCAATTCAGACCAATAAACGGTTCACGGCAACTCAATATGCTCTGCTGACAAGCCTTATGGGTGTTCCCAGCGTCTTTGCAGCTGCGTTGACAGGTTATATGTCCACATATCTTGGCTGGAATGGTTTTTACTATTTGTGTGCCCTTATTGCTGTTCCGGGAATACTCTTATTGTTTAAAATTGCGCCCTGGAACTCAAGTAATGAAGAGTTGGAACAGGGAAGATAGGAGAAGAACAAAATCCGTGTCTCGTTCATGAATTTTTATTCAATTTGCCCAATTCAAAATAGAAAAAACTGAATAAAAAAATTAATCAAGGGTTCTGTTATTTTTATAATTGGCGTTTTGTGCAAACCTATAATTCCTATAGGGGTATTTTTTAGCATGGGAGTCAAAACTATAATTCCTATACCAATATTTTGGTTAAATGGGTCTTAAGCCTATAATTCCTATATATGTCCCTTTTTTATCATCCCTAAACCGGAAATAGTGCTTGACAAAAAAAACAGTTTTCTTTACTTAAGGGTTTGAAAATAGCAGAAGTATAGGTTTTTTTAATTAACCATACCGCTTTATTTGGGATATGAAGGATTTAGCAACATTGTGCAGCATTTTTGCACTGATATAAAAAAAACTGACAGGAATCATCCCTTGGTCAGAGAACGCTTATTGAAGAATACCGGTTTTAGGTCTAGATAAGCATCAGGCTGATGTTTTTCAAGGCAAATTAAAAACCGGTTTTTTATATACTCTTGCAAACCATTGATTCACCACTCTCACATAAAAGCGGAAAAGTATATACGGGCCTGATAAATTGAAAAAAATTCAATGGCCAGGTTTTTTATTCAGACAGCTGTCGGTTTTTTTTAAACGTCAAAGACCAGACAGGCTTTTTAGCTTGAATGTATGAAGCTGTTATAAAAAGATTAGGAGGTTAAAAATAATGACCCAAAAATCAACACCAAAGAAAGATCTTGCCGGTTCTGTGATGGTTCTCGGCGGGGGTATTGCAGGGATGCAGTCTGCCATAGATTTAGCCAATTCAGGGTATTATGTATATCTGGTTGAAAAATCATATGCCATCGGCGGTATGATGGCAAGGCTGGATAAGACATTTCCAACCAATGATTGCACCATGTGAGTGATTTCACCCAAACTGGTCGAGGTCGGCCGGCATCTGAATATTGAATTGTTGACAAATACTGAACTTCTTGAAGTTGAGGGAGAAGAGGGGAATTTTACTGCCAAGGTGAAAGAAAACCCACGGTTTGTTGATTTGTTAAAATGTACGTCTTGCGGTGAATGTACTAAAGTCTGCCCTGTGGATGTACCCAGTGAACACAATGAGGGAATGGCTCCTCGAAAAGCGATTTTTAAACAATATGAACAGGCCATACCCGGCGGATATGGGATCACTAAACGGTCCATTGCTCCTTGCAAGGCAACTTGCCCCGCCCATGTAAGTATTCAGGGATTTATCGCCCTGATGAACCAGGGTAAATATGCAGAAGCATTAAAGTTGTTTAAACAAGAGCACCCTTTTCCCAGCTCCTGCGGCCGTGTTTGCCACCATCCTTGTGAGGCAGCCTGTACCCGGGGGGATGCGGATGAACCACTTGCCATCCAATATCTTCATAGGTATCTTGCTGAACTTGATTTTGAAAGCGATGATCCATATGTCCCTGAAATTGCTGAAAAGCGCGACGAAAAAATAGCCATTGTAGGCTCTGGGCCAGCCGGACTGACCACCGCCTATTACATGGCCCAAAAAGGATATTCGGTCACAATATTTGAAAAATTGCCGGTCAAGGGTGGGATGATGGCAGTTGGTATCCCGGAATACAGGCTTCCTAAATCAGAATTGGAAAAAGAAATTGCCGCTGTTGAAACACTAGGTGTTGACATTCAAACCTCGGTTGAATTCGGCAAAGATATTACACTTCAGAGTCTTAAAAAAGATGGGTTCCAAGCCTTGTTTATGGCAACCGGTCTCCATGGTTCCAGAGGATTAGGCGTAAAGGGAGAAGACCTGGATGGTGTTATAAAAGGCGTTGATCTTTTAAGAGATGCGGCCCTTGGTAAAGCCGAAGAACTCACCGGGAAAAAGGTAATGGTCATCGGTGGTGGTAATGTCGCGGTTGACGTTGCTTTGACAGCCAGAAGACTCGGCTCCAAAGATGTTACCATGGTCTGTCTTGAAAAGCGTGATGAAATGCCTGCCTGGGATTATGAAATTGAAGAAGCCATAGAAGAAAAAGTCAACATCGTCAACAGCCTTGGGCCCATAAGGTTCTTAGGAACAAATGGGAAAGCAGAGGAAGTTGAGTTCCAGGAGTGCACATCTGTATTTGATGAAGACGGTAGATTCAATCCACAATATGACGATTGCAAGCTCACCTCATATGAAGCAGATACAATAATAGTTGCCATCGGCCAGATGGGTGAATTGGATTTTGCAGAAAAAGAAGGCATTGCCTTAACCCCTCCTGGTGGACTTGTTGCTGATCCGGTTACCCTGCAGACACCCATTAACTGGGTGTTTGCCGGCGGAGACGCATATTATGGACCAAAATCAGTGGTGGATGCCATTGCCAGTGGTAAGACTGCGGCAGAAAGTATGCACCGGTTCATTACCGGGCAGGATCTAAAAGAAGATCGAGAAAAATCCTGGGATTTTGAGAAACCGGAAATAATTGATGTTCCAAAAATTTTGCGGGCAAAGCCTGTAAAAATAAGTGTAGATGAGAGAGAAGGCAATTTTAAGGAAGTGACCTTGAATTTGGCCAAAGAGGCCATTGACAAAGAGGCCGCCCGTTGTCTTTCCTGTGGAATTTGTTCAGAATGTTACCAATGTGTGGATGTTTGTCTTGCAGGAGCAGTTAATCATGATGAACAGGAGAAAATAAGAGATCTTAATGTGGGATCAGTTATACTTACCACCGGAGCCACAACATTTGACCCGTCCGGGCTTGATGACACCTACATGTACAACCGATCAAAAAATGTACTGACATCCTTAGAGTTTGAACGAATTTTAAGTGCCGGCGGTCCCACCATGGGGCACCTTGTACGGCCATCCGATGAAAAGGAACCTAAAAAAATTGCATGGCTTCAATGCATTGGTTCAAGAGATACCAATAGGTGCGGCAACGGGTATTGTTCCTCTGTCTGCTGTATGTATGCAATTAAAGATGCCATGATTGCCAAAGAGCATTCGGAAGTTGAATTGGATGCAGCCATATTTAATATGGACATGAGAACCTTTGGCAAAGATTATGAAAAATATTATAATAGGGCAGCAGATCAGGAAGGGGTAAGATTTGTAAAATCCAGAATACACTCCGTGATTGAAGAACCCGGAACAGACAATTTGATTCTTAACTATGCAGATGAAGAAGGCAAGATGTGTCAGGAAGTTTTTGACATGGTGATTTTATCTGTGGGTCTAGTTATTCCAAAAGAGAGCGTGGCTCTTGCCAACACGATCGGAGTAGAGCTGGATAAGTATAATTTTGTCAAAACGCCGACGTTTGATCCGCTACAGACATCCCGACCGGGGATCTATGTATCGGGTTCTTTCCAGGGACCAAAAGATATTCCATCTTCTGTGACAGAGGCAAGCGGCGCAGCTGCTGCTGCGGGAATAAAACTGGCCCAAGCGCGTCATACCAGTACAAAATCAGTTGCAAAACCCGATGAAAGAGATGTGCTGGGTGAGGAACCGAGAATAGGGGTATTTATATGTAAATGCGGTATCAATATCGCCGGTGTGATTGATGTTGAATCAGTGGAAAATTACACGAAAACACTTCCCAATGTGGTTTATACCGGTGAGAATCTGTTTACGTGTTCTCAAGATACCCAGGTCTCCATTAAGGACCTCATAGATGAACATAATCTGAATCGTGTCGTAGTGGCATCCTGTACACCAAAAACCCATGAAGGTATATTCATGGATACATTGGAAGATGCCGGTTTGAATAAATATTTATTTGAAATGGCCAATATCAGAAACCAGGGTTCCTGGATGCATTTTCATGAACCGGAAAAGGCTACTAAAAAGGCCAAAGATCTGATTCGAATGGCAGTGGCCAGGGTAGCAACCTTAGGGCCTTTGCATGACAAACGAATCTCTGTGATTGATAAAGCTCTGGTGCTTGGTGGCGGAGTTGCAGGTATGACAGCCGCAAGAGGGTTGGCTGATCAAGGCTATCAGGTTACCATAGTTGAAAAGGAAGATCATCTTGGTGGTATTGGAAATCGATTGTACCATACCATTGAAGGCGATGATATTCAGGTGTATCTGAAGGATCTGATTGCCACGGTTGAAAACCATGACAAGATAGATATTTTAAAACAGGCTTTAGTCGTTGACTTTGGAGGATATAAAGGTAATTTTGAGACAACTATCCTTGCCGGCGCTTCAATGGAAGAAAAAAAGATTGACCATGGCGCCTTGATCGTGGCAACCGGAGCAACCGAATATCAGCCCACAGAATTTTTATATAATGAAAGCGAATCTGTGACAACGCAATTGGAGCTTGCAGATTTGATTGAGGATAACAAAACCACAGATATGGATCGTGTCATAATGATTCAATGCGTGGGATCAAGAAACGAAGATAATCCAAATTGCTCAAGAATCTGTTGTCAAAACGCGGTGAAAAATGCCATCGCCTTAAAAGAGCAGAATGCAGATACGGATGTGTTCATTCTTTACAGAGATATGAGAATGTACTCAATGCTTGAGGAATTTTATACAAAAGCAAGAAATATGGGCGTGATTTTCTCACGCTTTGATCCGGAGAATCCACCGGAAGTAACAAAGGATGAAAACGGTAAAATGTCTGTGATGTTTACTGATCATGTCCTGGGACGAAAAGTTGAGGCAAGTGCTGATTTGGTCGTCTTGAGTGCCGGTGTTAAAGCGGCTGATACAGAAGAGTTGGCAACTATTATTAAGACCGGTAGAAATGCTGAAGGATTCTTTATGGAAGCCCACGTGAAATTGAGACCGGTTGAGGCTCCAACAGAAGGTATATTCATCTGCGGTACGGCCCATGGACCCAAGTTGATCACTGAAACAATTACACAGGCATTGGCTGCGGCATCCAGGGCAACCACATTCCTTTCCCAGGAATCCTTGACCCTTTCACCGGTAACCGCAGAAGTAAATCAGGATAAATGCGCATCATGTCTTGTCTGTGTCCGGTCCTGTCCATATCAGGTGCCGGTGATAAATGATCTGGGCGTCAGCTATATAGACCCTGCACTTTGTCAGGGATGTGGCATTTGTGCATCTGAATGTCCTGCTAAAACAATAAAACTAAACTGGTATGAAGATAATCAGTTGCTCAGCAAGGTCGAGGCTTTGCTGGAGGGGGTAATATGACAAAAGAGTTTGAGCCGGTGATTCTGGCATTTTGCTGTAATTTCTGAGGGTATTCAGCTGCGGACCTGGCAGGTTCCATGCGATTGAAAATTCCGGCAAATTTTAGGATTGTTCGTGTCCCCTGTACCGGAAAGGTGGATATTATTCATGTCCTAAGGGCATTTGAAAAAGGTGCTGACGGGGTATATGTGGTGGGCTGTATGGAAGGGGATTGTCACTACAACGAGGGAAACTTTAGGGCCAGAAAGAGAATTGAGCAGGCAGCTCAAATCCTTGACAAGGTCGGTGTGGGAGGAGAGCGGATAAAAATGTTCAATCTTTCTTCCGGTGAAGGTCCTTTGTTTGCACAGTATTCCATTGAAATGAATAATAAAATTATAGAATTGGGACCCAGTCCCATCCGAAAGGCAAAACAGAAAAAAAAAGATGCAGCTTAAAGCATTAACAATAAATAATAGCTTAATATGAGGTTGGTTTATGATAATAGCAGAAAAAAAACCCATTGAAGAGATCATAGATGAAGTAAAAGACTTTAATCGAATCCTGATACTCGGGTGTAATGAGTGTGTAACGGTTTGTGAAGCAGGCGGTAAAAAGGAAGTAGAAGTCTTGGCCTCTGCTTTAAGAATGTATTTTATCACTAACGGCGATGAAAAAGTGATTTCTGAAAGAACACTTGAACGACAGTGCGATCATGAATATTTAGAAGAAATCCGAAATAATATTGATGATTTTGATGCCATTGTATCGCTTGCCTGTGGCGTCGGTGTCCAGTTTGCCGCAGAAAAGTATTTGACCACACCCTTATTTCCAGGAGTTAATACCATATGTTTAGGTGCTAATGAAGACAGAGGGCTATGGACAGAAAGATGCCAGGCTTGCGGTTCCTGCATTCTTGCCAGAACCGGTGGAATTTGCCCGGTTTCCAGATGTGCCAAAAGAGTTATGAACGGTCCCTGCGGTGGTTCAACCAATGGAAAGTGTGAGATAAGCAAAGATGTTGACTGTGCCTGGCAGTTGATAGTAGATAGGCTGAAGGCATTGGATAAAATGGATGATTTTGAAAAAGTAGCGCCAATTAAAGATTGGTCCACTGACAGGGCAGGCGGTCCAAGGACGGTTACCAGGGAGGATGTGAAGATATGAGTACTTTAAATACAAAAAGTAATCTGGAAAAGGTTCTAAAAGCAGGACATATTGGGGTCACTTCAGAATGCGGTCCACCAAGGGGCAGTGATCCAGAAGAGGTGAGGAAAAAAGGCCTGTTGATTAAAGATCATGTGGATGCAGTAAATGTAACCGACAACCAGACTGCCATGACAAGAATGTCCTCTCTTGCCGCTTGTATACACCTCAAACTTATTGGTATTGAACCGGTCCTCCAGATGGTAACAAGAGACAGAAACCGGGTTGCCCTCCAAAGTGATATTTTGGGCGCGGCTTCATTTGATATTCCGAATATGCTGTGTCTTTCCGGAGATCATCAGAGTTTTGGTGATTGTGCACAGGGTCAGAACGTTCATGACCTTGATTCCATGCAATTGATTCAGACCCTACGATACATGAGGGATGAAGGAAAATTTTTGGGCGGGGATGATATTAAAGTTCCACCAAAGATATTTGTGGGAGCCGCAGCCAATCCCTTTGCCGATCCTTTTGAAATAAGGGTGCCGCGTCTTGCCAAAAAAATCGCCTGTGGTGCTGAATTTATTCAAACCCAGTGTATTTATAATCTTGATAAATTTAAAGAGTGGATCAAAAGAGCGAGTGACCGCGGACTCACCGATAAAACATTTATCATGGCAGGCATGACGCCAATGAAATCAGTGGGTATGGCAAAGTACATGAAAAACAGGGTGCCGGGAATGGATGTACCCGAAGAGATTATCAAACGCTTGGCAGGTGTTCCTAAAGAAAAGCAGGCTCAGGAAGGCATTGATATATGTGTTGAACATATCCAGGAACTCAAGGAAATAAAAGGGGTTTCAGGATTCCATATTATGGCCATAGAGTGGGAAGAAAAAGTACCTGAAATAGTTGAAAGATCAGGGCTGTACCCAAGACCGAAACTATAGCCGCTAAAAGCTCAAAAATATTCAAAGGATACAGGTTTAAAGGAAAACCCTTTACCTGTATCCTTTTTTATATTAAGACTATAAAAAAAAAATATACTCCAAGGAGAGAAAATGGCTGTAATCGTAAAATATATTGTTGTCAGGAATGGAGAGGAAAAGATGACATTTGCGACAAAAAAAGAAGCAGACGCCTATGATAAAATGCTCGATATTGCCGACAATTTGTTTGAATTCCTGGAAAGTTCAAAGATTAAGCTCAGTGATAATCAACTTGAAGAAATCTCCTTATTAATGGCAGGTAACAAGGCTAAATTGATTTCCATATTAAGGGGAGTCAAACCCAAGAAAAAAACGGCAAAAAAGTCTGAACAAAAAGAGAGTAAAACTAAAAAAACAAAAAAGTAAAAACAACCCGCTTTTAAAACAGAATTTTTATTTTATTAAAAATGATAAATTAGGCCAATTCTTTTAACTGGTCCATGCTCAAATATTTTAAGTACAATTTGTCGTTTTCATCCATGAACAGATCAAACAAATCGGGATCAAAGGATTTCCCTTTTTCATCATGCATGATTTTTATGGCCTTTTTAAGGGGCATCGCCTTTCGATAGGGCCTTTCTGAAGTAATGGCGTCCCAGAAATCAGCAATGGTGGATATTCTGGCCTCAATGGGGATGTTTTCTTTGCTGAGGCCGCAGGGATACCCTTTCCCATTCCATTTTTCCTGGTGGTAGTAAGCTATATTTACAGCTATTGGTGCTATTTTAAGCTTTGCCAAAAGTTTTTTCCCAATTACAGGATGTGTTTTGATATGGTCAAATTCCTCATTGGTTAATTTGCCTGGTTTGTTGAGTATTTCGTCTTTTATGCCAATTTTCCCCACATCATGAACAATGGTACCCATATAGATATCATTTATCAGTATTTCAGGAAGTTTGGCTTTACGGGCAAGATCTCTTGCATAGCCGGCAACCCGTTCAACGTGGCCGCCGGTATATTGGTCCTTTGATTCAATAACAGAGGCAAGAACCATCAGGAAAACCTCAAGTTGTTCCGTTCGTGTTTTTTCTCTTTCCAGTTTATGAAGGCTGAGTACATTTTTTACCCTTGCCTGAAGCTCCAGATGATGGAAGGGTTTTGTAAGGTAATCATCAGCCCCAAGCTGGAGACATTTTATCCTGTCCTCCTGCTCAATCAGGGACGTGATAATAATGACGGGAAGGGTGGCTGTTTTTTTATAGGTCCTTATGGTTTCAAGCAGAGTGTATCCGTCCATAATCGGCATCATGATATCTGAGATGATCAGATCCGGTAAGGTTCCGCCCTTGATCACTTCCCATGCTGCCTGCCCATTGGATGCAATAAACAGGGTATATCCCTTTAAAGCCGTAGTCAAAAAATCCTGTATACCAGTGTTGTCCTCTGCAATAAGAATAACACCCTTGGGATTTTTGGCCATTATTTTTTTTATATTCTTCTGAGCGGAAAGGGTTTTATCCGATGCTGAAATCCGGATGATATCTTTATTATTAATTTTAGCAAGGTCAGTCACTCTGCGATCTTTTTGTCGTCTCTCCTTTGACCCATAATCTACATGTTTTATCCGCCGTTCCTTTTCGCGGTTTTCCAAAACAGACTCTGCCTCTTGTTTCTCAAGATCCATGGGTAGCTTTATTGTAAAGATGGTTCCTTTGTTCTCAATGCTTTCAACAACGATATTACCGTGCATTATCTCAACGGAATCCTTGACAATGGCCAGACCAAGTCCGGTGCCTTCATATTTTCTGGTACTGGAGCTGTCTCCCTGCTGAAACCTTTGAAAGATGTTTTTAAGGACTTTAGGGGACATTCCAATCCCGGTGTCTTCAATTTTAATTACCATCCATTGGTCTCTTTTTTCCAGGGTGACCAGGATTTTGCCTTTTTCTGTAAATTTGTATGCATTCCGGATCAGATTGTTTAATATGTCCTTTAGTTTGTCCTTATCGATGAAAACGTTTCCAATTTCTGATTTACACGCATAATCAAGGTCAATTTTACTCTGATCTGTAAGCCCCTTGAAACTGGATACAATTTGAGAAATGTTATTATCAATATCGGTTTTTATTAAAACAAGTTTCTGCATCCCAGCATCAAACTTTGAGATTTTTAGCAGTTCGTTTATTTTTTCGGTTAAATTCAGTGTTTGAAGGCCAACCTTGTTTATGATTTCCACCAGATTTTCAGGAATTTCACCTGATTCTCCTTCAATCATAAAATCAGTCCACCCCCGGATTAATGTCAAAGGGGTTCTTAATTCATGTGTTACATTGGCTATAAAATCTTTTTTCACCCGCGCAGATTCTTCCAATGCGGTAATGGAATCCTTTAACTGAACAGTTTTTGAGGCCACTCGTTTTTCAAGGGTCAAATTTAAAGTCATGAAATGGGAAAAAACAAATACCACCATACTAAAGGCGAGAAAGAAAACACCAATAGGGTACAATTGGATATTCAGTTTATTCACGATAAAAGGATAATTTAAAAAATAATCAAAAGCGGAAAAACAAAACAAAAAAAATGAAATAAAAAATAACCTTAGCTGGTTTCGATTTATAGGGTCTTTTGCCTCTTTAAATACCCGGTATAATTTAAAAAAAATTAAAACCATTAAGATACACACCATCACCATATATGCGGCATGCAAGATCCCTGCTTCAGGATAATATCCAAACGCTTGGAGATAGGCACCTTTAATAAAAAGATTGCTTGTCCATAAACTGATTAAAAAACCCGTGCTTATGGAGTAAAACCATATCAGAGATTTTTTGGACAGATTCAGATAATGAATAATCGTTTCGTAAAAGGTTACAGGAAGAAAGATGATTCCGGAATATCCAATTCTACAGATTAAATCTGAATAATTGCTGTTATTGAGTGAAAAAAGAACGAACCATGAGAACTGCCAGTGAAAAGTGAGATAGCAGAATCTCAAAAATACGCCGCGCAGCTTACCTTTGGAAAGAAAATATACAGACATACCCAAACACAAAAAAAGGATAGCAGAGAATAAGGGAAGAATTGCGCTTAGATATTGCATTAAAGATTAATCTTCAACCGTTTGGTAAAAATCCAGAGGCGCTAACAATTCATCTGGAATTCTCATCACCTTTCCTTTGGCGCTTACGGCGCAAAACCTTTGATAACCTTTGCCGACAAGTTTTCCCGTGGCTTTGTTCTTAAAGGTAATATTTAATTTGCAGGTAGCCGCTTTTATGTTGGAGGTTGTCAGTTCAAGCAATAAAGTATCACCGAAATATGCATTGCTGATAAATTTATTGTAGGTATCTATGGTAACCAGCCGGATCTGATTTTTCGCCAGCATCTCGTGAAGATTAGGAACGGTGGCCAATAAGAATTTTTCCCGGATGGTCCCCTGGTATTCAATATAGTTGCTGAAGTAGACGTTTCCAAAAACATTGGTATCTTTGAGAGTCACCTGGATTTCCGATGTAAAAACCCTGTTCTTGCCATATATTTTAAACCCTTGAAATTGGTTCTCTAAATATTCATTGAAAAAATGTTCGTTTGAATTTTCAATCTCTATAATTTTAAACCCCACCCCGGACTTATTTTCCCATTGTGGTTCGCAATTTATCCCTATGGTTTTTCGGCCCAGCAGTTTTAATTGAATCTTAAAATTTTCTTTGGGGATTTTATGATCGGTTTTTAAAAATCCGCCCGATGTGGAAATATTCTCAATAACACATGTGCCATCATCGAAAACCGCTTCAATTGGTTTCTGTACACGCGGTGCTCTCAGTGTCATTAACATTTTTAACCCTCTCTTTTGTTATCTATAGTTAAACTGAATAATTATTTTCTCATTAAATATAGTTAATTAAAGTCAACAGAGAAAAATTAAAATATGGTTTAAATTTCATCAATAACAATACTTGTATATTCAACTATCATTATGAAGTCAACAGTTTACAGAAATAATTTTAATTATTATATAATGCCAAAAGGGTTTCAAACCCTTATACTTGAGATTTTTCAAATATCTTTTCAAAAGGCAATTCATGGTATATAAAAAGAGACAAAACGCATTTTTTTAATTTTGGTTGCAGGTGTCTGAACAATATAAAGGGTGAGAATTATGGAAAAAGCGTCAAAGATTAAGAAATCGGCATCATTTTTTTTGAGATTTTTAAGGGTTGTCGCTGTCCTTGCAATTGCCATTGCCTTGTCCAAATTATTAATTTCATTGAAAAAGGAACCTGAGAAAAATGTGATCGAAAAAATTCCACCCAGTGTGAAGGTGATTGTTGCAACACCTGTTGAAAAAGTCATGACTGTGGAGGCTTTTGGCACTGTAAAACCCAGAAATTTAGTACGAATTGCCGTGGAGGTGCCCGGGAGGATCGAATACCTCCATCCCTCCTTTATTGAAGGCGGTGCAATTGTTAAGGGTGATCTTCTGGTAAGGATTGATCAAAGATCCTATCATCTGAACCGGCAGGCAGGACAGGTTAGAATCAGACAGGCAAAAACTGATATTGAAAGTTTAAAACAGGATATTGAAAATTTGAAAAATGATATCAGGCTTTCAACAGCCAATGTGGATCTCGCTAAAAAAGAGTTAGAGCGGGTAAAGGCTTTGAACAAGAATCAATTTGCCTCCCAAAATAGCCTTGACAGGTCAGAACAGCAATACCTGATGGCAAAGATTACCCTGCAGAATATCCGCAACAGGCTCTCATTGACACAACCGTTAATGGAGCAGAAAAATGCAGCTCTTGCAATGGCAAAGGTGGATTTCCAAAAGGCCGATCTGTCGCTTAAAAAAACCCAAATAAAAGCCGGTTTTGATGGGTTGATTTTAGATAAGTTTGTAGAGCAAGGAGAATATGTCAATACAGGACAAACCCTGGGATCGATATATCAAAAAGACAGCCTGGATGTGGATGTGAGGATTCCATTGGAAAAAATGAGATGGATCGAATCTGCCTTCAAAAATGGGGGAACACCGGCAGCAAAAGTGACAGTGGCAAATTTCGACTATGTGTCATCCGATGGGTGGAATGCGAAAGTGGCACGGATAAAAGCAAAGATTGATGAGAAGACAAGAACACTTCCCATGACACTTGAAATATTGAACCCTGATTTAAAAATTAAAAATATGTTTACTTTAAAACCAGGGACATTTGTTCGATGCAGTATCATAGGAGAAACACATAAAAATATTTATGTGCTGCCAAGATTTCTGCTAAAAAACAATAATACACTTTACACGGTGAACCATAGTCACTTAAAAATGAAAAAGGTGAATGTTTTAAGAAAATATGAGGAAGAAATATTTATCGATGATGGCCTAAACCCCGGCGATAAAATTATTTTTTCTCCTCTTCCCGGTGCCCTTGAAGGAATGGAGCTGTCTATCATTGAAAATGGAAAATAAAAGATGAAAGCCTTGGGTAAATGGTCTGTTGAACACAGGGTTTCTGTGAACCTGATAATGGTTTTTCTCATTGTGGCAGGGCTTTACACTGTTTTAAACATGAAACGGGAACTGTTTCCTCAGTTTTCTCTTGATATGATCGATATTGGGGTGACATACCCCGGTGCATCTCCAGAGGAAGTTGAGGAGGGGATTTGTATCAAAATTGAAGAGCAGCTTAAAAGCCTTGAAGATGTAAAAACAATGTACTCTACGGCATTGGAAGGGCACGGTTCAGTAACACTAGAACTTGCGGCAGGGACAGATATTAGTGAAAAACTTGATGAAGTAAGAACTCTGGTAGACAGGATTGATTCATTCCCAGACCAGGCAGAAGACCCTGTCATTGTTGAGATTAAAAATAATGACCCGGCAATCTATCTGGCCATCTATGGGGATGTTGATGAAAAGGTGTTGCGGGATACTGCTGAAAAAATTCGGGACGATCTTGTGGAAACAGATAATATTTCACTTGCAAATCTCATTGGCGTTAGGAATTATGAAATTTCTGTTGAAGTATCTGAAGAAAACCTGCGGCGATTTAATTTGTCTTTTGATCAGGTAGCCACATCTGTAAAAACAGGAAGCCTTGATCTGCCCGGTGGTAAAATAAAAACAAAGGGAGGAGAGTTCCTCGTACGTACCAAGGGGAAACTTTACACTGGAGAAGAGTTTGAAAGGATTCCCGTTCTAACAAGGGCGGATGGGACAACAATTAAGCTTGAAGACGTTGCAACCATAATCGATGGGTTTGAGGATACGGATATTAAAGCCAGATTTAATGGGAAGCCAGCTGCACTTGTTGTTGTTCGGCGAACAGACAGCCAGGATACCATTGTCATTTCTAAAACAGTTAAAACGTATATAGAAACAAAAAAGGGTGCGCTTCCAATAGGTATTACCTTGGGTTACTGGTTTGACATGTCACAAATGGTCCAGGGCAGGATTGATCTTCTGTTGAAGAACGGTCTACAGGGAATACTGCTGGTGTTTATTGTCCTGGCACTTTTCCTTGATCTCGGACTGGCTTTCTGGGTATCGTCCGGGATTCCCATTTCTTTTATGGGGGCTTTTCTTATCTTAAACTATTTTGGTGCATCCATAAACATGCTATCCTTGTTCGGCTTTATCATGACGCTGGGTATTCTGGTGGATGATGCCATTATTGTTGGTGAAAATGTTTACACCCATTATAAAATGGGAAAATCGGCTAAAACTGCTGTGATTGACAGTATCGGCCAAATTGGGGCCCCTGTTGTAATGGCGGTAACCACGACAATTGTCGCATTTACGCCTTTGATGCATATTGCCGGAATTATGGGGAAGTTTATCTATATCATGCCCCAGGCCGTTATCTGCATTCTTGCCTTTTCTCTAGTGGAGGCCTTTATCATTCTGCCGGCACACCTTGATCATGCCCTTTCCCCACCCCCAAAAAACAAAGTGCTGATTTATAGGCTTTGTTTTTTCTGGCTGGAGTGGCTTAAAAAGGATATTTTGGAGTGCCATGGCTGGATCCGTAATAAAATTGAAAAAATGTTAACCGGTTTCATCCATTCAATATATATCCCTGTTTTGAAATATTGTGTGCGAAATCGCTATTTTACACTGGCATTAGGCTTTGGTATATTAATAGTCAGCATCGGGATTCTGCTTGGCGGACATGTTCCCTTTGTATTTTTCCCAAAAACCGATAGCAACTGGATTATTTCAGAGATTATTTACCCTTTGGGGACTCCCTTTGAAACCACTGAAAAAACCATAAAACAAATTGAAAAAGGTGCTTTTGAGCTTAATGATTATTTTAGGGAAAGGGTTACGGATGGTGAAGACCTGATTGTTAATAATTTTTCACAAGTGGGTATTATCCCCAGACGTGACTGGAAACCAGGCGTTTATGGCGGACATTGCGGAGAGGCCTGGATAGAGATACAGCCGGCATCAAAACGACCGGAGATCCCCGCACCTGAAGTGACGGCAAAATGGAGGGAACTGACCGGGGATATTCTGGGGTCTGAGCAGCTTACCTTTTCCATTATCGGTGGTGGGCCGGGCGGAAATCCAATAGAAGTTCAGCTGAAAGGTAAGAATCTTGACCAGCTTGAACTTGCGGCGGAGGAGTTAAAAAAGGAAATTGCAAAGTATCCGGGAACCTATGATATAACTGATAACTTCAGACCGGGTAAAATGGAAAAACGGATTCACATTAAAAAAGGGGCTAAATCTTTAGGGATATCAATGGCTGATATAGCCATGCAGATACGCCAGGCCTATTATGGCGATGAAGTGTTAAAGATTCAGAGAGGTAAGGATGATGTAAAGGTTATGGTAAGATACTCTCAAAAAGAGAGAGAATCTGAAGCCAGTATTGACGAGTTAAGGATCAGAACCCTTGATGGGAGGCAGATACCCTTAAATCAGGTGGCTGACATTAAAATGAAAAGGGGATATTCAACTATCCAGAGGGTGGATAGGAAAAGAATTATTACGGTGATTTCCGATATCAATGAAGATGTTGCCAATGCCAGGGAAATCGTTGAAGATTTGAAAAAAAAATATCTCGGGGAGCTTGTTAATAGATATCCGGGTGTAACCTATGATTTGGAAGGCCAGGCAAAAAGGACCGAAGAATCAATTGACAGCCTTAAATTAGGATTTTCTCTTGCGGCAATGGTTATATTTTTACTCCTGGCCAGTCAATTCAGGTCTTATGTGCAGCCTATAATAATAATGACAGCCATCCCCTTTGGTCTCATCGGTGCTATTATCGGGCACTATTTTATGTACCTTGATATAACCATGATCAGCATATTCGGAATCGTAGCCCTATCTGGAATAGTGGTGAACGATTCTTTGATTCTAATAGATTTTATCAATTCAAAGGTCCGGAAAGGGGCAACGATTTTTGATTCTGTTATTGAGGCAGGAAAAAACAGGTTCAGACCGGTCTTGTTGACTTCCGTGACAACCGTTGCAGGTCTTTTCCCCCTTCTTTTGGAAACCAGCTTCCAGGCACAGTTCCTCATTCCTATGGCTGCAAGTATCAGCTTTGGGCTGATGGCAGCCACCCTGTTAACACTGATTTTTGTTCCATCTTTGTATGTGGTCATCGATGATATGGTAGGTATTTTTATTTCCAAGGATGAAAAAAGTGCACTAAAGGGTGGGGAATCATCAAATCCTTAAACATGAGGCCAACAATTTCATCGATTTTATATTATCCATAGAAATGGTGTAAACAGTATGGGCGCTACTGATAGAGAATGATCACGGGTGGATCAAAAATGGTTTGGTAAAACCTGTAAGCGAATAAAAATATCCCCATATTATATTGGCAGGTCAGACAGAGGTGTTATGTTGACCAAGTTTCTTATGGGCAAAGATCGGTTAACTCAAAAGATATGCCGATTCATAGTTATTGAAAAATACATCATTGTCGTTATAATTAAGCATATGGCTGTTTGCATAAAATTAAATGATTAAAATTAATTTATTGGGAGTTTGTCAGAGTTAAACAATACGCAACTGACATTTGCAAATATCAATGGATACTAAAACCGAATTTGGTTCATCAATATAACAATAGAATGCTATGGAAAAAAAATTTTATAAAGAATTAATTGAACATTTGTATGATGGTGTTTATTACGTTGATAGGCTAGGAAAAATTACCTTTTGGAATAAGAGTGCCGTTAAAATGACAGGGTATTCGAAAAAGGAGGTATTGGGTTCCTTGTGTTCAAACAATATTCTAAGACACATAAATGATGCCGGAGATGAACTGTGTATCAAAGGATGCCCTTTGACAAGAACTCTAAAGGATGGAAAAATTAGAGATTCAAATATTTACTTGCATCATAAGGAAGGTCATAGAGTCCCGGTTTCTGTGCGTGTTGCCCCAATCTTTGATAAAGATAAAAATATTATGGGTGCAACAGAGATTTTTGCTGAAAATTTTAAGCAGACAAAACTTCTTGAGGAGATAAAAAAATTAAAAGATGAAACATTGTCAGACGAGCTAACAGGAGTGGGGAGTCGAAAATTTGCTGAACTAACCATTCAATCCAAATTCAATGACCTGAAGAGTTTGAACATTGATTTTGGAATTTTATTTTTCGATATGGATAATTTTAAATATGTGAATGATACATATGGTCACAACGTCGGTGATAAGGTTTTAAAAATGGTTTCAAAAACGGCAGTCAATATCCTCAGATCCCTGGACTGTGTATGCCGGTGGGGGGGTGATGAATTTGTTGTGGTTCTTCCTAACGTTGATAAAAATACGCTTGAGATCGTCGGCGAAAAAATTCGAATTTTTATTGAAAAAACATGGATTGAAATCAACGGCAATATTCTGAAAGTAACAACTTCTATGGGTGGGACTATGGCCAAACGAACAGATGATATTGATGTGTTAATAGAAAGAGCAGATGCGCTAATGTATAAAAGCAAAAAAAAAGGGGGCAATTTTTTGTCCATGGTCTAAAAGAGGACATTCATACCCATTATTTTTTTAACCCCCCAACCATTTGCCTAACACTTTGATCATAAGGAATTTACACCATGGCAACACATTTAAACCAATTTTATATTGTTAATTAAAGATTTGACGACTCACAAGAGGGTTTATTTAATAAAATGGATACCATATTTAATAAAGATTTCTGGATAAGTGAATGGGAAAATGACAAAAAAAATGACACTTATAAAGTTCATAAAGGATTTTCAACTTCAGCGTACTGGGATAAGGTCGCTTCCACCTATAATCAAAACAAAGATGAGGTCAAAAATCGCAGATTGGAAAAGACATTGTCTTTTTTGAAAAAAAGCAATCTCCTGTTTAAGGGCATGAAAGTCCTTGACATCGGATGCGGTACCGGCATGACTGCTTTGGGATTGGCAAAACTGGGCGCACAGGTGACAGCCCTTGATTTTTCAAAGGGTATGCTGGAAAAATTTAGAAAAGATATACCACGGGACATTAGAAGTAATATTTCAATTCTTCATGAAGACTGGCACAAAATAGATATCGGATTAAACGGATGGGAAAATAGATTTGATCTTGTCATTGCATTCATGTCTCCGGGTGTTGCCAGTCCGGACGCTTTTTTTAAGATGATGGGTTGTTCAAAAAATGGGTGCGCCATCAGAGGCTGGGCTGCTAAAAGAAACCATCCCATCCTTTCAACTCTCTGGGAAAAAATTATGCAAACCCATCTTGATGATAAGCCCCAGAGTATTTTGTATAAAATAAATCTTTTGTTTTCCTTAGGCATTTTCCCGGAAATCACATTTGACTCCATTGAATGGGATCAGACAACTACAGTTAAGGAAGAGTTTTCACAACAAATGGCTTTTTTCAAAAAAGTAAGTGACAAATCCCATTCTGAGCTTGAAAAAATTATTTATCCGTATATAGAGAGCCAGTCCAAGGACAATTACATTATCAGAAGACACAAGGGATTGACAGCCACGGCCGTTTGGAAAACAGGTTAATAAATCATCCAACGGGTATTGGTATCAAACCAATGCATTTTATTTAAGCCGGATTATTGGATTTTTATGGTGGCTTATGTAGTGTGAATTGAATATGATTCACAGAACCCAAAATTTATTGAGCAACTTCCTATGCGGATGGACCAGGGATTGCTGGTTAAAGAATATGAAAGACTCCAATACCGCAATTGAAAATTTTGAAACTGCTGTAATAGAGGCAGTAAAACGTATTAGACAATGGCCCAATAAGGCTGTCCAAATCTTTCATCACAACGATGCCGACGGTTTGACCAGCGGGGCCATTTTAAGCAAGTCTTTTAAACGAGCAGGTTTTTCTATAGCCCGGTGCTGTCTTGAAAAGCCGTATCCAGAAATTTTAAAAAAAGTCTTCCTGGATTCGGGCCGTTTAATTATTTTTGCAGATTTTGCCGGCCGCATTGCGCCCTTGATTGCAGAACTAAATGCTGGAAAAAACCTGGTTATAATTCTTGACCATCATCCAGCGGTCTCCTCTACAGACTCTTGGGTCATCAATCTGGACGCTGAGCTTTACGGGCTTAAAGGAGACCGGGACATATCGGCCTCCACCGCCTGTTATCGGTTTGCCATTGCTCTTGACTCGTCCAACGCAGATTTGGCATGGCTGGCCGTGGTGGGATCAGTGGGAGATGGGTTCGGTATCAACGGCCGGTTGACCGGGCAAAATCGAATAGTCGCGGCGACCGCCCAAAAACAGGGGATGGCAAGCCTTCATGCGTTGGCCGATGGAGAAGAGTGGGATTTGAATATATCCACTGTCAGGCCTCCTGTCCAGGCAAGCGAGTTGGCGGTCTTCCTGGATAATTTAGGAGGGGTAGGCTACTATTCCCATGGAGCGGAGACCGGTATCAGACTGCTTATAAACGGCTGGAACAATACTGCTGTAAATCTTGCCAGAAAGTTGGTAGCCATAAAAAAACAGATCTTTGCCCATGAAATCCGTCGGATTGAAAAGTTGGGCATGAAAAGGTCTCGTCGCATTCAATGGGTGAATGTTGAAAACCGATTTACACCCATGGGTGTAAAAACCATCGGACTGTTCTGCCAACAGCTCAGAACCCTTCCATTTACAGATCCGGATTGTTATATACTGGGGGCTATGGATCTGCCGGCCGGTGTTCCCGGCTTTGGCCCAATGGAAGGAAGCCTTTCCAAGTTTTCCATGCGCCTCCCCCCGGCTTTGGAGGCGGCTGTTCAACAGGGTAAAAATCCAGGGGCAGACACCTTTTTTCCAGAGGCAACAACAGCCTTGGGCGGTTTTTCCGATGCTTGCCACAGTCTGGCGGCCGCAACCGTCTTAAACAGGGGGATGATTGAAACGCTTGTGGAAGAGATGGAACGCAGATTGTCTGATTCTTTTTAAATTTTATTGTCTCCCAATCTGCATTCAAAATTCTATTAAAACGATATAACTATCATTGACAAACAGGTACAATAATTATAGACATTCAATTGTGGAATTCAAACGTTCAATTCCTATTTAGGAAAAATATTTTTTTGGGTGCGGAAGCAGGCCTTCCGCATGGTTTAGCTTTTTTCACAAATCGATTCAATAAGTAAAGGGGGACCGTATGAGAAAACTCGGTAAGGTATTACCCGCATTGACGGGATTTGCTGTATTTGCACTTTTTTTTATGGGACTGACAATGGCTTTCGCGGCAGACTGTAAGAATCATGGGACCCTGGATCCCCGTTATTGCGATAACGATGGTGATCTGGTGGCGGACACTCCAAGCGATTCCAGTCAGTGGCTTGATCCGGACGTCCTTGTTTTTTCCTATACCCCGGTGGAAGACCCCTCAGTTTATGAAAACGTCTTCACGGAGTTCATGGCTTATTTGTCCGAAAAAACAGGTAAAAAAGTCAAATGGTATGGAGCGGAGTCCTATGCCGCCCAAGTAGAGGCCATGCGTAGCGGTCGTCTGCACGTGGCTGGAATCTCCACCGGCCCCACCTGTTTCGGTGCAAACCTGGCCGGATATGTCCCCTTTTCCATCATGAGTGGTCCCAAGGGATACGGCTACAAACTCCAGCTCATCACCCATAAAAGCTCAGACATCCAAAAAGTTTCAGATTTGAAAGGACGTAAAGTCGCTCACGTGACGCCCTCCTCAAACTCCGGGAACCAGGCCCCCAGAGCCCTTTTCAAAGATCTGGGCGTGGAACCGGACAAAGACTACAAGGTCACCTACTCCGGCAAACATGACAACTCCATCATGGGCGTAGCCAACATGGATTATGACGCCGCCCCTGTGGCTTCCAGCGTCCTCGACCGGATGGCAGACAAGGGCGTGGTCAACGCGGATGATCTGAGGATCATCTGGGAGTCCGATCCTTTCCCAACTACCTCTTATGGGTATGCCCATAATCTGCATCCAGACCTGGCCCGCAAAGTCATGTATGCTTTTTATAGCTTTGACTGGACCGGCACCGCTCTGGCCAAGGAGTTCCAGGCCAACGGATTCAACCAGTTCCTCCCCATCACCTACATGGACCATTGGAAAGTGATTCGGACCATCCAGAAGTTTAATGGAGTGGTTTACAGTGATGAAGCCTTAAAAGGCATGAAGGTTAAAAAGAAGAAAAAGAAGAAAAAATAATAGAACCCCAAACAACCGACAGCCTGCCGCTCCTTTCATTTACCGGGGTGGTGGGCTTTTTGCGAGAGCCCATGCTTCAAGTTATCGATCTTCAAAAAAAATATCCCGGCGGCAAAGTTGCCTTAAAAAAAATCAGCTTTACCGTGGACCAGCCTCAGGTGATCGCCATCATCGGCCCTTCAGGGGCCGGTAAAAGCACGATGATTCGGTGCATCAATAGATTGGTGGAACCCACCGATGGAAAAATTCTTTTAGATGAAACAGACATCACTGCCGCCGGCAGAGGAGCCTTGCGAAAGATCCGCCGTCGGATGGGAATGATTTTCCAGGAGTACAACCTGGTTGATCGGCTGACGGTCATGGAAAATCTTTTGACCGGACGGTTGGGGTATGTATCTTTTTGGAGGGCTTGGCGGCGTAAATTTCCGCCCGAGGACGTAGAGACCGCCTTTCGGCTTTTAGACCGCGTAGGACTTGAAGGCTACCACAACCAGAGAGCAGACGCCCTTTCCGGAGGGCAGCGGCAAAGGGTGGGCATCGCCCGAGCCCTTATGCAGGCGCCGGAGCTGTTGCTGGTGGACGAGCCCACGGCCAGTTTAGATCCCAAAACCTCCCGGCAGATCATGCGCCTTCTGGTGGAACTGGTGGCTGAACAGGGAACGCCGGCCATAGTGAACATCCATGACGTAGCCCTGGCCCAGTCCTTTTCTGACCGGATTATCGGGCTGGCAGACGGGGAAATCGTTTTCGAGGGCACGTCCAATGAGGTTGATGCTGATGTCTTGACCCGAATTTATGGGGAAGAAGACTGGAGTACCACCATCCGAAAGGCTGATGAAAACGGAAACAAAGGCGAACAAATTGAAAATTCCGAAAACAGCCTGCCCAAGGAGGCGTCTCCCCGATGAAGGCGGTCGAATCCACAAAGACTCCTGACAGGTCCTGGAACCGCATCCGGATGATTGAAAACCCCACTGTCCGGATGGTGCTGATCTTCCTGGGAATCGCCTATGTAATTTGGTCTTTGGCCACACTGGACTTGAACTGGATCCGGATCTCCAACGGCCTTGTCAGAGCGGGCAATATGTTCAGCCGCATGGTGCCCCCGGACTTTTCCCGGATCGATCTGCTGACCAAGGGGTTGCTGGAAAGCGTTCAGATGGCTCTGGCCGCAAGTGTGTTCGGGATGATTCTGGCTGTTCCGCTGGGCATATGCGGGGCGGGTAACCTTGTATCCAAACCGGTTTATCTCATAGCCCGCGGCCTGATTATCCTTTCCAGGACCTTTCATGAAATCATCATCGCCATTTTTTTTGTTAAAATTTTCGGATTCGGACCTCTTTCCGGGGTCTTGACCCTGATAGTGGCCAGTACCAGTTTTATATCCAAAATGATTGCCGAAGACATAGAAAATATGCCGCCGGGCCAGATTGAGGCGGTTCGCGCCTCTGGAGCGAGTTTTCCAAAGCTTCTGCTCTATTGCGTTGTTCCTAATGTCCTGCCCCGGTATCTGGGCGTTTCCATCTATCGACTTGACGCCAATATTCGGCACTCCACGGTTGTGGGTATTGTCGGTGCCGGGGGTATCGGCCAGGTCCTGGCGGCCAGTTTCTCGAGATACGATTACGATTTCAGTTTAACCATCCTGCTGGCCATTATCTCGCTGGTCTTTGCTGGAGAATTCTTTTCATCCTGGGTTAGGAGCTATTTGCGATGACGGTGACCGAGCACGCCAAAAAGTATCCAGATGTCTGGAAACGGTTTTCTCCCAAGCAGACACTTATCCATTATATATGGTATATGATTATTGTTGCGGCGGCAGTCTGGTCCATCAGTTATCTGGACCTGCCCTGGGTATATTTTTTAGACGCCCACATTCAAGCTGCGGATCTGTTCGTACGGATGTGGCCCCCGGATATTGAATTTTTTGAAGAACTTTTGGACCCGCTTATTGAGACAATTCACATCGCGACCCTGGGGACGGCGGCTACCTGCCTGATAGCGTTTCCCTTGGCCTTCCTGGCGGCCCGAAACACAACCGTAAACGGGGTAACATGGTTCATTGGCCGATTTTTGCTTGTGACCTCCCGTTCTGTCAACACCGTGGTCTGGGGCTTACTTTTTGTTGCCATTTTCGGTCCCGGTCCTGTAGCCGGGATATGCGCCATTGCTGCCCGATCTGTTGGGTTCATGGGGAAACTGGTGGCAGAAGCCATTGAGGAGATCGAGCCCGGTGTGGTGGAGGCCGTGGAATCAACGGGTGCGTCCAGACTTCAAGTGCTCTGGTTCGCTATTTTGCCCCAGGTATTGCCCGTGATATACGGTACAACGGTCTACCGGTGGGACATCAATATACGTGAGTCCACCGTATTAGGATTTGTGGGAGCAGGTGGCATCGGTATCCTTTTGTATTCCTCCATCAACCAGTTTTTATGGCAGGAAGTCGCTCTGATTCTGCTATCTGTTTTTGGTGTGGTTTTGGTAAGTGAGTTTATTTCAGCTGCCATAAGAAAGCGGATTACCTGACGCAGACGTTCTTTGAATACAAGGTTTAAAATTATGAACTTACCATTTAAATTTTCCTTCATTGTTGAAGAAGAGAAATATATCCTGATTAAGTCAGGCACTCACCCTGTCTTTACGAAAAGATACCAATGAAGCCAATCAACGATTTCCCTTTGGAGCAAGGGGCCTGCATCTCTTATGTTTTAACCGATATTGATGATACCATCACCTTGGAAGGTAAAATCCCGGCTTGTGCCTTTCAGGCTATGGAAGACCTCGATAAAGCCGGTATAAAAGTGATCCCTATCACGGGCAGACCTTCAGGGTGGTGTGATCATATTGCCAGAATGTGGCCCGTAAAAGGGGTGGTAGGTGAAAACGGCGCCTTTTATTTTGTTTATGATAAGCATACAAAAAAAATGATCCGCAGGTATTTTAAAACAGCTCTGCAGCGTGAGCAGGATCAAAACAAAATGAATGTTATAAAAGAGAAAATACTCAAGTCCGTACCCGGGTGCGTGGTCTCAGCTGATCAAGCATACAGGGAAGCAGATCTTGCCATTGATTTTACCGAAGATGTTCCCCCATTATCCCAGACAGATATTGAGAGGATTGTTAATATATTTGAAGAAAATGGTGCAACAGCCAAAGTCAGTTCAATACATGTGAATGGATGGTTCGGAGACTATGACAAACTCTCCATGACCAAAATACTCTTTAAAGAAATCTTTAAAACAAATCTGGATCTAATAAAGGAAAATCTTATCTTTGTGGGAGACTCCCCCAATGATGAGCCCATGTTTGAATATTTCCCCCATGCAGTAGGGGTTGCCAATGTCCTTGAATTCAAAGACAGGCTTTCCTTCAAACCGGCATGGGTGACAAAGGAAAAAGGGGGAATGGGATTTGCACAGCTGGCTAAGATTCTTGTTCCCTAACCAGATAGTTAAACCCATTAAAATTGATAACGCTCCCAAATCAGTTGGACCTTTTTCCAGACAATGAGATTAAATAATCTGGTTTTTGTATGTGGAAAGAATTGGATTAATCCTGAAGCCAGCGATATTGAAAAGGGATTAGTCGACGGGTAGACCCAAAGGAAACTGGCCAGTCTAAGTGAACTCCACAAATAAACCGGTGCCGGCCAGGAGAATTTATTGGAGTGAAATGTTTATTTTTTCGGATATAAACGATTACAATGAAATGAATGCGGTGTATAAACGTTTTGTTATTAATGACCAGCCGGCGGGTTGAGACTTTTCCTTTGGCAGGGCGGTCAGCAAGAGGTCCATGCTGATACGGTCCGGGAACCTGTTGTCTTTGCGTGAAAAATCGGCCCATATCCACAAATGTTTCTTAAAAAATTGTTTTCTCCCACCAAGGATATCTAACGCAGAGCAGAATCCGAAAAAAAAATTGGATGAATATATAAACATGCCGGTTAAATTTGAACATTATTCAGTGACTAAGCCGCTACTACCGCAGGCATCAGTTTTTTATTGAACCAAAGAATTTTTAAGAAAACATACTGCCTGTCCAGTTTGAAAAATTGGAAAAAATAGCATATAATTTAATACGCTTTTTTTCAAACAATGCGGTTGCCATGAATGCCTCACAAGGAACGATATGAAGACCTTATCTCCAATAATTGACAAAAATATAATTTTAAATTTTGAAAAAATGAAATTGTTGCTCACTCCTGATCTGGTTTCTGGTTACAGTTCACTATGGCACAGGGAAGATAATGCCGAAAAGGTCCACTTCAGTGCATCCTACCATCTGCTGCAAGAATACATGCCTTGTGAATCACGTTTTAAAGGGTTAGAGTTCATTGATCTCATTCATCCGGATGACAGGGCCAAAACAAAAAAACTCCCAGAACTCCACATAACAGGCGGTCTGTCCAATATTTCCTATGGCCTTCCCCAAAGCCATATCATCAACAAAACCTGTGTTGCACTGATGATGGATGCGGGTATGGAATCTGCCATTATTGACCCGCTGGATCAAAAAAACATGACCTCCATCAGAACTGCAGATATGCTCCTGGGTCAAGATGGCTTTTGTATGAATTATCCTAAAGGGGTTTGGTCTGGGCAAATCAAAAGTTAAACTTACCCTGGCATATCCGATTAAACACCAGGAAGGTAGTTTGTTACGAATGGCATATTTTAATTATAAAAACAGGGATATCACTATCTCAATAAAAAATAGGTGAACCAAATGAAGACAATAATGGAACCATTTAGAATCAAAACCACAGAGTCCATGAAAATTATTTCCAAACAAGAGCGGATTGCGGCCCTTGATGCAGCCCATCAAAACGTATTTTTGTTAGATGCAGAAAATTGTGCCATTGATCTTCTCACAGATTCAGGGACAGGTGCAATGTCTACCCAGCAATGGGCTGCTATGATGTTGGGGGACGAATCCTATGCCGGTTCAAAATCCTGGAAGCGGTTTGAGAAAACCGTCCAAAACATTACCGGTATCAAACATATTTTACCCACGCACCAAGGCCGCGCTGCAGAGGCGATTCTTGCCCAGACCTTAATCAAAAAAGGGAATGTTATTCCCAATAATTCACATTTTGACACCACCCGTGCCAATATCGAATATGTGGGGGGTATAGCTGTCAATCTACTTTGTAAAGAAGGTTTAGATACTTCAGATGAATCCGCTTTTAAAGGAAATATGGACATTGAATTGTTGGAACAATGCATTACCGAACATGGCAGGGACAATATCCCCTTTGCCATGATCACGGTAACAAACAACACCGGTGGTGGCCAAGCTGTTTCCATGGCCAATATAAAAGCGGTTAAGGATGTCCTGAATCAACATGGCATACCGCTTGTGATTGATTGCTGCAGGTTTGCTGAAAATGCCTATTTTATTCATCAGAGGGAAGAAGGCTATTCTGATAAGTCTTTGATGGAAATCGCACAAAAGATGTTTTCCTATGCAGATGCGGCAACCATGAGTTGTAAAAAAGATGGCCTTTCAAATATTGGCGGATTTTTGATTTGCAATGATGACACCTGGGCGGAGAACTTCAGGAACCTTTTGATTATCAGAGAAGGATTTCCCACCTATGGTGGACTTGCCGGACGGGATCTTGAAGCCATTGCCGTTGGACTGATGGAAGCACTGGAATACGATTACCAGGTATATCGTCACGCTACAATCAGGTACCTTAGTGAAAAGCTGGATGAAATAGGAGTTCCTATTGTCAGGCCCAATGGCGGACATGCTGTTTTCCTTGACGCCAAAAAGATGCTGCCCCACATCCCCTCTTTGCAATACCCTGGCATTGGTGTTTTGAATGCCCTGTACATCGAAGGTGGTGTCAGAGCGGTAGAACTGGGTTCGGTTATGTTCGGGCAATTTGATGAAGACGGAAACGAGCTGCCTTCTCCTTTAGAGCTGGTTAGGCTGGCTATTCCCCGGCGCGTTTATACCCAAAGTCATTTTGAGTATCTCATTGAGGCTATCAAGGGCGTTTGGGAAAAAAAGGATCAGATACAGGGGTACAAAATTACATATCAGACAAAATTCCTGCGTCATTTCACTTGTCATTTTGAAAAGGTATAAATTTAAGCATACAAACAATCATAGGGTGGAGATAAATGTCTAAAAAAGTAATCCTGACGGATAAAGCCCTGCATCGATCGGGTCCTATCCCCAAGGTATTTTCCCTGTAGGTAAAGTTAATTCTTCCATAAAATCAGGGAATGAAACACTATTTTTAAATTGACACCATTCCGCCTGGGGGGTTGCCATTCTCGGTGTCTTTACAGCAGTTGCCTTGTACTGGGAAATAGTTTTTGCCCCGCAACCCCCAAAGCGCCAAAACGATATTCTGATCCGTGATGAAAAGGTGGATTTTCATAATTCAAAAAAGACAGCTGTTTCAATGGAGTTTCATTGGATTAAGCGGGCCCGGCCTCATTATGACAATGGGGGCAGGATTCAATTTTTTGTATAAAATCCCTAAATTTTTTAAATGTCAATTTATCCATGGCATGTTCCATTCTACATGCTGTTCGCTCGGCATCTTCTTCATTAATCTTTACAAATCTTATAAAAAAATCTTTTAAAAAAATGTGACGATGTTCAATTTCCAAGGCAATTTTTTTGCCTTCAGGGGTTAGGGTTACATATCCATAAGGTTCATAGTTGATTAGTTTGTGGTCAGCAAGTTTTTTTAACATCCCGGTAACAGAACCCCTCTTGATGCAGAGTTTTTCGGCAATATCCTTTGAGCGGGCAACCGTTTTTTTTGCCTGCAATTCAAGAATGGTTTCAAGATAATCTTCAAGGCTTTCCGAAAGCTGTTCCTTTTTTATCATAATTTTTCTCCATTTGAGGACTGAAAAATAAGTCAATTCCAAAAGAGTGCGTTTTTGATTCTATGAGCAACAGCATATGTTTATATTTTATCACTTAGTAAGTCAAACAATTATTTTTCTTTTAACCCTTATTTTTTATTGACACAATTTAAAGTTAGGTATATAAAACATTTTATGTGTCAAGCAACTTGATGTAATAGAAAATAAGGAGTCCATGTGAAAAAAATGAGTTTAAGAGGGATGAATCTGAATCAAACCGGAATTATATCCCGTGTGCGCGCAAATGGTGAACTTGGTAGAAGAATAAGGGATATGGGATTGATTCCGGGAAAACAGATCAAAGTTCAAGGAAGAGCCCCTTTAAATGATCCCGTTTCTTTAAGAATTATGGGTTTTACATTAACGCTTCGTAATAATGAAGCCGATCATATAGAAGTAGAGGTATCATAAATGAGTACTGCAATCGTGTTGGCCGGGAATCCCAACTCCGGTAAAACAACTCTTTTTAACGAATTGACAGGCGGCAGGCAGCATGTGGGTAATTATCCCGGTGTGACCGTTGAAAAAAAACAGGGGACCTATGTCGGGGACCTGGGAACATTTGAAATTATCGATCTTCCCGGAACCTATTCACTGACGGCCTATTCCCTAGAGGAAGTAGTTGCAAGGGACTTCTTAGTCAATGAAAAACCATCCTTGATCGTCAATATTGTTGATGCCTCCAATCTTGAAAGAAACCTCTATATGTCGGTCCAGTTTATGGAAATGGGTATCCCTGTTTGCATTGCATTGAACATGATGGATGTTGCAAAGAAACGGGGAATTGAAATCGATATAGAAAGGCTTTCAACTCTGCTCAACGTTCCAGTGGTGCCAACTATTGCCAGAAGCGGAAAGGGTAAAAAACAACTCATGCAGGCGGTTGCTACAAAAAATGATCAACCATTTGAGCCCTTAAAAATTTCCTATGGACAGGATATTGATGCCGCACTTGACAAGATGGAAAACATTATCCAAGCAGCAGGTTTTTTAACCAATCACTATAAGGCAAGATGGACAGCATTGAAATATCTGGAAAATGATCAGCAGATCATTGAGACCGGCCTTAAAGAAGACAAGACAACTGCTTTGAAATTAAATCAAATCGTTCAAAAAGTGAGCCGACATCTTTCTGAAACGCTTGATGCACATCCTGAAGGTATTATTGCTGACCAGCGTTATGGCTATGTGAATTCAATACTGAAACAGGGTGTTATCTCATTTTATCAAGATGAAAACAGGATTCGGGTTTCAGATAAAATAGATCAGGTGGTTACCAATAGGTTTTTTGGTCCTATTATTATGATAGCCGTTTTAATGGGGCTTTACCAGTTTACATTTACTTATAGCACGATTCCTGTTGCATGGCTGGAAAATTTTTTTTCATGGGTTTCTTATACGGCAGAACAGGCACTGCCTGATGGGATGCTAAAGTCTTTAACGATTTCCGGAATCATTGACGGGGTCGGGGGGGTTTTAGGGTTTGTTCCTTTGATCATGTTCATGTTTTTGGGTATATCCTTTCTTGAAGATACCGGATATCTGGCCCGGATGGCATATATGTTAGACCGGATATTCAGAATATTCGGTCTTCATGGCAGCTCGGTCATGGCATTTATTGTATCCGGCGGTATTGCAGGTGGATGTGCCGTTCCAGGAGTAATGGCCACACGGACTTTAAAATCGCCTAAAGAACGCCTGGCAACACTTTTGACCGTTCCATTCATGAACTGCGGTGCAAAATTGCCTGTGTTTGCTTTGCTGGTGGCCGCTTTTTTTGCAGAGAAAAAGGTGCTTGTTATGCTCTTGATCACAATGATTTCATGGTTTGGGGCACTGATGGTGGCATGGGGATTGCGGTCCACCATAATCAAAGGGGAATCTACACCATTTGTAATGGAGCTTCCACCATACCGTCTGCCTACTTTAAAAGGTCTTTTAATTCATACCATTGAACGAACCTGGCAATATATTAAAAAGGCAGGCACCACAATCTTAGCCATTTCCATTGTTCTTTGGGCCATGATGACCTTTCCTGGGCTAGACCAAACCCAGGTGGAAAAATTTAATGATCAAAGAACAGCCATTACTTCAGGTATCTCTTCTCAATCATTAGGTCAGACAGGCATGTTTAAAAAAGAAAAATTATCAAAAAATCCCCTTGAAGTTGAAAAAAGTCTTTTGCAAGTTGATCTTTTACAGGCCCAGGCAGCGCTTAAAAATTCCATTGCCGGGCGTATCGGAACTGCTGTGGAAAGCATTACGCGGTTTGCCGGTTTTGACTGGCGGACAAACATTGCTCTGATCGGCGGATTCGCAGCCAAGGAAGTTGTCGTATCAACACTTGGCATTGCCTATTCACTGGGTGAAGTAAATCCAGATGATACAACCACTCTTTCACAGCGATTGAGAACTGAAGATGGGTGGGGACCCTTAACTGCTTTCAGCCTGATTTTGTTTACCATTTTTTATTCTCCTTGTTTTGTTACGGTGGTTTGTATTGCCAAAGAGACAGGATCATGGAAATGGCCGGCTTTTTCCGTGGTGTTTAATACAACTCTTGCCCTGTCATTATCCATTCTTTTCTATCAGGTTGGACGGGTTGTGCTTGTTTAAAAAAAAGGAGTTCTTTCAATGGATGAAATTATTGTCGCGATTATTGTAGCAGGAGCGGTTGTCTTTGCCATTAGAAATTTAATCAAAACATATCGTGGGGAAAAATCATGTAATTGCAGCAGTTCAGGTTCATGCGCATCAAAAAGAAAATGTCCCTCTGATTTTCCAATGACGAATAAAAAAAAAGCGTAAATAAACCCGAAGTGTTTTCGATTTTGTTTGATTTGAATTTGCATTAAGATGGGTATGAAATTCTGTTTTTTAGGTTGCCAGAATTCAAACAATATTATAATAAGAGTAGTATCTATAGTATCCTATCAATTTTTCTTATGAGGTGGTTTATGACTGATGAGAGCAAACCCATTACACCGGAAATAGTCGAAGAAGATAATGAAAATACAGACGGTCAATTGGTTCAGCAAAGTATAAAACCAGATATTTTATATCTAATTCCCATAACGGGCCGTCCGCATCTGCCGGCTCAGGTTCAACCCCTGATGGTCAGCAAAAAAAGATGGGAAGAAACACTAACCAAAGCATCCAAAGATTCAAAAAATTTATTGGGCCTGGCATATGTCAGAGAAGTGAAAGGTAAATACGTATATAAACAGGATTTTCCCAGAGTGGGTTGTGTGGTCAGGATGATGAATGTGGTTGATATCCAGGGGAATATTCAATTTATTGCCCAGGGACTTGAACGATTTAGAATTAAGCGGTTTCTTTCTGACAAACCTCCTTTTGTTGTTCAGGCTGAATATTTTAAAAAAGAAGAAGAAAACGAAAATGAGCTTAAGGCATATGCCATTGCCATTATTAACGCCATTAAGCAGTTGTTGTCATTGAATCCATTATATTCTGAAGAAGTCAGGCAATACTTAGGAATGTTCAGTCCGGACCAGCCGTCTCCTCTGACCGACTTTGCAGCAGGTATAACCACGGCTTCCGGTGATGATTTGCAGGAAGTCCTAGAACTTCCTTCGCTTATGGGCCGGATGAAAAAAGTATTGATGCTGCTGCAAAAAGAAATAGAAATTGCAAAGCTTCAAAGCAAAATCCAAAAGGATGTCAATATTAAGGTAGATAGCAACAAACGAAAATTCTTTTTAAAAGAGCAGCTAAAGGCAATTCAAAAAGAACTTGGCCTGCAAAAAGATGATAAGACTTCCGATGTGGATAAATTTAAAGAGAAGTTTGCTAAACTTGTGCCGCCGGAGCATGTTACCAAACGGTTTGATGAAGAGATAGAAAAATTATCCGTGCTTGAAACTGGTTCTTCAGAATACGGGGTCACCAGAAATTATCTGGATTGGATTACGTCATTTCCCTGGGGAGTTTATTCCGAAGACAATATTGATATAAAACGTGCGGAAGAAGTTCTTGACCGTGATCACGCAGGACTTTCAGATGTCAAAGAAAGAATTATAGAATTTTTTGCCGCTGGAATTTATAAAAAAGATATTGCCGGTTCCATTATCCTGTTTGTGGGCCCACCAGGTGTGGGCAAAACCTCCATTGGAAAATCGATTGCAGAGGCTGTTGGAAGAAAATTTTACAGATTCAGCCTTGGCGGGATGAGAGATGAGGCAGAGATTAAAGGGCATCGGAGAACTTATGTCGGTGCATTGCCAGGGAGGCTTGTCCAGGCTTTAAAAGATACGGAAACTGCCAATCCAGTGATCATGCTTGACGAGGTGGATAAGATTGGAATGTCTTACCAGGGCGATCCGGCATCAGCCCTGCTTGAAGTACTGGACCCAGAACAGAATTCCGAGTTTCTTGATCATTACATGGATCTTCGCATTGATTTGTCAAAGGTGCTGTTTATCTGTACGGCCAATCAGCTGGACACCATTCCCGGGCCGTTATTGGACAGGATGGACAGGATCAACCTGTCCGGGTATATTACTGCCGAAAAAATGGAAATAGCCAGAAAACATCTTTGGCCGAGACTTTTAAAACGAAACAACCTGACATCCAAAAAGATAACCATTACAGATCCCACCATCCGGCACCTTATTGACGGGTATGCAAGAGAAGCGGGGGTGAGGAATCTTGAAAAGCTTTTAAATAAAATTATCAGAAAAAGTATCGTAACCATATTAAGAGAGAAAAAAGAGAAGGTCAGGATCAATATTAAATCCCTGGAAGATTATCTGGGGCCCCCAATTTTTAAAAATGACAATCAAATATCAGGAATGGGAGTGGTCACAGGCCTTGCCTGGACTCAGCTCGGTGGGGTAACGCTTCCCATTGAGGCGGTAAGGGTTCATGGACAAAATCCAGGATTTAAACTGACCGGTAAATTAGGGGAAGTCATGCAGGAATCTGCAACCATTGCCTACAGCCATGTCAGAGCTAATTTTACGTCATTTAAAATTGATAAAAATTATTTTGAAAATGCCTTTATCCATATACATGTGCCGGAAGGAGCTACGCCAAAAGATGGGCCAAGTGCCGGGGTCACTATGACCACTGCGATTGTTTCCCTTGCATCCAGAAAAACCATTAAACGGCCCCTTGCCATGACAGGAGAGATTACTTTAACAGGGGAGATCCTTCCTGTGGGCGGCATAAAAGAAAAAATTATTGCAGCACGACGATCCGGCATTAAAGAGATTATACTACCCGAAGGGTGCGTTCCTGATTTTAAAAAGCTTCCTGAGCACATTAAAGAAGGCATCAGGTTTCATTTTGTGAAAAAATACAAAGAGGTGTTTAAAATTATATTTAATGATGGTTAAACGTGATGGGTAAATATTGCCCGATTAAAAGTCTGTAAAAATTCTCTGTATTTAACCTTAAAATTCAGAAAAATTGGCAGATTTTAGTCGGGCATTTGATATGTTATTAGGATATTATATTAATTTTTTTATCCTTGCCCAGGCCTCTTTGTGAAGCTGTGCCCCCATGATCTGGCAGATCTCATAGCCGCAGGCTGAGCCGATCTGTCCGCTTTTCTCTATGGAAAATCCATGGGCAATTCCAAAAAGAAATCCAGCAGCCCAAAGATCTCCCGCACCGGTTGTATCAACGGCTGGGTTTCCTGATACGGCCTCAATTTTTGTAATTGTGCCATTATGTGATACATAGCTGCCTCTTTTTCCGATTTTCAGGACTGCATATGTAACATGATGAGACATTACCTGAATGGCCTTCTGCTCATCTTTGTATCCGGTATATGCCTTTGCTTCATCCTCATTTGCAATAAGGATATCAACATAATCTTTTATGATATCGTCAAGAATGTCCCTGGATGCGTTGACCACTTCAAAACTTGCAAGGTCCAGGGCAATAAGAGACCCTGCTTTTCGGGCAGCTTTTATTGCCGCCAGCATTAAATCCTTATTGAATAAAAGGTATCCTTCAATCATGGAAATGGATGTATCTTTAAACATGTCAGGAATGATTGATTTTGGATCCAGTTCTGTGGATGCACCAAGAAAAGTGAACATGGAGCGCTGGGCATCCGGAGTAATCACAGATAGGACCTTACCGGTTGGTGACGCTGAGGTTGAAACCATCGGTTCAACATTGCATTTGGTTATCTGCATTTCAAATGCCCGGCCATAACTGTCATTGCCCCTTCTGCCTATAAATCTGGCATCCCCGCCAAGGTTTCCGATACCGACGATGGTATTGCAGGCGGCACCACCCGGAACAACAACAGGTGTTTGATCTGTCTGATCTAATATCTGCTGGATATCCTTGTCTTCCACAAGGGTCATCCCGCCTTTTTCTTTTCCAAGCTGTGTTAAGAATTGATCTGATTCATTGATTAAAATATCAACAAGTGCAGAACCGATCCCTGTGATTCTTGCTGTTTTGTTTTTTGTCATTTTTTCTCCGGGGAAATATTAATGATGCATGGGTTTTAGATACCAATCTGTTTTTATTAATGTGCTCAAAGAATAAAAATTATGAGAAAATTGTCAAGTGAATTATGGCCCTCTTAAAAAAAACAAAATAAATTCCCGCGTGAGATCTGGTTTCATTGACAAATAGGGAATAAAAACTTATAGGTATAGGCTTAACAGAAAGCCTTTGTTTAATTAAAATAATGTCTTGAGATAAAAGGAGTTAGAAATGGCAGAACAACAATCTTATATGTTTACATCTGAGTCTGTTACGGAAGGCCATCCTGATAAAGTGGCCGATGCAATATCCGATGGAATTCTCGATGCCATCATGGCCCAGGATAAAAAATGCAGGGTTGCCTGTGAGACAATGGTGACCACGGGCCTTGCAATGGTTGCAGGTGAAATCACAACGGATTGCTACGTGGATATACCAGAGGTGGTCAGAAATACAATCAAAGAGATTGGTTATAACTCGTCAAATATGGGATTTGACTGGCAGACATGTTCGGTTGTTACAAGTATTGACCAGCAGTCGGCAGATATTGCCCAGGGAGTAGATGAGGGAGCCGGGCTTTATAAAGAACAGGGAGCCGGTGACCAGGGGTTGATGTTCGGTTTTGCCACCAATGAAACCCCGGAACTTATGCCCATGCCCATTGTTTATGCTCACAAATTGACCGAAAGGCTTGCCCAGGTCAGAAAAAACGGTGCTCTTGATTTTTTAAGGCCTGACGGAAAATCCCAGGTAACCATTGAATACGTTGGCGGTCAGCCCAAAAGAGTGGACACAGTTGTTGTCTCCTCCCAGCATTCTCCTGATGTAACCTATGATGATTTAAAGGCTGCCATAATTAAAGAAGTGATTCAAAAAGTGATACCAGCAGAGATGATAGACGGAGACACCCGATTTTTTATTAACCCCACAGGGCGATTTGTCGTGGGTGGTCCCATGGGTGACTGCGGAGTTACCGGACGGAAAATTATTGTTGATACCTATGGGGGGCAGGGCAGTCATGGCGGTGGTTGTTTTTCCGGCAAAGACCCTTCAAAAGTTGACAGGAGTGCTTCCTACATGGGAAGGTATGTGGCAAAGAATATTGTCGCATCAGGTGTTGCAGATAAATGCGAAGTTCAGGTAGCCTATGCCATTGGTGTGGCTGAACCTGTTTCTCTCCTCATCGATTTTATGGGAACAGGGAAGATAACTGAAACCAAAGCCATTGAGGTTGTCAAAAACGTATTTGATCTAAGGCCCGCGGCTATTATTGAAACCCTTGACCTTCTTCGTCCCATTTACAGGAAGACATCCTCCTATGGTCATTTTGGAAGAAAGGATCCTGATTTTTACTGGGAGAGAACAGATAAGGCAGATCAAATAAAGGAGTTGGCTGGAATATAATCTATTTGTAAGTTTTTTAGGTTTTAAAAGCCGGTTGAAATTTTAAATTTCAACCGGCTTTTTTTATTGACAATGCAGGCAAATACCTGTATTTTGTTTAGAAAACAACATATCAATATATTTTGATATAAAAATTTACAATATAATAGGGAGTATGAAAATGTTACAAACAACTAAGGATTCTTCTTACCTAGACCTTGACCTTAGCCTGAAATACAAAATTAAAGACATCGCCCTTGCAGAAGAGGGGCATAAAGACATGCAGCTTTCAGAAAAAGAGATGCCTGGTTTAATGGCAATCAGGGAAAAATATGGTTCTCAAAAACCTTTTAAAGGTTTGAAAATTATGGGAAGCCTCCATATGACCATTCAGACGGCCATGCTCATTGACACCCTTTATGAGCTGGGAGCAGATATTCGCTGGGCATCCTGTAATATCTTCTCCACCCAGGATCATGCTGCGGCAGCAATCGCACAAAAAGGGTCTGCAGCCGTATTTGCCTGGAAAGGCGAAACCATGGAAGAATTCTGGTGGTGCACGGAACAGGCTTTGATCTGGCCGGATGGCTCAGGGCCTGACCTGATTGTTGACGATGGCGGAGATGCTACACTTTATGTCCATCAGGGTGTGAAGTTGGAAAAAGATCCGTCTTTGTTTGATTCGAAAACCAATAGTATCGATGAAAAATGTCTCATGGAAAGATTGAAGGCAGGTTTTCAGGGAGACCCCCAAAAATGGACCAATATTGCAAAGAACATTCGAGGCGTATCAGAAGAAACAACAACAGGTGTCCACAGGTTGTACCAGCTGGCCGAGAAAAAAGAACTGCTTTTTCCGGCTATCAATGTCAATGATTCTGTAACCAAGTCAAAATTTGATAACCTTTATGGGTGCAGGGAATCACTGGCAGACGGGATAAAGCGGGGGACTGATGTCATGCTTGCCGGTAAAACCGTTGTTGTTGCAGGATACGGTGATGTGGGCAAGGGGTGTGCTGCATCCATGAAAGGATATGGTGCCATTGTGTGGGTTACAGAGATAGATCCTATCTGCGCACTTCAGGCAGCCATGGAAGGCTACCGGGTTGTTACAATGGAAGATGCCGCCCCACATGGCGATATTTTTGTAACAGCCACGGGCAATTATCATGTTATTAAAGGTGAGCACATAGAACAAATGAAAGATGAGTCTATTATTTGTAATATCGGGCATTTTGATAATGAAATAGAAATGAGTTATCTGGATAACCACCCAAAGGCTGTAAAAGTAAATATCAAGCCTCAGGTGGATAAGTGGACACTGGAATCGGGCCGATCCGTCATTGTTCTTGCTGAGGGAAGGCTTGTGAACCTGGGTTGTGCTACAGGGCACCCCAGTTTTGTGATGAGCAATAGTTTTTCAAACCAGACCCTGGCCCAGATTAAACTGGCTAAAGAAGATCTTGAGATTAAAGTATACACACTGCCCAAGGAACTTGATGAAGAAGTGGCAAGACTTCATTTGAAGAACCTTTCTGTTAATTTGACACAGCTGACCCAGGAGCAGTCGGAGTATTTAGGCATTCCAATTAACGGCCCCTATAAAACAGAGCACTATAAGTATTAATATTCAAAAATTAAACTTACAGGCGATCTTATTCCTGCCGGATCCCTGTAGGTTTAATTTTTTAAACTGAAGCCAACACTTTTTTTTTCTTTTCATTTCAATAGTTTATGCTATTTTTGACTTGTTGGAAAAATTTAAAGTTCAAAATTTTGAACTTTTATTAAATAAAATATGTATTAAATTTTATGAAACTGATAGAAAAATTGAAAATTATTTCTAAAAATCGAGTAATATTAATGAGTTATGGATTTTATTGTTTTTGATAAGAAAGTTGGCACGTCAATTGCTTTATTGATTAGTCACATAAGAAAGATTAATTTTTTCATCTTTTTTTCCTTTTCCAAAAAAGGCTGCTTACAAAACAAGCAGCCTTTTTTGGTTTTAATCATTTTTTTGTATCAGGGCAATGATCTCATCCTTATCAGGGAATCGGTTGGTCTGATGTTTTGAAAAAATTATCTTGTCATCGGCAACCACATCAAATATCCCATTTGAACCGGCAATCAGCTCAGATGAAATACCTAATTCTTTTTTTATAGTGTCTGCCAGACCGGCAGCCCTTGGCTCATAATTTCATACTGAACAATAATTTATTTTAATATCCATAATTTTTCCTTTCATCTGTATTATATTACCTATACTTGCCTGTTTAATAATAACAGGTTAAATATCAGGTTAAATGAAATTGTTCAAACCAGAATGTTAAATAAACAAAAAGCTCGACATTCAATGGAATTTGGTTTAATGCAAAAAGCAAAAAAAATTTATTATAGGAGACCATATTTATGCTTTTCCACATGCCGGTTAGACTCTATTTCGGGTCAGGGGAAATTGACAACCTTAAATTTGTAATTGATGAATACCTGAAGGTAAAGAACCCTGTTATCGTCACCGATAAAGGAATTGTTCAGTCAGGATTACTGGCAAAGGTAATGGCATTATTTCCCGGGATCAAAATATTTGATGAGATTGAACCAAACCCAAAATCCGATACTATCAACAAAATTGCCGATCAGATACGCAGCCTAACGCCTGATCTGATAATTGGATTTGGCGGAGGAAGCCCCCTTGATGCAGGAAAGGCTTTGGCCCTTCTTGGAACAAATAACGGCAATATTGAGGATTATGAAGGAAAAGAAAAATATAGGAACGATCCTCTACCGTTTATGGCTATTCCCACAACATGTGGTACGGGGAGCGAGGTCACCTGGGTTTCGGTGATTACAGATGTAAATAGAAAATTTAAAATGAGTATCAAAGGACCCAAAATGTATCCAGTGGTTTCAATAGTGGATCCTGATTTGATCAAAACCCTTCCGACAACAATTATTGCCTCCACAGGTCTTGATGCACTTACCCATGCTGTTGAGGCCTATCTTTCAAAACCAGCCACAATTATTACAGATAATCATGCGGTTAAAGCGGTTAAATTAATATTAGGTTCTATAGAAGGTGCGTTTGAAGATATAAACATGAATCACAAAGACCGCGAAAATTTAATGTTTGGATCCACAACAGCCGGTTTCGCCTTTGGGAATTCTGATGTGACAGCTGTCCATTGTATTTCAGAATCCATAGGTGCTTTATATGATGTTCCCCATGGCGTGGCAAATTCAATTTTTTTACCCCATGTCCTTTCGTATAACCTACCTGAGTGTTTTGTGAAAATGGCAAGGTTGGCAAGACATGTCGGAATTGTTGAGAAAGACGATATGAATGCGGCAAAATCTTTTATCCAAAAGATAAAAAATCTTTCACAAAGACTTGAAATTCCATTGTTCAAGGATCTTAAAATTGGCAGAGACCAGTTTGAGAAAATTTCAAAAATGTCATTTGAAAATAATTCCACACCCTCAAACCCAAGGCCCCTTGAACAGGAAGATTATCTCAACATACTTGAAAATGCATTTGAATAACAATCCATATAGAAGATGGAAATTTAAACATTTCTAAAACCGTAATTAGGTAATGATATAAAGGAAATGATAATGAATAAACAAATGGTCATGTATAGTATTTTAATATTGATTTTATCATCTGTCATGGTTTTTGCCCAAAACCTTGGCAGTAAAGATATTATTCTTAAAGGTGGGAAAAAGGGGAATATTACCTTTCCCCACTATACGCATCATGGTCTCATCCGGGACTGTTTGGTGTGCCATGCTGATTTTTCCAAGGAACCGGGAGCACTGGACAGGGCTAAAGCCCAAGGGACTCTTAAGAAAAAGCAGGTCATGTATGAGATATGCCTTAAATGCCATAAGGACAAAAAAAGAGCAGGTGAAACCTCTGGACCGATAAAGTGTTCAGGGTGTCATGCAAAATAGCCCAGTACTGAAACCTGCCTTGGAGATCAAGGCAGGTGATTCAATTTTATGAATATTTATCTTTAATGAAAGCCAATGATTCATCAATGGCATTCAATGTAAGATCCAGATCTTTCTGTTCATGTCTGTAACTGATATACGCATGGTGAAACGGTGTAAAAAAGTATCCTTTTCGTATCAGCTGAGTGTAAAAATCTTTTCGTTTACCTTTGTATGACCCTGTCTCATCCTTTTTAAAGGTGATGTAGAACATGGGGGCGATACCGGTCATCTCAGCACCCACATCATGTTTGTCTATTAATTTCTGGATACCATTCATAAACCCTTTTCCCTTTTCCCAGATATTTTCAAGGACTTTGTCCCGTTCCAGGATTTCAATGGTTTTAAGAGCAGCAACAAAAGCCTCGCTATTGGGGAAAAAGGTGGAGGAAATAAACAGTTTTTTTTCTGCTGCCATCATTACCTCTTTTTTACCGGTTACAACAGAGATGGGATATCCGTTTGCCAGGGCTTTCCCAAGAACGGTCAGATCGGGAGTCACACCATAAAGTTTCTGTGCACCACCCATGGAAAGCCTGAAACCGGTGCGAATCTCATCATATATAAGAACCGCTCCATAGGTGTCAGCAATTTGTCTCACCCCTTCAAGAAACCCCGGGTTTGGCTCCTGCATTTTTTGATGGTTGGGATGACCAAAAGGGGTCATTATGATAGCCGCGGTTTCATTTCCATGGGTGGACATAAGATCTTGCAGCTGATCAATGTTGTTATATTGAAATTCGAAAACGTCTTCGTAGAATTTAGAAGGAATACCGCCTTTCATCTCAACACACCAGTCATGCCAACCATGGTAACCGCACCGCATGACCTTTAGTTTTTTAGTATGCGCCCGGGCAATCCGAATGCTGGCTGTGGTGGCATCAGAACCTGTTTTCAAAAATATGCTCAACTCAGAAGAGGGTACAATCCGGGTTAATTTTTTAGCAAGTTCATTTTGAAACTTCTGGGTTAAAGTGAAACAAAAGCCTTTGTTTTTTATCTGTTTGAAAACAGCCTCATCCACTTCTTTTTCACAGTATCCAAGAATGATGGGCCCGTAACCGCAGAGAAAATCAATAAATTCATTACCGTCAACATCAATCAAGCGGCATCCCTTACCCGTATCAAGAAAAATGGGGTATTCTCCGTCAATGAAATCGCCTGGTTTTCTTGCCCCAAGCACCCCTCCGGGTATAAGCGTTAACGCCTCTTCAAACAATTGGCGACTTTTTGTGATATTCAGTTTCTTTGTTTCATTCATGGAAAGCCTCCTGATTTATTTGTTCTATTACAACCCTTCAATTCTAAATTACAATTCCTCTGGTTCAAACATAGAATCAATTTTTTGTGTCTGGTGAATCCTTGCCCCTCTTTTTAAAAATGCACCGAGGAATTTATCCGGATCAATGCAGCCTTCCGGTGCGACCACCCCTTTTACACTTACATCACCCGCATCCATCATAAGTGAGGCGATAGAAGCAGGAAGTCCCGTCCCAGGAGCCATCCTGCCAACCATGTCAGCGGTGTAAGTTATTTTTTTGCCGGCTTTTTCACCTTTTACGATAACTTTCAGACCGGAAGACTGGGGGCCGTTATCCCTTTGTTCTGGTATGGTCTCCCATAGTTTTAGTGCAAGGTCATAGGGAGTGACCTGGACTCCTTTGATATCAATTGGCTTCGTTCCTAAAAGGCCAGTTTTTTTCTGTTCCTGTATCAACTCGTCTACCCATAATGGAATAAGAGCTCCCTTGATGATCACATTTTTTACCCCTTTGATGTATTTTGGAAGAGTAAGGGGCTGGGGATGGCCAACATAGCGGACATGGCAGGTGCCAAGAGGTTCAAGAAATTGTTCTGCCACCTCTTCTGTCCCGCCTTCCACAAGAACAAGCTTGCCATCAATATATTGGGGAATTTTTCCAAGAGTCATATGAAGACTGTGGTCCCAGGCGGTTCCTTCAAGTTCAGCAATACTGACCACCCAGTAAAGGTAAATTTCATCCACTTTGTCCAACCTGTCTGCATACCATTTAACAAGAATATTGTTTGTGCCCGGATCAGAGCCCATACCTGTCAGAACAGTGATACCTGCTTCTTTTGCCATCTTGTCAATATTAGAATTGAAAAGGAATTCAGTGCCTTCATAGTCATCGCAAATATCAATATAGTTTACCTTTGCCTCTACTGCTGCCTTGGCCACGGGTACAGCAGTCTTGTAAAAGGGTCCGGCTGTGTTAATAACAACATTAACATTCTTGAATGCCTTGACCATTAGTTCATGATCCTGGACATCTATTTTAAGCAATTCGGTTTTTTCATTTTCACGCAATTTTTTTGACAATCTTTCAGGGTCCGGATAAAGGTCGGCTAAAATGACTTGTGTGACCTGTTCTTGTTTTACAAGGTCCCTTGCGACTCCCTGCCCCATATTTCCGACTCCGCCTATGATTAATGTACGCATATCTCTTTCTCCTGTAAATATATTATTTCTTTGAGACCCTATCTTTTTTAGCCAATAGGGTCCCTTTTAGTCAGATAATGATTAAGTCAATGATTGTAAGTCCTTAAAATGGCTTCCAGCACACTGCCTCCGATGGCCCTGGCTTTCTCCGAAATGGTAGAGCAAGATAAAATATCTCCCCTGGGATCAATGTCCCCGATTTTGGTTTTACCTTTTACCATGGTCTCATGTCTTATTTGTCCGCGCAAGATACCTTCAATCTGAGCTTTAACAGGTGTATTATTTACAAACCCTATAGTCTGTCCTTTTTTGACCATGTCACCAATATTCAAATCAGAATGAAATACTCCGGTACATGGTGCCCGAAGAACCCTTTCATAGGTATATCCACCCGTATTGCCGGGAATGCCTGTGTTGGGTTCAGGGCTTCCATTTAAAATGACTCTTCCCAGGTCATGACCCCGATTGGTTTCTATTACCATGTGCACATCTTTACCCGCCTCAAATCCTGGTCCAAGTCCAATAACCAAATTGGCTTCCGTCAGGTTGGTTCCCAGATTTTTTTTTGCAATAATCGCATCAATAACCACATGGGGCCGGATCGTTTTAATCGTTTCCCATTCATGATCAACAAGGACAGGGATCTTGTTGTTCTCCCATGCGGCTTCAATGTCTTTGGGCTGATAAATCCGTTTAGCCGTAACTCCTTCCACAATAATCTTGTCGTCGTATATTGCCTCACAGAAACTAACCTGTCTTCTCACGGCCTTTGGGTTTTCAATTTCCATGATGAAAAGGTTTTTAAAATTTGACTGAAAAAGTCGCCAGGCCACACCAGTGGCCATGTCCCCTCCACCTTTAACAGCAATAATAAGATTTTTGATTGTTTCCATATTTGGTTTAGCTTCCATTACCACAAAAAACGAAAAGGTTAAGACTATTTAATGACCGCATTTTTTTATCTGCCAAAGGAACATACAGGGTAGTGACAGACTTCGCAATTCATGCACAATCCGCCATGGCCCATGGCAGCAATTTCATCCTTAGTAATTTTTTCGCCGGCAAGCACTCTGGGTAAAACCAGATCAAAAACAGTGTGCTTGTAATAAAATACGCAGGCCGGCAGGCTGATAACAGGTGTTTTATCAAGATGTGAGATCATAAGCATGGCTCCGGGAAGAACAGGGCTTCCATAGAATAAAACCTCTGCACCAGCCGAAATAACTCCCAGCCGGGTGACATCATCCGGATCAACGGATAATCCCCCTGTGGTAATGATCAGTTGGCATCCACGGCTTTTTAATTCCAGAATGGCATTGGAAATGGCTTTAACATCATCAGGCACAAGAATTTTTTTAATGAGGGTGCATCCTGCATCAATGATTTTTTTGCCCACAGACGGGCCAAAGTCATCTGTAATCAGGCCGTTAAAGACTTCAGAACCGGTAACAACTGCGCCTACTTTTAAGGATTTGTAAGGTTTGACAGACACAATGGTCTCATGGTTTTTAGCCAGAGTCTCCAGTGCCTCAATATTTTTTGCCGGAATGGTCAATGGAATAATCCGTGTACCCGCAATGATTTCCCCTTTTTTACAGGGAAAATTATTTTTCAAAGTGGCCACTATGATACTTTCCATCTGATTAACTTTCAGCAGGGCTTTTGTATTGATTTTTAACAGTCCTGCACGTTTAGTTGTGATATTGATCTTACCTTCCCGGGGATTTGAAAATTCAAGTTTTGGGTTGCAAATGGCCTTTGCTATCCGTTTGGCGGCATCATCTTCATGAAGTTGATCTTTTTCAAGTTCAAGGACGAAGAGATATTGTTTGCCTATCTTTAACAGTTCCGGAATATCATTTTTTTGTACAAGATGGCCCTTTTTAAAGGCCACGCCTTTAAATTCCCCACGTACGATCCGGGTCATGTCGTGGGCGAGAATCGTTCCAACGGCATCTTCAACTCTGATTTTCTTCATTCCGGCTTTTTCCCTTTAATAGCGGCAAGTATTTTGTCCGGGGTTAAGGGAAAAGAATCCATGTGAACACCGATGGCATTACTCACCGCAGCGCAGTACCCTTGTGCTGCGGACATGGCAATGGACATACCGGCTTCCTTGGCCCCGTATGGTCCTTTTGGATCAAGAGATTCTACAATTATATTATTTATTTTTGGTGGCATGTCACAGGCCAGGGGCAGTTTATAATCAAGCATGGTAGAGTTGAGGCATCGTCCATCCTTCCACTCATGATATTCTGTTAGCATGCCGCCCTGTCCGCCCATGGCGATGGAGCCTTCAAACTGACCCTCAAGAACAAGGGGATTCAAGGCATACCCAACATCCTGGGCCGCGGTCGCTTCTATCACTTCCACCTGTCCTGTATCCGGATCAACCTTTACCTCAACAATGGTTGTGCCAAATGAAAACGCTTCACACATCTGGCCGTAAGGGTTGGAAACCCATTCGCGTTTCATATCCACTTTAGGCCAATAGCCGCCTTCAGCATTAACTGAATTAAAACTCAAAAGGCTTATTCGTACCACTTTTTTGAGAGGAATACATTTTTCAGGATCATCCTTGACAAAAATCAAACGGTTTTTAGCTGCAAGGGTGTCAGGGGAAACTTTTAGAATTCTGGCAGCCACTGTAAAAAGTTTTTCACGGCAGTTTTGAGCGGCAATTTTTACAGCGTGTCCTCCCACAAAGGTTGACACTTGAGAGTAAGATCCCGGATCTGATGAAGTGGTCTCAGTATCGGCTGAAACCAGATGGATATCCTCGGGTAAAAGCCCCAATTCTTCGGCAGCAATCTGGACCAGCATATTGTCATTACCCTGGCCATTGTCTACAACTCCTGACATGACTGTTGCCTCTCCATCCTCATTGAATTTGATAAAGGATTGTGAACCGCCCCTGATTCCCATGGGAAATCCGGTTTGAACTGAATTGGTCCCAATGCCGATACCGTGGAATGGCGGCAGTTTTCCCCATTTTTCCTTGAAGCCTGATTTTTCAACTGCCTTGTGAATAGTTTCATCCATTGCACAGGAGGCAACATAGGATTTCGTACTGGTATGGTCACCCGGCTGTCTGGAGTTTCTCAATCTGATCTCCACAGGATCAATGCCAAGATGGTCAGCAATCATATCCAACTGGGTATCAAGTCCACATGCAAAACCGCGTCCATGGGTCCGTATCATACCTCTGATCGGCTTGTTGGTATAAATTCTATAACCGTTGTAACGAACGCTTTCCATGCGATAAGCCTGCTCCATGGAAAGAAAGGGGACGCTTGTGGCAATGGGCCCTGTGCTGGAATAGGCCCCTCCGTCCATATAACAGGTGGTTTCTCTTGCCAGAACTCTTCCCTCTTTGTCCACACCGGTTTTATGGGTGGTGATCATGGAATGTCCCTGGCGGGTGGCGATCGTATTTTCTTCTCTAGTGAATTCTATTTTGACAGGTTTTTTGCTTTTCTGGGCAAGAAGAGCACAAATATAATCAACTGGGCAGATCTCGGACCGGCCACCAAAAGCACCACCGATGGCAATTTTTCTTACTTTTACCTTGTGTAAAGGAATCTTGAAAGCATTGGAAAGGGGTTTGGATTTCATATGAGGTCCGCCATTGGGACACCATATCTCCAGACATTCCTCATGGTCGAACCGTGCAACTATGGCATATGGCTCAGCCTGGAAATATGATTCTTCAGGGGCTTCAAATGTGTCTTCTCTTATATAATGAGCCTTTTTAAAGTTTTCATCAACATTTCCTGTATCAATATTCACATGTATGTTTATATTGTTGGGAAATTCATCATGGATAAGCTCGTTATCTGATGCCATGGCCTCCATGGGATCGAAGATTGCAGTCAGTTCCTCATATTCGACCTCGATTAAATCAAGGGCAGCAAGTGCTGTTTCTTCATCAACAGCTGCCACACCAGCCACTTCATCCCCTATATATCTTACTTTTTGGGTTTGAATAAATTGCTGGTCACGTGTGTAAGCAAACACCCCCCATTTGATGCCCGCAGTATCATTGCCTGTTACCACCGCCTTAACGCCGGGAAGTGCCATGGCTTTTGATGTGTTAATATTTAAGATTCGGGCGTGGGCATAGGGACTCCGTTTTATTTTTCCCACCAGCATGCCAGGCAGTTTCAGATCAGCTGTAAATTTTGCCTTTCCCATAACCTTGGCCCTGGAATCAACTCTGGGCATTCGTTTTCCGATGATGGTGTAATCAGACATTTTTTACTCCTTTGCTTTACTCCCGCTTTTACAATCCAGACAATTGTCCTGTGGATTTTTTGCATGGACCACGGCCTCGACTATTTTTGTATATCCGGTACACCGGCAGATATTTCCGGAAAGGGCTTCTCGAACTGTTTTTTCATCTGGTCTAGAATTATCGTTGATCAGCGCATCGGCTGACATGAGCATTCCCGGTGTGCAGAATCCGCACTGAACAGCTCCGTGATCAATAAAGGATTGCTGAAGATCTGATAATTTATCGTCAATTGCAAGGCCCTCCACCGTCTTGATTTTTGTCCCCTGTGCCTCCAGGGCAAGGGTGAGACAAGATCGGACGGGTTTGCCGTCCATTTGGACGGTGCAGGATCCGCACGCCCCTTCTCCACAGCTTTCCTTTGATCCGGTGAGATCAAGCTGATCACGCAATACTTCCAGAAGGGTATCGTTTGGATAGACCATGACTTCAAAGGGCTGATCATTAATATTTAAGGTAATGAGTATTTTTTTCATACTTAAAGACTCCATCATTTTTTAATTATCCCTTTATACTCTTGGCAGCCTGTTCAATTGCCTGAAATACCATTTGGGATACCATGGCACATCTGAATTCAAGGGTAGCACCTGCATTGTGGACAGCAAATGTTGCGCTATTATCCATTGAAGCATCAGCCGCTTTTCTAAACGCATTTGTATCGTCAAGCTTTTTCCCCGATAAAGAAGATGAAGCCTGGGCAAGAAAGAGCGGTGATCTGCCCATTGCGCCAACAACTATTCTTGCGTCTTCGATCTCATTTTTTTGAGATTTCTTTAAACGTACCCCGGCAGATGCAATGGGGTAATCAATGGCAGATCGGTATGCTATTCTCTGATATGAGCTCTGGGCACCATTTAGAGGTATTATAATTTCCTTTAAAAGTTCATGGGATTCCATGGCATGGGGCATTATGCCGTCCATTGTATAAAAATCTGTTAAATCAACGGTTCTTTGCGTGCCTTTTCCAGCCATAATTAAACCGGCCCCAAGAGCCATAAGGGCTGTGGCACCATCAGACTGGCAGGTGGAGTAGCACCTGTCACCTTCGTCCCGTGCATAACATATTTTCCCGCCATCTTTGTGACAGGCCTGACGTCCCGACCTGTGGAAATCAGACTGGTTGTAGTGTTGACATCGGTTGTCCTGAAGGATGTTCCCGCCTATGGTGCCCCTGAAATGCTGGATAGTTACCGCACCTATTTTTTTACATGCCTGGTATAGAGCGTGTGCATTCTTTTGAACGAGATCAGAAGCAATTAATTCTGCCAGGGGTGTTCTGGCCCCAATTTTAAGAACCCCTTTTTGTTGTTTTATATAGGATAACTCATCCAGAGCTTTCAGGCTGATAAGGACTTTTGGTTTTAAAAGACCCTTTTTCATTCTCACAAGAAGATCTGTCCCTCCTGCAAGAATTTTTGCATCATCCTTGTATGTATCTAAAAGCTCAAGAGTCTCATCAAGGGTTTCAGGACTGAAATAATTAAATTTTGGTAGTCTCACTTTTTTTCTCCTTTAAAGCAGCCAGCACCTTTTCAGGTGTAATGGGAAGATCAAATATCCTCACACCCACGGCATCATAAATTGCATTGGCAATGGCAGGAGCTGTGGGAACACACCCTGGTTCCCCAATTCCTTTGGCACCATAAGGACCATACTCATCATGGGTTTCGATTACAGGCGCCTTGATCTTTATGGCATCTTTTGCTGTAAAGAGTTTGTAGTCTCTGAAATTGGCATTCATGTTCTGACCTTCTTTTGTCACAACCTCTTCAGTTAATGCATATCCCAGTCCCATGACCACGCCGCCGTAAACCTGACCTTCCAGTAGCAATGGATTAATGGCCCGGCCGACATCATGGGCAGCGACATAATCAAGTACCTCAACTTTACCTGTTTCTTCATCCACTTTGACCTTGACCCCATGGGCACCAAAAGCATATGTCACAGACAGATTACCTTTAAATCCCTTGCCCATGTTTTCATTTTCAGGATCATAGAAAAAATCTGCCATCAGCATTTTTCCCTGGGGCGAGAAATGCGCTTTTCGCAAGAGCTTATCAATGGGCATACACTTCTCAGGATCAGTGGATACGAATATGGTTCTATCCTTTAATACAAGATCTTCTGATGCGGCATCCAGAATTTTTGACCCATATTCCAATATGGTTTCTTTTACTTTTTTGGCAGCTCCCAAAGCAGCATTACCAGCCACAAATGTACTCCGACTGGCATGGGCGCCGACATCCCAGGGGCAAACATCTGTATCAGAATGCACCACATTTATGTCTTCTACAAAAAGGCCAAGCTCTTCTGCCACGATCTGGGCGGTAATATTATCGAGACCCTGACCCATGTCTGTCCCGCCGGTGAAGATATCCACCTTGCCATAGTCATCCATTTTTAAAATAGCACCACACCCGTCGGATTTATATATACGAGCGCCCCCGCCAACATGAATAAGAGAGGCAATGCCCATTCCAATTCCTTTTTCTTTAGGGCCGTCTATGGTGAGTTCATTTTCAACTTCATCAATACATTGGGAAAGCCCGCAGGAACTAATTTTAAATCCCTGTGGCGTTGTATCACCTGACTGGTTACGGTTAATGCGTCTGATTTCAACCCGGCTCATTCCGGCTTTTTTTGCCAGCATATCCAGGGTGGATTCAATGGCAAATGTCGCCTGGGGGTTTCCATATCCCCTCATGGCCTGGGAATAGGTGTTATTGGTATAAACACATTTGGCGTTGAATCTTACATTATCCACGCGGTAAAGGGAGCTGATGGGCATCATCATTACAGACGGCGTAGTTGCACCCCACGAAGTGTAAGCACCATTATCCAGGATCATTCTCATGTCCCTGAAGGTCAGTTTCCCATTTTTGTCGCAGCCCTGTTTAATATATATCACCGTGGGCTGCCTTGTGGAAGTGGCCTTGAATTCTTCAACCCTGTCAAACATGATTTTAACAGGTCTTCTGCAGGCATGGGCCAGGAGTATGGAAATATGCTCATAGGCATATGTGTCTAGTTTTGAGCCAAATCCGCCTCCAATAATCGGTTTGATGACCCTGACTCTTTTATTTTCAAGTCCCATGGCTTTTAAGGATTCTAAAAAATCCTTCTGGGCAAGTGATGGAATCTGAGTATTGGTGTGAATGGTCAAATTGTCATTGGAATCAAACAGGGCTATGGCACCGCTTGTGCCAAGGCAACAATGGGTGACCCACTGGGTCGAAAATTTTTCTTCAACAACAAAATCAGATTCTTTTTCGGCTTTTTCAACATCACCATAATGAAGTTTCCATGGCAGCTTGAGTACATTGGATTTATGATATTCATGAACCAGGGGTGAGTCCTTTTCCATGGCTTTTTCAGGGTCAAAAATGCCAGGGAGCACTTCATATTCAATCTCAATGAGGTCAAGGGCCTTTTTGGCTATTTCAGGACTTATGGCAGCCACAGCAGCCACTTCATCCCTAAAAGAACACACCTTACCCTTTTTGATGGGTGGATTGTCCTTGTAAAAACCCATTTTCATTTTTTTGGGAACATCCTCACCGGTCAATACCGCATGAACACCTGACAACGCTTTGGCTTTTGATGTATCAATTTTAACAATATTTGCGTGGGCATATTTGCTGTAGAGGATCTTCCCAAAAATCATACCCGGCAGTTTTATATCCTGGATATATTCTGCACGGCCCATGGCTTTCTGGGCAGCATCCAGTTTTGGTACGGGTTTTCCAACAACGCTTAATTCGCTATTTAATTTGCTAATTATATTATTCATTTTGCCCTCCAATATCTCTTGCCGCTTCTACAGAATCAAGGATTTGTACGTATCCCGTACACCGGCAGATATTTCCTGCAAGGGCATGCTTAATCTCTTCATGACTGGCACTGGGGTTTTCATCCAATAAAGCCTTGGAAGACATTATCATTCCAGGGGAACAAAATCCACACTGGATACCCCCATTGTCCACAAAAGATTGTTGAATCGGGTGCAATGTTCCATCAGTTGAGGCAAGGCCCTCAATGGTTTCTATTTTTGTACCGGCAGCATCCACTGCCAGATACAGACAGGAATTTACAGCAAGCTTATCTACAATAACAGTGCAGGCACCGCATTCACCATTGCCGCACCCCTCTTTTGTTCCGATCAGTCCCATTTCCTCCCTTAAGAGGTGTAAAAGGGTCCAATGGTCTTTGACCTCGCAAAAGATCTCATCACCATTTAATAAAAAAGATATGTTTGTTGCCATGGTTAATATTTCTCCTAACTGTTATGTTTAATAATTTCTAAGCATTTAAGGCCCATGCGTTTTACCTGAACCCGGATCATTTCTTTTCTGTGCCAGGCTTTTCCCCGTATACTGTCCCTTACCTTGGATTCATCTGCTGCTATTTTCCCGGCTGCCAAGAGAATCTCTTCATCAATTTCTTTTCCTGTCAGAAGTTTTTCCGCATCAACGGCTCTCATAGGCGTGGGGGCTGCAACTCCAAGGCAGATTCTGGCCTTTGCACAGGTTTTAAAATCATCTTCCAGGGTTAAAAGAACACCAATGCCGATCAAAGGAAGTTCCATGGCAGCCCTGCGGCCGAATTTTATATATGAACTCCCCGTATGGGGGGCCTGGGAAGGGATGGTGATCTTTTTTAGGATTTCACCGGGCTTTAAAATGGTTTTATAGGGTTCGACAAACAGATCCTTAACCTCTGCAGATCGTTCACCTGAAGGGCCGTGAAGCAGCGCCACTCCATCAAGGGCAATTAAGGGAATTGCACCATCTGCAGACGGAACCGCATTTATCAGATTGCCACCGATGGTCCCCACGTTTCTTACCTGAAGGGATCCGATATTGGAGACGGCATCATAGATAATGGGGTACTCGTTTTGAATCATCAAAGATTTTTCAAGGGTCGCGTGAGTGACCAAGGCTCCGATGGAAAGATCTCCGGTTGCTTCATTTTTATTCAGGTCTCCCATTTCTTCTATTTTTTTCAGAGAAATGAGATAGTCTGGTTCCATCCACCCTTCTTTGATCTTAACAATTACATCCGTCCCCCCGGCAACATACTTGGCTGTCTCGCTGTGTTGACCATAAAAAGAGATTGCCTCTTCAACGGTTGTGGGGGATAAGTACTTAAATTGTTTCATATGATTTCCTTTCATTCCTCTCGATTATCAAAGATGCGCTGGGCTTTGCCGGCAAATCTGGGAAGTTCTCCATAGGAGCAGATATCCGCGTCACAGCTAACCATGATCTTTGATTGTATCTTTTTTATGATTTTTAATTTTATATTTTTCATATTGGCTGAATCCTGTTCCTGGCTGACCTCTACCTTGATGGTCATATAATCCTTACCATCATCTTTCCTTTCAAGATGAAGCTGATATTCGCTTCCCACCTCTTCAATGGAAGACAGAACCTCATCAATCTGTCCCGGGTAGATGTTAACCCCTTTTAAGATGATCATGTCATCGGAACGCCCCATTATTTTGTCATGCATGGGAAGAATATTCCCGCAGGAACACCGGGAGCTGATTTTTCGAGTGAGATCTCTTGTTCTATACCTCACCAGGGGCGATGCCTCTTTGTTCAGAGTCGTTACCACCATTTCCCCAACTTCCCCTTCTTTAACAGGTTTAAGGGTGTCAGGGTTTAAAATTTCAAGTATATATCTGTCCGCCCAATAGTGGATTCCTTCATGCATGGGGCAGTCAAGTCCTGTCCCGGGACCATAAAGTTCTGTCATGCCCGTAATGTCAAACATGTCTTCAAGACCCAGAAGATCTTTTATTTTTGCATGCATGGCAGAACTGCACCGTTCTGAACCCATAATGATTTTCTTTAAATGAATATCATTTTTAAGACCGCGTTTGTTAACCTCTTCTGCCATAAGAAGTGCCATGGATGCCGTACAACAGAAAACCGTGGACTGCATGTCCAAAAGGAACTGGCATTGCATATCAATATTGCCGGGTCCCACAGGGATTGCCATGGCACCAAGGCGTTCACAACCCAGCTGAAAGCCCATACCTGCAGTCCACACACCGTATCCAACGGCAATCTGCACCCTGTCTGATTTTGTAAGACCGGCCATTTCATAACATCTTGCAAACATGTCAAACCACACATCCAAATCATTGGCCGTATAGGAAAGCACTTTTCGCTTTCCTGTGGTACCTGAGGAAGCATGGATGCGGACCACATCTTTTTCGGGAACGGACAAAAGGGGCAGAGGATACCCTTCCTTTAGATCGTTTCCCGTTGTAAAAGGTAATTTTGAAAGATCATCAAGATCCTTTATATCCAGAGGTGTGACCCCAGAGGCTTTAAATTTATCCCTATAGAAGGAAGATCCGTTGTAAACATGGCTAACGGTCCATTTAAGCCCTTCGAGCTGATGATCAAAAAGCTGGTCTCTATTTTCGAACAGGGGCATAAAGGTTTTTTCCATTTTGTCTCCTTATTTTTTCTTACGGAGTTTTAGAGTTTCGGCAAGATCTAATTTAAGTGAGCCTGGCTCAATAATAACGCCGTAATCTTTTTTTGCACCTTCAATACTGACATAACCATATTGCACATCCCGCTCAACACTCGTTGGTTCCCTTTCAAAGGGGTCCCCATATCCACCACCCCCTGCGCTGATAAATGAGATTATATCACCGGGATCACAAAAAGTCAGCCCGCTTGGATCTGCATTTTCGCCATTTTTTAGAAATTTGGCTTTTGATCCGTCCTTGCCTCCAAATATCCCTTCAGGCGGGTAAATATAGCGACCGGCCTGAACAGCAATAGAGGTTGTTCCAGGAGAGTTTTCACCATCTTCAGGTGAACTTATAATCATCTGTCTGCCGATACCGCCACGCTGTTTTCCAGGCCCCCCCGAGTCAGTGATCAGACTTCTTGACTCAACTATCATACTGGTATCACTTTCAAGAATTTCAACGGGCGTGTTTGCCCCGTTTGCCGGGAATATGGCACAGTGATGACCATCAAATCTTGAGGATGCGCCCATGCCACCACCACGGATGATCATTGTATGCCAGGCCTTTCCATTAGCAAAGGAGCCATGAAAGATATTGGTTTGGGCGGGGGTGCCGCCGGAGCCGGCAATGATATTATCAGGAGCGGCGTTGGAAAGCGCCTTAAAAACCATTTCAGTCATAAAATGACCAACCACCATCCTTGCCGCGACTGCTGCCGGGAATTTGCAATTAACAATAGACCCTTCAGGAGCTGTCATTGTTATGGGGCGAATAGCACCCTCATTAATCGGCACTCCGGGATCAAAAGCCGATTTGATGGCCATGAATACATATGCATAGGTAAAATTGTAAACTACATTCACGCCCCAGTTTACCTGTTTTGATGTGCCGTCAAAATCAACATGAATCCTTGAGCCGTCAACTTTGACCGAAAGTTTGATGGGAATATCTGGTTTGTTTCCCGCACCTTCGATAATGCCTTCATGGTGATATGTGCCATCGGTGATTTTTTCAATGGCTGACCGCATACTTATTTCAGTTCGGTTGATTATTTCATCGGCAAGATCATCAAGGGTATCAAGCCCTTCATCTTCCATCATTTCTATGATTTTTTGAGAACAAACATGATTTGCCGCCACCTGTGAACGTATATCCCCGTCAAATTCTGTTGCCGTTCTTACATTCCAACGAATCATGTTAACAAGGTCTTTATTGAGCTTTCCGGCATCATAGAGCTTTGTTAAAGGAATATAAAGTCCTTCTGCATAAACATCCCGATTGTCGGAAGCCGTTCTCCCTCCTATATCTGTGTGATGGAAAATGCATGCTGTAAATGCAACAGGTCTGCCTTTGAAGAAGATAGGGCTCCATACGCAGACATCATTTAAATGTCCGGCCAGAAGCCAGGGGTCGTTGATGATAAATACATCGCCTTCATTGTAATCTTCAAGGGGGATGGAATTCACGATTTTTTTCATTCCAAGGGCCATGGCACCGGCCATACCAGGGGTACACAAGGTTCCCTGAACAAGCTCCTGTCCACGGCTGTCCGTGAACATGCAGGTATAATCATGGGCGTCCCTTAAAAGACTTGAAAAGGCTGTTCTTATAACCGATGCGTCGGATTCATCCACTATGGAAACTAGCCGCTTCCATAAGATTTCTAAAGTAATCGGGTCGAATTTATAATTGGTTTTATTCATTATTTGCCCCTCCTACCTGGTCAGACGTTCCCGGTTGAATCAATTGTATCCATATGAAACCATATTCATCCACCCGTGCTTTGGCATCCTCGCCCATGACAATTGTGGATTCACGTTCCTCAATAATGGCAGGCCCTTCAAATTCGGCATTTGGAAACAATTTTGACCGGTCATACACGGTAAAAGGCAGATACTCCTTTTTTATAATGGAAAATGCCGGACGTTGTCCCTTGATACATGTTTTAAGATCTCGGTTCTTTGTGGATAGTTTTGAAATGGTAAATGGTTTTTTAGGAAGACTTGCCCGCACTTTGAAAGTGACAAATTCCACGGGCGACTCAGCACTGGTCCTTCCGTAAAGCCTTTTGTACTCTTCATCAAACATTGTTCTGATTTGACTTTTTGAAAATTTAGTAAAGTCTTTATTCTCAATTCCAAGATCAATCTCTGCACCCTGACCCACAAAGCGCATTAAAAGCGTTCTTTCAAAAATAATTTTATTGCCACTCTGGGCACCTTCCAAAATTTTAGCACTCTCCTTTTCAAGCTCATTAAACAGAGATTCGATCTCTTTAAAGTCTGTTTCATCGAGTATTTTTCTATGGCTTCTAGAAAGGTCAAATGCAACGGGAGCCGTAAAGAAACCAAGTGCTGATCCAACTCCTGCAAGAGGTGGTACTAAAATGTTGCTGGCCCCAATTTTTTTTGCAAGCCCATATGTATGAACAGGTCCTGCACCGCCAAAAGCGGACACGGTAACCAGGTTGGGATTACCGCCTTTTTCCGCGATATGGGTCTTGGCTGCCGAGGCCATTGTTTCATTGATCAGGTCATGAATGCCAAAAGCGGCTTTAACCATTGTGGTGCCGAGAGGTTTGGCAATCTTTTCTTCTATTGCTTTTTTGGAAAGCTCAATATCAAGTGCCATGGTGCCGCCAAGGAAAAAATCAGGATCAAGATATCCCAAAACCAGATCAGCATCTGTTACACTGGGATTTTCTCCACCGAGTTTGTAACATGCAGGGCCAGGGTCTGCACCGGCACTTTCAGGGCCAACCTGTAATAGTCCAAGGTTGCTTATTTTAGCAATGCTTCCTCCGCCGGCACCAATTTCCATCAGGTCTACAACAGGTACCTGGATAGGAAGGCCGCTACCTTTTTGGAAGCGTTGAACACGGCCCACCTCAAAGGTGGATACAAGTCCTGCCTGGCCATCCTGAATCAGACATGATTTGGCAGTTGTACCCCCCATATCAAAGCAGAACATATCTTTAATATTAAACATATTTCCATAATGCTGGGAGGCAATAACAGCTGCTGTTGGACCAGATTCTATGATCCTAACCGGGAAATCTTTTGCTGTTTCAATGGAAGTGATTCCGCCCGAGGAAAGCATGATGAAAAACTTACCATGAAACCCGATACTTCCAAGTCGTGTTATCAATTTGTTTAGATACCAGTAAGTAATCGGTTTTACATAGGCGTTAACAGCTGTTGTACAGGTCCGTTCATATTCCTTTATTTCCGGAAGGACTTCAAATGAGGTGGATAAAAATATCTCAGGCGCCTGTTTTTCAATTATCTCTTTTATCTTTTTTTCGTTTGCTGCATTTTCATAGGAGTTGATAAAGCAAACGGCAATGGATTCTATCCCGTCTTTTTTAAACTTTTCAAGAACCTGGAGAACTTCTTTTTCATCAACCTCTCTGATTACGCTGCCGTCAAAGGTCAATCGTTCATTTATTTCAGCCCTGTCAGACCGCGGTACAATGGGTTCTGGGTATTCGCTGAAAATATCATAGGCATCATACCGTTTTTCTCTTCCCAGCTCTAATACATCTCTGAATCCTTTAGTAGTTATCAAGCCTGTTTTGGCGCCTTTTCTTTCAATAATAGCATTGATAACCAGGGTGGTTCCATGGATTATTTTATCAACATCATCCATAAATCCGGGTAATATTAGTGCAAGTTCCCTGATACCCTGCTCAATTGCGTCTGACGGATCCGAAGGAGTGGTCAGGCATTTATTTGTATGAAATTCTCCGGTTTTATTATTTACCAGAACAAAATCTGTAAAAGTCCCTCCGATATCACAACCTAAACGGTAAGTTGCTTGCTCCAAATCACACCTCCTAATTAATAGAACTCGGGTTCATTCCATTCTCCGAAAGTCTGCCTGAATACACCGGCCATCTCCCCCACAGTGGCGTATGCATGGCAGCATTTAACAAGAGATGGCATGACATTGTCATTGCCTTTGGCCGCTTTTTCAAGCGCTTTAAGGCTGTCTTTTACGTCTGTGTCATTTCGAGTGCGGCGAAGTTCTACCAAATTGGCCTTGGAAATCTTCGCCCATTCTTCGTTATACTCATGGAGTTCAACAGTGCCAGCGTTTGTTTTTTCAGCCTGTCCTTCATTTGAATGGGATGCTGAGTCTGATTCAGCGGAAGAGTTGAGACCAACTTTTTTATACTCGCCGGACTGAAGGCCTTTTTCAAACTCATAAGCCTGTTTTGATACTTTCCGCTGGATAAGGCCGTTAGAAATACAATTGACCATCCCGCCCATTTGCTGAACGTCTTTCATCTCCTTAAGAATTTTTTCTTCCATTTCAAGGGTAAGGGTTTCTATGAAATAAGATCCTGCTAGGGGATCAACCGTATCTCTTAAACCGACTTCATCCATTAGTATTTCAAGGGTTCTAAGGGAGAGCAATGCCGATCTCGGGGTGGGGATGGTATAGGCCTCATCAAAGGAACACAAAGCGGTTGTCTGGGCACCGGACAAAGCGGCTCCAAGTGCATAGTAGGCCCCTCTCATTATATTGTTCTCAGGCTGTTCTTTGGTCAGACCGGAACCGCCGCCGCCAAAAAGCCCCCTTAAAAAAAGTTTCTTTTTGTCTGTAACACCATATTCGTTTTTCAGCATTTTTGCCCAGAGTTTTCTGGCAGACCTAAACTTGGCAATCTGTTCCCATAAGTTTCCATACACATTAAAATTAAAGGAAAAGCGTCCCACAAAATCTTCAGGTTTTATCCCCCGCTGGACAACGTTGTCAATGTAAGCTTTGGCAATCTCGAAAGCGTATGCAATTTCCTGTGCAGGTGTGGCCCCTGATTCACGGATATGGTAACCGCAAAGGCTCACTGGATTGGATCTGGGCAATTGTTTTACGGCATATTCAATGGAGTCCCCCACAAGTCTCACCCCATGTTCAACTGGAAAAATCCAGGCACCTCTGCCGATCATTTCTTTTAAAATATCATTTTGAGGGGTGGTCGAAATCTGATTTTTGGAATATCCGAATTTTTCAGCAACCGCCTGATACATGGCCATCATAATTGTGGCAACGGCATTGATGGTCAAGCCGGAACCAATGCGGTCCAGGGGAATTCCTGCAAAAGCAGTTTCAAAGTCCCTAAGGGAGTCAACAGCCATACCTACACGACCGACTTCACCCTCAGACAATGGATGATCCGAGTCATATCCCATCTGGGTGGGCAGGTCAAAAGCCACATTCAGCCCGTTTTGACCATTTGCAATCATGAGTTTGAACCGTTCATTGGTCTCTTCCGGAGTACCGAACCCCGTGTACTGCCTGGTGGTCCAGGCACGGCTTCTATAGCTTTGCGGATGAAGGCTTCGAGTAAAGGGATATTCGCCGGGAGCACCTAAGTCTTTATCATACTTAAATCCGGCTTTCTCAAGATCGTCAGGCCCATAAGCCGGCTTAACCTTTATGCCGGACTGGTATATCACCTCTTTTATTGCCCCTTTTTTATCTTTGATATATTTTGCAACACCCATTATTTTACCTCTCTGTTATAGAGTAATGATAATTTTATTTAAAAAGACTATTCATACCCTTAGTAATCTTATCAAATGAGCTTCCACCGGGAAAAACCTTGGAAACCCCCATTTCTTTTAATTTCGGAATATCCTGATAGGGAATGACGCCGCCAACGGTCAGGTAAACATCATCAAGCCCCTTTTCCTTCATCATTGTAATTAGTTTTTCAGATATGGGCAGATGTGCGCCAGACATTATACTTAACCCGATTACATCCACAGCCTCCTGGGTGGCGGTGTGTATGATTTGATCAAGGGTCTGGTGAAGTCCTGAATAGATCACCTCGTAACCCGCATCCCTCAAAGCCAGTGCAACAATTTTTGCCCCTTTGTCATGTCCGTCCAGGCCGGGTTTGGCAATCAATACCCGAATTTTGTTTGTTGTTTCCATAAATATATTTCCTTTATACCATTTATTATCATGAAGCACATGAAGGTAGATTTTTTTTAGCGGATTTCGTTTTTAATACCTTTCCTGCATTTCATAGCGATTCATTATCCAAGACAACCATTTTATTGACCAATCTTTCAGCACAAGTTATTGGATCTATTAAGCCGGACTCAATTTTATCCAGCGCTTCCTTGAAGTCTCTTGAGTCTTTAATAACCAACAATATTTTTTCCAGGGTCAGATCTTTTATGAGGGAATTAAAATAGAGAAACTCCATTTTATTTTTTTTCCGGACAATACTATTGTTTTGTTTCATTATGTCAAAATGAGAAATAAAGGTATCGGCAAGTTCTTTTACCCCGGTTCCGTTTTGAGCAATTGTTTTTAAAACTTTTGGCTCCCAATCATATGACGAATTTAAAGTAGGTCCCCGTTTGTTATTTTGGCGCATATTCAGCATCATTTTTAGTTCCAGGACAGATACATCTGCATCTGGCCGGTCACTTTTATTGACAATAAATATATCTCCGATTTCAAGGATTCCGGCTTTGACAACCTGAATTCCGTCTCCGGTCCCCGGAATACTGACAATTCCGATTGAATGGGCAAGAGAGGAGATATCAAATTCAGCCTGCCCCGCTCCCACGGTTTCAATGATAATGATGTCATGGCCCATGGCTGAGAGTACAATTGCCGTATTCTTTGCCGCTCTTGAGAGGCCTCCTTTCTGCCCCCTGGATGCCATGGACCGGATAAACACTTTTTCATCTGTTGCATGGCGCTGCATGCGCAGCCTGTCACCTAAAATAGCGCCGCCGGAAAAAGGACTTGTGGGGTCAACTGCAATGACGGCCACCTTTAAGTCACGGTTGCGAAATTCTGTTATCAAGGCATCAATTAAAGTTGATTTACCCACCCCGGGTGATCCGGTAATACCTATGACAAAGGATTTTCCAGAATGGGGATACAATCGCTTTAGCATGTCAAATGCAGATGGATCACCATCTTCAATAAGACGGATTGCTCTTGCTCCTGCGATCTGGCTGCCTTCCAGTATGTCCTTGATTTCAAGCACTCTTTTTTTTGGTTTCCTCTTGCTTTAATTGGCTTAGAACCGCATTTTTCCCTTTAATTATATGTTCCCGAACAAGCTGTTCGACCTTTTCACCATCTCTTTTTTTAATCGCCTCAAGCATGTTAATATGGTCTTCATTGCTTTTATGGGCAAATTCATCGTGTTTTAAAATGATCTGTCTGAACCTTGATATCTGAGCCCTCAGCTGGTTTATCATTTTGATCAATTTTGGGCTTTTGCTCAGGGCGTATAGAATATCATGGAACTGGGTGTTAATTTTTTGAAGCTTGTCATTATCTTTTGTTTCAAGGCAGGCTTGAAATTCTTTCATTTTTTTTTCTAGTGGAATAAGATCCTTACCCTGGTGGTTAACAGCCGCAAGCCTTGCAGCATAGGCTTCAAGAACACTCCTGATTCCAAATGTCTGCTCTATATCATTGTTTGTCAGGGTAACCACCTGGAATCCACCCGACCCGGTTTTTTCAATCCAGTCTTCCCGCTCAAGTTTGTGCAAGGCTTCGCGCAATGGTGTCCTGCTGATTCCCAACATGTCTGCAATTTTGCTTTCAACAAGCCTTGAACCCGGTGTAATGGTCTGGTCTATAATGGCCTTTTTCAAATACTCAAATACATCCTGACCCAGAGACCTTCGTTCTTTAAAATTGCTGTTTAACTTCATGTTATCTCCTGAAGTGTTTAAATAATGTCGACCGAAAACCGCTAATTTCTCTGGTTACTGCCTTGGGCGATAATTTTTATCCTCAAAATACCAATTATATTTTTCCGGTTAAAATTATCGCCCGCCTTGTACTCATAAAAAGTTTCAGGTTTACGTTTAGACATTAAATAATGCCTTTTTCCTTAAATTCTGCAAGGCTGTCGTCATCATATCCCAAAAGGCTGCCGTAAATTTCCTGATTCTGTTCACCAAATCTGGGGGGGAAGGAAAGCTTTTGATCACAGGCTTCAAGAAAAGGTGTCATATTGGGTGGCGGGGCAAGGGTCACTTTTGTCCCTGTTTTTGGGTCTTCAGATGTTAGGATGCGCCTTGCGACCAATGGATCTTCAACCACCTCGTTCACTGTTTTAATTTTTGAGATGGGCACTGTAATTGAATTGAACAGTTCAATGAGTTCTTCAGAGGTGTGCTGTTGTGTTATGGCATTAATGGCAGCGTTCAGATTTGCAACATCGGAAATCCTTCCCTGGTTTTTCTTATATTCTTCCTTTGCAAGGGATTTGAACATGTCCTGCGATACAACAGATTCCCATTGGCGGTCATTACCCACTGCGAGATAGATAAACCCGTTGCTGGTTTTATAAACCGATACAGGACTGAAAAACTCATGGGTGTTTCCCCGTCTTGAGATACTGGCACCAAAGCTCTTTGAAAGGGCAATGGGGACTGTCAGCCAGGACACTGTGGATTCAAACATGGAAAGATCAATCCGGGTCCCTTTTCCCGTTGCCGCTCTTTTGAAAAGGGCTTTCATCAAAAGTCCGTACCCGTGTTCAGAGGTGCCCATGTCAGGCAGGGGAATACCCAGGACCTGGGGATCACCATCAGCTTCTCCTGTCAGCTCCATTAACCCGGATCGGGCCTGAAGGATTGGATCGTAGGCTCCCTCATTGGAATCCGGGCCAAATCCCGTGAGTCCCAGCCAGATAATATCGGGTTTGATTTCTTTCATCAACTCGTAGGCAATTCCAAGTTTTTCATAGTTTTTCGGCAATTGGTTAGTCACAAAAATATCAACATCAAGTTTTAATATCAGTTCTTTAAATATTTCCTGGCCCTTGGGATCAGCCATGTTTAGGGACAATGCTTTTTTCCCGGAGTTGATACATAAAAAATATGAGTTCATTCGTTTTTCATCAAGAACGTTTTCACCGATGAACCGGTTGGGATCCCCATAAATGGGGTGTTCGAGTCTTACAACATTCATCCCGTCCTGGGCCAGTCGATATGTAAGATAGGGGGCAACAGTTGCCTGTTCAAGCGATAGTACCGTGAGATTTTTAAAAAGTTCCATAATGGCCTCCACATATATTGGATATGTTTAATATTTATTTTTTATAAGTGTTCATGAAATGCCGTGTATCATGTATCCAGGGTATGATTATTCTGTTCAATACCATGTTTTTCAAACCATGCTTTTGCCAGTGTCGTAACAAACATCAAAAATTTTTAGGTTTGTTTTTTTAAATGGTCCAGGACTCATATCGTCAACCGTAGCTCTCAGATCATCCTTACTTAAGGGTCCATACCCAAATGCTGAATAAAAGGCCACCATGGCAAGATTCGTAGATCTAGGGGACCCCAGTTCCATTGCTTTTTGAGACGCTTCCATGGCCCGGGGTTCGATATTCATTTTTTTAAGCCAGGCATCTACCCTTCCATCCGGGAATGCATTTGATGGTGCATTAACAAATAATTTTCCGTCTCTTTTCAGGTAGGGCAGATACCGGTAAGCTTCCGATTCATCCATTGATAGAAGAAAATCGGCAGCACCGGCACGGATCAGGCTGGATCTTGCATCTCCGATTCTCAAATGTGATACAACAGATCCACCCCGTTGTGCCATACCATGGGTTTCAGCTCCCAGAATATTATATCCTTTATTTAAGGCAGTCGTTGCCAGTATTTTTGTCATGAAAAGTATTCCCTGTCCGCCCAGGCCGGTCAAAACATAATTTATTGTTTTCATAGATATTTTTCTCCCTAAAGGTTTCATGCTTTTTCAATGGCATTCTGCGGACATATCTGCAAGCAGACACCACACTCAGCACAAAGCACTTCATTGATCTCAGTTTTCCCAGATTCTTTATCCGAATACATGGAAGGACATTCAAACCGCAAATGACAGAATCCGCATTCATTACATTCATCCGTTATTTTTACCTTGATTTTCTCCGGGATGGCCGTATCCTTGAATCCAATGACACAGGGGTGGCGGGAAATAATCACGGCAATACCACCATCAGGATCATTAACGTATTGTGCTGCATCCTTAACCGTCTGAATCATATTTTTTGTATCATAGGGATCAATCACCTTGAGATAATCAATGCCGCATCCCTTGACAATGGTCTCAAGGGCAATGGCGTTTCCTTTTTTCCCGTCCACACGATCCCCCTGGGTAATGGATGGCTGCATGCCTGTCATGGCTGTAATGTGATTGTCAAGAATGACAAGTATAAACCTGGAATCGTTGTAAACCGCATTGATCAGAGCTGTAGTTCCGGAGTGAAAAAAGGTTGAGTCTCCCATGGTTGCCACTATGGGTTTTTTAACATCATCCTGAATATAGGCGTTCCAGAATCCAGATGCCATGGTAATTCCGGCTCCCATATCAAGGACCGTATCCACAACACCAAGGTTGCTGCCAAGGGTGTAGCACCCTATGTCAGACGGGAAAATGGCCTTTGGCAGGGCTTTTCTAATGGAATAAAAAGATGCCCTGTGGGGACATCCGGAACACAGGGTCGGTTTTCTAATGGGAAGTTCAAGCCCACCCACAAGTGAAAAGGCTTCCTGTCCGCAATCATGGTTAGATAAAGGAGACAGCCCGCAATCACTAAGACTTTTGTTCAGTACCGACTCGATTTTTTCAGGCACAAGTTCACCTTCCATGGGCACATGGCCGGACAGCCGTCCTAAGGTTTTTCGCTTATCCCTTAACAAATATTCAATCAAGGTGTCTGTCTCTTCGATAACCAATACCTTGTCACAGGCATCCATGAATTCATCTGCTATTTCTTCCGGGAAAGGATAGGGCGCACCCAGTTTCAGGATCGGGATATCTTTTCTTTCGTATTCCTCAAACATATCCTGGACAACACTTGAGGGTACACCTCCTGTTACAATTCCAAAGGGATAAGATTCTCCCTTTTTAAGGGTATGAACATTGAAAGGTGTCAGGGAATTAAATTTCTTGCTTATTTTTATATGCTTTTCATTCAATGCCTTGTGCTGTAAAAATCTGAATTTTGGAGTGGAGGCCCATCTGGTTGGCTCTCGCTTAAAATCAGCTTTGGTCTCATTGTTTTCAAGAACGTCATATTTGACATTCTGCCGTGCATGGCAGACCCTGATGGCAGGTCTTACCATCACGGGCACCTGGAATTCTTCAGAAAGATCAAAAGCCGTTTTGATCATTTCTCTTGCCTCCTCGGGATTTGCCGGATCAAGCACAGGTACCTTGCCCAGGCGGGCCATAAGTCTTGAGTCCTGCTCGGTCTGGGAAGAATGCGGTCCTGGATCATCACAGGATATGATCACAAGTCCACCGATATTTCCGATATAGGCCGCAGACATAAAAGAGTCTGCAGCCACGTTCAGACCAACCATTTTCATGCAGCAGCAAGCTCTTTTCCCGGATATTGAAGCTGCAAAAGCATTGTCAAACGCTACCTTTTCATTAACAGACCATTCAATACCCGTATTCAGGTTAAACGCTTTGGAAAACCTGACAACCTCGGGAAGTATTTCCGAAGAAGGCGTTCCGGGGTAAGAGGTCATGATCTGACAGCCGGCCTCCAATATCCCTAGTGCCATGGCTCCGTTTCCTAATAAAAATTCTTGTTTCATTGTTGAATCCTTAATAATTATATTTTTGGAATGTTGTACAATGGAATTTATCTGCCCACTATGGTCCGGCCGATGATCATTTTTTCGATTTCCTTTGCCCCTTCATATATTTCAAGGACTTTTGCAGCCCGGTAGAAGCGCTCGATATCATAATCATCAAAATATCCATATCCGCCGTGCAGCTGCAAGGCTTCATCAACTACCTCAACTGCGATACGAGCGGCATACATTTTTGCCATGGCAGTCACATGGGTATCAGGCATACCATTGTCAAGCAACCAGGCTGCCTTGTACATGATATTTCTGGCAAGCTCGATTTTTACAGCCATATCAGCAATCTTGAACTGAACACCCTGGAAACTTCCAATGGGTTTGCCAAATTGTTTTCTTTGCCGGATATGTTTGACAGCCAAATCTAAAGCGCCTTGGGCAAGTCCAACCCCATGGGCGCTGACATAGGCACGGCTTCGGTCAAAAAATGCCATTAACTGATGAAAGCCGTTGCCACGGGTCCCCAGTAGATTTTCCTCGGGCACGCGGACATTGTTCAGATAAATAGCTGCCGTGTCTGAGGCGCGTAATCCCATTTTGCCATGCATGGGGTCAGCTTTGTATCCTTCTCTGTCTGTCTCAACAATAATGATGCTGTGCCGTTTGGATCTGTCAGCATCGGGATCAGTTAGGGCAAAAATCAGCATAAAGGTTCCGCGGGTCCCGTTTCCGATCATGACTTTTGATCCGTTAAGGACCCATTCATTGCCTTCTTTAACAGCTGTAGTAGCGGCTGACAACGTATCAGAACCCGCGTCAGGTTCTGTTATGGCAAACCCCATAACAGCATCCCCTGTGAAAATTGGCTCTAGATATTTTTTGCCCTGTTCATCTGTGCCAAAAAGCAAAAATTCTTCGGCTCCAAAAGTTAAAGAGCACAGTTGCTGGCTGATACCAGGATCCACCTTCCAGAATTCCTCCATTACCATGGCCTGCTCGAGAAACCCTAAGCCCGGCCCGCCGAATTTTTCAGGGATGAAAAGCCCGATAAGATCAAGTTCCCTTGCTTTTTTAACAATAGCCTCAGGATAGGTTTCGTTTAAATCAAATTCACGGCCCACACCGGCCATTTCCCCTATGGCAAATTCTCTGGCGGCTTTTTGGATATATTGCTGCTCTTTGGTTAGTAAAAAGTCCATTAATTTGTCTCTCCTTTATAGTGGTATATTTCCGTGTTTTCTAAAAGGTTGCGGCTGTTTTTTGTTTTTTAGCATTTTAAGGCCCTGTATGATCTGTGTTCTGGTTTCCGGCGGTTCGATAATCCTGTCCACTAACATATTGGAGGCGGCATGAAACGGATTTGAGTACTTGTAGTCATATTCCTTGATTTTCTTATTTTTAAAGTCCTCTGGATCTTCTGCATTCATGATCTCTTTACGGTATATGATATTAATGGCTGCCGCTGTATCAAGCACAACGAGCTGGGCCACGGGCCAGGCCATCATCAGATCCACTCCCATTCCCGCACAGCACATGGCCATGACAGCGCCTCCGTATTCCTTTCTCAATGCCAGGGTGATCTTTGGTACTGTTGCTTCAGCATAAGCGTACAGCATTTTAGCACCATGCCGAATGATGCCGGCATGTTCCTGGTTAACCCCGGGGAAATATCCGGGTACATCCACTAAATTTACTAAAGGAATATTAAAACAGTCACAAAACCTGATAAACCTGGCTGCTTTGTCTGAAGAATTATAGTCAAGACATCCTGCCATAATAGAAGGCTGGTTGGCGACGATTCCCACGGTATCTCCGTCAAAACGTGCAAGTCCTGTAATAATGCTGGGTGCGAATTCCGGAAGGACTTCTAAAAATTGATCTTTATCCACTACCTCCTCGATAACCTTACGCATGTCATAGGCTCTTTTAAACTCTGCCGGAACGATCTGTTCCAAAGTGTTATTTTTTCTTTTTGGATCATCATCGCAGGGGTGTGATGGTGGCGCCTCGTTATGGTTGGATGGCAGATAGCCCAAAAGAGATCTGATTAAATCAATGCTTTCCTGATCGGTTTTTGTAACAAAATGGGCTTGCCCTGTAACCTGGCTGTGAACCTTTGCTCCACCAAGCTCTTCTAAGGTCACTGTTTCCCCTGTCACATCGTGAATGACTTTTGGACCGGTGATGACCATCTGGCTCTGGTTTTCCACCATGATGATAAAATCTGTCAGAGCGGGTGAATAAACTGACACACCTGCACAAGGCCCCATAATGCAGGAAATTTGGGGGATGACCCCTGAAGCAGCCGTATTCCTAAAGAACATACCGGCCACGCCCTTTGAAGCAAAAAAGCCTTCATGCAGCCTTCCCCCGCCTGAATCATTCAGGCAGATCAAAGGGGCTTTTACCTTCAGGGCCTCATCCATTATTCTGCAGATTTTCTGGCCGTGAATCGTCCCTACTGATCCCCCCAATACGGTTGCATCTTGAGCATAGGCAAAGGCAGTGCGCCCGTCAATGGTACCAAAGCCGGTCACCACTCCATCTCCGGGTATTTTCCTTTTATCCATTCCAAAATCCGTACACTGACTTTCAGCAAGATCATTTAATTCAACAAAACTGTCTTTGTCAAATAGCAGATCGAGCCGTTCCCTGGGTGTCAATTTCCCTTTTGAGCGCTGACGGTCTCTTGCTTTTTCACCACCACCCATGAATGATTTTTGCTTGAGGTCTTTTAGTCTTTCAAGTTCTTGCTGGTGTGTTTTTGAGGCCATGATATATATCCTTAAGTTAAAGTTATATCGGCTTTAATAATATCATGAACTATTGAATTTTATTATATTTTCATGACATATCGCTCACGATTGTATACTGTATACAATTGTTCGATGTCAAGCAATATTTAATTGAGGATCATCACATAAATAATGTTTGGGACGGTTTGGTCTTTACTCCCTTCCCCTTTTTGGGGGTGAAGGGGGAGGGGATAATTTATCCGGCACAAGCTTAATTATATCCGCTCGAGGACAGCCTTTTCAATCCTTTATGAAGGTGGTTTCCATTTTAAGCGCCATTTAAAAATCGTTGGGCAAAGTTTATTTTAGACTTAATTAGGTGGTGAAATGAAATGATACAATTGCAAAGGAAAAAGGCAGATATTGCGAGAATAAAATGCTTGAGCAAAGATGGAATGGTTGTTTCAAGCAGGGCCAAAGCGATCCCTCCTATCATAATTACATGGATGATGTAAACAGTATAAGAATTGGGATTCAATTCATTCCAAATTTTTCCTGATGTGTTAAAATATCGCCTAAAAGTTTCAATGAAAACATACACAAAGCATATCAATGAAAGATGGAAGCTGAGCCACAGAATAGATCTGTCAATTATTTTTGAGAAAATATAATTACCCGGACTGATGACAAAAGGAAAAAGTAAAAAAAAGATATAAACATTAATGGGGATCCAGGAAATTGAATTCACAATTATATAAAGCTTTCGACTTGACGGCTTTGCACCAAATAAATCCACGTGAAAGCTATTTGCCCCCAACAAGAAAAACATAAAATATATGAGTATTCTTTCATTTTGGAAATCCAGAATCGGGGTTAGGGTCCACCCGCGCAGTCCCAGAAGATCCATGCCAAGGCTATAAATAAAACCAAACAGAAAAATGCCCAAAACAGCTCCTTTGAATGAAATATCCGGAGCCTTTATTTTTGATTTGGAAAAAAATAAATAGATGATATTGAAGGCAAACAGCACAGGAAGAAACCATAACCAGTTTTGGCTATTGGGGTTGGTGATGTGAAAATAGGTGGAAATGTGTTCCTGAGGTAAATTTCTGGAAAACAGGAATATGACTTTGTAAAGGGGAATTAAAGTTAAAACTGCAATGAGCCATGGAATAATGAGTCGTTTAAATTTAGTTTTTGTAAACGCCTTCCAGTTCTTGGTTTTTACAGAGGCAGGCGCCAAATAACCGGAGATAAAAAACAAGGTAGGCATCATGAAAATATCCAAAATAAGATTTATGAGACCGGATGTGTTATTGGTGGAAGGGTCATCAATGATCCAGAAAGAAGCCCATAGTCCGGTTGATTCGTAAACACCGCCTGCATGATAAATTATAACCAAAAATATGATAACGGATCGCAGATTATCTAAAAAATAAATCCGGGATCCTTTTTTCTTAATTTCCATATCATTCATTTGAAAAATTTCCTATTGATTGGTTTAGCAACGGTTGAAAACCTTAAATTTTACATTCGTCCAAACCGATTTGCTATTTTTGTGGCAGCTTTGTGATATTTATAAATGCAGCCAGACAAAAAAGGATTGTGAGTATAAACAGATAGCCGGAATAAACCAGAATATCGAAATTTTGTAAAAATTCTTCCAAGTTTGTGAAGAAGGATGACAATTTATTCCTCTGGGACAGAGGCCATAAAAGTAATGGAAACATTACAATGGGAACAGAGGAAAATATCAACCAGAACGCCAGGGTAAATTTTTTACCAAAGCGGTAAAATAATGATCCCATCAGCAGCCCAAATACTGAACAGCAAATACATAACATCAGGAAAAATAAAAATTGCAGGAATATATTTTCAGTGGCATAGGGTGAGATAAAATGAAAAGGATCTGTAATATTAATGTATCCAAAAATATAATTTAACTGATCAACAATCAGTTTTTCCATGACAATTAAAATGCTAAAGAAAATACTGAAACAAAAGGCAACCCCCAGCAGTGACCGAAAAATATCGTTACGGGTGTTACTGAGAGTTAGAAAAAAATCAAAATCTTTTTTAAACTTCATTGTTACGGCAAATTGAAATATTACCGAACCCCAGATTCGATAAATCAAGCTTCCAGAACTATCACTGATGAAAGAAGTTTTAATAAGACCATAAGAAAGAAGTAACATGGTAATGACATAAATAACCAGATACCATGATACCCAGTTAAGCTGATATCCCACTTTGTATCTGATATTCAATAGTATCCTGTTCATCTATATAGCTCCTGTTCGATGTTATCATTAGTCAGGTAAATAAACAGTTTTTGAATACTAAGGGGTGAAAATCTTAAGCCTGGTAATCGTTTTTCATTGCTCAAGTCCCCCTCTATAACAGCTGTTTTCAGACCATTGACAGTCTGGCAGCTCAGAATTATTCGCTTATTTATGAATTGCTCTACCTGGTTGGATTTTCCAGAAACATAAAAAACATTTAAAAGCAGATCATCCACAGCTGCCTGTTTGATTACTTTGCCGTTTTTCATGATAATCACTTCATTAAAAAGGTCCGCAGACTCTTCAATTAGATGGGTTGAGATAATGAAAAGACGAGGATGTCTTGAAAATTCCGCAATCAACTCCGAATAAAACATGTCACGGGCTAAAGCGTCCAGTCCCAGTATCGGTTCATCAAAAATGGTTACCGGAGCTTGTGAGGCCATTCCAAAGATAATTCGAAAAATAGATTGATGGCCGTTGGATAATTGATTGTATTTTCGATCAGTGCCTAATTTAAAATTTTGACACAATTTTTTAGCATATGGTTCGCTGTAATTTGGAAAAGACATTTTTCCTTGGGACAGCAGGTCTTTAACCTTAAACCGTCCGGGAAAATAATTTTTCTCAGGCATATAGCAACAGTTTTCAGAAATGATTTCTGAATTCCGGTAAATATCTTTTCCGAAAAACGTCACTTTTCCTTGGTCTGCATAATTTCGAGAAGATAGAATGTTTAAAAGAGTTGTTTTCCCAGCACCGTTACGGCCAAATAATCCATAAATTTTTTTTTCTGTAAAACCAAGGTTGATATCCTTAAGTGCATGAATGGATCCATAGGATTTGTACAATTTTTTTGTTTCCAAAACATAATCTGTTTGTTCCATGTCTATTTTTCCTTTAGCTTGTCGATCATTTGAACAATTTCATCTTTTGAGATGTTGAGATTGGTGGCTTCTCCCAATAAAGGAATAATATATTTGTCGTAGAATACGGCTTTCCTTTTAGTGCGTATAGTTTCAACCGCTCCTTTTGAAACAAACATCCCAATGCCTCTTTTTTTGTATAAAATCCCTTCATTAACCAGCATATTGATGCCCTTGGCTGCAGTTGCAGGATTGATCCTATAAATGACAGCCAGCTGGTTCGTGGACGGTACTTGAGCATTTTCTTCAATAACTTGCTGCAAAATGTCATCCTCAATGCTCTCGGCAATTTGCAGATAGATCGATTTTTCCGTGTCAAATTCTGGCTTCATTTTAATCTTCACCTGCCCCGGTTTGAAGGATGGTCCAACTAAAAGGCTAATTTGGTCATATAGTTAACTACATTTGTAACTAACTATATAACCAGGGAGTGCTGTTGTCAATCCATTTTTTTAATAATGATAAAAATGTGTTATTGTTAAATAGATTATAGTTTACCAAGGATTACACAAAAGATTGTATCGTATGGGTCATAACATAAAAGAAGAGTTTGTCGCTGAACTTAATAATTCCAGCAAGTTCCTCATAATGAGTGCCTGTTTATTATTATTACTTTCTTTTGGTTATCGTTCCGGGTTTGGTTTGTTTGTTAAACCCATTTCAGAAGCCAATGGATGGGGTCGTGAAATAATTTCTATTGCACTGGCTATACAAAACCTGTTCTGGGGAATTGTCGCTGTGTTTGCCGGCGGTTTGGCCGATCGGTTTGGTAATGTCAAGGTCATCATCGGCGGCACGATATTCTATTCAGCAGGATTATGGTTAATGACTCAGGTGAGCAGTCCCTGGTTGTTTCACTCTTCTGCTGGTTTCTTAATCGGTTCAGGCATTGCCGGGACATCATTTGGTATCGTATTGCCTGCTATGGTGAGGGCTGTACCTGAAAATAAACAACAATGGGCATTGGGAATCGGAACTGCGGCAGGTTCCATGGGACAATTTGTAGTTGTCCCTATAGTACAGCGGTTGTTGGCGTCCTATGGATGGATTTCTGCTTTGCATATTCTATCCATATCGGCACTGGGTATGGCTTTTCTGGCCATGCCGCTGGCAAAATACTCGGGAAAAGTATCAAACGGGAACAAACAACTTGACCAAACGATTTCAGAGGCACTCACGGAAGCGGCAGGGCATAGATCATATCTGTTATTGATATCAGGTTTTTTTGTATGTGGTTTTCACGTGGCATTTATTACGGCCCATATGCCTGCATTTCTTTCCGACATGGGTTTTGAACCCCGGATTGGTGCATGGAGTATAGCCATTATAGGCTTATGTAACGTGGCTGGAGCCTATCTCTCCGGATCCATTTCCAGTAAAATTTCTAAACGAATGGTTCTTTGTTTTATATATATAGGACGTGCCATAGCCATTACTTTATTTTTGCTCATACCTATTTCTCTGATTTCTGTTTTGATATTCAGTGGCGTAATGGGGTTTTTATGGCTCGCCACAGTACCCCCCACATCTGGTCTTGTGGCGATGATGTTTGGCACTCGTTATATGGCCCTTTTATATGGTTTGGTATTCATGGGCCACCAGATAGGAAGCTTTTTAGGGGTGTGGCTTGGCGGCTGGCTGTATGATATCAGTGGAAGTTATAACCTGCTATGGTGGGCCGGAGTTGTGTTAGGTGTTTTTGCCGCCATTGTTCATTGGCCAATTCAAGAGCAACCCGTTTTAAGGCTCTCAAAACCCAAGCGTATCGTTTAAATAGTTTCTACTTTAAACTGAGTAACCCAACCTCTCCTTATTTACTAAAAAAATTTTATTTTATTAATAAAAAAAATACGAAATCATATTAAAAATAGGGGTTTATACCTATTGACGCGGTTGTGCTAGTTTGTTAATTTTTCTCTATAATAAGCATTCTTAATCTTGAACGTAAATGCCCAATAGTATTTTTCGGAAAGATGTTTTGCGAAATCCTAAGAAAAATGCGGCATGATTTTGCGACCGAAGTATGAAACAGGGTATTCAGTGATCGTTATAAACGATTGGAGACTAAAATGAATTGGAAAAATTTAACCATTGGAAAGAAAATTACAATTGGATTCGGTATTGTTATTTCTCTATTGTTGATTCTAGGGGCATTCAGTTTTACCGGTGTCAGCAATATCGTAAAAAATGCATCTGAAGTCATTGACGGCAAAGCCCTGGATGGCGAACTTGCCCAAAGGGAAGTTGATCATCTCAATTGGGTTGGAGCGGTTAACAAACTGTTGACAGATGATACGGTCAACGAATTGAATATACAGACAGACCATACCAAATGCGGTTTTGGACAATATCTTTATGGTGACGGACGAAAACAGGCCGAAACTCTTATCCCGTCACTTGCACCGCTTTTTAAATCAATTGAGACGCCCCACAGGCATTTGCATGAATCCGCCATTGAATTGGGCAAGGTTTATACAGCAGGAGATCCTAACCTTCCCGGGTTTATTGCCAATAAACTCAATGATCACCTTGAGTGGGCCGGCGCTATCCAAAAGGCCATCCTGGACAACGAAGACAGTATCAACGTCCAGACTGACCCTAAGCTTTGTGGATTCGGTAAATGGCTGTACAGTGATGCTGTGGCAAAAATTGCATCATCAGATTCCATACTGGGAACCCACATCGCTCAAGTTAAGGAACCCCATAAAAAATTACACAATTCAGTCAAAGAAATTCAATCTTTATATCGAAAAACACATGAAGGTCTCAGCAAAACGCTTCGTATGCGTCTTGATGATCACAGGAAGTGGGTCGCCAGTGTTGCCAAAGGCATTATAGGCAATTCGATTATCCAGGTCCAAACCAATTCTGAAAAATGTGGTGTCGGCAAATGGATGGGGTCCCAAGAAGCGGCTGCTCTTATGGCAAGCGATGCCAAAATCAAGGATCTGCTAACACGGGTTCAACAACCCCATCACACACTTCATAGGACAGTTGTTAAAATTAATGCTGCAATCATGGAGGGCGATCTGGAATCGGCTAAACAAACATTTGTCTCTGAAACAGAAGAACAACTTGCACAGATCTCTGAACTTTTTGAACAATTGATCAGCTATGAAGACAGCCTTGTGGCAGGCAGGGAAAAAGCTATTAAAACGTTTAAGACGGAATCACTTCCCGTACTTGCCGAAACCAAAGAATGCTTAAATAAACTCCAGCACCGTTCTCAGGAAATGGTTGAAGGACTGCATAAGGCATCTGTCATTTACGCCAGTCAAACAACTCCCAATTTAAAAACCGTTCAAAATATTCTGGGGAAGTTGAGAGAAGATGTCCAAAAAAATATGCTCACCGATCATGCTATGTTAACCGCTGCAACCGGAACCAAAAGAAATGTGGCAACAACTGCAGTTATTGCATTGATAGCAGGGGTTCTGCTGGCATTTGTAATTGCAAAGGGTATTATATCTGTACTTAGTTCAATCACCGACGGGATGAATGAAGGGGCTGTTCAGGTGGCCACAGCATCAGGTCAGGTATCTTCATCCAGCCAGTCCATGGCAGAAGGAGCATCGCAGCAGGCCGCCTCCATCCAGGAGACTTCCTCGTCCATGGAAGAAATGTCTTCCATGACCAAACAAAATGCAGAAAATGCGACCCAGGCTGACGCGCTTATGAAACAAGCCAATGAGATCGTTGCTTCTGCAAACAAATCAATGAATCAATTAACTCAGTCTATGGAAGAGATATCAACCGCCAGCGAAGAAACATCAAAAATAATTAAAACCATTGACGAAATTGCCTTCCAGACAAATCTTCTGGCGCTCAATGCGGCTGTAGAAGCCGCCCGTGCAGGAGAGGCAGGAGCCGGCTTTGCCGTTGTGGCCGATGAAGTCAGGAATCTTGCCATGAGAGCTGGTGATGCTGCAAAAAATACAGCCGCTTTAATAGAAAAAACTGTGAAAAAAGTGGGTGCTGGTTCAGAGATGGTTTCTGATACCAGTGCGGAGTTCTGCGAGGTCGCAAGCTGTGCGACAAAAGTTGGTGATATTGTTTCTGAGATTGCGGCAGCATCCCAAGAACAGTCCAGCGGAATTGAACAGGTGAATCTTGCCATAATGGAAATGGACAAAGTGGTCCAGCAGAATGCAGCTGATGCGGAAGAATCAGCTTCAGCCTCTGAAGAAATGAGCTCTCAAGCTGATCAGCTCAAGGAATATGTAAATGACCTCGTCGCTCTAGTTATCGGAAACAAAGCCCGGGGGGGCTATTCCGCTGTTGGAAGGAATGCGATAAAAACCATTACAACGAAAGTCAAATCAGTTAAATCCGAGAAAAATAAACTGCTGCCCGGCAAGGCAAAGGAAGTGAGGGCGGATCAAATAATTCCCTTAGAAGAAGATGATGAGAATTTTCAAGATTTTTAACACGTAAACATTAAAGGAGTCAGACGGTTTCTTGATATTTATAGAAGTTAATGAAAAATTTTAGGATAGCTGAGCCCACACCGAGTTCAGGACAAAACACAAATTTTCAGGAATGGTTTTAAAGAATTCAGCATTATTCTGGAAGAAGAAAAAAGTCTTTCTTAAAATTGCTAAAATAACATCGGCCTAAAGGTTTTTTTATAATCATATCAAAAACATCTGCATCTTCATTTATCAAATTAAAATATTTCAATAATGATAACTATTAAACTTAAAGAGTGGACAAAAAGCAATCTACCCATCGTTGGAAAAAATACTCGCATGAAAAGAATGGAGTCACCGGCTAAGAAAGAGTGGCTCTATATGATATTTTAAAGAAGAGTCACAGTTTATTTGCTAATTTTTAATAGGAAGATAAATGAAACTTATTAGGAAAAATAGAGATTTATCCCTGATGACGATAAAATTATCTGTTTGTTATCTACCGATGAAGAGATCGTCTAATCTATGACGGGAATACCCTCAATTTTTTGAGAATAGATATGTGGTGAAATCTTAGAAGAATGCAGCATGATTTTGTATCGACATATTCAAAGAATGATTATTCAGCATGTGGTCAAAAAAGAAGCGGCCACATGATTAAAATATTTAAGAGGTTATATAAAACTGGAGGCGAGTAATGAGTGATTCTGCGAATACTTTGGATCAGTCCACCCAAGAAATCACTGTCAAGACAGGGAAATATCTTACTTTCATGCTTGCGCAGGAAAGTTACGGCATCGGTATTCTTAGGGTAAAAGAGATCATCGGAATGATGCCCATCACGTCTGTGCCACAGACACCACGTTTCGTAAAAGGGGTTATTAATCTTCGCGGCAAGGTAATTCCCATCATTGACCTTAGATTAAAATTTTCCATGGAATCTGCTGCCTATTCAGAGCATACCTGCATCATCGTTGTGGAAGTTGATGCTGGATCAGGGACCGTTCTTATTGGTATTGTTGTGGATGCGGTGTCTGAAGTGATTAATATCAATGAAGAGGAAATTGAGGATTCCCCTTCATTTGGAATCAATCTGAACACGGATTATATCTTGGGAATGGCTAAAACAAATGGTGATGTAAAAATTTTACTTAATATCGGTAACGTTTTAAGCTCTGAAGAAATTACAGGTCTTGAAAAAGTAGCCCAGTAGCTTTCTAAAGGGGCATAATGCTTCAAAATTTAAATAAATCCAAAGCGGTTGATTATGCGCTAGTATCAACTGCATTACCGATAAGACGTCTCTAATTTAAAAAATAGGTAGAATAGAAATTAAAAAAAATATGGCAAACGAAACTAAACTTAGCCCTGAGCAGTATCAAAAGCTTTCCGGAATTGTTTATAAAGAATCCGGCATTGTTCTTAATGAAAAGAAATATGCTCTTCTGGTTGCCAGGCTGGCCAAAAGAATGCGGATCACAAATTCAACAAGGGTTTCTGATTATATTAATTTGATATCCCGCAGCCAGAAGGAATTCACTGAATTCATAGATGCAACCACTACCAACCACACATATTTTTTCAGGGAAAATAGACACTGTGAATATATGATAAAGACTCTTGATAAAAAAAGACCTTTAAAAATCTGGAGTGCTGCATCATCCAGTGGAGAAGAAGCGTTTTCAATTGCGGTTCAATTGCTGGCAAATTCGTTCTCCTTTAGCATTATTGCATCTGACGTTTCTGTTTCCATGCTAAACCTTGGCCGACGGGCTGTTTATCCTAATGAGCGGGTAAGTGAGGTTCCCCTTTCAATGCTGCATACGTATTTTCAAAAGGGTAAAAATAGATGGAAGGGTTATGTCAAGGTAAAGCCGGCAGTTCAAAAATTGGTTACATTTGCAAAATTTAATCTAATGTCAGACACCCAGTTTGATACATTTGATATCATTTTTTGCAGAAACGTCATGATTTATTTTGATCACCCAACACGCCAAAAGGTTATCGACAGTCTTTGCAAATCATTAAAGCCGGGCGGTTATTTATTTGTTGGATTAGCTGAAAATCTGAATGGATTGAATCATTCCCTGACTAGTTTTTTACCAAGCGGTTATCAAAAAAAATGATATTCCAAAAGACATTGATCCATTCAATTCTGGATCAAAAAGGACGATATGAATAAGCATCTTAGTGAAAATGCTTTGTCAACCCATTATTTTTTACAGCCGGGATATATCCTTGTTCCGAACCAAACTGTCGGCATTTCAACAGTCGTAGGCTCGGGTGTATCTGTCTGTATTTACGACAAACAAAAACGATTCGGCGGAATGAATCATTTTCAACTTCCCTATATGGCACTAAAAGGGAAAACCACAGCAATGTACGGTAATGTTGCCACACGGAAGTTGATAAATATGATTCTAGCCCAGGCATCCTCAATTAACTCCCTTGAAGCACAAATATATGGCGGCGCATATCTTCCTGAAAAAAACAATAAACACATAGGAAGGGAAAATATTGAAATTGCCAGACAAATTCTACTAAAAAATCGAATAGCCATTACTTCCCAGGATATCGGAGGAAAAAAAGGAAGAAAAGTGGTTTTCAATACAAGCACCAATGAAGTGGCCGTATTAAAGGTTGAAAGCCTGCGGGATATTGATTGGTATCCATACAAGTGAAATATTGCGGCTGTGATCAGCGCATAATCAAAAGATAGGATCTGCACTGCCCATGGTTGTTTAGGTTAGATCATCTGCAGGCGCATACTGTGGAAGATCCGTTCAAAAGAATCAGGATCATTAAGCCTTATTTGTTGGGATTTTTTTTCTACAACCTGATATTGGAGGGGATTTTCCAAATCAGATAAACGCCTATAATACCCCAGACGTCTTCCTAATATAAAATTGAGCTGATCAGTATTGCTCAGGGATAGAAACTGATCCAGAATGGCCAGCAGCCGTTCTTTGTCCTCCGGCAGCTGCCCTCGAACTTCCAGTAGCAAGTCAATGCTGTGATGATTGGCATAATGACTGGTGATACCCACAAGCCGTTCAAGAAGCAGGCGCTGTTCTTCTATGATTTCTTTTTCAGAAGGTAAAATGAATTCTCCCTTTGCCATTTGATGGTCAAGATCTGAACCAGGTTTAACCCCAATGGTCAGCAACCTGATATGATCCGGGTTGATTTCATTGAGTACTTTGGCGGTTTCAATGGCATGCGCGACGGACAGCTTTTTTCCACCCAATCCCAGAATAATGAACTGTGTTATGTCCATGCCTGCCTGTCTGGCCATATGGGCGGATTTGATTATCGATTCAGGGGTGATGCCTTTTTTTACATTTTCAAGCACTTGGGCTGATCCAGATTCCATACCGCAATAAAGCTTGTTTAAACCGGCATCAAAGATGTCTTTCATGGCAGACAATGATTTTTTGACCATGGTCTGAGCCCTGCCGTAGGAGCTGATTTGCTTTAAGGTCGGGAAAGCTAATTGAATCGTTTCAAGAATATCGACCAAGTCTTTGGTCCCCATAACAAAACTGTCGCCATCCTGGAGAAAACAGGTCTCAAAAGGATGACCGTTGTAATATTTTTTAGCAGCATGGATATCTTTTTTTATTTCAGACACAGACCTTAAAGAAAATTTCATATCTGTGTACAGACTGCAAAAGCTGCACCGGTTCCATGGGCAGCCCCGGGTTGTTCGAATCAAGAGACTGTCAGCTTCATCAACCGGTCTGATAGGTCCCATTTCAAAAGGAACAAAACTCATTTATTCTCCAGATTTTTTAACAGAGTTTGTGACATTGTTTTTGCGATTATTTTTTTTTAAATAGTTTTCCTAAAAGACTGTTTTCTTTTTTTCGCGGAAAAGGTAAATCCAATTGCCTGCATATGGAAACTTCAATGTCATAGGCTGATACGTCAGCTCCTTCTGTTACAATTTCATTGCCCACCAGAACGGCAGGGGCTACCGGAAGATCCTGTTCAAAATATTCATCTGTGTTGTATTCTGAGATTGGTTTTGAAATGACTTGGATGTCTATATCATATGCTTTGCCCAACCTGGGCATCATTTTTTTAAAGTGCTTTCATGGTTTGCCATTGGGTTCGTTTAAAAAAAAACTTACGTTTAACATAATTGTTTCCTTGATATTATTATCATTTAATATTTATAAATTAAATTTTGCCTTGTTTAATCTTTTGATGAAAGGTCCTGGAGGTTCAAAATCCACCAGACGCAGTTCTTCTATCTCATTTCCAGCACGATCTAGAAAAACAATAGTGGGAACCCCCCTGACACGATATCTCTTTAGCAACTTCTCATGAATAGGCTCACCCTTGCGGGTCAGGTCAATCTTGATCAAGACAAAGTCCTTTGCGATGAGATCCACCACTTTTTTATCATGAAAAGTAATCTCATCAAGTTCCCGGCAGGGGCTGCACCATTGTGCAGAAAAATCTATAATAACAGGCTTACCCATATTTTTTGCCTGCACCAGCAATTTTTCCTGATAGGGATAAAAATTTGCCCCGGATCCTTGAGACATAAAAGTTCCCATAAGAATAGTCATGAACATAAAAGCCGCTAAAGCGGTTGTCATTTTAATCCATTCAAAGCCTTTAAAAGCAGCCTTTGTATTGTCGATCCAGCCAAGGTGAAGTCCTGCCGATAAAGCTACACCTGCCATAACAAATGTTCCAATGGTTTTGGGAAGAAGCGGTTGAACAAAATAGACAGCCATACCCATCAATACCCAACCCATAATTTTTCTGACCCATATCATCCATTCTCCAGAGCGGGGAAGTCTGATGATATTGCCGGAAAAAATAACCAGGAAAAAGAACGGCAATCCCAGCCCTAAACTCAAGGTAAAGAATATGATAAAGCCCAGCCATGGACTCCCCATGCTAGCCACCCATGTGAGCAGTCCAAGCACAAAAGGACCGATGCAGGGAGCTGCAACAACTCCCATCATAAGCCCCATGAATAAAGAACCTAAATATCCGGTATGAGATGTTGTAGCAGCTTGCATAAGACCATGAGGAATGCGTAATTCCCAGAATCCAAACAGGCTGAAAGAAAGGGCGATCAAAAGGATTGCCATAATCATCAACACCAGGGGATGCTGTAGCAATCCTCCCATTAATCCGCCTGTTAAAGCGGCAAAAACCCCCAATATTGAATTTGTAAAGGCGATGCCGCACACATAGCACAACCCGTGGACAATGGTTTTTCCTTTACCGCTTCTGCCTCCAAAATAAGATATTGTGATGGGAATGAGAGGATATACACAAGGCGTAAGGTTTAAGGCCATACCACCGACAAAAATACCAAAAAGAGTCCAGATCATGGCCCAGCCATTTAATTTGCCATAGGAATTGCCTTTTGAAATATCTGAACTTTTTTCCAAGGGTTCCATACCTGATGTCCCTGCAGGAGCAGTTTTAACAGGAAATCCTTGAGAGTGCCATTCAGGATAACCAAGCGGGTCACGATAAATGTTTGCAAAACCAAGTTTTACAGCCACACGGGCTGCCGAGTCACTTCGGACTCATGCCAGACCTGCTCAGTAAAAAACTATGGTAAGGTTTTTATCCGGTCCTAAAAATTTTTCAAGAGACGCTTTTTTTTGCCAGCGGGAAAGCCAGGTGGGTTCCATGGGAAAGTTGACGGCCCCTTTAATGTGACCGGTTCTAAATTCCCATTCCTGTCGGGTATCAATTAACAAAAGATTTTCAGGGTTTTTTTGATATTTTTCCCAAAGTTGTTCCGTCTTTATGAGATGATACCCACCAGCCTTTGATTCTGCCACCACATCTCCCCAGGATACTTCCATGGGAGTAACTGCACGGTTGGTAAACCACAAGGCACCGATTGTAAGGCCGATTACAATCAAAGCAGCAAGGTTCTTATGCATTAATTTCAAATAACTTTCCTTAAACTATTATTCGCCGGATGCCACGGGTAATCCCATGGCGTGCCAGTCCAAAACACCTTCTTCAAGGCGGACGGCATGAAAACCCTTTTTGTTTAACAATTCGACTGCCTCTACGGAAAGGACACAATAAGGCCCTCTACAATAGGCAACAATTTCTTTTTTTTTTGATAGCTTTGCCAGCATGAACTCAAGTTCTTTTAAAGGTACAGACACAGCTCCGTTAATATGTCCTGCACTAAATTCGTTTGATGGGCGGACATCTAATAGGGTTACCTCATTATTTTTTACGCGTTCTATCAATGAGACCCGGTCAATGGGTTCCATTTCTTTTTTACCTTCAAGAAATCTTGTTTTTATTTGTTCAATTTCTGCAATTCGGTTTTCAGCAACTCTTCGCAAGGATAAAAAGAAATCGCATGCCATTGGAGCAGGTCTGTAAACGACATATAGTCCCTTTTTTTCCTGTTCCACCAGGCGGGAGTTTTTTAATACCTGGAGATGTTGGGATGTGTTGGCAATGGTAAGAGATGTCTCTTTGGCAAGATTTTCAACAGATCTTTCTCCTTGGCAGAGAATTTCTAAGAGTTCAAGGCGTTTCGGGCTTGAAACTGCCTTGCCGATCCGGGAAAATTGATCGTATATTTCATCTTTAAAACGTCTGTTGGGATTCACGATTAGGATACTCCCTATTATTCAAGTAATTAATTGAATAATAGTGAAGAATATATTTTTGTCAATAATAAAATGAGGCCAGCATTAAAAAATTAATTTTTTTCTTTTTCAAATTGCAAAATTTTGCTACCACACTGAAGTAGTTTTACAGTAGTTAAAAATTTAGTTTTTCCATTGAAATTTTTATTTTTATACAATAGGCTTACCCCTTAAAAAGAGAAAATATTGAAATATGATAATTCAACTAAAACAGGTGAATATTACCAGGGATGTTTCAAAAAAATAACACGGTTCAGGTATCAAGACACAAAATTGTTTATCATCGCAAGGGAAGAGGAAAGGCGATGCTGCTGGTACATGGGATGACGACATATAGCTTCATTTGGAGTGATCTTGTTGATTCTTTGAGCAAAGAGTATGATGTCATCTGCGTTGATTTGATAGGGTGCGGGGAATCAGATAAACCGCTGGACATCTCTTATTCTCTAAAACAGCAGTCAAAAATGTTAAATGAATTTATCATACAGCTTGATATCAAAAAATTTCATTTTATCGGTCATGATATAGGCGGAGGTATTGGACAGATTTTTGCTGTAAACTATCCAGATAAATTATGCAGTTTGGTATTGATAAATTCTGTGGGGTATGATTTTTGGCCTGTTCAACCCATAATAGCTATTCGTACGCCAATCATTCGACAGCTTGCAATGGCAACACTGGATATGGGAATTTTAAAATTAGCCGTTGATAGAGGTTTTTATAATAAAAAACGTGTATCCGAAGATTTAATGACCTGCTTTAAAAAACCAATTAAAACAAAAATAGGAAGAAAGGCATTTTTACACTTTGCAAAATGTCTTAACAATCAGGATTTAATGGAGATTTCTGAAGATTTAAAAAAATTAGACCTGCCTGTTCTTATTATTCGTGGTGATGGAGATATCTACCTGGATTCCATTATTTGCAAAAAATTACACGAAAATATCCAGGGAAGTACCTTGTTAAGGGTTTCCGGAGCGGGGCACTTTATACAAAAAGACAAACCAGAGGTGATTGTTCATCATATGAAAACTTTTTTAAGAGAGATGGTTAATGCGTATTGATTTTCAGAAAAAATGTCAAAAGCTAGAATCTGTTAACACTATTCTAAAAGACGAAATTAATATGCTGTCAGAAAGGGCAGAAGAGACTCTTTTGATTAGTTTAATTGTAGATACCATTAGATCAGTTGATGATAAAAAAAGATTGTTTGAAAATATTTTAGAGAAAATTTCCATCCTCAAAAACATTGGATATTGTGCGTTTTGCAAACTTAAAAAAAACAAGGCACATCAAAAATATGTTTATGCTGCTTTTTCAGAAACAGATTGTGAGGGGAGTAAGATTACTCTGAAATCAAAAGTTTTAAAGGATTTTGATGAGATTGGGTATAGTTTAATTACAAATGGTATAAATCAACAAAATGATTTTCAAATCAATTTCAAAAACCCAAGTTTTATGCCTTTTTCCGCACTTTTATTTCCGTTTAAAACCAAGTTAATTCCTGAAGGGTTATTTGTATTTATTGATGATGAAAGAGATGAAAATAAACTCAAATCCATGTCTATGTTACTGCAGAATATTATTGATATGGTTGCAGAGAAATTGGATAAAATTAACCTGCTTGCAGAGTTAAACAACCTAAACACGCAATTAGATCATAGAGTGAAGATTCGTACCCAATCTTTAGTTGAAGCAAATAAAAAATTATCCAAAGAAATTAAAGAGCGTAAACAGGTGGTACAAAAACTGAAAGAAAGCGAAAATCGCTATCGAACTGTTTCACAATTGACGTCTGATTTTTCTTTTGCCTATCGGGTTGAACCGGATGGCAGCATTGTAAATGAGTGGGTGACAGGTACATTATTTAATTTGACCGGGTATTCGAAAAAAGAGTTGGAGTCTCTCGGGGGCTGGAGCCATTTGATATTTCCCGAGGACATCCCAATTTTGCTGGATCAGATGAAGGCATTGTTTTCAAACCAAAATAAAACGATTGAGTATCGCATTCTAACCAAGGATAAAAAAATTCATTGGATGCGGGACCACTCCCGCCCCTTGTGGGATGCCAAGGAAAACAGGATTATTCGTATTGAAGGTGCAGTACAAGATATCACTGAGAGCAAACAAACCAAGGAGGTGCTTAAAAAGAGTGAAAAAAGTTATCGGACTTTATTTGAGAAAACAGTTGACGCCATATTTATTATTGAGAAAAAGAGCGGGAACTTTATAGATGCAAATGATGCTGCGCTGAAACTTACGGGAAGGAGTTGGAAAGAATTATGCCGACTAACCACTGTGGATGTTTGCCCGAAAGGAGCAGTTGCCAGGCTAAAAGCAATTCAGGGTTCAGAAGACATATTTGAGTTTGGGGAAGTTATATACATTAGGCCAAACGGAGAAAAGAGAATTACTCGGTTAAACTCATTCCCCTCAGATAAAAATACAATTATCGAGATAGCAAGCGATATCACTCATGAACTGGCAGTACAGAAACAATTACGGCTGGCCCAAAAGATAGAAGCAATAGGCACTCTTGCAGGAGGAATTGCTCATGATTTCAATAATATACTTTTTCCGATTTTAGGGTATACAGAAATGTTGTTAGAGGATGTACCCGAAGATAGTCCATTCCGAGATACCTTAAATAAAATTCATACCAGTTCCTTAAGAGCCAAAGATTTGGCAAAACAGATCCTTACATTTTCCCGCCAAGAAAAAAGCGAACAAAAATTAATAAAAATACAGGCGGTTATCAAGGAAGCATTAAAATTAATAAGGGCCACAATACCATCAACAATTGAAATGAAACAGGATATAGAAGCCGGGTGTGGGGTAATCAAGGCTGATCCAACACAGATCCATCAAATTGTAATGAACCTCTCAACCAATGCATACCATGCCATGGAAGAAACAGGCGGGGTGATGAAGGTCAATCTAAAAGAAATTCAATTGGGAGAATATGATACTTTAACTCCTGATATGGTTCCAGGAGTATATGTTTGTCTCACTATATCGGATACAGGCAGAGGCATGGATAAGGAACTGGTACAAAAAATATTTGATCCATTTTTTACAACCAAGAAAAAAGGCAAGGGAACTGGAATGGGCCTTTCGGTAGTTCACGGTATTGTAAACAGCATGGGTGGAACAATTCATGTATATAGTGAACCTGACAGAGGAACAAAATTCAATATCTATTTTCCTGTAGAGCAAGATTATTTGCAGGAGGATATACACAATTATAATGAACCCATTAAGGGCCAAAAAGAGCAAATCCTTCTTGTTGATGATGAGGAAGACATTATTACCATGGAAAAACAGATGCTGGAAAGGCTTGATTATCAGGTAGTCTCACACACCAGCAGTCTTGAAGCCCTTGAAGCATTTCGTGCACAACCAGACAAGTTTGATCTGGTAATCACTGATATGGCCATGCCGAATATGCCAGGAGATAAATTATCGGCTGAACTCATTAAGATGCGCTCTGATATACCCATATTGATTTGCACAGGATTCAGTGAAACCATGTCTGAAAAAAAAGCGGACGCTAAGGGAATTAAGGGGTTTTTATTAAAACCCATTGTTATGAAAGATCTTGCAGAGAAAATACGTGAAGTCCTTGATAAATAATACCAGTAAAGACAAACAAATTAAAAATAATCATATCAAAATATTCAAAATAGAATACCAAACGCTCTCCTGATTTTAAGAAATAATTTATCACCTATAATATTGATTCGCATGGTCATTGCTTTATTTTATCATTATTCAAGTAGCCGACATTTAATTACACAGCCCTCCATAAAAAGAATATCTCAATGGCTAAAATAAATGGTGAGAAATTTATTTCTTAAATGTTTACAGGATACCGTTATCAAAAAGAAACTTTATTTGATTTAAATCAAGTTATTATTAAAAGGATAGCTGTATACTCTAACAAACGCCACAGATAAAAGTGACATATGAAAAAAAGAATTCAACATGTTATAGATATTGAAAAGCACTATCAAGTAAGGATGTGGGTACAGATTCTATTTTGTATCATTATCGTCAGCTTAGGGGCTAAATTTTATTATTTTGTTTCTCAACTCGAGAAGGGAATAATACCTGATTTTCAGAGGCCGCCTGGTGTTGAGGCCTTTCTTCCAATCAGTGCTCTGGTCAGTTTAAAACACCTGTTTTTAACAGGAACAATAAACAGAATTCATCCCTCAGCATTGGTGCTGTTCCTAATTATCTGCCTGACTGCATTTATAGTCAAAAAGGGGTTTTGCAGCTGGGTTTGTCCCATAGGCCTTTTGTCGGATTGTTTTGCTAAATTACATTTCAAGATTTTTAAACGGACTGTCAAAATACCCAGGATAGTTGATCTGTCATTAAGAGGTATAAAATATGCGCTGGCTGGATTTTTTATATGGAGTATTTTTTATAAGATGCCGATAAATGCCATTGAACAATTTATCCAAAGTCCTTACAATCGGTTTGCGGATATTAAGATGCTGTGGTTTTTTACCAATATCTCAAATACCGCTTTAATCGTTATTCTTACATTGATCTTTTTGTCTTTAATTATTCCGTATTTCTGGTGTAGATATCTCTGTCCGTATGGGGCTGTACTGGGAGTTTTAAGTTTTCTCAGTATCGGAAAAATCAAACGCAATTCATTCCATTGTATCGATTGCGGGATATGTGAAAAAAATTGTCCGGGACGCATAAAAATAAGGCAAAAGAAACTCATAAATTCATCCGAGTGCACGGCATGTCTGACCTGCATCAAAAATTGTCCTGAAAAAAAAGCCATAGGCTTTTCAATGTTTTCAGGTAAAATACGAACTGGCCAGGCCGCAATTGCAATGATAATGATAATAATGTTTACCATGGGTATATCTCTTGCCAAGGCAACGGGAAACTGGCAAAATGAAATTTCAAAAGCCCAATATCTCGGGCATGTTATTCGAAACACTATACCATGGAGAGGAAATGGGCAAGTTGATCCGGAAACCATGGAAAAAATGATAAAGATAATGAATAATATCAGGGCACAAAAAAATATGATTATTCAGTAACGGTAAACAATATGTACCATGAGAATGTTTTTTTGACGATATTGAAATTTTCAAAATCTAGCTGCAGTCGCAATGAATTATAATATCTTGCAGGGCAAATGACCTTTTTTAACTTAGCACTTGCTATTATCCATCTGGCATTCAAATTCCTTCTTTTTTTCTGATAATCTCAGTTTCCTTCTATCAAGGGCCTCTGAGTTTCTTCTAAAATCTTGTTTTGAAACAAGTTTCAAGGGAGGGACTTTTACAG
>CAYVZG010000002.1:0-133162 GCA_964455805.1 uncultured Desulfobacula sp.
TTATCCCACTCTAAAATTTTACTTGCCTTTTGATTTACAAGATTTATATTTCCATCCGTATCCAATCCAACAAACATCACTCCGGCAAGATTAAGATATCTTTCAGCGGTTTGTTTTTGTTCGAGTATTGCTTTTTCAGCTTTTAGTTTTTGGGTTATGTCTATGGTTGTTAACAGAAAATGTTGTTTTTCCCCGAAATTAAACTGTGTGAAATGACAATCAATTGCCAGTTTTTTGCCAAAACTGGATTTAACTTCAATGGTTTTTCTATCGTTTTTATTTTCTTTAATCACTTTTTTTGCCGTCTTTAACAGCCCGGATTTTTTCCAGGATTCAAGTTCGTAAAAATTCTGCGCAAGCAATTTTTCCCTGGTGCCACCCACTATCTTTGCTAACGAATCATTTGCTGCAATGCAAATTCCCGAATCTGCTTCATAAATAGATATACCAACGGGTGATTCGGATATAATTTTTTCATTAAAATGTAAAATATCTTTTAAATTTTTCTCGGCCTCTTTACGCAGGGTGATATCTCTGACAATGCCTTGTATTAATTTTTCACCAAAATCAATGAATCTAGAACTGATATCGACAAATATTTCAGATCCATCTTTCCTGAGGAATTTTGTTTCAAAATTTACATGGCCAATATGCTTGGTTTCTTCAAATGCCCTTTTTGCCGTTTCAAGCTCAGATTCGGGGTGTAGCACCGGAACCCTTATTTTTCTTAACTCATCCTCGTTATACCCAACCAGTTGTTGCGCTTTTTTATTTGAATCGATAATATTACCATCCAAATCATGTAGAATGATCCCATCGTTAGATTCTTCAAAAATGGAGCGATATTTTTTTTCGCTTTCCTTTAAATAGGTGGTTTGTTTTTGAATTTTCATCGCCATCTCAGCAAAACTATTGGATAATATTCCAATTTCATCCATCCCACTGGTTTTAATTGCAATAGAGTAGTCACCTTTGCTTATCGCCTTTGCTTTTATGACAAGAGCTCTTATATGTCTTGTAAGTATATATCCAATTAGACTAAGCAAAAAGATTGTAAAAAGGATTTCCAGAAAAGCGATTAAAATGCCTTGGTATAAGAGCTTGTCTTTAGTCTCGGATAGGTGTTTCAATGATATTCCATACTTTACCACACCAATCTTTTTGCCGGAAAGCAGCAGCGGAATCTGAGAATGACGAAAGTGTGTTTCGGTTGAATCCCCCATTTGATAATTGGGTGAAGGTGGATTTTTCAGATCTACATTACCTTTCTTCCCATAAATTTGCCCGGAATTATCCTGGATAATTATATAACTAATACCATGCTCATCATCAACAATGAGATCATTCAGAAAATCATTGATTGATGCAAAATCTCTCTGAAACAATAGCGGTGCCAATGCGGTATTGATTAGTGGCGGTATTTCTGTCAGATGTGTTTGTGCATGTTCATCTGTTGCGTGATTTAGGATGCGGACGCTATTGAGTAAAAGCAGACAAAGCATGATTACTTCAACTATTATGCAGGCCAAAACCAGTTTTAAGGTGAGTGAGCTTCTGATCCGTTTTAAAATCATATCATTTAATTCCAAATATTGCCTGTACATACGGGTCTAGTTCGTTCATAATTTTCTCATCTATGGGTGCAAGACCCTCTAAACCGGTACGATTAAGATAGTTTTTCCCTTCATCAGTTTTGGTGAAATTTAATGCGATTTTTTGAATTTCAAGAACAAGCGTTTTAGGCAGGTTTTGATTTGCCATAACAAGAAACCCAGGGAAATCAGCAGATGTGGAAATGACTCTAACCTGGCTCTGATATTCTTTTTTATATGTATTCCATGGTGCATTTCCCATGACTGCCACAGATACTTGATCATTTAACAGGGATATCAACGCACTACTGTGTGATGATGTTTCTACAACTGTTATATTTTTCTTATCAACCAATCCGTGTTCCTTTAAGGCTTTAAGTGCCACATGATAATTTATCGCCCTGGTCGGTGGTAACGAAATTTTTTTGTTTTCTAAATCTTTTATAGAAACAATACCTGAGTTTTGTTTCGTTAAAAAAATTGGCCGGCCGCGGTGAGTGGACATATAAACCCTCTGATAATTTGATTCTAGCTCAGCAAGCCTTGCCATATGGGGGGCAGTAAAAATGATATCATACTTGCCATCTTTGGTTCTTTTTTGAAACTCTTTGAAATTGGGTGCACTAATCATTAAAATTTCCTGACCGATTTTTTTTTGAATATGATCAACAATAGGAGTGTGCAGTTCTATCAGCTTTGATGCGCTGAAATATGGTAAAAATCCAAATGTAATTTTGTTTGAATCAGAAATAGCAGAAGTGGGCGATAAAACAAAAATCAGAGTTAAAAAAATAGAAATTTGAAATCTATGCATTTCTAACCTCCTTTTTTAAAATATCATCTTTGTGGATAGAGGATCTTCAGCCTTTATAATTACTTAATCCAAATTTCTGGGAGAAAATATAATTAATAAATATCTTTTTTGGATTAACTTTTCAAGGAATTAAGTTCAGATTTCATATACTTGAATTTAAAAACTAAAAAACCATGATTTAAAACGATCCATAACAATATCAGGTGATAACATTCAAAATCCTTTTGATGACAATTCTGATGATGGGTTTAAAATGCCGATGGGTCTATGATCAAAAAAATGATGGACAAAGTACTGGAATATGTGTGAATAACTTCTTTTAAGGAGAAAGTAGTGAAACCAAAAAAACATGCCACCAATAATGAAAGCCATTTGCATTATGCCTGGATTATTGCATTAACCGGAGCATTTGTTCTTTTCTCCTGCTTGGGGTTGGGCCGGTTTTCTTTAGGGATGCTTTTACCCTCAATGGGGGCATCCCTTGACCTGAACTACTCCCAGATGGGATTTATTGGAACGGGTAATTTTGTCGGTTATATGGTTTCTGTAATTATCGCCGGTATGGTGGCAAGAAAAATGGGAGCGCGATGGACGATATCGCTGGGATTAATAATGGTTGGCAGCTCTATGATGGCTATCAGCCGTGCCACAGGATTCTTTGAGGTGATGGCTCTTTATATGACAACTGGTATCGGCTCTGGTTTTGCAAATATTCCCATGATGGGTTTAGTCTCACATTGGTTTTTAAAGACAAGCAGGGGTCGCGCAGCCGGGGCCATGCTGTCTGGAAACGGAGTTGCCATCGTATTAACAGGGATGTTTATTCCATGGATTAACTCTGCATTAGGAAGTGAAGGGTGGCGTACCGGATGGTTAACCATAGGAATCATTTCAATCTTTATTGCAGGTGTGGCTGCCTGTTTACTGCGTAACCATCCCAGTGAGAGAGGATTATCACCTTTGGGAACAACAGATGCGGCTGATCTGAAAAACAAAGGCGCCTCAGACTCCAAGAAAAACAATAAATGGACAATGACACATCTGGGGTGCATTTACTCATTTTTCGGTGCAACCTATGCTGTTTATGTCACTTTCATCGTCACTGCTATGGTGAATGAAAAAGGGTTTGGTGAAGAGACCGCAGGTAATTTCTGGGCATTTGTTGGCGCACTTTCAATATTCTCAGGCCCTCTGTTTGGATGGATTTCAGATAAACTGGGTAGAAAAACAGGGATGATGATCGTTTATGGACTGTTCACCATTTCCTATGCATTGGTGGCGGTTGATCTTCCTAACTCTTTTTTATATGCATCTATATGTATCTTTGGTTTGTCTGTGTGGAGTATCCCGACAATTATGTCTGCTGCAGTCGGAGACTATGCCGGACCGGAAAAAGCAGTAAAGGCACTTGGTTTTATCACATTATTCTTAGGCGCCGGTCAAATTGCCGGCCCGGCTTTAGCAGGATTCATAGCCGACACAACCGGGACATTCAGGATGGCTTTTGGCTTATGTGCCTCTTTAACAGGGATAGCCATTGTGACCTCATATTTTCTGAAGCCGCCATCAAAACCCTGAGAAACGAGATTAATATTAGATTCATGAAAATCAAAGGGTCAGTTTTATCCGCCGGTGCTGATAATTGTCTGCCAATGCGGCTCCTGCAATAAGGCAGAATCTGAAAAAGAAAGGCCAATCATGAAAAAAATCAAAATAGGATCTGATCTAGAACTAGGATTTATCGATAAACTTTTCAAAAAAATAAACACCATTCCAATCATGAAGACGCTGGAACTGCAGGTAATAGATATAAAAACCGGATACTGCGAGTTGAGAGCACCCCGTCATAAACGATATGATGGTATTTTTGAATCTTTTCATGGTGGTCTGCTGATGACCGTTGCCGATTCGGCCGCTGCTTATGCCCTTGTGACCCTTTGCGGACCAGAGGTAAAAATGACCACCACGGACATGAATATCAGGTTTCTGGCCCCATGTCTGACAGATTTAATTGTCCAGGCAAGGGTGGTTAAATATGGCCGTACATTAAGTCCCATGGCCATTGACCTTTACGATGAAAATAAAAAACACATTGCTGTCGCACAGGCAAACTATATTTTACTTGGCAATAGATAGGTACCTGGCTCTGGTTGACTGGCTTTTATGATACATTTAAATCAATGTATTGATAACACGTATATGTCCCGTACCTTGGCAGGGGCTTCCCTGCCTGGTGTATATATTTCTAAATCATAGCCTTTAAGGCTACAACCTCCAGATAGTCAGCAGAGTATTCCGCCTTATCGGTGAGGGTTACAATATGCTCAGTACAAATTTTCAAATGCAGTTTATGGCTGTAGCTCAAATCAGAAGAAAATATTTTTTTTGTCAAGTCCCACTCCATGCTGTCTGCTTTTGACTCAATAAGTCCGACATCTTTTGCATGCTGACGGGAAACTTCCATTGGGCACAATCCTTTTAAGTAACATAAAAGTGCCTCTCGAAGCGGTTCAATAACGTTTGTGGAAAGCTTGGTTATAGCTAAAAAATCCGGTTTTAGAAAACCGGGAATCACCGGCCGTTGATTCAAAAACGCATCACAGCACTTTTCCGCAGCATTTGCAACCATATCAAGGCTCTCCACCAATTTATAGACATCCTCTCTCAACAGGGGCATATAGGCTCCCCCATATAGCCTGTCCCGGACCTGATGCCTGATCAGATCTGCCTGGGATTCCAGATTATCCACCTGTCGGGCCAGTTTTTTGGCCTTTGGAATATCGTCATTTATATAAGCTTCAAGCGTACTCAAAGAAGTGGCTAAACACTCTTCAACTTTATCCGCATGCTTTTCGATAAGCTCAATGACTTCTTTTTCTTTTTTAAAAAGGATCATTTTTCTCCCCTAACAACATAAATATATATAATTATTATTTTTATAGTAAAATGCATCATAGAACAAAACCTTTTAAAGATTTATACAATAAAAAAGCGGTAACTGCCGCCATGGTAGGTGTTAACACCCACCCCGCAAGAATCGTCAATATTGTTTTTTTACTGATTGATTTTGCACCCTTGACAAGACCTACCCCTACAACCGCACCCACTATAGCAGAAGAAGTAGAAACCGGAATCCCCATAAGTGAAAACATGTGCATGCCAAAGCCCGAAGAGATCTGCGCAACAAAAGCACCGGGAATATCAAGCGGTGTAATTCCCTTTCCCACTGTGTTTGCCACTTTTTTACCATAAGTAATGGCACCTATGGCAATGGAAACACCACCAAGGAGGAGAAGTAATTGCGGGTGTACAATTCCAAGATTTGATATGGGACCGACCGCATTGCCCGCATTATTGGCCCCCATGGAATAGGACAGATAACATGCGGACATGATTGAAAGCCAGCCCAGGGCATTTTGAACGAGCAGCGTCCCAACTCTCAAGCGCCTGATAAATATGGTTAAAAGATAATACATTCCAAATGAAAGTCCCAATACCAGGATCGGACACAGAATCCAGCTTTCGGCGATGATAACAAGTTTTGAATATTGAATCTGGGCACCCGTTGCAAGACCAATCCCCAATACTCCCCCGACAATCGCCTGAGATGTTGAAGTGGGAATGCTAAAAAAAGTTGCCAAAGTAACAAAAATTCCGGAACATAACAAAGCCACAAAAATGGCCAGATAATCAAGTGGCTGATTGATAATGCCTTTTCCAACAGTCTTCATGACATGGTCACCATCGATCATGGCACCTATTATAACAAAAATCGAAACCAGAATCACCGCTCTTTTGTATGATATCAGGCCACACCCAACTGTTGTACCAACGCAATTTGCCGTGTCATTGGCTCCTATGTTCCAACCCACATAGGCCCCTGCCCCCAGCAAAATCAAAACGATCATTTAAGTAGTTTACTCCTTAATTTTATTATTCACCGTCGATAAGATTAAAACCAATGCAAACCATAAGTCAAATTAATTAATCTTATGATTATTATTGCTTTTGGTTATTATTTTTCCATTGGTCTGACTTTCCCATATATAACCTGTAATTATTTACGACATAATTATTATTACTTTGACATTAGTATTCTCATGGGTCAAAGATGAAATAGAGTGTTTACACCTCGGATTCAAGGGTTTCATTAATATCCGGCTATTATTTTGGAGGTTTTATTTGTTTACGTTTTACTGAATAAAGATTAAAAGACGGGTATTCATTTAGCTTTTTACCCATAACAATTCAGGAAAAGACCGTATATTTAAATCAGGAGATAATAATGGCAAATTTACACAGGTCGGAAGGTGATATCAATCTTTCCTTGCGCAGGAAAAAATGGCAGAAGAATAATCATGATAAAGCCACACAATTGCTTTTGGAAGAAGATTCGAGCTATTTTCTAAAACAGTCTCTTTCAACCCCTTGCCTGAACGGTATGAAAACATGTGAAGGTATTTATATTGAAGATTTACAGGGTCGAAGGTACATGGATTTTCATGGCAATAATGTCCATCAGGTCGGCTTTGGCAATCCTGAAGTAATTGAAGCTGTAAAAAACCAGCTTGATGAACTGTCTTTTTGTACCCGCCGTTATACGAACCAGACTGCAGTTGATCTGGCAAAAAAGCTGATACAAATTGCCCCGGACTCTTTTGACAAGATTCTATTATGCCCGGGTGGTACAGGGGCTGTTGGAATGGCTTTGAAGCTTGCCCGTGTGGCAACGGGCCGGCATAAGACCATTTCCATGTGGGACAGCTTCCATGGCGCATCGCTTGATGCCATATCCATAGGAGGAGAAGCCATTTTCCGCCAGGATATGGGCCCCATGATGCCGGGAAGCGAGCATGCGCCTCCCCCTGATGAATACCGGTGTATATTTGGATGCGCTGAAAAGGGCGGGTGTGATTTCACCTGTGCCAGATATATTGAGTATATGCTTGAAAAAGAGGGTGATGTTGCTGCCGTTATAGCAGAACCCATCCGCAGCACCCCCTATATTCCAAAACCTGAATACTGGGAGATCATCAGAAAGGCCTGTGACAAACACGGTGCCCTGCTTATTTTTGATGAGGTCCCCCATTGTCTGGGGCGGACAGGCAAAATATTCACATTTGAAAATTTCAATGTTGAACCGGATATGGTTGTCATGGGCAAAGGCCTAGGCGGCGGCATCTTTCCCCTGGCCGCACTTGTTGTCCGCAACGGCCTGGATCTGGCTGAAACCCGAGCGCTTGGACATTACACCCATGAAAAAAGTCCGGTGGGATGCGCAGCCGCCCTTGCCACCATAAAGTATATTGAAAAAAATAAACTTGCCCAAAATGCGCAAGACATCGGAAAGCATACCCTGTCTGCCTTAAAAAAAATGAAGGAACGTCATCCCTTGATTGGAGATGTGCGGGGTCTTGGTCTTTTTTTGGGAATTGAACTTGTAAAGGACCGTATCACAAAAAAAAGAGCAATAGATGAGGCTGAAGCGGTCATGTATGCTGCCCTTTCCAGAGGGTTGAGCTTCAAGATCACCATGGGTAATATCCTTACACTGACACCCCCTCTTATCATCACCCAGGAACAAATGGATGAGGCGCTTGGTATTATTGAAGAATCTATCATGGAGGTTGAAACCGAGTTTATGTCCTAACATTTTCAAAAACATATTCATACAATAACAAGGACAAAAGACAATACCGGAAAAGATCCCAGCAAAAAGTGTGATAAACCGTGGATACCCGAACAATGGATCTCTGTGGAACAGTCGGTTTACGCTTACACTATGGGGTCAGAGTACGCAACCTTTGAAGATCACAACAAAGGCTAAGTCAGTTTGGGGAAATTGGCGGATTTGCATGTTTTATCTGACGATATTTTTACAATAAAGCCTGAGCAGATCAAAGATATAAAGGTGGAAAAGTGTTTTATAGGTGGTGATATAGTTTATGAACGATAAATCACAAGTATTCTTAGAGACCGCTCTTATTTACCCTGGCGTTCAACTTCAACCAGGTTGCAATGGAAGGCACATGTTTCACCCATGTCGGTGAGCCGCTGACTGGTCAGTTGATTAACGCCGCTGCCCTGTGAAAATAAAGGAGAGTGAAGGCCCTCGGCTACTAAAAGCCCGGTTCGGGTATCATCTGTCACCTTGGCTATTAAATAACATTCTCCCCTGTCATTAAAGACCCTTACCGAATCGCCATCTGCAATACCCCTGATCCGGGCTGTTTCAGGATGGATCATCACCTGGGCCTTGCCGGCCTTTTCCCTGATTTTGTCTATCTCGTTAAAGGCTGAATTGAGGAAAAGGTGATGGGGCGGGGTAATAAACTCCAGGTGATATCTATCCCCGCCATCAAGGTCCCTTAATGGTTGCCCGTCTGGAAGGGGATCAAAGCCCTGATCTGCCATTGTCTGTGAAAAAAATTCAACCTTGCCTGATGGGGTTGCGAATCCATCAGCATATGGATTTGACGGTATGCTCAACCTCACTGGGGTTCCGGTCGACAACACTTCAAAATTGATCCCTTCCAGATAGGGCGATTTTTCACGTAAAAAATCTTCAATAAAATCCATCTCGGCAAGGGAAAAAACCTTGTCATTAAAACCAAGACATGCTGCCAGATCCTGGAAGATGGTCAAAGTGGAACGGCTTAGTCCCACTGGTGGAATGACGGGTTGGGCCATTTGGATGTAATTGTGGCCGTACGACCGGTAAAGATCGGTAACTTCTAGAAAACTGGCTCCCGGCAGAATGATATCTGCATACCTGGTGGTATCGGTATGAAACATCTCTTGAACAACTACAAACAGATCTTTGCGGTCTAGCCCGGCCAATACCTCCCGGGACTGCGGAGCCACCACTGCCGGGTTTGACAGATAAACGTACAATAGTTTGACGGGCGGATCGTTCAGCCGGGTCAGGGCATTGCCCAGTTCAACCATATTCACAATCCTTGTGCCGGTCGGGCTCAGGTCTGATCGTATCAATCCGCTCAAATCAGAGGGGGTGCCCCCCACAGTGCGGGTAATCCCACCACCCGGTTTATCAAACGCACCCACCAGAGCGGGTAACATTGCAATGGTCCGCATTGCCATGGCCCCTTTGAGCTGGCGTGCCGGTCCCCACCCGCTTCGGATGTAGGGTGCACTGGCACAACCATAACCCTCTGCCAGTCGAACAATCATTTTCTCAGACAAGCCGCAGATATCGGCTGCCCGTTCCGGGGTATATTCTGCAGCCCTGGCCTTCAGTTCTTCAAAACCAATTGTTTTTTGGGCGATAAAATCATGATCGATCATATCCCGGTCAATAAGCACATGCATCATTGCCATTGCCAGTGCTGCATCCGTACCCGGTTTTATCATGAGATGAATATCAGCTTGTTGTGCCGTCCGATTGCGGTAGGGATCGATAACCATAAGGGTGGCTCCGGCCTTTCGGGCCATGCTAAAATATGGCCAGGCATGAACGTTGGTGGTCAGGGTGTTGCTGCCCCAAATAATGATGTAGTCAGACTGGGAAGCCGTTTCGATCTCAGTGCTGGGTCCGCTGCCAAGGCTGGCTTCGTAGCCGGCCGTTGCGGCCGGACCGCAAATCGTGTAGTTCAGGCGGCTGGCCCCCAGTCGATTAAAAAAGGCATGACCCGCATTGCGGTGGACAAGCCCCATGTGCCCGGCATAAGAATATGGCAGGATGGTCTCCGGGCCGAATTCTGAAGATAGTAACTTCATCCGGGAAGCCACTTCATCCAGAGCCTCTTTCCATTCAATGGGTTCAAATTTACCGCTACCTTTTGGGCCGGTGCGCCTGAGCGGAGTTACAATGCGTTTGTTTGAGTGGACATGCCCGGGAAAGTGGGTGGCTTTTTGGCAGATAAAACCATTGGTGAAAGGGTGATCAGGATCGCCTTTGACACTTACAATCTGCCCGGCTTCGACCTTGACCAATAAGCCGCAGGTATCGGGACAATCCTTGGTGCAAACCGCTCGCTTCCACATATTTCGTCCTCCTCAACACCGAGTAATAAACGGTCCGGTCCTGAGAACCGGATACTCTACAATAATCTCCCACTCAGTCTTAGTCAAACAGATAAAATGCATATTTCAAAATGTTATTCCGCTGATCATAGCTCCGGATAAATGCAATGGGATTGATCTTGCAGTCTCGGATCTTTAGAACGGATCACAGTATCCCGGCCTTCTAAAACATCTATTACCGTTTGCAGGACTTCGTTTTGCAGGCGATTCCATGTTTCATGGGTCCAGGCTGCCAGATGAGGAGTAATCACAACATTATCCATGGTTATAAGTTCACTTAAAAAGTGGTTCTCTTTACGAAGCGGCTCTTCAGAAAAAACATCCAAACCGCACCCTGCAATTGTTTTATCCTTTAACGCTTTTAACAATCCTGACTCATCGACAATTGCACCACGGCCCACATTTATTAAAAAAGCACTGGGTTTCATCAGTTTTAACCGCTCCTCTGAAATAATACCTCTTGTTTCATCATTCAGGGGAAGACAAATGGAAATCACATCCGAAGAAGCCATCAATTGATCCAGATCCTCAGCTTTACTTACCCGTTTTTGGTCCATTGTCATCTGTGTAACATAGGGGTCGTAAGCGTGTATCCTCATTTTAAACCCCTGGCACATGCGGGCCAGCTGAGAATTGATATGACCCAATCCCACCATTCCCACACGCTTATTATCAAGATCCCAGCCTTTATTATCCTCACTGGGACCCATCCACCCATTCTTTTGAACAAAACAGTGGACGGGTCCGAATTTTTTCATACAATTAATGAGCAGCAAAAAAGCACCTTCTGCCACTGCATTTTGAGCATAGTCCGGGCAGTTTATCACCCGAACGCCATACTCTTTTGCTGCATCAATATCGATTGAATCTATTCCTGTTCCTATCTTGACAATGGCTTTAAGCGTTGGCAGACCTGTTTCTATTACCCGGCGTGTAATCCTGCCATAGGTGATCATTAAGACGGCAGCACCCTTAACTGCTTTCAGAATGGTATTTTCTTTTTCGTCTTCGGTTACTATGACATCTGCTTTCTGTCTGATCTTATTCAGGCAATTGGGAATCGGATACTCTATACCTGTTATGGTATCCGGCGTTTCTTTACCGCATTTTATGACCAATTGACGCTTTTCCATTATGAATACCCCTGTAATTTTTCAAAACAGCTCAACGAGATTATCGAAAAAGATATTAAGGCATACTCGGTTCCCTTTTAATGAAAGCCTTGAAAATCATTTTCTGAAGTTGTTGATCATTTCATCTAATTTTTGTGCTTTTGCCAATGCATCTTTTAGCTTAAACATTTCCTGATCATAGGTATCGCTTTTAATAACCACCTCTAATGTTACAGGCAATTGATAGGGCGACCAGGCAATGATTTTTGCACATTTATCCCAGTTCATAATACCGGTAAAGGGGACGGCATGTTTGTCATGTTTTAACACAGCCAGACCATCTTCAATTAGCTCCTCTGCAATGCCATCATTATCCTGCAGGTGTAATGCAATGATTCGATCTTTATATCTTTTTGCAAAAAACAGAGGATCATCCAGACACACCAGAGCCCCGTGGCCTGAGTCAAAACAAAATCCCATAAAATCAAAATCATACCGGTCAAATAACAAATCAAATTGGTCCATTTGTTCCTGCCTGGGGGTGCAGAGTAAATTTTCAACAGCTATTTTCACATTTCTTGACCCGCAATACACCTTTAATTCATCAAATGATTTAAAAACCTGGTCCCAATATTTTTCTTTGAAATCTATATCTTGCCTTAACTCAATATAGGGTAGTTGCATGTGCAAAATAATTTCTTTTGCTTCAATCATAACCGCTAAATCCACCCTGTTCTTAACTAGCTCAACGCCTGCAAGCCGGTTATATTCATTAAGAGATGTATAATTTTTTCTGTTTTTATATCTATGGCCAAAATCAAGATTGCCATCTTGAGTGCGGCCTCTTATCCCTCCTTCTGCTGCATGCAGGCCTTTTATCTTCAAATCATATTTATCCAGCATCTGTTTGATCTGTACCATTTCAATTTCGGCATACATATATTCGCCCAGCCAGTCATGGCCCCAGTGCACATGGGAAAAACCAGCATCAGCAATATTTTTCAATTGTTCTTCAATCGCTTCAATATTGGCTAAATCATTTTTATAATTTGTATTTATGGCTGTCATTTAATAAAATTATCTTTGGATGGCATGGCTTTTTGGGTCGTATAGAACATCCGGCGCAATTTTTGCCTCTATCATTTCTCCAAATACTTCCACTAAAAATCTAGTTTCTATACAATCTATGGGCAGATATGCAAAACCAATATTCTTTTTAATTGTATGGCCGTATCCCGCACTTCGTAGTCGCGAAATCGTCCTTCCGTTCAGAGTTACTGCTTCGCCGCCGTATAGCGTTAAATATTCCTCATCTCCGATTACCAGCGTGTGGAGTCTTTGTTTTATACCCTGGCTTTTAATAGTAGCAAGCGCTTTTTTCCCAATAAAATCGACATCTTTGCCCATTTTCACACAATGATCAAGTCTTGCTTCAAACGGGGTTTCCAATGTTGTGATATCATTTGATAACGCCAGAAAACCTTTTTCAAGTCTAAGGGAATCTATGGCTTTGAAGCCACAGGGCCTCATCTTAAAATCTTTACCTGCCTTCCAGAGTATATCCCACACAAAAATAGACCTGTCTTTTGGAATGTACAACTCCCATCCCAATTCACCCACATAGGTGACGCGCTGTGCAAAAACAGAAATGGCTCCTACCTCTATGTTCTTACCAGACATATAAGGAAAAGATATATGGGAGATATCTGTTGCTGTGACTTTCTGTAACACCGCCCGGGCATTGGGACCCCAAAGACCGATCACTGCATAGTCTTCTGTCACATCCTTGATTTCAACACTGAGATCATCCTCTTTCTGATTCAATTTGATCCATCCAAGATCTGAATCAATTAAAGCTGAACCCGTAATTATACGAAAGTATTGAAAATCAAGACGGGTAATCATAACATCTCCAACAATGCCGCCCTGATCATTAAGAAATTGAGTATATGTAACCGAGCCATTGGGGCGGTCCAGATCATTATCTGTAAGCCTCTGGATTAAAGGTAATGCCCCTGGTCCTCTAATTTCAATTTTACCAAAAGCACTCATATCAAAAAGACCGACCTTATTTCTGACGGCGTTACACTCTGAGGCAATATTCTCAAAAAAAGAGGGCTTGACCCAGCCGCCCCATTCCCGCTGAACCTCGCCAGCTAAACACTAGGTTTTTTGGGGATCAAAATAATTGGCCCGTTCCCAGCCGTTCTTTGTTCCAAAAACCGCCCCTAAATCCTGGAGCCTGTTATGAAATGGACTCATTCGAAGGGGGCGCATGGAAACATTTTCATCATGGGGATACTTTGTACGATAGTAATACCTGTAAACCTCTTTGGCACATTCGGCAGCATAGCGGGGTTGATTGTGGTGTCTGCTGAAACGCCATGCCCTATAAGGGAATACATCCCATTCTGTTTTTCCCTCAGTGATCCATTCTGCAACGGTTTTACCGATACCCCCACCCCCGCCAAAACCCTGCATATTAGACACTGCAGCCATCCAGAATCCTTTCAAGCCCGGCCAGGGCCCGAGCAATGGGCCTCCATCCGGTGTAAATGCATCCGGGTGAGCGACCAGACGAATCATGCCTGCATCACCAATAAACGGAAATCGTTTAATGGTATCTTCAAGCATGGGAGCAAACAGATCAAAATCATTGGGGACTTCAGAAGATCCATGCTCTCAGGGAACACCATCTATCCAAATCGTTTTGGGATGCATTTCCCAGCCGCCAACAAGGTAACTTCCACCTTCCGGCCGACCATAGACAAGATAATCATAATCGCGAAACGTCGGGCTGTCAGCCGGTATTTCACTGCCTTTTACTGCCTCCATTGCAATATGCTGATGCACGACAGGCGTACATGGGATTTTAATCCCTGCCATTGCAGCTATCTGCGCAGACCAGATGCCTGCTGCATTTACAATCATTTCACATTCAATATCGCCCTTATCCGTATTCACTTTTCCGATCTCACCTTTTGCGGACAATTCTATTCCTGTTACACGGGTATTTGTTAAAATCTGCGCACCCAGATCAGCAGCTGCCTTAGCCACAGCATATGTTGTGGTATGCGGATCAATGTGGCCGTCCCCGGGTAGATGAAACGCACCATAAAGACTCTGATCAGATGCCCAGGGTAACAATTCCATTGTTTCCGGTGCCGAAATAATACCCACGTCCAGACCGATACCCCTTGCACGGCTCACATTGCGTTGAAATGTTTTTAACATTTCCGGGCTTGATGCAATATTTACACTTCCCACCTCACTGAAGACATTAAGGCTTTTATAAAGCTGAGTGCTGTATTGACGCATCCGCATAATGGTCTGTGAGGTATTGAATTGAGTCAGCATACCGGCTGCCTGACAAGTTGCCCCTGACGTGAGTTCTGCTTTTTCCACCAAAACAACATCTTTAACACCGGTCTTGGCAAGGTGATACAAAACACTACATCCTGTGATACCTCCACCAATAACAACTATTTTTGCCTGATTCAGCATTGTTGGATCCCCCGCATTAATTAATTGTTTAAAGCATATTTTTTATGCACGTATTCGCGCGCCTTTTGGGTCTACTATGGGCATTGATGCTACTTCTGCACTAATAATCCTACCCATGACTTCAACTTCCAGGGTTGTGCCTGGTTCCGATATTTCAATGGGAAGATATATAAGCGCAATATCCGTGTTGGCACAATACCCATGGTTGGCACTTCTGATACGGTCGATAATCTTGCCGTCTTTGTAAACAGATTCACCACCGAACAGGCAATAATCCGCATCAAGGATCAGGCCGCATAACTTTTTTTTCAGTCCTTTTTCCTTGATTTCCACTAGGGCGTCTTTACCGATAAAGTCATCTTTAGTAAAATCCACACAGAATCCAAGGCCAGCCTCAAGGGAGTTATCCCCTGGAGAAATATCACCGCTCCAATACAAATACCCTTTTTCAATCCTCAGTCCGTCAAGCGCTTTATAACCGATGGGGGTTATTTCAAATGGTTTACCGGCATCCATTATGGCATCCCATATCTCCAGCGCATCCCCATTGTCCATGTAAAGCTCCCATCCAAGTTCCCCGGTATAGCTGACTCTCTGAGCCCAGACATTAACACCGCCCATATCAAGGTTTTTTGCCGTCATATAGGCAAAGGCTTTATTGGAAACATCAGCTTTGGTGAGCGTTTCAAGTACATTTCTGGCATTGGGCCCGAACAGGCTTAAACAGGCAATTTCGTCTGTAACATCTTTGATTGATACCTTCTGATCCGTTTGCTTATGCAATGTTATCCAGCCCACATCATTGGAAACAAACGAGGTCCCTGAAATGATCCTGAAATGATCTTCACCCATCCTGCAGACCGTAACATCACTTTCAATTCCTGCGGTCTCGTTTAAAAACTGGGTATAGGTGATAGACCCTAACGGTTTATTAAGATCGGATATGGCAAGCTTCTGCAGTAAATCAAGGGCATCTTTGCCTTTCACCTCTATTTTGCCAAATGAGGTCATATCCAAAAGGGCCACGCTCTTGCGGGCACACAGGGCTTCTTTTTTAACCCTGTCAAAAAAGTCTGGTTTTCCCCAGCCCCAGTTCCTCTGATCATAGCCGGCCTTTCGCCCGGGTTTGCCCGGTTCAAAATAATTGACCCGTTCCCAGCCGTTTTTCTCTCCGAACACAGCCCCTAGTTCCTTGAGACGGGTGTAAAAAGGGCTGATTCTTAAGGGGCGCCCCCATTCATTTTCATCATTGGGAAAATGAAGATGATAATAATTGCGGTATACTTCCCGGCAATGCTGTGTCACATAGTCAAGATGCTTCAGATGGGGACCAAAACGTCTGACATTCATTTCATGGGTGTCAATGGACGGTTCTCCTTCCAGAATCCATTCGCATACTAATTTGCCTACCCCGCCTGCCCCAGCAATCCCATTGATTGAACCGCCGGCCGCCACAAAGAAGCCCTTTAATCCCGGAACAGGACCCAAAGCATAATGACCATCCGGTGTAAAGGCATCCGGTCCGTTAATCAGCTCTATTACCTCCGCCTTTTCAAGGATGGGTAATCTTTCCATTGCCATTTCCATGACCGGTTCAAACAAATCCCACTCTGCAGGTAATAATTCCTGGGTAAATCCCCAGGGAACGCCTTTGGCAGCCCACTCTTTCGGGTTGGTTTCAAATGCACCGATCAAAAACGATCCCACATCCTCACGGCAGTAGAACAATTTGTCCGGATCTCTTATCACCGGGGTGTCTGGAGCCAGTTTGTGTCCGGGGATGGGCTTTGTTGTCAGGTATTGATGCATTAATGGCACCATGGGTATATTTATCCCTACCATCTCTCCTATACGCGGTGCCCATTCCCCTGCTGCATTAACGACACACTCTGTGAGAATATCCCCTTTATCCGTAACAACTTTGGTCACCTGACCTTTTGAATCCACATCAATATCCATGACCCTGACGCCTGTATTAATTTCTGCTCCCAGACGCTTTGCCTGGCGGGCAAATTCATAGGTTATGGAACTGGGGTCGATATGGCCGTCATCCGGGACCCAGACAGCACCGAAAAGATTTTCATCTGACATAAAAGGCGCTATTTCAAGTGCTTGTGAAGATGTGATAACCTCGGCCTCAATGTCAATGGCTCTTGCCCGGCTGACTTCCCGGCGAAGAGATTTTAATCGCTCTGGACTCGATGCCAGGCGGAGACTTCCTACGGTGTGCCATCCCAGATTTTCTCCCGCCTCTTTTTTTAATTCGTTAAATAATTTAATCGTGTAGTTCATTATTTTCATCAACGATGGCGAAGTTCTGAACTGCGAAACCAGACCCACAGAGTGAAATGTTGTACCACTGGTTAATTCACCCTTATCCACAAGGATTATATCTGTACAGCCGGCTTTGGCCAGATGATATGCGACACTGGTCCCGAATACACCACCACCTATGATAACTACCTTGGCCTGATCTCTCATACCTGACTCCTCTTATCTGTTTAAAACGCCTGTTAAAATAGTTCCATCCACAATAAATCACCTATACTTTAAAACCATCCCTAATTATTAATATCTTTATCAATGTCTTCTCGTAACAAGTCAAAATACTAATTTTAAATTAATATAACTAAATGTTATAATTTTAAGACATATGGCATTCACACCCATCATTGATACCGATTTTCCCATTCAGCAGCTCTCATATTAACGGCCTGATATTTTTTTTCGTATCATATGAACACTCCAGGCAGGGCAGGCGTTTTTAATCGATAATCCTCCATGATTTTCTCCGGGGGAAATCCCATCTCCTGCGGCGTCCTGCCGCCCGAGGGTTTAATCCATGCAAACTTTCACCCCACCCTCCGCTTCTGATCATTTAAAACTCAATAGCATCTCAAATAAGGGCAAAAACCATAAAATGGATGGGGAACGAACATGAAGAACAAAAAGATATGGATGGGAAAGGTTTACCTATAATTTCCCATAATTTTAATTCAATGAGTTTTCGTGAAAAAATATTATAATTATTTCAAAATCTTAACATGGAATTTGTATTAAAATGCTTTGGACAGGGCTCGACAGTTTTTGTCTGATAAAAGGAACAAGGACACATATTAACATCAGTACATGGCAATTGGGGTTACTTTTAAACATTTACAGAACGCTTCTGATTACAGCAGCTCTTTTTCCGCGTTCGTCCGGTGAAATGTCAGCCCAGGCCGTGTCGAAAAAACCATCAAAAATCTCAGGGTTGTCTTCAAGTTCGAGATCCAGCCAGGACATGGCATTGAAATATCCGGATGTATCCTCTTTTTGTGCCGTCTGTACGGCTTTTTGAATCTGCTCTTTCAGAGCTGCCATGTTTTCGGTTTTATTTTGTTTTAACAAAAAAGGATTATACCCCGGTTGTTTGTAAAGTGTTCCAGGGCATTCAATAATATCCGGTCTATAAACCTTTTGAGCCCAATCATCCTTTTCGACTTGTTCAAAAGCAACTGAGATCGCCTTGTCTTCACATCCCAAAATCTCTTTGGTATTTTTTACTATTTTTCTTGTAAGTTCTTTTCTTTGGGCATCTGATCTGCCTGGATAAAGCTTCACGATTATATGTGGCATATTTTTCCCCTGTTATTTATAAAACAAATTCATCAGCTATCAAAAGTGTATGGGATTGGCAAATACTATTTTAGAAATCATAGACTGGTCGTTGATTGAAAAGCAATTGTATTGAATTGTCATTATCGTATCAGGTTTTAATTCTTGTTCTGTCGGTCTTGTGCCTGTCCCTGATCAAGAAGTTCCCTCACTTTCAAAGACAGTTCTTCAAATAAAATGGGCTTGTTTATATAGCCTTTTATGCCAAAAGATCTTGATGTTTCCTGATCAACCCGCTCACTGAAACCCGTACAAATGAGAATGGGTAAACCCGGTCGGATGTCCAATATTTTTTTGGCGAACTCAGTGCCGAGCAATCCCGGCATGGTCATATCCGTAATTACAAGGTCAAACTTGTAAGGATTTGACTTGAACAATTCCAATGCCTTTGTACTGCTTGTTTTTCCCATTACAGTATAGCCCAGTTTTTCCAAAAGGCGAACCCCTAGTTTGACAATTGTTTTTTCATCATCAACAAACAAGATGCTTTCATCTCCTGATATAATTGGCACATCTTGTGCGGCCTGAGTGGTGATATTTTTTTCCGGGGTAATGGGCAAAAAAACATCAACCCGAGTTCCTTTGCCTGTTTTGCTTTGAATATTAATCGCACCATTATAACTTTTTACAATCCCATGGATGACAGACAATCCTAAACCAGACCCTTTCCCCTGCTCTTTTGTTGTAAAATATGGATCAAAAATGTTGTCCAGCACGTCAGGCGGTATACCCGATCCTGTATCACCGATACTCAGGCAACAGTATTTTCCTGTTGGCAATTCAAGTTCCGGATTGGGTTGAATTTCATTTAAACCCACCGTGAGAGTTCCCCCTTTTTCTTCCATTGCATGATAGGCATTGGTACAAAGATTCATTATAATTTCATGTATTTCACTTGTGCTGGCAAAAAGATAAATTGGCGCTGCAGTTAGATCCTTTTCGATTTTTATGTTTGCTGGAATTGTAGACCTTAACAGTTTGAGTGTTTCATTGATCATCGGCTGAAAGGCCAAAAACTCTTGATCAATATCTCTTTGACGACTAAAGAATAAAATTTGCTTAACCAAATCGCGTGCTCTTTTGGCTCCCTGTAAAACATCATCAAGATTTTCCTGCACAGGATGGTTATCCGGCAGATCGTCTTTGGACATTTCTGTAAAACCAATGATTGGTGATAAGATGTTGTTGAAGTCGTGTGCGATCCCACCTGCCAAGGTACCGATTGATTCAAGTCTTTGGGCATGGTGAAGTTGATTTTCAAGCCTTTCTTTTTCCATCAAGGCTTTCTTTTTCTCGCTGATATCAATACAGGTGGTGGGATATATTTCCTGACCCTTTTCATCAAAGGCAAGCCTTGCATACATCAATACGTCAAATGTGCTGCCATCCTTTCTTTTGGCTTCTATCTCAAATTCGTAACTGCCATTTTTTTTCAAAATTTTAATAACTTTTTCAGGCATGCCTGGATCAACACAATGACCAACAGGTGATGTGCCAATAATTTCTTTGGCATTATCATATCCCCACATTTTCACATATGCCTTGTTTACATAAATCAGTTTACCCTCGGCATTTACAATATCAAATCCGTTAAGAGAATTTTCAATGGCGGCATTTTTTATTTTCAAATCATTTTCATACTTTTTCCGTTCTGTTATGTCGACATGAGTTCCAACCACTCGAACGGCTTTTCCATCCTTGTTAAAAACAACATTGGCACGAGATAAAATATCAACCCAGCTTCCATTCTTATGTTTCATTTGAAATTCTAATTCAAACCGAGACCGTATTCCATCGATAACCTCATTGATCATCTTCCACGATTTTTTGACATCTTCAGGTTTAGTCAGGCGCTCCCATTCAGAAAAGTTATTTTCAATTTCCTCGGGTTCATACCCCAACATTCGTTTCCACCCATTGGAATAAAAAATTTCATTTGTTTCCAAATTCCAGTCGTAAAGCCCGTCATTTGCAAATCGCATGGCAAGATCAAATCGTTCTTCACTATTTTGCAGTATTTTCTGGGTATTAAAATGGACAATTGCATTGCCTATTTGGTTGGAAATGGTCTCAAGGGCGATACGGGACAAATATGATACCTCATCCTTATTTTTGCAGGCCACATTCATACAACCCAGGATATTATCCTGATATTTTACAGGGATCATGGCCATGGCTTTTAAATTTTCATCAATTTCAATATCATCCAAATATACCCCTATCTGCTGGTGGTTGGCATATACCGGATCTCCTGACAATACGAGCTTCGCATTTGTGGATTTCCTGTCAAAATTGGAGATTTTATGTATAAAATTTTCCGATAATCCTTTATGACAAACCAGGTCCAAAGACTCTAATTTATGATCAAAAAGATAAATGCCGCCGCACTCCATATTTGAAACCCCAAGGGCCGCATTCAAACAAAGACTCAAAACCTGTTCAAGATCATTTACATTACCAAGCCCAATGGATAGTTCATGTTGAGTATTTGCCAGATTCTCTCTTAATTTTCGTTCAGTAATATCTGTACACACACCTGTCATGAGTTTCTTTCCATCCAATTCATCTACTACTGGATACCCCCTTTCATATATCCAAAAGATATCATAGTTTTTTCGAATAATTCGGTACTCAACATCATAAGGCTTCCCCTTCTTGTGATATTTTTCGATTATTTTAAGATATGCCTTGCGGTCATCCGGATGAATTTTTTCAATAAAAGATTTTGGAGATTTATAGAGGTCAATACTCAATTTTTCCCAAATTACTTCATATGCAGGGCTGACATAAATCATTTTGCCAACCCCAAAAGTGCTCATCCAAAAAACATCGGTTATGGTTTCTGTCACTGATTTGAATTTTAACTCGCTATTTTTTAAATCTTTCAATCTTTCTGATAATTCAAATGTTTTTTCATCGACACTCAAGGCCAGATATTTATGTCGCGACGCAAACAGATAAAATAAAAGAAAAATTAAACTTATAATACTGAAAATTGTCATTCTAAAAAATGTTAGCCGTTTAAAATAACTTTTAGACCATCCTCCTTTTGGTATCCCTGCAACTTCCCAAGACCCATCGAGAATGTCTATTTTCAAAATCAAAGGATTGCTGTCAAATATTTTTTCCTGACCAAAAAAAACGTTTCCGTGATTATCTTTCAAAGATAAATTCAATGTATCTGATTTGATAAGTATCCCGGCTTCCTCGATAATGGGGGGGATATCAATAACCATTGCAGCAAGCCCCCAGAAGTTATCGCCGAAATATATTGCTTTTCTCATAACCAGGGACAACCCCCCTTGCCGTAATGTATAGGGGCCGTTAAAAATGATTTCCCGTGTTTTTAAAGCGCGCTGTATATCTTTTTGAACATGTGCGCGCTCATCATTTAGAATATCATGCCCCACAACAGATTCATGGCCTTTTATTGGATAAACATATGTTTGTATCCCACCGGGGGCAACGGCCATTACTCTTACTCCCTTAGAATGATTGTACAAACCTTTCATAAAGATGTTGTACTCTTTATCATGATTTCCTTCAGTTGGATTTGCCTGGATGAATGAACATAGACCTTCAAATAATGCAGACCGTCTTGAAAGCGCATTCGCCAGGGTATTTTTTATTAATTGAAGTTCAATTTGGGTTTGATTTTTTTGCGATTTACTCAAATTGTCCTCATACCACTCACAAACCAGCCACCATGACGGCAAAACAATGAAAAAATAAAACAATAGGGTTACAAGCAACAAACGGTCTTTTTTAAAGATATATCCAGTCATTAAATTACCTGAGTTTTTTCTATTGCAATAAAAGTGAGTTGTCCGGGCAAGTAATACGCACAGTATTACCACCTCTTTCCATAATCGTTATGAATAGAGGTTTAGAAATCAGGGCAGTCATTTCTCAGAATCAAATAATTAACAATCATATTACTATATTTTGATCTTTTCAGCAAATATTTGAAATATAAATCTCTATTAGAATTGTCGTATTTTTTAATTCTCGTGTGCTTTTATCCTGAAAAAATGAGAGCATTGATCTTTCAAAAAAAAACATTTACATGATCTATTTTCAAACCCCTTTACCTGTTCAAACTTAGCTGAGGTCACCCTGACATACCCATAGTACTTGACTAATTTCGTATTTGATTTAAGATGCAAACCCATGAACCTCAACCAGCTCAAACTTTTTTATTTTGCAATCAAGTACAAAAGCCTGAGTCATGCTGCTGAAGAATTAAATATTACTCAGCCGGCTGTTACAAAAGGGATTCAAAGGCTCCAGGAATACTATGGGGTCCCTCTTGTTCATAAGCTGGGCAAAAACATGGAACTGACCCTGGCCGGTGAAAATCTTTTTAAGATTGCAAAAAAAATATTTGAACTGGACAAGCTGGCAGATGACTGCATGGCCCAATTTCAAAATGAAAATTTAAAACACATTAAGATCAGCGCTTCTGAAAGCTTTGGGGCATATTATCTGCCTGAATTCATCAACAGGTTTAATGTTAAGGCCCCAAAAATCCGGGTTACCTTAGAAATTCTTTCCAACCAGCAGGTTCTTGAAAACACAATCAACTTAAAAAATGATATTGGTTTTGTTTCTTTTCCTGTTAAAGACAAAAAGTTAAACACCATTGAAATAGTTAAAGATGAAATAGTAATCATCATGGATCCGGCTCATCCTTTGGCGCGAAAAACAAAGATTACGGCAACGGACCTGGAGGGGCATATGATCATCATGCATGAACAAGGGTCTTATTTTCAAAAGATGATCCATGATCTGCTTGAAGCCAATCATGTTTCAGTTACAATGCCCATAACCTTTTCCAATAATGAAGCCATTAAAAGAGCGGTGCAAGGCGGGACAGGAATCGCCCCCATTTCAAAAAAAGTGGCTGCAAAGGAGATTGAATCGAAAAAACTGGTTGCCCTTTCTTTGTCATCCAAACCTTTATTTCGAACCTTTTTCATGGTCTGTCACAGAGAAAAACATATATCAGGCCCGCTCAAGGAATTTATTAACCTGCTCAAGTAATAGCCATGTTTTTCTATTGAACAAAAATTGATTCGATTTTATGCATCTATAAACACTGAAAAATAAAGGCATAGAAAACGACCGGTATATAACATATAATTATATGATTTAAATTTTTAAAACAGCTTTATTTTCTGGCACTGCACACAATCCAGGGCTCATCATGGAAAAACATCATAAACGCCTCTCCCAGACCGCATAAAAGATCTTGAGTTGATATCTATTGCAATGTATATAATTTTTTCATGATAAATTGAATTATTATAAAAATGAGTTATTAATATGAATCTGGGTCAGCTTAAAATTTTTTATCTTTCCAGTAAAATGGGATCGTTAAGTAAGGCTGCAGAAGTGCTCAATGTAACCCAGCCTGCTATAACCAAAGGGATTCAGCGGCTCCAGGAACACTACGATATAAAATTATTCAACCGATTCGGTAAAAAGCTGGTATTAACGGATGCTGGCATTGCATTGTATAAAATTGCCGAAAAAATTTTCGACCTTGAGATCCACGCCGAGGCAACTATCAGAGAGTTTTTGGAACAAAAACAGGGCCATATCCGTATTGATGCCAGCGAAAGTTTCGGGGCCTATTATCTGCCATCCATCGTGAACCCGGTGAGCAAAGAACATCCCGATATACGATTTTCAGTAAACATCTTACCTTCTGATCTGGTTATGGAAAATGTAGCTAATCTGAATAATGATATCGGTTTTATATCCTATCCCATAAAAAATGAAAAAATAGTTTGCCGTGAAATTCTTGAAGATCATATGATTTTTGTTGCCTCTCCTTCCCATCCCCTAGTAAAAAAAAAACACTTGACCTATATGGATCTTTCCGGCCAATCCATGATCGTTCATGAAAAAGGGTCTCTTTCTTACCAGGTCACCCATGATTTTTTAAAAAAAAACAAGATTGATATTATTGTTTCCCTTGAACTGTCAAGCAACAGGGCCATCAAAAAAGCTGTGGAAGACGGTCTTGGCATTGCATTGGTTTCAAGAAATACCATTATTGGGCATATCCAGATGAAAAAACTGGCTGTTCTGCCATTTCCAGGACCACCCATTACGCGTAAATATTATATTGCCCATCATAAAGACAAATATTTTTCTGAAGTCCTCAAACAATTGATCGCAAAGGTTGATCATTGGGCACTTGAATATCATCGTTCTATTACAGATAAAACAATTTATTAGTTGTAACTTTGCATCCGTTTCATGGGGCCCATGCTTCCTCTGAAGATTGCTTTCCTCAACAGAGGTTCATTATCCCTTTACAGGTTTTATTGATATTGCTACTAATTGGCGTTATTTGTTAATTGCGGGCACATATGAAAGGACTATCTACCGGTTAATAAATACCCGTGGCGGTTACCGCTAATTTTTTAAATACAAAGGAGTTTTTCTAAATGCATAAAAAGAGAGTTCTTGTTACTGGTGGCGCAGGCTTTATTGGTTCTTTTTTATATGAGCGACTTTTGGAAGAGGGGTGTGATGTCATTTGTGCGGACAATTTTTATACCGGTAGCAAGCAAAATATTGTTCATCTTTTAAATAGACCATATTTTGAATTAATCCGACATGACGTGACTTTTCCGCTCTATGTCGAGGTTGACGAAATCTATAATCTGGCATGTCCGGCCTCCCCTATTTATTATCAGGCAGATCCTGTTCAGACGACAAAAACATCGGTTCACGGTGCCATTAATATGTTAGGGCTTGCAAAAAGACTAAAGGCTAAAATATTACAGGCTTCCACATCTGAAGTCTATGGTAATCCTGCTGTTCATCCTCAAATGGAGGACTACTTTGGCAATGTAAACTGTATAGGAATCCGGTCGTGTTACGATGAAGGCAAACGCTGTGCAGAAACTCTTTTTTTTGATTATTTCAGGCAGCACAATCTTGATATTAAAGTCATCAGGATCTTCAATACATATGGACCTAGAATGCTTCCGGACGACGGACGAGTTGTAAGTAATTTTATCGTTCAGGCACTTCAAAATAAAGACATTACCGTATATGGCAAAGGCAATCAGACAAGATCTTTTTGTTATATTGATAATTTAATCGACGGAATGATAAAGATGATGAATTCTCCTAAAGAGTTTACTGGACCCGTAAATATGGGGAATCCTGAAGAATTCACCATTCTTGAGCTGGCAAATAAAATTATCGAACTTACCGGTTCTGAATCAAAAATAGTTTTCAAGCCACTTCCTTTTGATGATCCGTTACAAAGAAAACCAAATATCGAATTGGCACAGGATAAGCTTTGCTGGAAACCTGAAACACCCTTGGATGAAGGACTTAAAAAAACTATAGAATACTTTAAAAAAATATTGGTATCCCCCTCATAAAAAGCAAAGATAGGCAGAAAAGACATCAAAAAAACTGTGAAAAGGGTAATAGATTATACGGGTTTCAGTGAATACCGGTCACAAACTTTTTTCACCCGGTTCAATGATCATCATTATGGATAGGATTCCTAAAATGGAGATGGCTGAAAGAATCATAAAAACCGGTCGATATGAATGAAAAAAATCCATAGCAACCCCTGAAAAATATATGGATAAAACCGTTCCCATATGGCCGAAAAACTGGAGCGCACCTGCACCGCTGCCGCTGCTGTTATTGGGCACAAGATCCAGCATCCAGGCAAAAAATAAAAGTCCGATTAAATTATCAAAAAATCCGATTGAGATTATAAAATATATATTGATTTTTAAGTCCTCAATCCAGGACAGCATCAATGCAGATATCAAGATAACTGTGAACCCGATCAGAATGGTCTGTTTTCTTTTCCCTTTGAAAACCACATCGGAAACATACCCTCCCAAAGGTCTGGAAACAATTCCGGATAAAGGGTAAAGAGCAGCTATAAAGCCTGCTCGAACCAGGGACATATCATAACTTTCAAACAAAAAAGAAGGCAGCCAGATCAAATTACTATAGGTGATATAACACAGACAAAAAAAACCCAAACCCAACAAACACATTTCTCTTGAAAAGACCCGGCGATCTATCCTGTTAAAAAATTTATTTTTAATTGGCACAGAAAATTTGGACTCCCTGTCATCCGTTGTTAAGGGCCTTTGGGCAGATGCAGATTTGATAACACGTTTAAAAACAATAAGTATGGGTATAAAAGCCAGGCCTGCAGATAAAAATACCTGACGCCAGCCAAATGTCTGGCCGATATACCCTGCCAGAAAAAATGCAGCAACGGTAAAAATAGCCGTAGATGTCATGACCAGGCCCAGTACCCTTCCCCTTTGACTGAAGGAAAAATGCTGGTCTATGATTTTGATAATCGGGCTGAACCCGCATCCTTGACCCAGCCCATTAAGAGCTTGGGTAGCTAAAAGATGCCATAAACCGCTTCCAAAACTGAACAACATATTTGAAAAAGCGGAAATCAAACCTCCTGCAAAAAGAACCTTTCTGGCACCGAACAGGTCACTTAGGTAGCCGGCAGGAAACTGAACAAGTGTGTAGGAACCATAAAACAGGGCACCAACAAGGCCAATACGGGCATGGGAAATATCAAGATCCGACATAATCAACGGAATTACAGGAGACAGATTTAGCCGGTTCAGGTAAAAGAAACCATATATAAACCAACAATAAAATATGATTTTATACTTATCTCTTGTCACAAATATGACCTGGTTTCATCAATTTTTAGCAGTTCATTAAGATCGGTTATGATGCGGAACCCTTTGTTCGTTTTCGGATCAGGCCAGGACCGTTTCACGGAAAAGTGCTTCAGCCAAACCGGATTCATCCCGGCGTCACCTGATCCAAGGACATCCTTTTGTAAATCGTCTCCCACATAAATCGCCTGCGAAGCCTTTATTTTCATCTTTTCCAAACACGATAAAAAAGGTAAAGGATCCGGCTTGGCAGGTATTCCTGATTCTCCTGCTACGAGAATAACCTCAAAAAATTTTTCAATGTCCGGAAAAAGTGAAATGCGGTGGGTATCAGTTGATTTTTGTCCCTGGGTGTTAGTAATGACGCCCAACTGAAATCGCTTTACCAGTTTTTCTAAAACACTTATGGTTTCAGGAAACGGTTTTGTCCTGAACTTGACATTTTCCCAGTATTCTATTTCCATTTGTACCAATTTGTTTGGATCCGGCCTGCAGTTGAACCTGTCATATACTTTGCTCCAGATGGCCAATCTTGAAAAATTAGATTGCGCATGGAACCGTTTACGTATCTGCCGGTATACGGTCAGAAAAGATTGCCATTGCATATCATCCCTAATGGAAAGAAGGGTTGAAAAAATGTTTTCTTTAGCTTTTTTTTCAGCAGACCTAAACCCATCTGCTGAATCTACAAGCGTCTGTCCAAAGTCAAAAATGACGGCCTTTATCATCTTATCAAATCCACAATGGTCACCCCGGAGTCAGACGTCAACCCCGGGGTGAAATGTAGTGCCAATCTGTACCGGTGAAGAACGATTTCATTCACCCGGCATTTTTCGCATGTCCTAATCCTTTCCAAATTGCTCAAGATATTCCCCGAAAAACTCATCCTCTGTGGGCATATATTTTTCTTTGGGTATGGAAAGAAGCGTATAGTTTAAAAAATGACTCCAGTTGATGTTATCACTGGTGTTATTTCCTGCCCAGCTACCACCGCCAAGCGTATCTGTACAGGGAAGACCGCAGTCCCACCCGCCGCTGTTTGCATGGGCATGGGGGAAGTTACAGACCACCCGTCCCACATTGGCGTTCAAAGCCAGTTTTACACGTTGATCATCATCTTCCGTATGGATGGAAACCGAATGGCCTTCACCGGAAAATTTCAAAATTCTCCCCAGACGTTCGATTATTTCATCAAAGTCATCCCATTTCCACACCGTTAGAACAGGAGAGATTTTCTCACCGGAAAAGCGGTCTTCCGGACCGACTTTTTCGCCTATGACCATGAGGAACTTTGTATCATCGGGAACGGATAAACCCGCATTTTTTGCATTTACTGTTGCCGGTCTGGCCACCACATCACGGTTTAAATGTTCGCCATCCGGCCACATGTACGTTCTGAGCATTTCCCGCTCTTTTGTGGAGCACAGGTACCCGCCCTGTTTTTCCAGTTCTTTTATCATGGCATCATAGGATGATTCATAAATGGCCACGGCATTTTCAGATGAACAGGATGCTGAATTATTGGCTATCTTTGAAATCTTTATCTTTTCAGCAGCTTGGGCCAGATTGGCGCTCTTGTCCACAATTGAAACCACATTACCGGCACCAACCGTTTGGGCAGGTTTTCCCGCAGCATATACAACCTTAACCAATGCCGCTCCACCCGTTGCAACGGCATAATCACAAACACTCATCAAAGCAGAAGTTGCCGCATGGCTTGTCTGTTTGATACATTGGACCAGATCCACTGGTGCACCAACTCTTTCAAGTCCCTTTCTAACATGCTGGACCGTTTCATAGGACGTTCGCTGGGTCCTGGGATGTGGGGTGACGATCATGGCGTTGCGTGTTTTAAGGGTACTTAAGGCAAGGCAGCAGATGGTGGATTCCGGATTGGTGCAGGGTACAACATTGGCGATAACGCCAATGGGTTTTGCAAAGGTTCTGATACCCTGTTCCTTGTCCTCGCTGATCATACCGCAGGTTTTTACTCCCTTTTGATCCCAGAGGGTACCCAGGGTTTTATTTTTAATTTTAGCACATTTATCTTCCTTGTTCCCGATGCCGGACTCGTCAACGGCCATGTCGCCCAGTTTTTTTCTGACATCGTCTTTAACCAGTTCCCAGGCAACGGCCTGCACCATCATATCAACCTTTTCCTGGGGCCAGAATTCGATCTCTTCAAATGCTTTTCTGCCTTTTTCATACATTTCCTGGATGTTGTCTTCCATGTTTTTCTCCGTTTAATATTTTAAAAGTATATTTAAAAACCATACATCTCAATACTGATACTATTTTATGGGAAGTGTATACCCCATCTGCCTGAATGCCTGTTTTGCCGTCACAAAATAATCTTCAATGTCACGATGGTTGATCAGCCCGAGATTGCACAACCGGAATGTTTTAAGACCAAACATTTTGCCCGGATAAATTGTAAAACCGCGCTCAAAGCAATAATCGTGCAGGGTGGCAAAATCAAATTTACCATCATCCGGCGCTTTTACCGTCACCACAAGCTTTCCTTGAATCTCCCTGTCGATAACAGGGTCAAGCCCGATTTCTGAAAGACCCTTGTGAATGGCATTCCAGCAGCCTTGAAGACGTTCCCAGCGGGCTTTTTCCCCTTCCTCAAAATATTCTTTGAGGGCCTGTTTCAGTGCATAGATGGTTTGAACCGGAGGGGTAAAGTGCATCTCTCCCACCCGGTTAAAAAAATCATACTGCATAAAAAGATTGCAATAATATGATCTTTTTGGGTAGGCCTGTGACGTTTCTATGGCCTTAATATTACCCACGGTCCAGGAAGCGCCTGTCATGGCTGCCAGACCTTTTTGGGCTGATGACATCAGAAAATCAATATTTTGTTCTTCAATATCAAGCGGTCTTAATCCATAGGTGGAAATCGTATCCACGATAAAAATACAATCATTATCGTGGGCTATCCTGCCGATCTCCTTAACCGGATTTAAAACGCCTGTGCCTGTTTCGTGATGGACGGCCGCTACAACGGCAATGTCTTTGTCCGCCTCAATGGCCTTTTTTACCTCGGCAAGATCCGGCAGTCCTGTTGTTGATGATTTAACATCCACACAATCAATATTATAATAGTGGGCAATGTCAACCATCCTGGCTGCATAGGCCCCATTATTTACCACTAGAATTTTTTTCCCTTCAGGGACCAGAGAATTAACCAGCACATCCTGAACAATGGTTCCTGATCCCGTGAAAATCACAGCCGTATATTTTTTGGGGTCCCCATGGACAACCTTGACCAGATCTTTACGAACTTTGGTCATAATATCAACAAACTCCTGCTCTCGTGGGCAAATATCAGGTATGACCTGGGCGTATTTGACCGCATCACTGGTGGTAGCAGGGCCGGGGTTTAAAAGGACATTTCTTTTAACGGGTTTGACAACTTCCATCTTATCTTCTCCTTCTTAAAAATGTAAAAATTATTGTAACTATTCAGCTCTTATGTTTGAAACCGTCCTATCTGATGAATCTTTGTTTCGATGCTAAACACTAAACCTCCTGCAAATATCAATCAGACAGTGCTTTGAGATAACTTCTATTAACAGGCTAAACAATTACAAAATCTTATAATTTTCCTACCTTTTTCATCCCGGATTTCTTGCTGGGATCTGCAACCTCTTCAATGATGGAAAACCCGCTGCCCAAAACGTCCTTCATTTTCTCAAACCGCTGTTTCCATTCTTCAGGCGTTTTACAGATAGCAGACTGGGCATATTTTTCTCTATCTTTCAGGGAAGGCACAGGTCTATCTTCCGGTCCGTCATAATCCGCTTTAGGTGATAATTGCTGGCCCATTCTGTACAATTCCCCTCTTTCCACCTCTTCGATATAATGGGCACCGGCACCAAAGGAACGCGTAATTGCAAGAATGGCCCAGGTGGCTTCAGGGGTGAAGCCAAGATCCTGCATCACCGCGCCGGTTGCACCGAGCATGTCAATATCCACGGGTTCGGAACTGACGGCCTGGGCAGCTTTGACCACCTCATTCATGAATTCAATATTCTTGCCGGCCACCCCCAGTTTTTGAGCCCTGGCAATCATGCGTTTGGCTGCAGGATCTTTTAGCATAAGACCTGAAACGCCCAATGCTTCGTCTATACCATCCTTTTGAACCAAAAGTTTTGCAGCCTTCTCCAGGGTAATATCTTCATTTTCAGCCCGTGTTATATAATCTTCGAGCCGGTTCCCAAAGCTTGAATAAGCGCCATAGGCATGTCCGAATGCCATAATGGATGCCCCGCAGGCCTGGGTGAGAAACGTTTTTGATTTCGCCACAATTCTGGAAATGGCAGCAGGACCGGAAAGCCCGTCCTCCAGCATCATGATCATGACATAATTCAGCATTTTCTCTTCTTCTATAGTGGGTATGCGGGCCTGATAATCCACAAACAAAACCTCAATCACCCCATACCCTTCTTCCATGAGTTCCGTTGTGTCATATCCCCTTGCCACTATGCGGTGAACATTTTTATAGGAAACTTCAGATACCCACTGAAAGGGGGCCCGTTTGGTATCCCGCGGCATTGTTCCGTACTCCCTGGCGTGATAATCAAATGGATTTTTCTCACTGTCCAGATTACCGATCCCTCGTTCTTTTTTCAGCGTATTCAATGCATCGGTTTTTTCCTGATCTAGATAACCCATTGTTTATATTCTCCTTGTTCTTTCTGTTTTTTTGCATACGCTTGTCTTTCTTCCTGTTTGGGTACAATTCTGTCTTCCGGCCCCACATATTTAATCATGGACAAATCAATCATCTGGACCATGGGTTCATTTCTGGAAGCACCCCATGCACGCCCTTTTTTCATATTGTACAGTGCATGGGCTGCACAGCTGAATCCCCGAACAACACTACCGATACACCATGCGGCATTGGGTGAAAATCCGACATCCATCAATGCAGTATTCCCTGAACCCACAACATTCACACCTACATAGGAACGTCCGTCAGCCTTACGTCTTGCATGAAAATATTTTTCAAGAGCCCTTTGAAATTCCAGATAGACACCTTCAAGCTCCAGCTCTTCCTGTTTCAGGTGAATGGGTTCTGCCCTGGGATCGCTGTCAATGTGCTGAGGCTGACCCATACCCATGACCGGTGTCCCATTATCCAGATACTCATCCACAAGAATTTTTGCCATTTCATCCACTGTTTTTCCCTCTTTATAGCCTCTCTCCAGATATTTATTCAGCATGTACCCGTGGGCGGCACCCGGACCATGAACTCCGCCAAAAGTTGAAACGGCTGCCGCCACGCAAACGGGAAGATTCGGTCTGCCTGCACTGACACCAATGGCGCCAACTGCCGATGGGGACATGGAATGTTCTAGAAATACACCCATTTCATACTTAAGCATCTTCTCTTCCTTTTCCGTTGGAATCCGGCTCTGGAATAGCACAAACATGGCATCGTAAAATGAATAGCCTTCTTCGGCCATATCGCTCAAACTATAGCCTCTCATCACTGTTTTTTCTTCTGTTTTGTAGGAAAGTGCCGTCTTCCTTTGCAGGGTTGGCTCTCTGTCCATTCTTGTTTCTCCTTTTGTTTGGTTAGTCATTGATATTGGTTCCTTTCATCTATTTTCATGTATCAGTTTGTCCTTGCAAAACCATTATAAAAGGCCCGGGTGAATCAAGCAAAAACCTTTGCCTCCTCAGGTTATGGTTATATTGATTCAAACAATTATAAGTCAAACTAATAATTATAATATAATAAATGACTTTTTGTTATATATTGTGATGTTTTGTAAAAAAAATGAGGTGGGTGAGGACAATTTATGCGGACATTGATCTCTGCCCGCATAAAAATATAAGGTTATGGAAATTAAGGTCAAACCAATAAACATCTGCAAAATAATGCCCGTTGGAAAATGTGAATATTTTATACTGTCAGTAAAAATTGTTTGACGTGATATTCCCATTCCCTTGACTGGATATTAATAACACGATTGTCATCTTCATCCAGAATTTCCACAGCAACGAAACCGCCGCCGCCTTCAAAATAGGCACAATAATTCTGGGGTTTTGACTGATTTAGCCCTAATCCACTTTCTCCAAAATATGTGTCAATGCTTTTTCGAATAATATTCCGCGATTTGCCTGTTTTTTTAGATATACTGATCATAAAAATCCCCTCCTTTTGAATTCACAATTTTACAAGAGGCTTTCACCTGAACATAAGGACGATAATTCTGAGATCAAGTATCCTCAGTCATAAACGATAAGGGATATTATCCAAAATCCCAGTTCATTGAAACGATTTTCTGCCAATTCAAATGACATATTGCAGGGTCTTTTTATTTTTCTGACAGGTCTTTAAAATAGACGGTAAATTCGCATTGAATTATCAGATTGAAATATCTCATTTCCTGTGTTATACATTTTCCGTTTCAGACCCTCTATTGCTTTGGATCTGCAAACAAAAAAAACGATGCTTTCCATAAGGGAATCCGGTACGAATCCGGAGCGGACCCGCCGCTGTGAGTGGGGACAAAAACCGCAAAAGTCACTGTGCTGTAAGTTTTATCTAACGCATCAGTACGGGAAGACGCGGTGAGTAGATTGATCCACAAGCCAGAATATCTTATGGAAAAGCCCAAATAAAAACTTTCCGAAGAGACGGTAAATCCTCGGGCTGATATTTTTGTCGGCTAATGGATTTTATGTCGACGGGGAGGTTATTTGTGAGTGCGTATCATCTGTTTCTAATTGTCTTATTCATCTATATTTCCTTTTTAATCCTGACAGGAATTTATTTTAACAAAAAACAAAAATCCCAGACCGATTTCTGGCTGGCCGGAAGATCAGCAGGGTTTTTGTCCATTGGATTCTCCGCGGCGGCATCCTGGCTGACAGCAGGAGCCCTCCTGGCTGTGATCGGATTTTTTATTCTGCTGGGTATGGGATCCATATGGGGATTTGTAGCACCAAATATCCTGGCACTTTTCATCATTGCTTTTTTTGTTAAAAAAATCAAAACCCTGCCGGCCATCACCCAGCCCGAACTCCTTGAACTCAGGTATGGAAAATTTCTAAGACTACCCGTGGCAATCATTATAACGGTGGTCATGATCCTGTTTGCTGTTGCAGATATCAAGGGATTTGCCATGGTTCTTGAGGTTTTTTACGGCATCAGCCCTGTTTACGCGGCTTTGATAGTGGGACTCGCCGTTGCTGTTTATGTGACTCTGGGTGGCTTGTCCGCAGTTATTGCCACGGATATGGTCCAGTTTATATGCCTTTCTTTTTTTATTCTGGTTATGACATTTGTGGTTATGTCCGGTGCAGGCAGCGCCAATGATATGTCCCTGGGTCAGCTTTTTTCCACTGTGCCTGATGGATGGTGGAATCCTGTTTCAATCGGGTTTCCCATGGTGTTGATTTTTGTTCTGGCCATTGTCCCGGGCTGGATCACGGAACAGGATCCCTGGCAAAGAGTCTGGGCTGCCAAAAATGAAAAATCGGCTCGAGGAGGGATGTTTTTGGGTTCTTTTTTAGTGGCCCTTGTTTTTGGTGGATGTGCCCTCATTGCTCTGGGGTTGAATGCCATTTACCCTGATATTGCAAAAGCGGGTTTTCCCATGGGAATGGCAAAGGCAGAACCGGCTTTACTCACTTTTATAATGGACAGCAACTTTTCTAATATTTCCCTGGCTTTGTGTGCAGTAGCCCTTGCCACAGCAGCAATGTCCTGTACGGACACCTTTGCAGCTTCTGGCGCTTCCTGTATTTCCCGGGATATTTTCCAGCGATATCTGGTTCAGGATGCCGGCAAAAAACAGATTCAATTGGTAAACCGGGTCAGTGTGCTTTTAATTGTTTTTCTGGCAACAATGGGATCCTTTTTTATACACAGCATCATTGACGCCATCCATATTGCCACCTTTATTGCCTCAGCATCATATTTTTTCGTACTCATGGGCGGTCTTTACTGGAAAAGAGCCACAGGCCCCGGAGCTGTGGCTTCGCTATGGACCGGATTTATTATCCAGGTGGGTCTTGTTGTGTTTGACCTTATCAAAACGGCTCCCATGGCACCGCCCTTTTTAGAAAGCATTCATCCCATATTCATGGGCCATGGTGTCATTATTGCCATGATGGTATCAGGAATCGTGTTTGTCGGCGTTTCTCTTTTAACAAAACCGTGTAAAAAAGAACAACTGGCACCCTTTTTTAAAGATGAAGCAGGGGATTTTACCTTTGACAAAACCGATGAATCCGTCATTATAGGGAAATTTTCACCAGAGCTTGAGTAAGTATTCTATAGAACAGGATAATTAGGATAATGACTTTTGGTTTTAAAAATAATGATCCGGCCCATACCGGTTTTCAATTCCTTGAAGACCTGTCCACGGCCTATTGGTATTCACAGGTTCTGTTCACTGCCCTTGAACTTGAATTGTTCAAATTCATGGACAAGGGCTTATGTTCTCCCAAGGACCTTGCACAGGCTTTAAGATGCGATGAAGTGGATCTGGTTCGACTTCTCACGGCTATGAAAAAAATAGGACTGGTGACGAGCCGGAATGGTAATTTTTACAATACCCAGGTGGCATCCTATTTCCTGGTACCCGGAAAAAGGGATTATATGGGTGATTTTTTCCTCTATCGACAATACATGAGTCCTTGTTGGAAAAAGCTGACCCGGAAGATATCTGGAAAAGAAAAAAACCATGAACCCACGCTTTCCTATGAAGACAAAACGCTTCGCTATCTTACATCCACAGATACCCTGGTCAAGCAAAAGGCACTGGAAATTGCAGGGTTTTTAAAGTCTGAAAAGATCTCCGGCCCAATACTTGATATCGGTGGCGGAGCCGGCAGCATGATTCGGGCCATCCAGGAATCAACCCGCCTGTCTGATGCCGTCTTGTTTGATATTCCCGAAGTGATCGAAGCCGCCAAAAAGATTTATCCGGATAGGGACGCCTGGGAAGGAATGACGCTTATTGGAGGAGATTTTCGGACCCATGATTTTAAAGACAAATTCGGTTTAATCTGCCTGAGCAATTTTCTTCATGCCTATGGACCGGATGAAGCAAAAGAACTGTTTTTAAAATCGATTTCTCTTTTGGACAAAGACGGTTTTGTTTTAATTCATGATTATTTTCCGGATCGCAAAGGATCAGCTCCGCAGAAAGGGGCGCTTTATGATCTGAACATGATGGTCAACACCTTTAATGGGGCCTGCCACGATTCAAAAACGATCATTCAGTGGTGCCGGGAAACTGGTCTGAATACCTTTGCCATCAAGGATCTTGCAACAGATACGGCCATAATCATTGCCCGGCAAAAAGGTTATATTGCCCTGACCCAAAACCCATTGCCCGATTTTGCCATCGAGTTGGGCTTTGATGATATCATCCCCATCCGGCCAGAGGATGTGGTTACGGCTGTCTGGGCCCGGGAAAAATGCCGGTTCGGATGTGACCGGTTTGGCAAAGGGCTCCAATGCCCGCCTTATGGAATGGATCATGAAAAGGCACGTCAATTGCTGGATTCATATACAAAGGCCTATTTGGTCAGGGGCGCACCGCCAGGAAAGAATTTCCATTCGGCTCTGCTTTCCCTTGAGAAAAAAGCATTCCTTGACGGCTATCACAAGGCTTTTGTATTTGGTGCAGGCCCCTGCCTTATCTGTCCTCAATGCCCTGAAGACGATCATTGCAAATTTCCCCATCTTGCCCGTCCTTCCATGGAAGGGTCCGGTATTGATGTTTATGCTACAGCCTTAAATGCAGGGGTACCCTTAAAGCCGGTAAAAGAAAAAGGGATGTATATAACCTATATCGGCCTGCTTCTGGTGGAGTAATGAATATGAAACTTTTATTGGTGCAGGTCCCCACCTCCCATATGGGAGCAGGAGAAAAAGTATATCCCTTAGGCTTATCAAGGCTGTCTTCCCTGGCTCCAGCCGGGATTCAAAAGCAGCCCCTGGACATGAATATCTCTCCTGATCCATGGGCCCGGTTAAAACAGGTTCTTGAGGAGCTGAAACCGGATCTGGTGTGCCTGTCATTTCGAAATCTTGATCCGCTGGCAGGGCAGCAGACCTCTTATCTTTCATCCCTTAAAACCGCGGCCCTCATGGTAAGATCCCTGGTACCGGAAGCCCGGATATTGGCGGGTGGGCCTGCCTTTTCTATTTTTGAAAAACGATTGATGAAAGAAATCCCCCAAATTGATATCGGCTTGATGGGTGAAGGCGAGCTTGTGTTTGAACAATTGTTATGCCCTGATATCCGGCCCGATAAAATTCCCGGTATTGTATGGCGGAAAAATGGCAGGCTTATTTCCAATCCTCTGGGTCCCAAAATATCAATGGATGACATACCAGACCTTGATCTGAACTCATTTTGCCCCAATGACTATGCCAAAGCCAATACCTATGTGGCTGCCATGGGGATTGAAGGAAAAAGAGGATGCGATTTGTGGTGCGGCTATTGCCTCTACCCTTTTTTGGGAGGAACCTGTATGCGTCTTCGCAGTCCCAAAAAAATAGTGGATGAGATGCAAATGCTCAAGACTGAATTTGGGATTCAATTATTTCATTTTACAGATTCTGTGGTCAACCGCCCTGGTGAGCACTTTGAAGCGCTTTGCCAGGAGCTTATCATTCGAAAGCTTAATGTGGCCTGGACAGGCTTTTTCAGAGAAGACAGTCTCACCCCCCAAAACCTGGCACTTGCCATGAAAGCCGGACTTTGTGCCGTCTATTTTTCCGGTGACGCCTTAACGGATCAGGGATTAACCCTCCTGAACAAAAACTTAAATACCAGAGATATTCTTGATGCGGCAATGATGACGGCTCAAGCAGGGGTCCTGACCATGTGCCATTTTCTGGTCAATCTTCCGGGAGAAAACCAGGAGAGCGTCAACGAATCCAGTGAGATGCTGAACCGGCTTTTAGATATTCACGGATCTGCGGCAAATCTCGGGGCTGTTATTTTTAACCATATAAGACTTTATCCCAAGGCCCCCATAACCCAAAGACTCATCAGATCAGGTGGGCTTGATCCGGATACGGACTTTTTGTATCCCATTTACCACAACCCTGACAAATTCCGTCATGTCCTCCATGAGTTTGAAACCCGCTGCCATAGTGCCGGTGTTTTTTCAAGACTTGGATTACCCCCTTTTCTTCAAGAGGTTGCATCATGAAAATACTTGTTTTGGAACATCCGAGAATTGCATCTGAAAAACGATTTAATGATATTGCAAACACCCCTTTGTGGTCGTGCCTGATGGGCGGGTATGCAGCAGCTGCACTTCAACGGGAAGGATTTGACACTATATTTCTGGATCATGCCACACCAACGGCTGTTTTTGATCAGACAAAAGATAACATACTGACTCTCAACCCGGATCTATTGTGTGTGAATACCGTTTATTTCTGGGAGCATACTCATGTGCTGTTTGATTTTTTATCCGGCTTGAAAACGATTGGATTTACAGGTCATATCAACCTGTTCGGTTTTTTTCCCACCCTTGCTTACCGGAAAATTTTAAATGCCTGCGACCAAGTGGATTCCATTGCCGTTGGAGAATTTGAGCAAACACTTGTAGAACTTGCCAAATCCCTGGAAATTGCAAGCTCTCTTGAAAATATTGAAGGCCTTGCCTTAAGATCCTGTCTTCTCGATAATAAAAGCCGGATGAGAACACCTGCGAAAAATCCGGATGTGTTTGCTTTTCCTAAAAGAAGCCATCTCAAAGGAACCGTCACTATCCTTGCCAGCCGGGGATGCTATAATCATTGCAGTTTTTGCCCTGTTCCTTCCTTTTATAACCAGGGAAGCCTCTGGCGGGGTAGATCCCCTGAAAACATCGCCGATGAGATAAAAGGGCTTGTGGAAAAGGGGGCAAAAGAATTTTATTTTTGTGACCCCAATTTTATCGGCCCCGGCTCAATTGGAAAAAAGCGGATTATAGAACTGATGGACCTTATAAAGCCAATGAATATTAAGTTTGGCATGGAGACAAGACCTCAGGATCTTGATGATGACCTTCTCGAGATATTGGTGGAATCCGGATTTGAAAGTCTGCTCATGGGCATTGAAAGCGGTTCTTCAGAAGTTTTGAACCGAATCGATAAAAGCTGCGGCCCTGCCCAATCATCCAGAGCCATTGCATTGTGCAGGAAACATGGCATTGAGCCTGAAATCGGATTTCTTATGTTTGTGCCGGACAGCAGTCTCAATGACCTTAAAGAAAACATGACTTTCTTAATGAATAACAAACTTCTGGATCGCCTGGCACGAACCGCCAATCTTTTGAGCCATTCCCAAATTGTTCTTGCCGGAACCACAGGGTATAACCGGTTTGAAAAAAAAGGAACTCTTAATAAACGCGGTATATTTGAATTTGAGGCAGATGTTTCTTTTTCAGATCCGGCTGTCAAATGGGTGGCAGAACTTTTAACCTTTGCCTGTCATACAGTTTTAAGAAATATGTCTGACCGCCAGTCTCCCATATTCTGGGAAAACAAAGACAATGGTATCAGCCAAACAGCCAATGATTATCTGGTGCAATTAAGCTATTCACTTATAGACCAGGCTGTTGAAAATTCAGAAAATTTGAATCCAAAAAGTATCCATCACAGGAGAAAAACAATTCTGGATCGCATCCATTTAATTATGAATGGTCAGGGTTAGTTTAAAAACCGCATTATTTAAGTAGCTGATTCATGACAACATTAGGCTACTGATAAACCCGATATCCATACGGAATCCTCCTTTTTATTAACCTCTTCAGGGTCCCTGAATAATTCTCATTTTTTTAATTCAATTTTTAATTCAATTTTTACCGGATTTTCTTGACAAAAACAAAGCTTCTATAATAAGCAGGCCCATTATAGATAGTAGCACTAAGTAGTTTTAAAAAAGGAAGTATTTATGCCCGCTAAAATGCATAAAAACAAAAACAATGACATGTTATTGGGGCTGCATACCTATAGTCTTTACCTGCATGGAGTCGGCCAGGCGTGGGCGGGATTTAAGCTTCCATGGGAAAGACAATTAAGCACATTTGATCTGTTTGATCTGGGCACTGAATGGGGGCTGGACGGTTTTCATCTGGATGACGGGGTCCTGGAAAACCTGGAACCCTCTTTTCTCAAAGAGGTGGGGGCGGCGGCAAAGGAAAAGAAACTTTACCTGGAATACAATATGTCCCTTGACCTGGGAGATTTTGGCATCGGCATCCAGCATGATTTAAAAGATGGGCTGAACACAGCGCATTTTCTGGAGGCGGATGTGGTAAAGGTCAGTATGGATTTGCCCCGGCCCCGGCCCCGGGCCGGCTCCAGGTTCCATCCCAAAGTTGTGCCCTTTTTGGAAAAAACAGTCCATCTGTTGAAAGAAAATGCTGAAATGGCCGCTGCTTACGACATCTGCATGGCCCTTGAAAACCATTGTGACAGCTTTTCAGAAGAAATCTTATGGGTTATAAATGAGGTACGTCATCCCTTTGTCGGGGCCTGCATTGATACGGTTAATGCCTGGCATATGGCAGAAGACCCCATGAAAGCCATTGAGAATCTTGCACCTCTTGCATTTACCAATCATTTCAGGGATGACCGCATTGACTTCTGCCGGGATGGGTTCAAGGTGAAAGGCGTTGCTGTGGGTGAAGGAGATATTGATATGAAAAAGGCCTATGAACTCATAAAAAACAACTCCCCCACAAATAGAATAAATATCGAAACTGAGATGGGAATCAGTCTCGAAGACATGGAAACCGCTCTGCATCTTGAGATTGAAACCATTAAAAAGAGCATTCATTTTTGCCGGTCCATTCTTAATATAGGTAAAAACAATAGTGACATTACATACACTTAATATTTTTATTTCAATTAAATAATTTGTTTGCAAAAGGAAAAGATTGATGGAGTCAACAAAGGAAATCATTATCATAGGTGGCGGGGTTATCGGCCTTGCCTGCGCTCATTATTTAATTGATAAAGGCGCCCATGTCAGAATCATTGAAAAGGGAAAAATCGGGGAAGGCGCCTCCCATGGAAACTGTGGGCTGCTTTATTTCAGCGATGTCATTCCTCTGTGTTCTCCAGGTGCTGTCAGCAAGGAGATTGTACGGGCCTTAAAAGGGACCTCTCCTTTGTATATAAAACCCACCCTGGATATAAAACGATTGATCTGGCTGTTAAAATTTGCCTCAAAGTGCAATGACGTCCATATGGCAAAGGCAGCCAAAGAAAAATACGAAATCCTGAATTACTCCATCAGTTTGTTTGACACCTTGCTGGCCCTCAAGGAGATAAGCTGTGATTTTGAAAAAAAAGGCATATTAAGTGTTTTTAAGGACAAGAAAAATTTTGAAAACCATGAGGCAACCAATGCATTTTTGCAAACCTATAATATGGGTGGCCTACGGATTGAGAAAAAGGATTTACCCGAGTTCGAGCCTGCCCTGAAAAATAATATGGCCGGTGCATGGCTGAATAAAGCTGACTGGCATCTCAAGCCGGACATGCTGATGGCTTCCTGGCGAAAACATCTGAGCCAAAAAGGGCTTATCATAGAAGAACACTGCAATGTTTCGGGATTTGAAACCAGGGGCAATCAAATTGTTGGAGTAAATACCGTTAAAGGTAATTTTAAAGCCGATGAATATGTATTGGCAACAGGAGCCTGGGCACCCCAAACCCTGCGGCAATTAAATCTTGATCTGCCGGTTCAGCCGGGAAAAGGGTATAGTATAACAATGGAAAGGCCTGGCATCTGCCCCTCCTATCCCTGTTCCCTTTATGAAAAAAGCATGGTTGTCACCCCCTGGAAAAGCGGCTACCGTCTGGGCGGAACCATGGAATTTTCAGGATATAGTGACCATTTAAACCAAAAACGTCTGGCAAAGCTTATTTCAGGAGCAAATGTCTATCTTAAGGAGCCTGTGGGCCACCCCGTCATTGAAGAATGGACCAGCCTGCGACCCATGACCTATGATGATTTACCCATAATAGACCGCGCACCCTCCCATGAAAACCTGATTATAACAACGGGCCACGGTATGCTGGGGCTGACTCTGGCAACGGGAACGGGAAAAATTGTGTGTGACATGGTATATGGCGCGATCCCGGAGATAAACATTTCACCCTTTGGCATCAGCCGGTTCAGGTAAGATTTCATATAAATTCCATCTATTAATTCACAAAATTAGAACCCGGGATTATTATGCGGCCCTTTACCAAATTATGTTTAAAAATTATCCTTATCACATCATAGTAACCATCATGTTTCTCACAACAAAATCATTGGAAAACCTAAAATGACATCCATATTAAAATCCTTTATCGCTTTATATACCTCCATGCTCCTGCTGGCCATGAGTTTGGGATTGCTGGCAACCTTTCTGAGTTTACGGTTAACCATTGAGGGATTTTCAACCCAGATGACGGGGTTGATCTTAACATCATATTTTATCGGTTCTGTCATCGGCGCCCTTTATGGCCGCCGTATTATAAGAAGTGTCGGGCACATTAGAGCCTTTGCCGCGTTTGCAGCCCTTGCCACGGCCATGATCATGCTTCATGGATTTTATATCTCAGGACCGGCATGGGCTGTTTTCAGATTTTTCACGGGTATTGCCACCATCGGGCTGTTCATGGTCATCGAAAGCTGGTTCAATGAGCGAGCTGAATCCCATACAAGGGGAAGGGTTTTTTCCATATACATGGTTATGTGCTATCTGGGGGGCAGTGTTGGGCAGCAGCTTCTCAACCTGGGAGAGGTAAAAGATCAAACCTTGTTTTTTGTCATTGGTTTTTTAATTGTGTCCTGTATTATTCCCATTGCATTAACTTCTTCCATACACCCTGAAATCCCCAGGGTAGAACCTGTCAAATTTAAAATTATTCTTCAAAAAGCCCCTTTGGGAATCCTGGGCTGTTTTACTGCCGGCTTGACTAACAGCTCATTTTACACCATGGGACCTGTGTTTTCCCATCAGATAAATTTAACTGTGTCCCAGATATCCTATTTCATGACAATCTCTGTATTGGGGGGGCTTTTGTTCCAGTGGCCCCTGGGCATATTTTTAGACCGTTTTGACAGATCAAGAGTCATTCCCATATTAGGCATTGTTTTTTCTGTGGTTAGCATCTTTATGATCGGGCTGTCTCAAAGCTCATTCTGGGTTTTCATGGCAGCAACGGCTTTGTTTGCCGGTCTGATGTTCACTATTTATCCGGCTGCCGTAGCAAGGGCCCATGACATGTTTGAGCCAAAGGATGTGGTGAATGTCAGCTCTGCACTTTTACTATTTTATGGAATCGGTGCGGTGATCGGCCCCATTGCCTCATCTTCTGTAATGGAAATACTGAGCTCTCCCTATGGTTTCTATATCTATTTTTCAGTTATTAGCGGAGCCTTTGCCCTGATCTCTTTATTTTTAAGGCACAAAGAAATGGCACGTATTATCCCTGTGGAAGACCAGGTAGATTTTATGATCATGAAGCATACCTCGCAAATGGCCATACAGATTGATCCGCGTTCTGATGTGGATCAATCTTCGTCTGAGATTAAAACCGACAACGAATTAAGCACATAAAATAAATTTTACAAAACATCCTGGAGGGAACAATGGGTTTTAATGGAAATTTAATGGGACTACAGGGTGGTCAATATTGCCCAGCTTCATGCAGAACAGCTGGCCGGCGTAACTATCTCCCAGCTGACCCGCTTTTGAGCCCCCGTTCTTCACGGAGGCATCCCTGGCCTGCCTAACCCTAAAACCATGGGATATTCAGGCGGTGCCGTTGAATTCGGTATGATGAATGCCGCCATCTACCAATTATCCCATCACATAAAAGTACCTAACTACAATTCAGCAGAGCTGACTGATTCAAAGCTTTCCGATGCCCTGGCCGGATATAAAAAAGCCTTTTCTGCTCTGCCTACAGCCATGGTTGGTTCCAATTATATCCACCATAGTGCCGGAATGCTCGAATCCATGCTTACCATCGCCCATGAGCAGTTTGTCATTGATGATGAAATTATCGGCAATTGCTGCAAAGTACTCAAAGGCATTGATGTGGATTCAGAACACCTTGCCCTGAAGGTGATTGACGCAGTGGGACCTGGAGGTAACTTTATAACGGCTGACCATACCATGACCCACTTGAGAACTGAATATTGCTAATGCAATGGAGTTACAGACAGGAAAAGCCGTGAAAAATGGGAAGAAGAGGGTAGTATCGATACAAGGCAACGTGCCCGTGCCATGGCTAAAAAGCTTCTTAAAACCCCGAGACCGTCCTATATATCCGACAAAATAGATAAGGCCATCAGGAAAAATTAATATGTTTTATTTTAAGGCCCGAACAAAAAAGGTGATTCCATTCACCCGATCCTGGGACGCCTCAAAAAGAGAATCGAGCATGATCCAGCACCTGTAGTCACTATTTATACATGGCCATAATAATCCCTGTGAACGGTTACCATATAGGCAAACTCCATGAGGGTTCCCCATGAGAATACCGGGATGTTGATGGCGCTTTGCAATGCCCTGGCAAAGGGGGGAAACCCCGTGCATTCCAGAACCATGGCCCCCATATTGGGGTGTTTTTCGTAAAATGCCGTGCCGATTTCAATAAAATCCTCTTGAGCCCGCTGATAGTCAGCTTGGGGAATAGCGGGTCTCAGGCTTTCGGTCCAGAGATTATTAAATTCCGGGCATTTACCATTATCCATTGCACCGCCCACCACATAGTTTGATCCTGGATTTACGCCCACGCTTGTGAGATGCTTTTCAAGAAGATCTTCTTTTGTGGCCATGAGGATTCCCACTGCTTTATCCGGATTGATGATGGACTGGGCCCAGGAAACCTGAAGCAGGCTTGACATAAACACGGGGATAGAAAGTTTTGCTCTTACCTCTTTCTGAAAATATGCAAAATAACCGCATTCTGCCGCAATGGCTCTGCACCCCATTTTCTGCAGTTTTAAGGCGGCTGAAAGGATGGTATCCAGGTATTGATCCTTATTTTTGCCGCGAACCAGTTTTTCAATGTCCAGTCCCTGGGCCACTTCATACTGGATGGGAAATGGATAGGCGCTGGGATTTCTCACATCCCCGGGAAAGCCGGGATAGGTTTCATCCAGAAGAATAATGCCAAGTCCCATTCCTGAACAGTGAACGTTCCTGCTTTGTATGTGTGTTATGCTGAAATCTCTGTTTTGATGCATATTGAAACTCCTTTAAAAAAGTCCATGATTTATTGTTGTTTGGCCGAATGTACCTTTTCAAATATGATTGATGAAATACCGCAGGATTTCATATAATCGTCCATTTCATTTTGAACGTTTTTAGGCATGTCAGGGGTGCCGTATGTTTCCTCCAGCCGGTTGAGTTCTTTTTCAATCAGACGCTCAAAATCATTCCTATAGGATTGAGGTGAATCAGTTTTGCGTGGGGCAATTTTTGGCTGAAACAATAAGGTCCTGAAATGTTTCAAGGTATGGGAGCTGGTCAGAAATTCCCCTCCCGGACCTGTCTGGCGGATAACATCCAGGGCAAGAGATGCCTCGTCAACCACCAGGGGTTCATTATTTTTGTTCAGCATTCGAATGATTTCCAGGCCAACTATAAACTGTTCAAAACTGAACTGCGAAAAACTATTCAATATACCGGCGCTATGAACAACAAGACTTGTACGATATTGATAATCACTGTTCATTGTCATCATTGCCTCATATCCGCTCTGTGCAGAAACCTGTCCCGCATCAGTCTCAGCACCGATTCCCCTGTTGGGCAATGCATATTGTTCAGCCATTTGCGTTGCCATCCTCTTATAAGCAAAACGGGAAGGCGATCCCAGGGAGAGACCGCCGGTTCTCATATCCGCAGGAAATCCTAGGCATCCATAAATCACCGGCATCCCAGGGGAAAGGATCTGGGTGACACATAACCCGGCTAAAAATTCCACATTGGCCTGGACCATGCTTCCGGCTGGCGTAATGGGAGAGGTGGTACCAAACATCAAACCCGGGGTGATGATGGCGGCCTGGTTGTATTCGGCACAGATTCTCAGGGTTGCCAGGGCGTTGGCATCCATTTGAAGTGGACTTAAAGTATTTACCAGAAAAAGAAATCTGGGACTACTTTTAAATTGCGCTTCACCGCCAAAGGCGATGCAGCCTATCTCCATAATACGCCGAACCTCATCTTCACTCCCCTGTATTCCAAGCAGGGGTTTATCTCCAAGTGTAAGCGCCGTATACATCATGATAAGGCTTGCCAAATCAGGATCAAGTTCACCCGGCTGGACAAGGATACCCCCGTTGAGATGCAAAAGATCAGAGGCCTGTACCAGCTTTGCAATGCGTATATAGTCGTTAAAACAGGCCGGCCGGCGCTGATGGTCAGCCATGACCACTTCCGGAGCACCATAGGCCGGTGCCATGCAGCGGCTGTTGTTGCCGATGGAAATGTTATTAAGCGCATTGCGCCCCTTAAGGGTAAAAGTTGAAGGCGCTGTGGCAAGACATGCCATGATCTGATCTTTGGTAAACCTTACTCGTTGACCCTCCACCTGAAATCCCCGCTTTTTTAATACATCTAGAACAATGGGATCATGGAGACAGACGCCTGGATCTTTTAAAATCTCAAGAGATGCTTTGTGTATTTTTTTAGAAATATTTTGCATGGCTGTTTTAATTATCCTGATAAAGTGGTTTGCAAAATTACTGATCTATAATTCCGGCAAGAATAACACAAAATTTAAAAATTGAAATCTAAAATAACAACGAATCATAATAAAAATTTGCTGATGAAAATATAAATATTGCAGACACCATCCATACCTGTTTTGGATAATGGAAAACCCCAGGACTTAAAACCGGCAGAGAAGCTGTATTCACCCAAAGGCCTTAAAAAGACTTAGTTAAACCAGATATCGTTTTCCAGGTAAGCCTGTTCCAGTTTCTCCTGATGTTTTTTCACTTTATCTCCCATATCTGCGGCAAGGGTGTGGAGCAGATAATGAATCAGACTGATCAGGGAAACAGGATTGCCAAGAAAAGGTATGGTTTTCTGAGGCGAGATCAGGACATGCTTGCTAAACGGGACCAGGGGACAGGACGGGCTGTCTGTGATAAGTATTTGTTTTATATTCTGGCGACGGGCGATCTTTCCCATTCGAATCAATTCATTGGGATACCTTGAGGTTGCAATAATCACGATGGCAGAACCTTCAGGAGCCGACACCATCTGATCAATGCAGGTTCTGTCACAGCCATTGAGAATGAAAACAGCCTTTCTGATTTTAGCCAGGGTCCAGCCCATATAGTATGCCGGTGCATAGGACAGCCTGGCACCCATTACATACACGGCAACCGCTTTTTTCAAAGTTGTTTTTATTTCTTTGGCATGGGCGATGTCAATCCCCTTGTGCATGGCATTGATGCTTTGAATATCCTGCCGGATGAGCCGGTCCAGCTCCTTATCCTCACTTTCCATTACCGGATGGCTTAGCTGCCCCCTTTCGATCAGGGTTAATTTCCTGTCAATGATGTCTTTTAAGGTGGTGATAAACATAGCATAGCTGTCAAAACCAAGCTGGCGAACAAAACGTATCACTGTGGCCTCACTTACCCCAACTGCAGCCGCCAATTGCCGGGTGGTCATAAAAACAGCCTTGTCAGGGCTGGATAATACAAACTCTGCAAGAAGTCTTCCCTTGGCAGCAAAAGTCCCATATTTTTTGTGGATAATTTTTTGAAGCGAATTATAAATGGTGTCCATTGTCATTTCCTGATTAAATGAATTTTATAGTTTTTGTTACATTTACAGATTATTATGTCAAGTTTTTGTCTATTTTGATAACAATCAATATCAAATAAATACTTTAACTGTTAATTTTCTATAAATTTGATGGTTTTTGTTACATTTTTCTTGACAACTGATTAAAGCAGTGACATTTAGGCGATAAACGCTTAAAAAATACATCAGCAAAAACCACAAGGAGATCATCATGAATTTAATGGGTTTTCAGGGAGGACAATATCAGCCGCTGTCACCAGAGCAAATTACAACCATTCATGAAGCATCATTAAAAATTCTGGAGCATACCGGGATGACCTATGAAAGCGGGCTGAAGGAAACAATTAAACTATTGGAAACCAATGGCGCCATCATTGACAGGGACCTAAAACGCATCAGATTCCCAAAAGAATTGGTTACCACCCAGGCGGCGCTGGCTCCTGAAAAAGTCCTGTTGTGCGGTCTGGATCCTAAAAATGACATGAATTTAACCCAAGACCGTGTCCATCTTGGAACCGGGGGTGCCGCCATTAAGATCCTTGACCCGGATACCGGCGAAATTCGCTCCACCACCTTAAAAGACCTGTACAATGTCTCACGCCTTGTGGACCAGCTTTCCAATATTCATTTTCTGGTGCGGCCCTGTATTCCAACGGATATTGCCAAAAAAGACTATGATATCAATATGTTTTATACCTGCCTGGCTGCATCCGGCAAGCACGTGATGTCCGGGGTCAACGATGAAGAAGGCCTCCACAGCGTAATGAAATTGGCAGCCATGATTCTGGATGGAACGGAAACACTCAAAAAACGGCCCATCATCTCGATCACCGCCTGTTTTGCCATAAGCCCCCTAAAACTTTGCACCCAGTCCACCCGGATCATGCAGGAGGCCGTTCGTAATTTTGTCCCGGTGGCACTATCCAGTGCACCCATGGCAGGCTCTACATCTCCTTTGACTATGGCAGGCACCCTGGCCCAACTCCATGCCGAACAATTGGCTGGGATCGCTATCTGCCAATTGACAAATCCGGGGGCACCCATTCTCTATGGCGGAATTCCAGGTCTGGCAAATCTAAAAACCATGGGATATTCCGGCGGGGCTGTGGAGTTCGGAATGATGAATGCAGCCATTCACCAGTTATCCAATCATATTAAAGTACCCAACTATAATTCATCCGGTCTTTCCGACGCCAAAGAGCCAGATGCCCAGGCTGGATATGAAAAAGCATTTACATCTGTTCTGGCATCCATGGGCGGTTCCAATTATATCCACCATGCTGCCGGCATGCTGGAATCCATGCTCACCATCGCCCATGAACAATACGTCATTGACGATGAAATCATTGGAAATTGCTGTAAAGTGCTTAAAGGGATAATAGTTGATGACGAACACCTGGCTCTGGAGGTGATTGATTCAGTGGGTCCTGGCGGCGATTTCATGACCTCTTCCCACACCATGAACCATCTGAGAAAAGAATATTATATGGGGAACGGTGTCACAGACAGAAAAGCCCGGGGAAAATGGGAATCAGAGGGTTCACAGGATATTCGGCAGCGCGCTTTAGCCATTGCAAAAAAACTGTTGGCCAATGAAAAATCATATATCCCGGATCACATTGATGCTGCCATTCGTGTAAAATTTAATATTCTACTTTCAGGAAAATAATGTCTGAAGACTGTCCATGGTATTTGGAAACTCTTGTTGATGCGTCAGAACGCCTTTATACATACCTTTGAAAACGAGGCACTTGAACAGGCAAAAGCAGCTGACCAGGAGATTTCCGCAGGAAAGTATAAAGGCATCCTGCATGGAATTCCCATTGCTGTAAAGGATATTCTGCACATCGCAGGCCAACCCACAGCAGTTGGTTCAGCATTTTTAAAAGAAAGTGTATCTGAATCTGATGCAGCAGTTGCTGAAAAATTATAAACCGCCGGTGCTGTTATTCTTGGAAAATTGAATATGACTGAATTTGCCATGTCCGGCATCACCCCTACCTACAAAAACCATTAAAGAGCTGGGACCTCAGACAATGATGTCTTTGGAAGATGCTTCATTTTTTGTGATCTATGCCACCCCGTTTTATTATTCAGGATCCCCAACCATTACCCTGCCCTGCTGATTTGAGAGCTCAAGCAGGATGCCGCTGGGGCTGCAATTAGTCGGTTCCCTTCATGACGAAGCAGCTATTATCCAAGCGGCTTATGCTTATGAACAATTAACCCGTTGGCATTTGCAGACACCGCCAGAGCTTACAGATTAATTCATAAACAACAAGGTATCCTATTAAAAATTTGCTGCTGTAAAAATAGATATGGCAGACACCCTTCAGACTTGTTATATTAGAACAATTGTAACTATTCAGCCCTTATGTTTGAAACCGCCCTATCCGATGGATATTTTTGGTCGATGCTAAACGCCTGACCTCCTGCAAATACCCATCAGACAGGGCTATGAGATAACTTCTTTTAACAGGCTGAACAATTACTAACAATTTTACATTAATGCGGATCAGGAGAAACAAATGAAAATATTAAAGCTTGACATGACCCATAATAAAATCATTGAGGAAAACCTATCAGATGATTTTACCTGGGGCGGCAGAGGTCTTGTTGATCACCTGCTGACTCAAAATATGAACCCCAACAGCCACCCCTTGTCCGCAGATAGTGTTTTTGTTCTTGCATGTGGCATGCTGGCTGGTACATCCGCCCCCAACAGCAGCCGTATTTCCGTCGGAGGAAAAAGCCTTTTAACCGGAGGGATCAAAGAGGCCAACAGCGGTGGAACGGCCGGGGATATCATGGGCAGGATGGGTATTATGGCGGTGATGGCTAAAGGTAAAAGTAAAAAACCTCAATTGTTAATCATGACCAAAAATAGTGCAAAGCTTGAGGATGCATCCTTTGTCTCTGGATTAAAAAACTATGAGGCCTGCAAAAAATTGAGGGATAAATACGGTGAAAAAATCAGCATTGTCCTTACCGGGCCTGCCGGTGAAAAAGGCATGGCCAATTCCACAGTGGCTGTCAGCGATGTCCAGGGCAGACCTGCGCGCCATGCAGCCCGTGGAGGGCTTGGAGCGGTCATGGGGGCCAAAGGACTGAAAGCCATTCTTCTGGATGGCAGTCATGCCAAACCCCGGGAACCCAAAAACCCGGATGCTTTTAAACAGGCCGTAAAAAATGCGGTTAACATCATCAACTCCATGCAGGTGGGAAGAAATTTAAGGGCTGAGGGAACAGCCACCTGGATTAATTCCAATGATGCAACCGGCCAGATGCCAACCCTTAACCATGCGCGTGGTGCATGGGACAAAAAAGATACCATTAATGGCGAAGCCCTGGCTAAAGTGGTTGCCAAAAGAGGGGGACAGATGGCCAAATCCTGCATGCCGGGATGTGTGGTCCGCTGCTCCAATAACTATATTGGGCCGGATGGTGAATATCTCACCTCGGCCCTTGAGTATGAAACCCTTGCCATGCTGGGTTCCAACCTGGGAATAGATGATCTTGATATGATTGCACAATTAGATCGTTGCTGTGATGAACTTGGCATTGACACCATAGAAACCGGCAATACATTGGGTGCTTTGAATCATGTGGGCATGTTCGAATTTGGTGATGGTCAAAAAGCATTGGAATATATTCAGGAGATTGAAAAGGCAACTCCTCTAGGCCGGATTCTGGGTTCAGGAACTGAGACGGCATGCAAAGTGTTCGGAATTGACCGGGTGCCTGCTATTCGGGGCCTGGGCATTCCTGCCCACATGGCCCGCTCCCAGAAAGGATGGGGCATGAGTTATGCAACCAGTCCCCAGGGGGCTGATCACACGGCAGGGGCCGTTGGCCAGAACCCTTTAAGCCCCTATGGACAAGCCGATCGTTCAAGATATTCGCAGATCAGTATGGCCGCTTTTGATAGTCTCGGCATGTGCTGGTTTACCTTTATTAACGGCGATTATGATCTTTTGTATCCCATGATTAACGCCCTGTACGGCCTGAACTGGGATACCCGGCAATATCTTGAAATGGGAGCAAAAATGATTCGCTTGGAGATCGCATTTAACCGTAAGGCCGGGTTAGGTCCGGAACAGGAGCAAATTCCCCAGTGGCTTAAACAGGAAGCCCTACCACCCACCAATGCCATCTTTGATGTACCTGAAGATGACTTTGAAAAAGTATGGAAGAATTTTTAAGACCATTACAAATGGCAGTTTGTCTTAAAACCATCTGTAACTATTCAGCTCTTATGATTGAAACTGCCCTGTCCCATGGATATTTGTTTCAATGCCAAACGCTTTACCTTTCGCAAATATCCGTTGAACAGGACTTTTTTAAATCACTGCTTTTAACGGGCTGAAAAATTATAACCATCCAAGGAAATATTGATATGTTGAACATTCAAAAAATGAATTTGCCTGAGTTTTTATCCCCCTGGTTGGACCGCTTCTATGACCCCTTGGAAATGGATCTTTTACACATACTTGCCCGCAAACCACTTGAGAAGAAACAGATAAAAACACTTTTCGAAATGAACCAACCGTTGAAAAGGGATAATGATTTTGATTTGTTTTTGGAAAGAGCCTTAAAAAGGGGGGTGATAAAACGTCTTGATCGCCAGCGGTTCGAACCTGCCAATTTCCATGTCAGGTTTGATTATTGGGCATTATTTGAAGGGTGGAAGGATATCCCCGTTGAAATTAAAAACAAATTAAACCATTGGGAATTAAATGATTACATCAAATCCCATGCCCAAGCGGCCCAGGATCTGAAAGCAGGCAAACCAAGAGATCCTTATAAGGTATGTCCGGAATATGTATTGCTGGACGAAGTTGAAGTGCTATTCAAAAAAATCCCCAAATTTTATTTATGGCCCTGCAATTGCAGAGCAATGATTGGAAGTTGCCGCCAGTCTGAATTCACCTGTATCCGATTTTCAGATGACAAGGGGATCGGGTGGGAGATTTCAAGACAAAAAGCGTTGGGCATTGTAAAGGATGCCAATAAAAACGGATTAATGCAAAACGCTGAACTTGGCCTGGATGAACATGGCATATTTACAGGTGCCCTGTGCAATTGCTGCAGCGACTGCTGCTTTCCCCACCTGCTCTCCCAAAAGCTAAATGTTCAAAAGTACTGGCCCATCAGCCGCTACCTGGCGCAGCCCCCTACAAAAGACTGCATCAAATGCGGAAAATGTGTTAAAAGATGCCCTTTTGGCATCATATCCCAGAAAAAAAATATCAAAGAAAAAAAAACTATGGTTCCTGTTATTGCTACTGAGCAATGCCGGGGATGCGGTGTCTGCGCCACAGGATGCCCTGAAGATGCCATTAAAATGGAACAGATAAAAGAATCCTTGTTTGAAAATATATTCAAATAACCCTTGCCAATGGTTCACCCCTTTAGATCCGGCATTGGGAAAATTTCGTTATGGATAAAGTGCTTGCCTTTCCTGACAGTGGGGGCGGTTTAAATCCTTTTGTTTCAATTATTGTGAGTGGTGGTATCAATTTGGCCTGCCCATCCATTTTATAGTTTTGCAAGCTTTTGCATTTCAACCAATAATTGTTGTGGATTCACTGGCAGTTTCTTTATCCTCACCTTTGTTGCATCGTATATGGCATTGGTGATGGCAGCCATGGTGGGATTTAGCGCCGGTTCACCGATACCCTTTGCACCGTAAGGACCATTGGGCTCAACAGGTTCAACCAGGATGGATGTGATATCGGGAATATCAAAACTGCTGGGAACAATATAATCTACAAAATCAGCATTCATAATTTTTCCGTCTTTATAGGCTATGTCTTCCATCAAGGTCCATCCCAACCCCTGGGCAATTCCTCCCTGGATCTGACCTTCCGTGGCCACAGGATTGATGGCGCGTCCGACATCATGGGCTGCTATAAAATTGGTAACTGAAACCTGTCCGGTATCCGGGTCTACTTCCACCTCTGCAATCTGGCATCCAAAGGGATAGGCTGGAGAAATATTCCCCTTTTTTGTTTCAGGATCAGGCAGTTCAGTGGGTGGTCGATAAAAACCGGTTCCCACGATGGGTGCACCATGCTGTCTGATAGTCGCTTCAGATGCCACTTCCTTGAACATGAGACTCGTTTCCGAAGAGGCTTTAAGTGAAAATTTGCCTTTCCGGCAAAGGACATCATCCGGATTTGCATTTAACATGTCTGCTGCAATCTTGGCCATCTGGTCATAGGCATTTTTTGCTGCGGCTAAAACCCCGTTGCCGCCCATTAGTGTGCCCCTTGTAGCAAAAGAACCCAGTCCGAACGGGGAGATATCCGTATCCACTTGGGCTATATTAATCATATCCATGGTTACGCCCAGGCGCTCAGCTGCGATCTGGGCATAGGTGGTGTTCTGACCCTGTCCCATATCCGATTCACCATGGAATACCGTTACCCGGCCGTCCTTACCAATACGCACAATTGCCGATCCCCCATCAAATTCCCTTGCAAAGGGCCGGTTGCCGGATACATGGTTACAGCAGGAAAGTCCAATGCCTTTTAGAGGACTCTTGTTTTTTTTCTTTTGAAGCCAGTCTGCGGCTTTGGTTGCCTTGGCAACACACTCCTGCAGTCCTGAACTGCCTATCTTCCATCCGTGAACACTGGTTTCATTGGGTCCCATCCCATTTTTAATCCTCAGTTCAGCAGGATCCATTTTTAATCGTATTGCCAGTTCATCCAGAGCAGATTCCAAAACAAATGTCGATTGCGAGTTGCCAAATCCCCTGAAGCAGGCTGTGGGAACCGTATTGGTATAAACCGTGTACCCCCTGGCCCGAACATTTTTAAACCGGTACAGGGAATCCACTCTATAACAGGCAGTGGCAACGATGACCATGGAATAGACCAGCCGGGCTCCGGCACCACCCACCACTTTAACGTCTTTCCCAGTTAAAATTCCCTCTTTTGTTGCCCCGATTTTAATATCAAAATGCATGGGGACCCGGGGATTACCCGCGATAAAATCATCCTGCCGTGTATTTACAAGCTTCACCGGCAGACCGGATTTTTGAGCCAGTACAGCAGCAACCAGGTGGATATTGTTTTCCATTTTAGCGCCAAAGGCGCCGCCATACTCCGGAACAACGATACGGAGCATATCCGGCGGGATACCAAGCGCCTTGGCATAAGTCATACGCATCATGTTTGGAATCTGGGTTCCGGTCCAGATGGTCACTCGTCCGGCCAGATCCACATCGGCAAGGGTTGCCATGGGCTCCATATAGGCCTGGTACACCTGGTTGGTATAAAAATGGTCTTCATATATGACATGGGAATCGTCAAAAGCCCTGTTGATGTCCCCTGCCTCTATTTTGAAATCAGCAGCGATATTTCCGGGTTTGTCCTCATGTACCAGCGGCGCACCCTGTTTCATGGCCTCTAAGGTGGAGACAACATATGGGAGTTCTTCGTATGCAACATGGATTTGTTCCAGGGCTGCCTCTGCTGTATCCGCATCAACGGCCGCAACGGCGGCCACTTCATCACCGTGGAACCGGGTTTTATCCGAAGCAAAAATGGTCCAGTCTTCTGAACGGGGACCGAATTTAATTCCCGGGGTGTCCTTAAATGTAGCCACCGCCTTTACGCCAGGCATTCTTTCGGCTTTGGCAGTATCAATGGAAAGAATCTTTGCATGGGGGAAAGGACTCCTGAGTACTCTTCCAATAAGCATCCTCGGCAGCACCATATCTGTGACAAATTTTGTTTCGCCCGTGGCTTTTTCCCGGGCAGCTATCTGAGGAAAGGATTTTCCGACAACATCGAATTGACCCATTTAGATTCCCCCCTTTGCTTTTTCACGTTTACAACCGCAAGAGTGAATGGCATCAACGATTTTGTTATAGCCTGTGCAGCGACACAGGTTGCCGGCAATGGCCTGCTTGATTTCCTCCTCGCTGGGGTCGGCATTTTCATCCAATAAGGCTTTGGCCGTATTGATCATTCCCGGTGTGCAGAACCCGCACTGGATGGCACCCTTTTCTATAAAAGCTTCCTGGAGCGGGTGCATTTCATCTTCTTTGATACCTTCAATGGTTGTGATTTCACAGCCATCCACCTGGAGGGCCAGGGTCAGACATGCGTGCACGGGGCGGCCATCCAGCAATACTGTGCAGGCACCACATTTTCCAAGTCCGCACCCTTCCTTTGTTCCAGTCAACTCCAAATCTTCCCGAAGCACATCCAGCAGCACGCTATTGGGCTTGATAAAGAGACGATAATCTTCTCCGTTAACAACAAGATGAATCGGTACCTGGTTCATGATTTTCCTCTATTTGTTTTTAATGTTGTTAAAACGTGTTGAGCACTCCGCTGGACAAAAACATTGACAATTGTGCGTTTGTATTCTGCTGTAGCACGGACATCATCAATTGGTTTTGCTGCTTTGGCAGCTTTTTCAGCGCACATGGAAATTTTTTGAAACGCATCATCAACTGAAAGCCCCATGAGGCATTTCTCAGCATCGGGGACCCTTATAGGCGTAGGAGCCACTCCGCCTAAGGCGATTCTTACCCGGTCTAATTTTTTTCCTGTGGGATCGCTTTCAGCCTGAAAGGCAACACCGGCCAATGAAATATCGACAGCTTTCCGCCTCCTGAGTTTTAGATAACATCCGGCAGATGGATTGACCGGCTTTTTGATACGGATTTCCTTCAGGATTTCGTTTGATTTTATAATGGTTTGAGCAGGCCCGCAGAAAAATGAAGAAAGGGGAATGGTTTTTTCTCCGTCCAGGCTGGCAATAACCACTTCGGCATCCAGAGACAGAAGGGGTGGAGCCGAGTCTGCAGCCGGAGAAGCATTGCACAGATTTCCGCCAATGGTGCCAATGCTTCGAACCTGCCATGATCCAATCAATCCCACAGCCTGGCAAAGAATCGGGACCTCTTTTTCAAGAATAGGATTTATTGCAAGATCTGCGTGTTTGGCCAGTGCTCCGACATGGATCATACCATTTTTTTCTTTAATATATTCTAAATTTTTTATGGAATGGAGGCTGATCAGTGTAGATGGGAGAATCTTCTTTTTTTTCATATTTAAGACAAGGTCGGTCCCCCCGGCAAGTAACCGGGCCTCGGAACCTGCTTGGTCGAGTTGATTTAAAGCATCTGACAAACTATCCGCCGCTTTAAAATCAAATGGCCTGATTCTCATGTTTTGCTCCTTTTCTATTCATAGTTCTGATTCCTTAACCGCTTCCATGCTCTGATCAAGATGATAGGCCATGACCTTTCGGGCTTCTTTACTATCGCCCTTTTTTACGGCTTGAAAAATAGCCTGATGTTCTTCGATCACTTTTAGGGCACGTCCTTCCAAACTCAGGGCTTTTATACCCATCACCTGGATCATATCTCTAATATTTTCTACGATTGCAATTATGCGGCGGTTTTTAGTCAGAGTACTGAAACTGGTATGAAATTTTCTGTCCGCCTCAATAAATGCAATATAATCTTTTTGCTTCACGGCTTTGCGCTGCTTCAGCAGGGACTCTTCAATGGCCAGCATATCAGGCAAAGGGGAGGTGTTGGCAATTTTTTCCACGGATGCCTGTTCAATGGCCTTCCTCAACTCAAATATTTCATCCACATCACTCAGGGTGAAGCGGTTCAGCATCAGCCCCCTGCGAGGCATAAAGATAATGAGATCCTGTGAGGCAAGTTCCAGGAGCGCTTCCCTGACCGGCGTCCGGGAAATACCCAGATCAGCTGCTATGGCCTTTTCATTGTATAATTCACCGATTTGCCACTGGCCGGAGAGAATGGACTGGCGGATGGCTTCATAGGCCATCTTGGCAAGGGACTCAGGTTGCTTTATGGTTGTAAGTTTTGGCATCAATCATCCTTTGTTTTGCGGTTGACTTTGACAAAATTGATCGCTTGATAATCGATTTAATTCTAATATATTACATACATAAAAATAATGTCAAGTGTTTGTTTCATATTTTACATGGGGAATTCCTTTTTTTACAGAGATAAAACCGTTGTGTGAAAAATAAAAAATATTTTAGTATTATAAATAGTTATAATATTTAATATTGAAAATTTCATATGAATGATCCGGTATTGAAATTTTTTACTTGACAGGGGGTGAAACCTTGTGTAATTGTATCTGATATATTACATACGTTATTTTTTGGGAGAATTCATCATGTCCGACAAACCGCAACAACCGTCATTGCTTCAGGCTGAAAATCTCTCTATGGCTTTTGGAGGTCTGGAGGTTTTCAAGGATATCTCCCTTGACATTTTTGAACATCAAATTGTGGCCTTGATTGGGCCTAATGGTGCCGGCAAAACCACTCTTATCAACTGTATTACAGGTGTTCATAAAGCCACTGGGGGAAATATTGTCTTTCAGGGAAAACCCATATCCGGTCTGCGGCCCCATCAAATCTGCCGTGCCGGTATCGGACGCACCTACCAGATTCCCCGGCCTTTTATGAATATGACTGTTTTTCAAAACCTTCAGGTCTGCGCAACATCCAGCAAAACGGATTTCAGAGGACTTCTTGATCTGGCGGGCTTATGGGAAAAACGGGACCGCTTGGCCAAAACCCTTACCTTTCAGGAAAGACGCCTTTTGGAACTGTCCCGGGCCCTATCGGTAAATCCAAAATTATTATTGCTGGATGAAACCATTGCCGGGCTGAATCCCAGTGAAACAAAAGACATGATGGCAATTCTGGGCCGGATTCATTCAGAGTTCAAGGTGACCATCCTCTGGGTTGAACATGTAATGAGTGCCATAATGGAAACCGCCCATCATATTTTTTGTCTCCATCAGGGTGCTCTCATTGCTGAAGGAAGTCCAGCTGATATCGCAAATAACGATCAGGTGATAGACGCCTATCTTGGTGAAGAATACAAATTTCAGGAGAAATAGACTGCCCTATGTTAAAAATTGAAAACGTAAATGTTTTTTATGACGGTCTCCAGGCACTTTACTCTGTATCAATAGACATTCAGGCAGAGGAATTTGTCTGTATACTGGGCCCCAACGGGGCAGGGAAATCAACCCTGTTACAAACCATTGCCGGTATGCTGGTACCCAAACAGGGGAGCATATTTTTTGAGGACCGGCCCATTCATACGCTTGAATCTTATCATGTAGCATCTCTCGGCCTTGCCCTGATTCCGGAAGAAGGGTGGCTTTACGGCCAGATGAGCGTGGAAGAAAATCTTTTAATGGGGGCGTATCCCAAATCAGCCCGCAAAAATATTAAGAGGCAGATGGAGTTTGTTTTTGATCTGTTCCCCATTCTATTTAACCGTAAAAACCAGCAGGCTGAGACCTTAAGCGGTGGACAGAGGCAGATGGTGGCAGTCGGGCGCGGTTTGATGTGCAATCCCAAAATGCTTCTTCTGGATGAACCCTCCCTTGGGCTTGCTCCCATTGTCATTAATGATATTTTAAATGCCCTTGTCAGGATCAACAAGGAAGAGAAAACCACTATTTTATTGACAGAACAAAATATCTTTCATGCCCTTAAAATCAGTCAACGGGGTTACCTGCTTGAGAACGGAAAGATTTCCATGCAGGGGGCCAGCAATGACTTGCTGGGGAATAAGCATATCAAGAAAAATTATTTAGGTGTTTGACAAATATTTTAATCCTTAAAGGAGGTTTTATGAAGAAGTCAATTTTTTTAACAGTTATTATTTTTACTCTAACCGTATTTTTGCTCCCCATGGGTGCGATGGCAGCTGATACCATCAAACTGGGAGTGGTGACACCCATGTCAACCGGTGATTTCAGATCCGGTAAAATCAACGTGCAGACCGTTGAACTGGCCGTTGAACAGATTAATGCCCAGGGCGGTGTTCTTGGTAAACAGCTTGAGGTAGTCATAGCAGATGACGAAGGTAAACCCGTGGCAGGCGTCATTGCACTCAAACGAATGATTGCCAAAGAAAAGGTGTCCGCCGTTGTGGGTCTGTGGCACAGTTCAGTGGCCGTGGCCCAGGAAAAGGTCGCCACCCAGATGCAGGTCCCCATGATGCTTCATTACAGCTGGACCGACGATTTAACTGCCGGCCATTCAGATTATGTGTATCGTGTCGGGCCGTTCAATGCTGAGATTGCGCAGCTGGCACTGCCGTATATAGACCAAAATTTTAAAAACATTGCCATTCTTTACGAAACCAACGCCTTTGGCAGCGGTTTTGCAAATTACCTGGAAAAAATTGCAAAAGAGAAAGGGATTAACGTCTACAGCATTGGTTATCCTCAGGAGGCAACCGACCTTAAACCCCAACTCCTGCAGCTGAAGGCCAAATCTCCCAAACCGGAACTCCTGGTGATTGCTGCCGTTTATGAAGCCACCAACCTGATACCCAAACAAGCCCTGGAAATCGGTCTTGCGCCTGAGATGCAGATCCTTTGCAGCTGGGATTGGCCAACCTATCCGGCATTTCAGGAAATTCTGGGTGATAAAGGCGTAGGGGTTACATATGCTACATTTGAATCGGATAAACTCAAGCTGTCTCCTCTGGGTGAAAAATTTAAAAAGGCCTATAAGGCAAAATACGACGTTGACCCGCCTGTTTTTGCCCTTTTTCTCTATGACGAGGTAATGATTTTGGCTGAAACCATGGAACGGATCAAATCGTCTGATCCCAAAGATGTGGCTGCCGGATTAAAGGATACAAAGTTTGAAGGCACCACCGGATTGATAACTTTTGAACGTAGAGAAGGCCCAGGGCCCATCTGGAATCAATGGATGGGTCATCAGCTGTTCATCAACAAGATGACGGCGGTTGATGGAAAAAGCTATAAACGTGAACAAATTTATCCATAGCACCTAGCATTTAACACGACCAAAAGATCCCGGGGGAGACTCTCATTCCCCCGGAACCTTTTTCTGGAGATTAGCACATGTTATTGGAACTGATTATACGCGGCATAACTATTGGTTTGGTTTATGCATTGATGGGCGTGGGACTGGCGCTTTTAAACGGTGTCATGCGGATCATTAATTTTGCCCATGGCGAGTTCTACATGATTGGCGGCTATATGGCCTACTATGCATCAACTCTGCTGGGATTTCCATTTTATTTTTCAGTGCCGACAGCCATTATCGTTACCTTTGTACTGGGTGCTGTTGTTGAAAAACTGCTGTTAAGCCCGATTCATACGCAGGAAATGGAAAAACCAATGGATTATGCACTGATCATGACTTTTGGGCTTCTCCTCTTTTTTAGACAGCTGGCAATTAAAATTTTCGGACCGTTCCGTCATAAACCAGCGGATTACATCACTTCTGATGTTTACATCCTGGGCGTCAAAATCAGTGGGAACGAGGTACTGGCCGGTGTTGTTTCCGCCATTCTTGTCATTGGGCTGGCCTTCTACATAAAAAAAACGTGGCGGGGGCGTGGTTGGAGAGCCACTACCCAGTCCCGGAATGGTGCAAAAATTAATGGCGTGGATATTGGCAAGGAAAGCTGGATTGCCTGTGGAGTGGCCTGTGCCCTGGCCGGTGCGGCCGGTGCTCTGGTTGCACCAATTTTCACCCTGTCTCCCACCATTGGGGGTTCCCCTCTGGTGAAAAGCTATGAAGTAATGGCCATTGGCGGCCTGGGTTCTATTGCAGGGGCTCTGGTGGCAGGCCTGATGCTGGGCATCACCGAAACCCTGGGTGCTTTTTATATTTCATCGGCCTACAAGGATGCCATCGGATTTTTAATGATGGGCTTTTTCCTTTTATTCCGGCCCCAGGGACTCTTCGGACAAAAATAGAGGATGGACTGTATTATGAAAAGAAATGAAATAATTGTTGCCGTTATCATCATTATATTGGGTCTGATTGCACCAACGGCACTGCCCTCTGTCTGGATTACGGTTTTAAGCATGGCATTCTACTATACCATCCTCACCATCGGCTGGAATATCATTTTTGGATATACCGGGCTTTTCTCATACGGTCATGCCGCATTCCCGGCCATCGGGGGTTACACATCGGCACTGCTGGCCCAGCATATCGGGTTGTCACCATTTCTAGGACTTGTGGCCGGGGCAGTGACAGCTGGATTTTTAGGCATCCTCATCGGGATGCTCATTCTAAGGGTGCGTGGTTTTTATCTCTGCCTTGTAACCTGGGCGTTTGCCGAAGTGGTTAATGTCATCATTACAGCGGAACATCAAATAACAGGGGGCACGGGTGGATTACTTGCTCCCACATTTTCCTCCGGGCCCAGTGCCGAGTTGATCGGGTATTTTATGGGGCTGGGCCTGATGATAATTGTCTTTCTGATTTCCATACTATTGTATCACTCCCGATGGGGCCTGAATCTTTTTGCTGTGCGGGATGACATTGATGCGGCCGAAAGCATGGGTATCAAGACCCGGTTCTGGAAAGTATTTGGTTTTGCCTTTGGGTGTACATGGGCAGGACTGGCAGGGGCCTACTATACCCATTTTTTAGGCCTGATTGATCCCGGGATAGGGGGATTGGACCAGATGGGATATGTCTGTTTGATTGTTATCATTGGCGGATTGGGAACCGTTTACGGACCGATCCTGGGATCCTTTTTTGTCGTAATCACTAAAGAATTGATCAGTGGTTGGGCAAGCGGCTACAGTCTTTTAATTTTTGCCGTCATTATGATCCTGGCCGTTCGTTTTTTTAACGGCGGTTTTATGGAGATTATTCAGGTGATTTCTCCTCGATTGAGAGATAAATATTTGAAATTTGTTAATAAAGATGTTGAAAAAGTATAAGGAAAATAGATACAAAGAATAAAAATAACAATTAAAGGAGAAAACAAATGGCTAAGCTCGAAATAGAGTTTAAAGATTACGATACTGAATATGAATGGAAAGATGTAGAAGGCGACACCTTGGGAATTAAAGAAAAAATTCTGAGTCTTGATCCTGAAACCGGAGATTACACCCGCATGCTTAAATTTCCTCCGGGGATTGAAACCTCAGAGACCCTGGTGCATGATTTCTGGGAAGAGGTGCTGCTGGTGGAAGGCAGTCTCTATGACATGGCCAAAAAAGAGACTTATCTGCCAGGGTACTATGCCTGTCGTCCTCCGGGAATGCTCCACGGACCCTATAAGATTCCAAACGGATGCGTTACTTTCGAAATCAGGTATTTCAAAAAATAAAAAGGATACGCCGTGGAAACTCAATTATTATTACAAAAGAACAATACATTGACACCCTTGTCTTTTAAGGTCAATAAGATGGTGAATGCGGGTTTTACCGGCAGGAATCAGGTAGAAGTGCGACACCATCTGGATGAATTGGCTGCCAAAGGAATTGAAGTGCCAAAAACCACCCCAACACTTTATCCTGTTATCTCATCCACCCTTACCACAGACACTTCCATTGAGGTTTACAGCGAAGAGACCGCAGGCGAAATTGAATATGTCCTTTTTGTAAAAGATGACAAAACGATTTATGTGGGGATTGGCAGTGACCACACGGACCGGAAACTGGAAGAACTTGATATTCCCAGGGCCAAGCAGATCACGCCTAATCTTATTTCACCCGTGGTCTGGGAGTTAAGCGATGTGGTGGATCACTGGGATGATTTAAGTATGCAATGCTCAGTTAAGAAAGGTAGTGACACCTTTTTATATCAAAAGGGCGGCTTGGGACTTTTGATGTCTCCGGCTGAACTGATGGAATTTGTTTCAAAAAAGATTGACGGCCCATTAAGCAATATCGTTATTTTCTCCGGTACCGTTAAAATGGAAACAGAAGATTTTGTGTTTGCCGACACTTTTTCCGGTCTCCTGGCAGACCCCACTTTGGACCGGAACATCGAATTCAGCTATAAAATCAAACCGATGAATTACATGGTATAAATGATCTTAAACCATATTTAGACTGTCACAGGGAAAGGAGTTGTTATGAAAGTTGCTTCAATTCAATTGTCGGTTGTCGAGGGGGATAAGGATGCAACGCTTAAAAAAGCAAAACAGGCCGTAGAAGAATGCAGTGATGCAGACCTTGTTATTCTTCCTGAAATATGGAATCTGGGTTTCATGACCTTTGACCAGTATGTGAACAAAGCTGAAACAATAGAGGGCCCGACACCCAGCTTGATGCGGTCATTGGCCCGGGAAAAAGGGATTTACCTGCATACGGGCAGCTTTGTTGAGGAAGATAAGGGAAATTACTACAATACCAGTCTGCTTTTATCGCCTGAAGGAGAAATCCTTGGCAAATACCGGAAAATTCATTTGTTTGGTTATAACTCAAAAGAGACCCAGATACTCTCGCCGGGAAAAACGGTTGTTGTTGTGGATACACCCTTTGGAAAAATCGGAATGGCCACCTGCTTTGATTTAAGATTTCCTGAACTATTCAGGGCAATGGTGGATAAAGGGGCTCAATATTTTCTGGTCTGTTCGGCCTGGCCCTATCCAAGAATTGAACACTGGATCATGCTGAACCGGGTCCGCGCCCTGGAAAATCAATGTTTTTTAATTTCTGCAAATTCATCAGGAATAAACTGTGGGAGCCAGTTTGTAGGCCACAGCATGGTGATTGATCCGTGGGGAACCATTCTGGCTGGTGCCGGAGACGATGATATGGTCATAAAAACCGACATTGACCCTGCAAAAGTGGCCCAGGCAAGGGAGATTTTCCCCGGTCTAGCCGGGCGTAATGATTTTTTAAACAGGCCGGCAGGATAGTCTTATACTATTGATCTTATTGCGATGGGCAGTCTGATATTTTTTCATGGGCGTGCCACTGCAAGAAATGATCGTTTTAGGTTGCAAAAAATTATTATAAAGTTAAAGGATAAATACTATGGCTGATACAAAAATAGAGTTTTGTGGTGTAACCTTAAAAAATCCATTGGCTGCTGCATCAGCAGAGCCGACTCTGAATGCCGCAAATATGAAAAAATGTATTGATGCAGGTGCCGGTGCTGTTATTGCAAAAACCATGACAGACTCTCCTGATATGCGGGAATTGACCCAACGCGCGAAATGGCGGTTTTTGAATGCAAAGCATGAAGTCTGTCACGGTAAAGTACCCAGATCATTCAGCCTTTACAGCCGGAGCGGTCTGGCCATAGAACCACCGGAAGATTTTATGAAGGAAATCACCGAAACTGTAAAATATGCGGCCCAGAAAGATGCCGTGGTCATCGGCAGTATTGGTTCAACAGAAATTGACGGGTGGGTGACCCTGGGTAAACAGATGGAAGACGGCGGCGTGCCCCTGGTTGAATTAAATTTCGGATGCCCCCATCCCAAATTAATGCCAGGGGTTAGAACCGGGATGAACGTGGGCCAGGACTTTGACTATGCCTGTGAAATAACCCAAAAAGTTTCCGATGCCCTGGATGTTCCCATTATTATCAAGGTAACCCCCCAGGTTACAGATCTTGTGTTGTTTTCCGATATGCTCCAAAAAGCCGGCGCCAAAGCCGTCACACTGACCAACCGGTTTATCGGGTTTGTTCCTGATATCGAAACCGGCGGGCCTCTTATCTATGGAAAGGCCGGTGTGGGAGGTCCATGGACCAAGCCCTTGACCCTGCGATGGATCAATGAAGTCAGAACCGCTTTAGGCGACAAACTTCATATTACCGGAACCAACGGTGCCTATGACTGGCGGGATATTGTCATGTTTATCATGAGCGGGGCCCACATCGTCCAGATGTGTTCAGCGGTCATGTGCTACGGGTATGACTGGCTGGGAAAACAGGTCAAAGGCCTGGAGGATTTCATGGATGAAAAAGGATATGAAAACATCAACCAGATGCTGGGGATTGCCACAGATGCCTGCATGGAATATGCCCAGATGCCCCATGAAAAAGCCTGCGTGGATAAAGAAAAATGTATCAATTGCGGCATGTGCCTGAAAGTCTGTTTCTCAGATGCGATGCAGCCGGATGAAGAAAACGTATATGTGAGAGAAGAAAACTGCGTGGGATGCGGCGGCTGTTATTCAGTCTGCCCGGAAAAGGGAACCATTGAAATGGTGAAAGACTAATTAAAGCCCTTCAGGAGGACACAAAATGAAACCTGAACTTCGTTATTTATCTACCCGTGATATTGAAACTATCCATGAATCTTCTCTGAAAATTTTACACGAAATCGGAATGAAATTTCCAGCCAGAGAAGCCCTTGACGTTTTCAGTAAAGCAGGAGCTAAAATCATAGGTGACGATACGGTTCTCATTTCTGAAAGCCTTATAAACGATGCATTGACAAAGACCCTGAAGCGCAAAGACCTTTCGCTTTTTGCCAGGGATCATAAAAAGGATGTAACATTCAAAGAACATGATCCGGCCATCACCTGCATGACCATGGCCACCAGTGTCATCGATCCCTGGTCCGGGAAAAAAAGGCCGGCGGAAAACGATGATCTTGAACGGCTTGTCAGGATTGCGGATCAATTGGAGTATATCAAAGTATCCGGTGGTCTGGTAACTCCCCAGGATGTTAATCATACCGTCTGTGACTGGTATACCTGGGCGACCTGTATCAAGAATACGACCAAGCATATTACCGGTGGTGTTTTAGGGTACAGGGGTGTGCAGGATGCCATTGAAATGGGCAGTATTGCTGCCGGCAGCAGGGAGGCATTTCTTAAAAGACCCTTTATCTCGGGCTGGGTACTTACGCTTCCTCCCCTGGGTATGGATACGGCCTCTCTTGAAGCCATGATGGAAATGAACCGATACAATATCCCAATTATGCTGAGTTCCGGTCCGATTCTCGGCAGCACATCCCCTGTTACCATTCCGGCCATGATCGCCCAGGCACATGCAGAGATCCTTGCTTGCATCACCCTTTCACAACTTATAAATCCCGGTGCACCCGTGGTTTATACCAGCTTTGCCAGGGGTATGAATATGAAAACATCCAACATATCCATGGCTGGCCCCGAGTTCGCTGTATTAAAAGTGGCCATGGCTCAGATGGGTCTCTGGCTTGATTTTCCTATCCGGATGCCATCCATGTTAAGGGATTCCAAAATACTGGATGCTCAGGCCGGGTTTGAAACGGGTATGGTAGGGACACTTTCTTCATTTAATGCTGACATCATGGATGCCATGCAGCTGGATACGGATCTGGTTGTCGATTACCCGGACCTGGTATTCTGCAACGATTGTATGGCTTTTATCCGGCATGCTTTAAGGGAAGTAAAAGTAGACCAGGCGTCTTTAGCCTTTGATTTGATTAAGGAGGTCGGGCCAGGCGGTAATTACCTGACCTGTCAGCATACGTTTAAGAACTTTAAAACTGAGCTATGGCACTCTGATCTGTTTGACCACGACAATTGGGAAAGCTGGAAAAACAAAGGGTCAAAGACCATCCGAGATAAAGCATTGGAAAAGATCTATACAATGCTTGAAATGGATTACCCATCCATTGTTTCCCCTAAACAGTCAATGGCCATAGATCTTATTGTTGAAAAAGCTGAGAATGACTTACAAACGGCTTGATTCGTTACAGACAGCCCTAATATACTTCACTGGGTGATGATGGGTCATTCGCGAGCTGGCCAGGGTTCTTAACTGAGGATTTAAAGGTGATTTTCATACATCGAGAGATATATATTGATCATGATGATAATCCATGATGAAATGAACCAACATCCCAGAACGGCTTATTGGAGATGATTTTCGTACCAAAAAACAAGTTCCCATCCTTAATAATTCTTTATTTTTATTTTTAAGTAAAAGTGCCTTTTCAATAACAATTTAGGCATTTTTTTAGTCAAGATTTTTATTGATCTTTAAGCAAATAAAATGCACCCTATGAATCATGAAAAACATTAGGTTTGAAAATCCGATGCTTACCAGAGAGCTCTTCGGCCATCACAATTATAATCTGGATAAAATTTGCAAAGCGTTTAATGTGGAGATCAATACAAGGGGCAACTCCTTGTTGCTTAATGGCACAGCCCACAATACTGATCTTGCTGAAAAAATACTCCAACAACTTTATCAGCTTCTGGAAAATAAATTTTCTTTTGACGAAGCTGATTTTGATGCCGCTATAGAAATTATAAAACACAACAATAATTCCCATATCAAAGATATTTTTTCTACAACAATTTTTAAAACTATTAGAAACAAACCCATCACCCCGCGCAATCCTGCCCAAAAAAAATATGCAGAGGCAAACCTTAAAAATGATATTCTTTTTGCCATAGGCCCCGCCGGAACCGGAAAAACATATCTTGCAATGGCTATGGCTATGGCCGCATTCTCAAGAGGGGAAATCAAAAAAATCATATTAACAAGGCCTGCGGTCGAAGCAGGAGAGACTCTGGGATTTTTACCCGGCGATCTTACCCAGAAAATAAATCCTTATCTTCGCCCTTTGTATGATTCTCTTTATGATATGATGGACTATGAAAGAGTACAAACACTTATGGAGCAGGACACTATTGAAATTGCCCCTCTTGCTTTTATGCGGGGAAGAACCCTGAGCAATTCTTTTATTATACTTGATGAAGCCCAGAATACAACGTCGCAACAAATGAAAATGTTTCTGACACGAATTGGCTATGGATCAAAAGTCATTGTCACAGGAGATATCACACAAATTGATCTTCCCACAGGTAAAAAATCCGGTCTTATAGAGGCTAAAGGTCTATTAAAGAAAATAAATAGAATTGAGTTTATTTATTTTTCAAAAAATGATGTTGTCCGACATAAACTGGTATCAAACATTATTGAAGCCTATGAAAAGAAACAAAAACGACAATAATATATAAGAATTCAATCCACCCCTTCTGACAAGTCCCATTTTCCTATGGACTTTGCTCATTCTTATCGTCCCTCTTTTAACTAGTGAACGGTTTTAAGTTTCTGACCTTCCGGTTATGCCAAAAAAGTATCCATCAGACATTAACCTTGACTGAATTTTTCCGTTGAAGTACATATTCCCTTTAAAGACGGTGAGTTCCGTTATTATTTGATTTGCCCACGGGCAACCCAACAGGTATTTTTTGATGGCTGATTTTAATTATGATATAACTTTTGCCAATTATAGGATGGATGTCCGTTACGACGGGGAGCTTTACTATGGATGGCAACGGCTTAAAGACAAGCCTACGATCCAGGGCGCATTGGAACATGCTGTGACAAAATGCTTGGGATTGCGCCATAATGTTGAAGGATCAGGTCGAACCGATCGCGGAGCCCATGCAATAGGACAGGTCGCATCTATTCGTCTTCCAGAAGATATCAACGAAAAAGAGACGTTGTTTAACCTTAACCGTGTCCTTGATAAGAACATCGAAATCACCAGTTTAAAGAAGATATCTGATAGCTTCCATGCGAGAGAATCCGCAATTGGGAAATGTTACATATATAAAATCTGGAACCACCCCAACCTTCCATCTGAATTGAATAAAAAGGTTTGGTATGTCCCTGAAAAATTGAATGTTAAAGCTATGGATAAAGCCTGTTCATATTTTACAGGGACTATTGATTATGCTTCGTTTGCCAAAGTTCCAAACTATAAAAGGGCAACATCGGTAAGAACTGTTCATTCTCTTACACTTACAGAAGAAAATTCCTTACTGTGCTTTTCAATTATTGCTGACGGCTTTCTTTATAAAATGGTACGCAATATCGTTCGCGCACTTGTTAAGGTTGGAGAGGGAAGATCAACTATTGATGATATTCCCCGTATAATAGATGCAAAGAGTCGTAAGGCTGCGCCCGGTACAGCTCCCGCTTCAGGCCTTTATCTTAATACTGTATTTTATGATAAAAAAAGCATGGATGATGCAATCAAATCAGATCAGACAGAGGCAATATAATGGGAAAATTTGAACACCAGCGCCATAAGTTTCGAACAGGTTTAATCAAGCCCCGTGAGATAATTGTTGCATGTGTACCCATGCGGAGCAACGTGAATATTTCCCAGATCGCCCGAACCGCAAGTGCATGTGCTGTGGAGAAAATGATTATTTGCGGAAACGCATCATTAATTAATAAAATTGCCAGGGATGCCACCTCAGAGCTAACAGTTTCAAACCACAGATCCTTAGGTCCTGTACTAAAAAAGTTAAAAGCAGATGGTTACTCTATTGTGGGGATTGAACAGACATCAAACTCACAGAACATCCATCACTTCTCTTTTAAGTGTCGATCCGTTTTAGTTGTGGGCAATGAGCGCCTTGGAATTAAGGATGATATCCTTGAGCTACTGGATGAAGTTGTCGAAATCCCCGTATGGGGAATGCCCCATAGCTACAATGCCGCTTCTGCTGCCAACATGGCTTTGTACGAATACTGCCGCCAGTTTCCAGAAGGATAAATTTCAGCCATACCTTTTGTCATCCCTAAAAAAAATTAAAGAAGGATGGTTATCAATCTGGAGTTTAGGAAACAAACAAAACCAAAGCTGATTTTGATTGAAAAGGCCTGTCATTTATCCTGTTTACAATTTGGGTTTATCCTGATACTCAATTATCTGGATACAGAAGCCGCTCTTACACTGAAATTGTTTTCCGGTTACGAAAAGGAACTTTACGATGGACGAAAAGACACTTCTCAAAAAATTTGAAAAACAATCTCAAAAACTGGATATCGTAAACCGGGAAAATGAAGAGTTGCGTTTTTTAATTGAAAACCAGCAAAATAATGATGAAAAATTTAAAGCGCTTTTTGCAGCGATCCCGATTCCAATATCAATTATTCGAAAAGTAGATAGTGAAATTCTTTTTGCAAATAATCATTTCTCAGAATTGATGGGATTCCAGGGGAAAGAACTTGTGGGCCGCAAAAACTTAAATCTGTTTTATGATCTATCAGACCGAAAATTTATACGGAAAACCCTTATGGAAAAAGGCTTTATAAAATCCTTTGAATTTCGGGCAAAAACCAGTTCAGGCAAAATAGTTTGGCTGGTTACCTCAAGCCAGCCCACCCGCTTTCACGGAGAGGAGGCATATATTGCCGGATTTTATGATATCAGTCAACGCAAGCAGGCAGAAAATGCTCAGATAGAGATGAACAAGTCCCTTGATAAAAAAGTCAAGGAAAGAACCATTGCCTTAAAGCGATTGAATGAACATATTGTTAACTCCGAAGAAAATGAACGTAAAGCCATTGCAATGGATCTTCATGACAGTGTAACCCAGACCATTGGGCTGTGTATTTCAAAAATTAAGAATTTCAAAGATTCAGATCCTTTATCTGATTTGGACACTATTCTTCAAATCCAGGGACACCTTGAACAGGCCAACAGGGAGATACGGTCTATTATTTACCAGCTCAGCCCCCCTGTTTTGGATGATTTTGATATTGCAGTGGCTATTGGATTCCTCATCGAAGAGAGCAATGAGAATTTGAATGCAAAAATTAGATATATCAACAATATTGATAAACCTGTTTCCCTTGCTCGGACCAATAAACTGACCATGTACAGGGCCGTCAGTGAACTGATTACCAATATTTTTAAACATTCGGGTTCTTTGGAAGCTCAAATTGAATTAACTGAAATTAAAAACAACATTCAGGTATCCGTTGAAGATAAGGGCAAAGGTTTTGATATTGACAGCATCCATGAAGATAATTATGGCGGTTTTGGATTGTATAGCCTTTCTGAACGATTGATAAATATGGGGGGTCAATTAATCGTAAGTTCAACTATTGGAAAGGGAACCAAAGTTATCGTGTCTGTCCCTGTTATATAGATGACATTTGAAACTCCCACACCATTTTATTTATATCCTCTTTTTAATAATATCCCGGCCATTGCCGCGAATTTCTTCTGGGATGGAATATCAAAATCCAGGGAGTCGGCAATACGATCAATGATATTGAAATAGGCGCATACATAAATCGCATCTTCAATGGCCTGGTGCTTTATGCCAGCTTCTATTAAGGGTTTAATGTCTTCCGGGCCCACTTGATAAGGCCTTAATGTTAATTTTTCCAAAAGCTTTAATGTTGTCTCCAATTTTTTGCTTATGGGTTCTTTGGATCCATCTGCCAATATGTCATTCACATAGGCTTTTCCAAGCACCTTTGATGCAACTGCACCATGGGCGCCCGTTCAGAACTGACATTGGTTTTTTTTCGACACATAGGCTGCAAACAACTCTCGTTCTGCCACAGTCCAATCAGAAGGCCCTCTCATAATCTCATTTAACCCACGTCCATAAGGCTTTCCGAAAAGTTCAGGCCGATACATTGCGGTTCGAATGACATCTGATGCTTTGGAGCGTGTGAGGACACTGATGATACCCAATACAATCTTTTGCCTGAACCCATGCCCCGTCTCAACTTTTTTCAATCGCATGTTTTGCTCCTTTCAAGGCATTCAATCCTTGGTTTAAACGTCCGACACCAGCTCCCAAAGCTGCACTTAAGGTGATTTCAAAAACAGCATCTTCAGAATAACCTGCCTGTAATAATGCATTTATATCTTCATCTATCACTTTAAAGGCCTGATTTGATACCTTATCCACATAGGATTCCAGTTCAAGAGGAATTTTTGGAAGGTTTTCCGGTTTTGTGCCGCCTGTTTGTCCGGATGATCTTGCCTTTACATTTTTTCTCAATTCAGGATCTGTGTCGCCGGCCGTCGTACAGACGGCCTCAATCAGTTGTGATAAATTTAATTGGTTGTTCATAATAAACCCTTTCTTGAATCATTTTTGTCACAATCATCAGATCTGCCCCCGTGCTAAATCGCTGTCATTTTTTCCTATAAAATCAAGCCGGCTTTTTTTTGGCTGAACTGCCTGCTGAATAAATTAGACCGGTCGTCTATAAATGTCAAGCCAATATTCCAGCACCCGAGGTGTGCTTTTTCTTAACTGCCATTTCATCCCCATGATCCCTGGTACACAAATGAACAAAATCTAAAAATGAAATATTTGTTTCTTTTTATATTAGAATGAAATCTTTTTCTTGATTTACGCCTTTGAATCTGTTTTGAATTGTTGGGTACCTTAAATTACAATAAGGAATTTACCATGAACACGGATCGAGTGATTGAATTTATTTTAAAGACAAACTTTCATGATTTTCCCGAAAAAATCCAGCATCAGTCCAAACGATGCCTCATGGATGCACTTGGTGCAATGATTTCCGGCACTCAGACCCCTGTTTGCGAGACCATGACAAAGATTGCGACCATGCAAATGGGAAATGGTAACACCACCTTAATCGGTTCGGGAATTAAATTGTCTTCAATGGGAGCCGCTTTGACAAACGGATTTGCCGCCAATGCTCTGGATATTGATGATGGGTGCAGGCTGGCAAAGGGACATCCAGGTGCCAGCGTTCTTCCTGTGGCTCTGGCTGCAGCAGAAAATACTGACACCTGCAACGGACCAAAATTTCTTACCGCATTGATCATAGGATATGAAACAGCCATTAGAGCTGCATATATCCGTCATGCTACAACATCTGTTTATCATTCATCCGGAAGCTGGGGGGCAATTGGTGGTGCCGCCGCAGCCGGAAAATTATTGAATCTGGATAAAATCACCCTGTTTAACGCTTTGGGAACATCTGAGTATCATGCCCCTATTGCGCCGATGATGAAAGGTATTGAAAAAGCCGGCATGGTCAAAGACAGTATTGGATGGGGTGCTCTTGTTGCCATGGCTTCCGTGGAAATGGCAAGGGCAGGATTCACCGGTATTCAGCCCATATTTGATGACTCCCCCAACCCGGAATGGATCGATTCCCTTGGCAGGGATTTTGAAATCTTGAATCTGTTTTTTAAACCATACGCTGCCTGCAGATGGGCACAACCCGGTGTGGACGGTGTCCTCAAAATTATGGAACAAGAAAATTTAACCCCGGAACACATCAGGAAAATCCGTATTTATACCTTTGGTGAAGCGGCTGCATTGAGCCGCAATTATCCTCAGAATACTGAAGATGCCCAGTACAATCTTTCCTATCCCATTGCAGCGGCCGTATTTGATGGCCGGATCGGGCCGGAACAGATGTTGCCGCCTCGAATTTTTGACAAAGACATCCTTGCTATGATGGACAGGATCAAAGTCATTGTTGAAGAAAAATTTCAAAATGAGTTCCCGGCCAAAACCCTTGCTAATATAAAAATCGAAGATAACAGGGGCCGGGTCCATGAATCCGGTATCATGTCAGCCAGGTGGGATTTAAGTAATAAACTGCCGTCTGATAAGGAACTTGAAGAAAAATTTATATGGCTTGTTAAACCCGTTTTGGGTAAAACCCGTGCCCGGTTATTGAAGGATATGATCTGGAACTTTGAAACGGTTGACTGCATCGACAATATGATTGTTCTGTGCGTTAAATAAAGTATTTATGAAAGGAGGGATGAATGACTACAGGTGGCCTAATAGGAGGCATTTACAAGCCTTTGACAGATCAGCAGATCGAAACCATTCATGAAAAAGCTCTTGATATCCTTGAGCAGGTGGGCCTTGGATATGAAGACAACCTTGAGGCGCTTGAAATGCTTAAAAAAGCCGGCTGCAAAATTGATGGCAACGCCCGCAAAGTATTTATGCCCCGGGGCCTTGTCGCAAAAATGGTTAACAAGGCACCCGGAGAATTCACACTTTACAGCAGAGATGGAAAAAATGATCTTTTTATCGGTAAAGACAGGGTCTATGCCGGGACCGGCGGAACCACGGTGAGTATTCTTGATCTTGAAACCGGTAAAATGCGGGAAACCCTTCTCAAAGATCAGTACAAAATAAGCAAATTGGTTGACACACTGGATAATATTCATTTTTATCAAAGTGCCGTAGTCCCCCTTGATATACCTGGAGAACGCTATGATCCTAATATATTGTTTGCCGCCATGATGGGGACAAACAAACATATCATGTTTGGCTGTAACTTTTGTTCAGGACTGAGGGAATCATTTAAAATTGCCTCAATGGTTGTCGGCGGAGATGACATCCTAAGGACAAAGCCTGTATTCTCCATATCGGCCTGTGTCATTATCAGCCCGTTAAAATTTTGTTCTCAAAGCGTTGCAAATATTCAACAGGCGGCAAAACTGGGAATACCCACCACCATAACCAGTGCGCCCATGAGTGGTTCAACCGCTCCAATGACAATGGCTGGTACGCTTTTGCAAACCCATGCAGAAGAGCTTGCGGGAATAACGCTCCATCAATTGACCGTACCGGGAGCACCTGTTCTGTATGGTGCCCTGCCGGCAAGAGCAGATATGAAAACCATGGGATACCGGGGAGGTGCCATAGAATGTGGAATGATGCAGGCGGCCCAGCACCAGCTCAGCCAGCGAATTGACATCCCCAACTATGCATCATCAGGCTTGAGTGATTCAAAAGTTCCTGATGCACAGGCTGGCTGGGAAAAAGCCTTTACCACACTGTTGGCTGTTATGGGGGGAAATAATTATATTCACCATGCTGCCGGAATGCTGGAATCTATGAATGCTGTTGCATTTGAACAATATATTATTGATGATGAAATAATTGGAGCCAGCTGCAATTTGTTGAAAGGCATCTGCGTGGATGAGGAGCATCTGGGTTTTGATGCCATAAAAGAAGTAGGCCCGGGCGGACATTTCCTCATGAGTTCACACACCTTAAAGCATATGCGGTCCGAATATTTTCAGGGCAACGGCATCAGTCACACGGCTAATAGAATCGCTTGGGAAAAACAGGGAAGCCCTGATACCTGGCAAAGGGCAAACAAAATGGCAAAATCGATCATTTATAATGATATTGTCCCCAAGATTGATGGGGACATTGAAGCACAGATAAGGGACCAATTTGATATGGCACTTGATCTGGGCAAGCAAAATCATTAGATTTTTCTATCTATTTTGCGGGTTTTGCTGCTGATAAAAGCCAGGCCATTGGTATTACCAATTAAAATGGGTTGTTTCATGGTTAAAAAGGATTTTTCAAACGGCCATTTACTTATTTTTAAAAGATCTCATTTGCGTTGTATATTCATCATACCGTTGAAGACTTTTTAACACCTGGTCAGGTAATCTATCGCTGAACTCTGAGCACAAAACAGTTAAAAAAGCAATGGGTGCCGTATAGCTTTCTCCAAAGGGCAAAAGATTAACAGGGACATAAAGTGATATCTCTGATATATCCACCAGCGGTGACATGGGGGTATCTGTAATCGCAATAATATGTGCACCTCTTTTTTGCGCAATCTTCCCAATTTGTATTGTCTCTCTGGGGTATCTGGGAAATGAGAGCAGGAAAACGACAGAGTCTTTTGTTGTTTTTTCCAATGCCGCAAAAGAGAGTATGTCCGAATGCTGGATGATATCTGTCTGGTGGTTTATTTTGGATAGATTCTGGCCAAGGTATAAAGCAAGGGAAGATGCTGCCATGCTGCCGCTCACACAAATTCTGTCTGCCTTAAGCATGAGGTTCAGGCATTTATTATAATTTTCCTGATGTATGCTATCAAGTAATTTGGCCGTGTTGTTGATCTCCTGCTGAAGCAATTTGTAGTACATGGATTTAGGCTCAAGGCTTTCCTCTTTATAATCATCCATAAATTTTTTAAGCTTGAACCGGTTAAAAGCCGTAAGGTCAGACTGAAGTGATTGTTGAATCAGTTTTGTAAATTCCGTATACCCTTTTAAACCTAAAATCCTGCAAAACCTAACGATTGTTGCCGAAGAGACACCAGACTGTTTGGAAACTTTTGCAATGGGCATGAAAGCAATTTTTTTTGAGTGTTTCAATACAAAATCTGCAAAAATGCTATGCTGCTTGGAAAAACTATCTTTGTTGGTAATTATTTGGTCTAATAAATTTTTCAAATTAAACAAACCTTTGTAGAATGTTCTGAGTATAAGTACCAAAGGCAATAGTAAAAGTAAAGGTTTGAGAAAATGGTAAAATGGATATTGGCCTTGACAATGGATGATGGATATTCTATCTGTGAAATATTTATTTCATGATAAACATTAAGATAATTAAATTTCATTTATAAAAACTATAATACCTTTAAAAACATCACCGTATATTTAACAAGGTAAAAAGGAATAAAATAATGGATTACACTAAATTCCCAAGAAGAGAATACATAACAGATTCAACTCCAATAGAGAGCATGCCCCGCCTAAGTAAAGCCCTGGGGTCCACTGTAAACCTTTATATCAAACGGGACGATCTACTACCGGGTGCATCGGGTGGAAACAAAACAAGGAAACTGGAGTTCTGCATTGCCGAGGCTTTGGAAAAAGGAGCAGATACCATTATTACCTGTGGTGCGGTTCAATCCAACCATTGCCGCCTTACCGCTTCCTGGTCGGCAAAAGAAGGACTTGACTGCCACCTTGTACTTGAAGAACGCGTTGAGGGATCCTATAAAAAGCAGGGAACCGGAAATAACTTTCTTTTTGAACTCCTTGGAGTAAAAAGCATTGCTGCAGTAAAAGGCGGCACTGATATGGTTGCTGCCATGGATAAAAAGGCTGAAGAACTTAAAAAAACCGGCAGAAAGCCCTATATAATTCCCGGCGGTGCTTCTGATCCCATTGGCGCCACAGGATATGCCGTCTGTGCCGAGGAGATCATGAACCAGCTTAACCAGATGCACCTAAGTATGGATCATATCATTGTTCCTTCCGGTTCTGCCGGAACCCACGCCGGTCTTGTTGCGGGAATGCTCGGTATTAACGCCCATATTCCTGTAAGCGGAATCAATGTTTCAAGAACAAAGGATGTTCAGGAAAAACTTGTTTATGATCTTGCTCAAAAAACGGCCGAAAGAATAGGGGTGAACACCCCTGTGAGAAGTGAGGATGTTACATGCTACGATGCTTATGTGGGTCCGGGATATTCCATACCCACAGACGCAATGGTTGAGGCTGTAAAACTTTTCTCCATGAACGAGGCTATTCTTCTTGATCCCGTATATACGGGTAAAGCTGCGGCAGGATTCATTGATCTTGTGAGAAAGCGTGTTTTCCCCAAAGAATCCAATGTACTTTTCCTTCACACGGGGGGGTCTCCTGCTCTTTATGCGTATCTTGATGCATTCAGAAAATAAATATTGCTTTAAAACAGGATAATTCCATGGCATTTTATATCCATAAAAAACGTGAAAAGCGTTTAATTGTGAGGGAAAAGCGGTTTTTAAAAACTCATTTTTCCTAATAATTGTGCATGGCATAAAAAGTTATAATTATCATGCTTGACACATAAAAAAGCCTCTGTTATCTGTAAAACCTATCTGGGATACTATAAAAAACAACACCAATACCTATTAATAGGAGACGTTATGATCAACTCGGCATCAACACAGGCACGGCAACCCCATTTAAAAATTTTAACTGAAGATCAAATTTTTGAAATAACACGCGCAGCCTTTGATATCATGTTCAGTGTCGGTTTTAAGGTATTACATGCCGGAGCAAGGGATATGCTTAAGAAGGCCGGTGCCGTTGTGGAAGGAGAGCATGTAAGGGTTCCTGAATATATTGTTAAGCAATGCCTGGTTACAGCGCCTAATGGATTTACTCTTTATGATCGTCAGGGTAACCGGGCTCTTGAAGTGGAAGGTCGCAAAAGTTATTATGGCACATCCACTGGAAGCCCAAGAACAAAAGATGCTCTAACCGGGGAGATTCATCCCACAACTATTAAAGATATTGGTATTGGTGCACGGGTCGCAGATGCATGTGAAAATATTGACTGGGTCATGCCTATGGGTTCATCCCAAGATGTTCCTTCAATTGTTTCGGATCTTTACGATTTTGAAGCGGTGGTCACCAATACGACAAAGCCAATTGTTTTTCTGGGTTATTCCGGTAGAGGAACCCAGTTGGTGTTTGAAATGGCTGCACAAATTGCAGGTGGTATGGACAAGCTCAGGCAAAAGCCGTTCCTTGCCGTTTATCCTGAACCCATCAGCCCGCTTGTCCAACCGGATGAGGTCATTGACCGTATATTTGCGGCTGCGGATTATTTTATTCCCCAGGTGCCGGGGCCTGCCGTCCAGATGGGTGCCACAGGCCCTATGACCATGGCGGGTGTTATCACTATGATTACAGCAGAGTCATTGATGTGCCTGGTATTGGCCCAGTTACGGCAACCCGGATGCCCGGTTTGTCTGAGCGGAAATGTCCAGATATTAAATATGTCATCAGGTATCTTCGGTGTTGGATACCCGGAAATGAGTCTGGGTATATCTGCCCAGGCAGAAGTTGCCCAATCATTTAACCTACCAACCTGGGGATATGCGGGCTGCAGCGATTCAAAGGTGTTGGATGCCCAGGCCGGACTTGAGAGCGGATTTTCCATCATTACCCAGGCCCTTGCCGGACTCAACCTGATCCATGATGTCGGTTATCTTGACCAGGCAATGGTCTGTTCAACCGCTCAACTGGTATTGGGAAATGAAGCGATTGGAATGACCCGCAAGTTCATGGAAGGTATAAGGGTAGATGAAGGAAGTATTGCTCGCCAGGTGATTGAGGATATTGGTCCCGGAGGTCATTATCTGGCACACAAACATACCCTTGACCATTGTCGTGATGCTGTATGGGGTTCAAAACTGCTCGCCAGGCAGCCCTATGAACGCTGGAAAGATGAAGGGGGAAAAGACATGGCAGAACGAATCCAGGAGCGCCTGGTTGACATCCTTGAAAATCACAAAGTCCCGCCTCTGGATGAAAACGTCCTTGCAAAAATTAAAAAAATTAAGGATGCGGGTGTAAAAGAGCTGACCGGCAAGGTATAAACATATAAAAACATAAGGATCACCATGTTATTAGGCCTAGAAACATTTAGTTATCATCTGGCCTTTGCTTACGGGAAAATGGATATTTTCAAATTTATCCAGAGAACGGCGAAGTTGGGTCTGGATGGTGTTCAGATCAATATTGAAGGTGAAGGGCTTGCCCACCTCGGGAACGATGATCCCGGATTTCTTCAAGAGGTAAAAAATGCCATCAATAGTTTAGGGTTATTTGTAGAAATCGACACCTGCGGAACCGATCCGGCCAACCTGACAAGGGGGTTGAACATCTGTAAGCATCTTGGGTCAGACACCTTGCGCGTTTTTTCCAGTATTGGGGGAGATGTTCAGAAAGAGTTAAAACAGGCGGTGATTGATTTTAAAAAGATCGTTCCCTTGTGCACGGATTACGGCGTTAAAATCGCTTATGAAAATCATGAATTCGAGACCTCTCAGGAAATTATAAATGTCGTAGATGAGGTGAACAGCGATTCTATCGGTACACATATCGATGTGGGTAATTCAATGATGTTATGGGAAAAACCCATTGACGCTGTAACAGCAATGGCGCCAAAAGCCGTCAGCAGTCACTTTAAAGATCACATTGTCGTAACCATAAAAGATCAACCAATGATTATCGGCGTTCCCCTTGGAAAAGGAAGTATTGATCTGCCTGAATGCTACCGCATTCTTGAGCAGCACTCTCCGTTGAAGCGTATTAACATCGAAGTCTGTTATGGATATCTTGCACCCTTTCGTATTCCGGAATCACATGGGTATGGCGGCCGATTAGGAGAGGGGTGCTTCAAAATTTATCACCCCCCCTATGATCCGGAAATAGTGGCCCCATTTATATCTCAGTATTTAGAGAATCCTTTTGAACTGAATGCCTTTGCCTGGTCGAAATTAGCCAAAATAGCAAATTCGGAAAAACAGCGTGAAGAGCTTGTAGAACTACAGGATAAAGCGGTAGTGTCCAGCATTGACTACGTGATGGGATTAAGGACCCCACAGGGTATTGACAATTCGTTATTATAACAGATTTTAGGTGTTCATATAAAAATCATTATATTGCTTATTTAACAAGGGTATAATACTAAATGAATTAAATTCATTTTACTTTCATTATTTCTTGACATTCACCTGATATCTTTAATAAGGTCGCATTTGTTGAGAGATTTAATAAAAGGGATGACCTGCGAGATTCGTTTTAGAACACAAAACCGTATAATCAATTTATATTCACTAACAGTGATTATAGATTTACTTTTTTGATTATAGTAAGTGTTTCATTTTTATAACTTTATACTTTTTAGGAGGAATCAAATTATGGCAGAACAAGACAAGCTATCTACTAAAAGAGTACATCCCGGTGTTGAAAAAATGAAAAAAAGTCTCATGGAAGGGAAATGCTCCCGCCGTGAATTTTTACGGACAACAACTTTACTAGGTATCTCTGCGACCACTGCCTACGGTCTTGCAAGCTCAATACTGGGTAAAGAAATTTTACCCGACCTGATCTCGACAGCCCATGCCGGCCAGAAAAAGGGCGGTGTTTTAAAGTTTGGAATGGTGGTACAGGAAATGGCAGACCCTGCTACTTTTTCCTGGGTTGAAAGATCGGTTGTTTCCCGTCATATAGTGGAATACCTGGTGGAAACAGGACCGGATAATATCACCCGGCCTAATTTGGCAACCAGCTGGGAGGCATCAGATGACCTGAAAACCTGGACTTTTCACCTTCGTAAAGGTGTCAAATGGTCAAACGGTGATGACTTTAATGCCGATGATGTCGTGTTCAACTTTACAAGATGGCTGGATCCCAAAACCGGATCATCCAATCTGGGCCTGTTCAACGCCATGCTGGAAGACAGCGGTAAAAAAGATAAAAAAGGCAACCCCATCAAACAGATGACCAAAAATGCAGTGGAAAAAGTAGATGAGCATACGGTAAGGGTTAATCTGAATTCTCCTGTATTGTCCATTCCTGAAAATCTTTACAATTATCCCACTGCCATTGTTCACCGCGACTTTGAAAAAGAGGGCGGGGACCTGTCTAAAAATCCCGTCGGTACCGGACCCTACGAACTTGCTGAATTTAAAGTCGGCGAACTGGCCGTATTAAAAAAGCGCAAAGCGCCTTATTGGGGTGGTGAAGTCTTTCTTGATGAGATTCGTTTCATGGACCTGGGTGAAGATGCCGGTGCCTATCTGGCGGCCATTGCTTCAAAACAGGTGGATGCACTTTATATTCTAGGCCTCACAACATTGGAAGCAGCCAAGAACATCCCCGGGATCAAGATTGTCTCCATTGCCACGGCACAAACTGGTGTAATTCGCATGAAGGTCAACAAAAAACCCTTTGACGATATCCGGGTGAGAAAAGCCGTACAAAAATGCTGTGATTCTGAAAGACAGCTTAAAATTGCCCATCACGGCTTAGGCGTCGTTGCAGAACACCATCATGTTGCCAATGTCCATCCCGAGTATTTTAAACTTCCTGAATTTAAACAGGACATTGAAGGAGCAAAAAAACTACTGGCCGAAGCGGGTTATGCAGATGGACTTGACATCACCTGTAATGTGGGAAATACCCAGGGTGTCTGGGAACAAAATTCCGTTGCCCTGCTGAAAGAAGATTGTGCCAAAGCCGGAATCAACCTTAAAATAAATGTTATGCCGTCTGCCCAGTACTGGGATGTCTGGACAAAGGCACCCATGAGTCTCACTTCCTGGACTCACCGTCCACTGGGCACTATGGTGTTGAGTCTGGCATATCGTGCCGGTGTTCCCTGGAATGAATCCAGCTATAACAATCCTGAATGGGACGCTGCTCTGAATGATGCAGAAGCAACTGTGGATGTTGAAAAACGCCGGGCCAAGATGGAGAAAGTTGAAAAAATTCTCCAGGATGATGCTGTCATGGTACAGCCCTTTTTCAGGTCTGTTTTCACTGCAATTTCTGATAAAGTTGTTGGATTTGAAATGCACCCGACAGTCTACATCCGTTTTCACAAGGTATCACTGTCATAAATCGTTACCATAGCAATTGCCGGTAAGGGGGTTTTCTTTCCCCCTTACCGGACACGAAATCCTGCTCTAAATTGAAGGAGTTAAAATGGTTCTGCTGATTTTTAAGCGAATCGGGTTCATGATTTTTACCATGATTGTCGTATCCATAATTCTTTTCATACTTCTGGAAACAGGCCTTACAGGCGATCCTGCAACCCGTGTCCTAGGTAATTATTCCAGTGAAGCCCAAAGAGAAATGTGGCGGGACCAGCACGGATATAACAAACCGATTGTCGTTCGCTACGCAATGTGGCTGGGCAATTTTGCTACAGGCGATCTTGGAACATCCATCCGTTATAAAGGCCCGGTAAAAGATGTCCTCCTCCCGCGGTTATGGAGTACCACCGTCCTGGGTTTCTGGGTCTTTGCCATCATGATCCCTTTATCATTGACTCTAGGTGTCTTATCCGGAATGAAGGAGGGTTCCCTTCTGGACCGGAGCATATCCGTATTTGGTATCTTAACCACCTCTGTACCTGAGTTTGCAAGTGCTGTGTTTTTCTCTGCCCTTTTTGTTTTCGGATTAAAATGGCTGCCGGGAACAAGCTCCATGGCAAACGGATTTGAGTTCAAACAGCTTCTCCTTCCGGCAATGGTTCTTGTGGTTTATGATTTCGGTTATGTTGCCCGTATGACCCGGGCATCCATGGCTGAAGTCATGACATCTCAATATGTAAGATCGGCTGTATTAAAAGGTCTTCCTTACAGACAGGTGATTATACGCCATGCCCTGCGCAATGCATTAATTGCCCCTTTCACCGTTATTATGCTGCAAATCAACTGGCTTTTGTCCGGGGTTATTGTTGTTGAATTTTTCTTTGCCTATAAGGGGTTTGGAGCCTTGCTCCTGGAAGCTTCCCTGAACAATGATATAGCACTGCTGGAAGCCTGCGCAATGATCGCCGTTGTTGTAGCCGTGGGTTCCCAAACCCTGGCCGATATCGGCTATACTTTTCTTAACCCGCGCATCCGTTTTACATAAGGAGTCTTGACGTATGAGGACTGAATCCATGACTGAAATGCCCTCCAGGGGTTATGGCGCTGTGATTTGGCGGATAATAAAATCTTTTGGTCTCCTGCGGGAAAGCTGGGTGGGAATAATCGGTGCCTCTATCGTTTTATTCTGGGTGCTGGTTGCCATCTTTGCCCCTTTGATCGCACACTTTGATCCCAATGCAGCCATTATGCCTTTTGCCAAACCCGGGACGGTTTCGCCTACCGGTGAAACATTCTGGCTGGGCACGGACCATATGGGAAGGGATATTCTGGCCCGTATTGTATGGGGGTCCCGAACCGTCTTAACCTTCGGTCCCCTGGCAACCCTGAGTGCCTACACCGTGGGTATTTTAATGGGACTCATGGCCGGCTACCGCGGTGGCCTGGTGGACGACATCCTTTCCCGCATTTCAGATATTATTTTATCTTTTCCCGTGCTGGTACTCTACATCATTGTTATTGCAACCATTGGCGCTTCGGGAATCAACATTGTCATTGCCATTACCTTTGCCTCTTCTCCGGGCATCATGCGTATTGTGCGGGGACTTGTCTTAGATCTTCGCAACAGGGACTATGTGGCTGCCGCCCAGACCCGGGGTGAATCTGACTGGCGAATCATGCTGTTTGAAATTTTACCCAATGCCCGTGGTCCCCTCATTGTAGATGCCTGCCTGCGTCTGGGTTATGTCATTATTACCATTGGTGTTCTTGGCTTTTTAGGTCTTGGCCTGCCGCCGCCAGATCCGGATTGGGGCGGAATGGTCAATGAAACACGGCAGATGGCCATGGTTTTTCCCCACATGACCCTTTTTCCCTGTATTGCAATATCTTCGTTAATTCTTGGATTTAATCTATTGGCGGATGGTTTGCGTGAAATATCATTACGTGATTAAAAGGTAAGAAACAATGAATGATAATCAAGAACCTGTACTGATTTGTAAAAACCTGTGCATTTCATATTATACAAGAGCCGGAGAGATTCCTGCTGTTGTAGATTTTTCACTGACGGTTAAACCGGGTGAGACCATTGGTATTGTGGGGGAATCCGGATGTGGAAAATCCACAGTTGCAATGGCGATCATGCAGTACATGGGGTCCAACGGGGGAATCAAAAGCGGCAGTATAACATTCAAAGGCAGAGATTTAACTACCTTGAACGAAAATGAACTGCGCGACATCCGGGGATCAGAAATATCCATGATCTATCAGGAACCCTTTGCCTCATTAAACCCAAGTCTTAAAATCAGTACCCAGCTCATGGAAGTGCCCCTGGCACATGAAGATATCTCTAAAGAGGAAGCCCGTAAACGATCTTTGCAAATGCTGTCTGATGTGAACCTGCCCGATCCGGAGCGGGTTATGGAGTCCTATCCCCATCAATTGTCTGGCGGTCAGCAGCAGCGGGCCGTCATTGCCATGGGACTTTTGTCCAAACCATCCCTGCTACTGCTGGATGAACCCACCACTGCACTGGATGTTACCGTGGAAGCCGGTATTGTTAAATTGATTGCCGATATCAGTAAAAAATTCGGCACCTCCCAGATCTATATCTCCCACAATCTAGGCTTGATTTTAGAAACCTGCGACCGAGTGTTTGTAATGTATTCAGGTGAAGTTGTGGAAGAGGGAACGGTAAATTCGCTTTTTGCCTGGCCAAAACACCCCTATACCCACGGACTTTTTTCATGTATCCCTTTGCCCACAACAGATAAAAATGCAGCCCCCTTAAAGCCCATCCGGGGACAATTACCCCTGCCCTTTGAAAGACCTGCCGGATGTTTTTTCGGACCCCGGTGTGATCATTTTAAACGAGGCCTGTGTAATAAAGATCATTTCAAAATGGAGCATGTAGAGGACGGCGCATTAGATCACCGTGTCCGATGCTTGCGATATAAAGAAATTGACCATGCCAGCAGGCTGGCTCCCGATTCCACTAAAAAATCACCTCAGATTGGTAAACGGGTCCTGAATGTTGATAGTATGAAAAAATACTATGAGGTAAAAGATTCTTCATTGGCAGCCTTGATAACGGGTAAAAGTTCTCGTTTTGTAAAAGCAAATGAAGAACTGAACTTTACAGCCCATGAAAGTGAAACCGTAGCCATTGTCGGCGAATCAGGCTGTGGCAAATCAACCTTTGCCAAAGTTCTCATGGGGTTGGAAACCGGAACAGCTGGAGAGGTCCGTCATGATGGCCAGGATATTTCCGGTATAAAGGTCAGGGATCGTTCCACTGAATCGATCCGCTCTCTGCAGATGGTGTTTCAAAATCCATTTGATACTTTGAACCCGAGTCATAGCATTGGCGGGCAGATCTCACGGGTAATAAAACTATTTGGTATTGAAACGGATAAGGCAAAAATTTTCAATCGGGTGATGAAACTGCTGGATATCGTCAAACTGCCAAGGGATTTTTATTTTAGAAAACCCAGGCAGCTGTCCGGTGGACAGAAACAGCGTATCGGTATTGCAAGGGCATTTGCGGGAAACCCGAGTATTGTCATTGCCGATGAGCCCGTATCTGCACTGGATGTATCTGTGGCAGCCGCCGTAACCGAGCTTTTAATGGATATACAACGCGAACATAAAACAACCCTGCTTTTTATCAGCCATGATTTAAGTGTTGTCCGCTACCTGTCTGATCGGGTTGTTGTCATGTATCTGGGGCACATTCTTGAGAGGGGAACCACAGAGGAAATTTTCTCACCTCCGTATAATCCGTATACTGAAGCTTTATTATCAGCAGTTCCCATTGCTGATCCGGAAGTGACCAAGCGAAGAATTGTACTGGAAGGTGATATACCAAGTGCCATGGCGCCCCCCAAGGGTTGCCCTTTCTGCACCCGGTGCCATCGAAGAATCGGTGACATTTGTGATAATGATCTTCCGCCGGAACAATTGGTAAAAGACCGGCACGTCATCAAATGCCATATCCCCATTAAAGAATTGAGTCAGATCGAACCTGTCATAATAGTCCCTGAAGCAAAAGATCGTATTCATGCTGAATAATCCGACGGGTAACCGGCAATTTCCAGGTTTTTAATCGTACACCTTTTACCGGTTAAAAAGAATATCTATTAAGGGTCCTTGTTTAAAAGGACCCTTTTTCTTTATCCGAGAACTGAAAAACTGGAATCCTGATTGATTTCCCTGTTCCGGCTAAAGAAACCAATATCCAGTGTATGTTTGATATATTTCATCTTGTACTGCAAAGGCGTTTTATCGTGGTCATTGCCGCTTTCACAATATTTAATGAGTTCTGACATGAATCCACCGACCACAGGTGCATTCTTGTACTGATTCCCGCTGGTGCCGATGGCCAGATAAAATCCGGGAAGATCTGACTTGTCATAAATGGGATACCAGTCATCAGATACGTCATATAGATCCACCAGGCCCTGATTTTTGTTTGGGATGGGCAGGTCTGGAAACCGCATGGCCAATCGCATGGCCTGGGTCTTGAGCTGATCTGTGAAATTTTCATTATAATCATCCGGGTCCACATAATCCAGGGGATCACACGCCGGCTCTTCACTGCCGATAAGGACGTGATTCCCGACTTCAGGGCGTGTATAAACACCCGTGTCAGAGTCTGAGGTGATCACACAATTGTTTTCCCAGTCCACGCCTTCAGGGCTTGGCACATGGGCCACTTCCACCCGTAGCGCCCGGGTTTTGATATTCATTTTGTCTTCAACACCTGCCATGCGGTTAATAAGATAGGAATGGGGACCTGCTACATTGACCACTACTGGCGCATAAATTTCAGATCCGTCTTTTAATTTCACTCCGGCTGCCCTGCCGTCTTTTTTCAGGATATCCACAACCTGGGTGTTGAACATGAAATCCGACCCCACTTCCCGGGCTGCGACTTCAACATTATGGGTGGACAGTTTCGGATCACTGATATAGCCTGATTCAGGTACAAAAAGCGCTCCATTGATACTGTCGCCGATGGGTTTTCCAAAACCCGGGTCATCCATTCGTTTCTGGGGATGGAAAGAACGAAGATCAGGGTTGGGCAGATAGTGCTTCATCTCTTCCGGAGTCAGTTCTAGGTAGCCCACGCCAAGGGCATCCAGAGATTTCATCACTGATGCCATGTTCTTGTTGCGGTCGGTTTTATAGACCATGGCCCCCGTGTTCTTGTAATATGCCATGCCGTCAGGATCGACTGCATTCAGATATCGTGGCCAGTTCAGCCAGTAATAATACCCTTCCCGGGCAAGGGCTACCCCTTCAGGGGAGGAGTAATAAAGCCGTATAATGGCACAGGATCCTGCAGTGGATCCAAATCCTGAGCCGCCCAGCTTATCGATACTCAGTGTTTTATAGCCTTTCAAGGCCAGTTCATAGGCAATGCTGTTGCCTATAATCCCCGTACCAATAATTATTGCGTCATAATTTTTCTTGGTCATTTCTTTTTCTCCAAAGCAAAGGATTCACTCAAAAACCTGTGATTAATTTGTAATTGTTTAGCCCGATAAAAGACTTTATCTTAAAGCCCTGTCTGATTGATATTTGCAGGAGGTTAAGCCTTTAGCATCGAAACAAATATCCTTGGATAGGGCGATTTCAAACATAAGATCTGAATAGTTACATTCAATTTCTTAAATTTCGGTCAAGGGCAGTATTCATCGTTTCCTTGGTGATAAAGGAATTATCCTTTTTCTAATTTGGCAAGAATTTCCTTTTCACCTTCTTTTTTCAACCGGTCCAGCTCGGATATGACCTTGTCGGATAAGGGTTCTGGTTTATGGGTTTCTGAGATCATCCTGACCTCCTCTTTCACCCTGTCCTCCATTGAAGGTCTGCCCGCATCTTTCCAGCCGTCAATGGTCTGGCGGTTCATAAGGTTGGATGTCCACAGCTCCTCTTTAAAATGGTCCATGGTATGCTGCTGCACCAGAAAATGTCCTCCAGGTCCAACATCTTCTATGACCTGTCGTGCAAGGGTTTCTTTTGTTACTTTAATGCCTTCCACAAAGCGTTTTGTCATACCCACAACCTCGTTGCCCATGACAAGCTGTTCAAGAGAGCAGGCCATACCGGAAGCCATATATCCCACATCATGGATAAGGTTTAAACCGGAAAGCCCCTGGCTCAATATTGAAAAGGTAGATTCAATTCCTGCCTGTGCATCTAAACTTTTAGCATCTGTTGAACCGGCAAGTCCCCAGGTGGGAAGATTAAAAGATTGTGCCACCTCTGCCTGGGCTGCAAGCCCCAGGGTATTTTCCGGTGCACCTATGGCCATAAGCGCTGTTTTCATATCTAAAATTCCCACATTGCCGCTCATGGCAACAGGACATCCTGTTTTCCTCAACTGGGCAATGGTGATATGAATGAGGGATTCTGCAGTAAGCTGAGTGATAAGCCCTGCCAGAGTAACCGGTCCTGTAGCGCCTGCCTGTACGGTTGAACCCGGCAACTGAGGCATAAACCGGTCTGCTGCCACAAAGATTCGTTCAATGACTTCATCGGGAAAAAAGAGAGGGGCTATGGCTTCGGGATAGGCAATAATAAAGGGTTTTTGGCTTAAGTTGTCCTGTCCCCCGGCAATCACGGCTGCCATCTCATAAACATATTCACAGCCAAGGCCCGTATACCCTATAAAAACAGCCGGTTTTGTTGTGTTGGAAATCATTGCGGGAAATTCATGGACTTCAGCTGCATCCGCGGGTACATCCTGGGCCGTTCCCATGGGCATGACAAAATCAATACCGTCCAGTGAATCCGCCACTTTGGCACCCAGCTCAATATCTTTTATACTGGTATTTCTTATTTCACCTGTGAATGCGTCCCGGGTAAAGGGACTGGCCGTGGAGGTTCCATAATGGCTCTTTTCCCCTTCCACTTCCATCGCCCGTCTGCCGTTCCTGTCATAAATTGTCCAGCCCGTGGGAGTTGTAACAAGACATTCTTTAACAATGTGCCGTGGAATTTTGATATGGTCTTCCCTGACCCAGGCACCCGCCTGCTTCATCATCTTGTGCACTTTTCTGTGCCGGCATTTAAACCCGACTTTTTCGATAATATCAAAGGCAGCCTGTTTTATTTCCCAGATCTGGTCTTCCGTAAATATTTTCATGCCAACAGATCTGGATTGAATGTTTGAAGACTGAATCATATTTTCCCCTCCAATTCGATAAATTGTGTTTTCAACGCCGGTTCAGGAGGGATTCCTTTCTCATCCCACCCCATGGCGGAGTAATACTCCTGTAACATGGTTTCAAAATTTCTCAGGGTTAATCCCTGTTTGTCTTCCCGATTCAAAAACATTTCAGGAAGCCTGTCTTCAATATCCCCTTTTTCATGTCGGATATTAAAGCATTTTTCAAGTGTAGCAATTTGTTGGCCTGCTTCAAACAGGTCTTTTTGTGATATATTTAAATCCGTTAGACCATTGATGAGACTCACTTCACTTTCAAGGTTAAAGGATCTTAAAAGGGATAGTACAGGAACTTTGCAAAGCCCCAGGCTGTCTATGATAATATTGGTGGTAACCGCTTTTTTTATCACCTGTCCCTTTGCACAAATGGATTTAATGTTGACGGCTTCTTTTGTTCCAAACTCATTTTTTGCCTGTTCCTCAGACCAGCTGTACTCAAGGGATGCATAAATATTATTATAATCACCGCCCCTGCTGGACACAGCATATCCAAGTGCTGTGCCCATAATGGCTGACGGATGATAACCGGTTAGCTCAAGTCCCTTTATATGGGCCGCATATTTCGATGCGCCATTGCCGATGAGCTGGGCGGCCTTTCTGACGCCAAGACTTAAAATTTTGCCAAGGCCTTTGCCTTCAACCATCTGAAAGATTAATTTCTCCATGGTGTCGGCATTACCCCAGGAGAGATCAAGATCTCCTATCAAGTGGTCAGGTAATAATTTCTTTTCAAAAAGGTCCATGGCAAAGGCTATACCAGAGGCAGCAGATGTGCTGTCTATTCCCAAACGGGTACATAGATTATCCAGTTTGATGATTTGTGTCAGATCTTCAAGACCACATTTTGGACCAAAGTTAAGAACAGGTTCAAATTCCGGTCGCGTAAAGCGTTTATCTTTATTTGTTGCATCTAATTTAAGTTCAGCTTTGCACTGTACCGGACATCGAAAGCATCCGCTGGACCTGACGATACTTTTATCAAGCTGCCTTGCATCTATTTTTTCAATCTGCCCGGTCCCGATTTTACCATAATTATGCCGACCCATGATACCCAGGTCATTTACCCATTTTACATATCCTGAACTGCCATATTTTGAAAAAAATTTAAACTCTGAAGAGTTTTTTATTTCAGCCACATACTCTTTTACCGCTTTTTTCTGCACAGGTGTAGTAGCAGCAAAGTGTTTGTGTCTTCCTTTAAAAATCGCAATCGCTTTAAGATTTTTTGAGCCCATGACAGATCCCATCCCTGTTCTTCCGGCAGCATGATCTTTTTCAGTGATGATTGCACCAAACCTTGTCTTGCCTTGTCCGCCGGGCCCGATGGTCAGAATTCTTATTTTTTTATCGCCATGGGATCGTTTTATAATCTCCTGGGTTTCAAAAGTATCGCATCCCCAGATATGGGATGCATCCTCAAGACGGGCTCCATTATTATCAATAGAGAGGAGAACGGGTTTTTGCGATTTTCCTTTTATTATAATGGAGGCGATGTTACAGGATCTTAACCAGGCGCCTGCATACCCGCCAATATTTGAACTTCCCAGTATTCCCGTCAATGGTGAAAGTGCATTAATATGCAGTCTTGATGACGTTGGAGCAGATGAACCGGTAAGAAGGCCGCAGGAAAGCAGCAATATGTTCCCAGGGGCTAAAGGATGCGTACCAGAAGAAAGATGGTGATAAAGATGCCAGATATTAAACCCGCGACCGCCGATATAATTTTTCGCAGCTTCGGGAAATGCTGACAAACAACACTTGCCTGTACTTAAATCGATATCTAACAATTGTCCAAATTGTTTTGTCAAACCCATCTAACTATCTCCATTTATCACCAGACTGTAATTTAGAGAGGATAATCTTTTATCATAATATACGCCAAACAAAAAGGGGAATTTATCAGGTTTTAAAAACAGGTGTTTATTATCATATAATTTGACTGAAAATCTATTTAAATAATTGGTTTGACACCATGAAAATCCGGTTTTTTTATTAACTTACATGAGATTAACTTGACAAAAAACCAGGTCTTATCCTACTTATACTTGTGTCTTTTGTGTTTTTTATACTATAATTAAATATTTCACTATTGGTCTTAAATAAATTTGGGTGAGTATGAAACAAACGGATGTAAAAATACTTGTTGTAGATGATCTTCCAATGAATATTGAACTGTTGGTAGACATCCTCACTCCGGAGGGGTATATCGTGGATTCTGCCGGAGGCGGCGAAGAAGCACTGGAAAAAGTCCTTAATGACCCTCCTGACCTGATACTGCTAGATGTCATGATGCCTGTAATGAACGGTTATGAAGTCTGTCGAAAAATTAGAGGGAACAAATCTTTGCCCTATGTACCCATTATTTACGTAACCGCAAGTGAATTAGAACAAAAACACGCCATAGAGGGCTTGAATGCTGGCGGAGATGATTATATCCGAAAACCGTTTAAAATAGGGGAATTACTGGAACGAATTATTTCCTGTCTGCGCGTAAAATCACTATATGATGAACTGGCAAGGACAAAAGCGGAATTGTCCCGTTATGTCTCTTTATCAACACTGAAAATGGTTGAAAATCAAATTCAACACTTCCAAACAGAGCCTCAGGATCGAGATGCATATGTGACTATCCTGTTCTCTGACATTCGGGGATTCACCCAGATTACAGAAGGAATGGCACCGTCAGACGTATTTGATAAGCTGAATGCCAATATTGGAAAGCAACTCAGGATTATTGAAAAATACAATGGTATTATTGAAAAACTTAACGGTGACGAGGTTATGGCTGTATTTGAAGGCCCTGAGATGAGTGATAATGCCCTAGGATGTGCCCTTGAAATTATCCAGGAATTGTCAACCTCCAAATCCAACAGGGGAGTAGATTTGTTTAATGTCGGTATCGGTATTAATACAGGCAACATTTATCTGGGCAGCCTGGGAAATGAATTCTTCCGGGACTATACGGTTATCGGAGATACCGTCAACATTGCAGCCCGCCTGTGCGGACTTGCCGGGGAACTGCAAGTTCTGTTTACCAAAACGACTCTGACCTCTCTTAATCAGGATAAATTTAGTTTCCAGTCCATTGGGAAAAAGATGTTAAAGGGATTGAGCAAACCCATAGAAGTGTTTAAGGCTGATTTGTAAATCCGAGTATTCATATTCAAGGAATCTTACGCCCCCTGACAATTTGGAGGAGATCCAATGAAAAATGGAGGAATTGAAAAGACAGATAACTTGCGAAATCCTTTAAGAAAAAAACTCCTTACCATTGAAGCCCTGATTTTTCTCATACCTGTCCTTACTATTATTTATCTTTTTTTCCAAAAGCCCGTCTCTTTTGAAACGGATCAGCTTCTCATTATTCTTGCCGTTCTATTTCTCATCCTGGGTGGAATGCTGCTGCTCAGGCAGGTCTTTGATCGGATCTTTATGTTCCAGAACATAATGAAGAATGCTGAAAGAGGGGAACAATACGCTCTGAATGTACAAAAAGATACAGATGAACTGCATGAGATTACAAAATCTTTCAACAACCTGATGAATAATTTCCAGACCTCAAACAAAGAGCTTCAACGGAGTATTGAGGAAATTGCTGAACGAAAAAGAATTGCTGCTGCTTTAAAACGGGCCAAGGAAAAAGCAGAAACGGCCAGCATGGCAAAAAGCCGCTTTCTTGCCAATATGAGCCACGAATTTCTCACACCGCTTAATGCGGTCATTGGTTTTTCCCAACTTTTGGAAACAAAGACCCATGGGGATTTAAATGAAAAACAAATAAAATATGTCCAGAATGTACTGGGAAGCGGACAACAGCTTTTAAAGCTGGTAAATGGAATTCTTGAGCTATCAAGGATTGAAACAGAAGATATGGAATTAAAATTCTCAGTATTCGCTATTATGGATGAATTGAAAAACACTGTAAACCAGATCATGGAATTGGCTCACAATAAAAAAATCGCCCTGACTTTAGACCTGCAGCCGGATATGCCGGATATTAATGCTGATCAAAAAAAATTTAAACAAATTATTTTTAATCTTCTTAACAATGCTGTAAAATTTACTCCTGATAATGGCTCGATTCACATAAAGGCCAGAACAATGATGGGTTCCCAATTACAAGTTCCGAATTCTGCAAAGCCACATGCACAAATTCATTTGTTTGATGTTGGAGCAAAGTTTCTTCAACTTGCCGTAGCAGACACAGGTGTCGGCATCAAACATGAAGACAAGGAAAGAATTTTCTCCATATTTGAACAGGAAGATATGTCTTCAGAAAGGCTGTTCAATGGTATTGGGCTGGGGCTTGCTATATGCCATAAGCTTGTGGCTCTCCACAAGGGAATTATTTGGGTGGAAAGTAAAGGTAAAAATAGAGGAAGTAAATTTACTTTTGTTCTGCCTCTTAACCTTTAAATGAATTCACATTAAGGAAATTCACACCTCAAACAAAACCGGCCGGATCTTTTTTTAATTTGACCCAAAAGTTACTCTAAATCATCACGGTTAATATTATATTTCTTAATTTTATAGTAAAGCAGTTGTCTTGAAATACCAAGCGCCCTGGCAGTCTTGGTGATATTTCCTTTATCCTCCAGGAGTGCATTTTTAATAATGCTTTTTTCATGTTCTGTGGTATTTTTTATTAAATTGGAATGGCGATTTTCCGAAAAATCGTCAGTCCATCGTTTTTGGGGTCTTGCAGACTTGGCTTTTACAGACCACTTTGAAAAGTGAGTTTGCAGGTGCTGAATCCGGATGACTTCAGCCGTACCCAGAATATTCATAGCACCCTCTATCACATGCTCAAGCTCCCTGACATTGCCCGGCCATTTATATTGTTTAAACAGCTCCATTACTTCATTGGAAATATTTTTCGCATTTTTACCCAATGTGATATTATGCTTTTCAATAAAATGGTTGACCAATAAACCAAGGTCTCCCATACGTTCTCTCAAAGGTACAATTTGGATGAATACCACACCCAGACGATAAAAAAGATCAGATCTCAATGTTCCTTCGGAAATGGAAATATGGGGGTCATTGTTTACTGAACTAATAATTTTTAAATCTGTTTCAATCTCTTTTAAAGCACCTACTCTTCTGACTTTGTTTTCCTGGATGCTTCGCAGAATTTTGCTCTGCAATCCCACTGGCATTGAGTTGACCTCATCCAGGAAAATAGTGCCTTTGTCGGTTCTTTCAAACAACCCGGCTTTGTCCACCGAGCCAGTAAACGCCCCTTTGGATGTGCCGAACAAAATACCCTCTAACAGGTTTTCAGGAATAGCCGCGCAATTAACCGGTGTGTATTTTTTTTTGCCCCTCATGCTGTGATTATGGATAGCCCTTGCAAACAACTCCTTGCCCGTGCCTGTCTCACCAAGGAGCATCACAGGAGATGGTGTGTTCGATGCCATCCGTGCTGTATTAATCGCATCGATAAATGCGGGGTCTTCTCCTATAATCCTGTCAAATGTTATTGAAGCAATATCAAATTGCTCTTCCTTACCAGGCAGAGGCATGGAAGCAATGGTTTCTGTCAGGGCGTGATAATCTCTGACAAAACAGATGGCTCCCACCAGTTTTTTCTTGAGAAAAATCGGCATGGCATTGTGAATGGTATTTGCAAATTTCCCCATTCTTGTACGATAATAAAAGGGCTCATCAATTATGGGTTTTTGTCTTACCAGACACCGCAGGATGATGCTGGTGGAACCATCAAGGTCATAAACATCTATCAGCTTACGAAAAATCACATTATCAGGGTGCAATTCATCAATGAGTGACATGGCTCTATTGTAATAGACAATTACGCCATCGGCATTTGTAACGATAACGCCGTCACTGAAATCATCGAAAATGGATAAATAATCTGAATTATCCAGATCCTGCAAAAACTTTCCCGGCTTATTTTTCTTAAAATCAGCCATTATCCAAAATATTTGTTAATTTGGGTATAATTTCCAAAGCATCAGCCACTGCGTAATAATCACAATTAGCCAGAATAGCCGCATTTTCATCTGTATTGATGGCAATGACCATTCCCGAGGTTTTCATGCCGGCAAAATGCTGGATGGATCCGGATATGCCACAGGCAATATAAACCCTGGGACTTACTTTCTCTCCTGTCTGACCCACCTGCATGGAATAGGGCACCCAACCTGAATCCACAGCGACTCTAGATGCCCCAACAGCGGCATTTAATTTTTTTGCGCATTGAGAAAGCAGGGTAAAATTTTCACTTTTTTTCATGCCCCTTCCTCCTGCAATGATCACTTCAGCTTCGCTAAGATTGATATGTGTCGTCTTATCTAATTCACCTGATTTAATCACCCTGAATTCATCTGTAACAAGATGGGTTGAATCAAATTTTAAAATCCGGGCAGCGGTTTGGGCCTTGACAGGTTCAATGGCATTGGGACGGATACCAACCATGGGGATATCCCCTTTTAACTGAACACTGGCCATGGTTTTTCCTGAATACTGGGATGTCTTTACTTGTTTTTGCTCAATGTCCACATAGACACAATCCATTGCAAGAGGCGCATATAATTGGGCTGCGATTCTGGGCAACAGATCCTTTCCCTTTGCAGAGGAAAGACCGAATACCATGGAGATATTAAATTCCTCAATGGCATTTACCAAGGCCTTTGCCCTAGTTACCGGATTGTTTTGCTGGTCCGGAGCAAGAACGACCTCAACAATATTAGATATGCCAAATGATTCCAGATTTTCTTTTACGCCTGATTCATAAGCATCCAAAACTAATGCAAAAAGCTGGGTGTTTTTTGCCCTTGCCATGGTGATCATGGCAAAATTGGTTTCCTTAATTTTCTTGTTATCCAATTCTATGATGATTCCGACATTTTTCATCATATTAACTTTGCCTCTTGTTTAAGGATTCGAAAAAGTTCATTTGCAATTCCGTCAGCATCTCCCTTTATCTCTTTTGGTTCCCGGTTTTGTTTGAGGGGGACAAGTTCAACAATGCTCATTTTTGTGGTAACCTCTTTAATATTCAAGTCATTGAAATCAATTGTTTTCACCGGTTTCTTTTTTGATTTAACCACATCGGGAAACGTCGGATATCTGGGTGTATTCAGTCCTCTTCCAGCCCCTAGTATGCAGGGCAAAGGCATCTGGTAGACATTGGAAACACCGCCTGACAATTCACAGTCAACAACGGCCTTATCAGATTCAATATTCAGTTTGACCACATTTGTGGCAACGGGAAAATCAAATAATGTCCCTAATCGGAACATGGTCTGCATCCCTTCAGCATCAATGGATTCCTTGCCTGTAAAAATCAATCCGGGATTACCATCCTGTTCTATGACTGATTTTAGAGCAAAGGCTGTTACCAGGCTGTCATGATTGTCATCACTGGCTATCAAAATACCTCTGTCTGCTCCCATTGCCATGGCAGACCGAATGGTTTTTTCCGCTTCATTGTTCCCAAGACAAACCACTACAACTTCAGTACCTGGATGATTATTTTTAATCTTAACTGCTTCTGTCACTGCATGTTCATCATAGGGATTTAAAAGAAAGGATATATTTTCATCAATACGGTTTTTATCAAGGATGGTTATATGTGCAGCCGAATCAGGGACATGTTTAACACAAATATAGATCTGCATTTATTATTCACCATTAACACTTCATCCGCCATGAAGAATACGAACGGAAAAATCATCATTCCTGCGTATTCTTCATGGTTCGGATATTTATATAAAGCCGCCTTATCCGTTTACGGAAAAGGAACTATTATAGTTGATTTCTCTTTTTCTTGAGAAAAATCCCACGTCGCAGGATCTTTCAGTATATTTGAACTCGTACTGAAAGGGTTCTTTATCGTGATCAAGCCCTTTTTCACAGGCATCAATCAACTCAGCCATCATGCGACCCACAACGGGTGCATTCTTGTATTGGTTTCCGCTGGATCCAATGGCCATGTAGTACCCTGGCAGGTCAGATTTATCATAAACCGGAATCCAGTCGTCAGAGCAGTCATAAAGATCAACAACCCCATTGGGCTGATTGGGCACCTGAAGAGTGGGGATACGTTTACCAAGCCTGTAGCACTGTGCTTTCCACTGTGCTTCAGACAGAACATTATCTTTTCCAAGGCCACCTTTACCCGCATAAAAATCATCAGGATCTACCCATTCCTGGGGATCACAATCAGGATCTTCGCTGCCGATGAGAAATGTGTTACCCACTTCCGGACGGACATAACACCCGATATCACCATCAGACATGTGATACCCTGTATTCAGATAATCATACTCATCGGGTGAGGGGCAGTACATGACTTCGTGACGCAGAGCCTTTGTTTTGATGTTACAGCCTTCCCATACACCTTCGGCCATCTGGTTAATTTTAAACGAATGGGGTCCACCGACATTGACTACAATCCCTGCATCAATCATTGTACCGTCTTTCAATGTTATGCCGGTTACTTTACCGTCTTCACTTCTGACATCAACAACCTCGGCATTAAACATGAACTCGGCACCCTTGGCTTCAGCAGCCCGCATGATATTATGAGCAGAAAGAGTCGGGTCATTAACATAACCGGCTTCAGGACAAAAGATACCGCCCTCAAGCTCTTTGGTGGGCTCATCATAAAATTTAGGATCTTCCGGGCGTCTCACCGGCCAGAACTCATGAAGGTCAGCCACAGGAACCATTTCTCTTATTTTATCATTGTTCCATTCTTCGTAGGGCACGCCCACTTCATCATAGTTTTTTTGAACTTTTTTCCAGTCATGACCCTGGGATTTGAGAAGAATTGATCCTGTATTCATATATTTGGCAAGGCCTTTTTCATCCTCTACATGATCAAGATAGTTTTCCCAGTCCAGCCAGTACTTGAATCCTTCATAGGCCATGGCCACACCGTCTGCTGTTGAATAATGCGCTCTTACAATTGCGCATGATCCCGAGGTTGAACCTTCGCCGGCATCTGGAAGCTTGTCAACATTAAGGGTTTTATACCCCATTTTAGAAAGTTCAAAAGCAATGGGTGATCCGATAACACCAGCTCCAATAATAATTGCATCATATTTTTTGTTCATAGTACTTATCTCCTTATATTTAGTTTATTGGCAGATGCCATTTTATAGACCTTTTATCCAGTCTGTAAACCTGGTTTCGCCAGCAGGATTCAGCCCAAACTCTTCTCCTGCATGAAGGATTGAATCTATCATATCTCTGCCATACCCTCTTGAGCAGGTCAGTATCAATCCTGAGCTTTCAACCGCTTTGTTTAATGTCACCATCTGACAGGGCACATGGGAAAAAGGACCCTGAAAAAGAAAAGGCGCCTTTCTCTGGGGATCCATAAAATCAAGGGCTGTCAATTTTTCACAAATTGAAAACACATTTTTCCCAAAAAGTGCAACGCACAATGTGGATTCCGTGACATCTGTAAATTCTTTTTCATCAGGCATAATGACAGTATCGTCGCCATCCAGATGATACAATGACACCTGGGTGCCGTTCATACGATTGGCAAGAATACCGTTTTCAAGAACACAAATGCCGGGTGTTTCAGGAATTACAATTCCAAAAGGTTTTTGGGCTGCGAGGTTGGAATCCTGCAGATCAAACCGAGGCCTGTGGCTTAAGTCAACCAAAAATGGCCCGTCACCTTCTCCACTATACTCCATAACCACTTCCCAGTTGTCCCTTGTTTCTGTTTTAACAGGTGTACTTTTAAATACAACCGGGGAAACTCTTTGTATCTCTTTCATGATTTTTCCCTTACATTTTCATCCGTTTACCTTCTGGATCATAAAACGGCATGGCAACTACCTTTCCATAAATCCGCTCATCACCGCACTCATCTTCAAAAATCGTAAGCCGTGTGCCGATCTTGGAAAGGGGTGCCTCAACCAGGGCCATACCCACTGCCTCATTTAATGAAAAGCTATCTCTTGCGGTAGCAATATATCCTCTCACCTTGTCATCCACAACCAGGGCACCATCTCGTGGAGCCCGTCCATTGTTTTCCATCTTAAACCCGACCAGTTTGAGCCGGGTCTGATCATTTTCAGCCTGGCGCAGTGCCACAGCACCCACTGTTTTGGCTTCCGCCTTTTTGCGGTCCCACAAGAATCCCAGGCCCACATCCAAAAGGTTGGTTCGCTGTTCAGACTCCTGGCCCAGGATGATATGACATTTCTCCATGCGAAGCACGTTCTGGGCTTCAACACCAAAGTTCTGGATACCAAATTCTTTTCCCGCTTCCTTGAGCATGATCCATACAGCCTTCATATAAGAAGACGGCACATGCAGCTCATAGGAAAGTTCACCCACAAACCCCAGACGCATGGCTCTTACGGGAATAGTATCCTTTATTTTAAACTCTTTATATTCCGAATACCCAAAAGCATCATTTGAAATATCAATATCAACAACTTTTTTGAGTACTTTTCTGGCATTGGGGCCGGACAGATTGACCACACCCAAGGCATCGGTGAGATTCACCAGAGCAAAATTCCACCCGTCATATCGCGTGTGATATCTTATCCATTCAACGGTCTGCCCTGCACGTCCGCTTGAAGTGGTGAAATAATAATCATTTTCTCCCTGTTTAACAACAACGCCATCATCAATGACGCAGCCGTCATCATTGCACATGGCAGAATATTTGACCCGTCCTTGTTTCATTTTAGACATATCCGATACAAATACCCGTTGCAGTGCTTTTAATGCATCCGGTCCATGGAGTCTGAACTTACCAAGGGTTGATCCATCAAGCATCCCCACATTGGATCTGACATTTTCAATTTCTTTTTTACAACTTAGATCACTTGAAAAGTAACGAGCCCGCTGCCAAACGCCAATATTTCTGAAAATGCCACCGTCTTTTCTCTGCATGTCATCCATGGGTGTTATTTTAAACATCTGATGATTAACACCGGCATAAGTTGAAATCAGAGTGGGTACCAGAGGTGGCCTCACATTGGTAGGTCTGATGGAAACATCCGGTAACGCCTTGTATTTAGCCACATACAAAGGTAGATTGTGGCCTGGGATGCCCCCCTGGCCAGGTCCCAACCCCGTGGCAGTAAACCGCTTGATCAGTTCAGGTACATCAAAGCCTTTTTCAATGGCCTGTTTAATATTTTTAATCGTTGCATCTTCATCAAAACATATAAAACTCTTGCGACCTTTCACAGGTGCTGTTACCAATTTTGTCCCCCGTGCAGGTCCCGGCAGATTTTCCAGAGCTTTTTTTGCTTCACCGATCTCCTGGGTGGAACAGTTTTCACAGTCAAAGGCAGCCATTAACCCTGCAAGTGCTCCAGACGCTTCAATGGACATGGCATCATTTAAACCCAATAGACGACCGGCTGCATGCATTTTTTCCGGCATTTCATCGGGCAGGAAAAAACCGGTATGGTTATCATACTTAAGTGTTCCCTGCGCCACTGTAATATGGCCGGTGACGGGTGTCATACCAGCCGAGGCCACAACCACATCACAGGAAAAGGTTTTGCTAACCTGGCCGTCAATGGCTGAAAGACTGATTTTCTTAACCACTTTTCTTCCATGAACTTTGGTGGCCACCCACCCCTTTAAAAATGGAATGTTTTTATCCTGGATTTTTTTCAACAGGGCTGGATCCTGGCCGTCTTCCCTGATATCGGCAATACATCCAATGGTAAGGCCAAGGTCGTGAAGTTCGAGAGCTGCTTCAAGTCCCAGATCATGACCAATACTGAATACCGCTTTCTTCCCTGGCATCTGGCCATATGTTTTGGCAAGCCTGAGTGCACACCCGATCTGCATCACACCCGGTCTTTCGTTATTATCAAAAATCAAGGGCCTTTCAATACATCCGGCCGCAACAACAACACTTTTGGCTCTAATCTCAATATAACGCTGGTTAAAGACATCCTCTTTTTTTCCGATCTGAAATCCGGTGACCAGGTTGTTGTTATAGGTCCCCACAGCCGCCGTGTGTGTAAACAGGCGAATGTTTTCCTGCGCTGCCACTTCGTTGGCTAGAAAATTTGCTCTGTCATGGAGGGTCTGTCGATCTTTATATGTACCGGAGCGATATTCAAAAAACCCGCCCAGCCAGGGCCGGGATTCCATCAATATAACCCGGAGTCCTTTTTTGGCAGCTGAAAGAGCAGCCGTCATTCCTGCCGGTCCGCCACCGATAACACAGATATCTGTATTTAAGAAAATTTCATCATATTTACCCGGCATCTCAAAATCAGGACTGATTTTCCCAAGCCCGGCCGCTTTCCGGATCTGTTTCATGGCAATGGGCCATATTTTTGCAGGCTTGTGCATGACATTATAATAAAATCCGGCCGGCATAGCCCAGTCCATTTTATCCAGAAAAGACATCATGTCATTTTCTGCAGACCCTTTTACATTCTGCTCTTTTATGACCATGCCGTCTTCAAGCAGTGTATTTTCGCACCGGACATTGGGGATACCGTCCACTTCCATGCAGGTATTACTGCATTCACCGTCAAGACTGTAAAGCCCTCTGGGCCTGTGATATTTGAGGCTTCTGCCGAATATCCTGATCCCGTTTGCATATAAAGCCGTTGCAACGGTATCTCCCTTTACCCCATAATGTTTTTTCCCTTTATAGATAAAGGCAATTTTCTGAGTCGTATCTACTTTCAATGTAGGCAGATGATTAAACCTGTTCATCATTTTTGCCCTCCTGATTTGTTGCCTTATAATTTTCCTGTTCAAGGTTCGTTGTTGTATCACGGTAAATGGGGAACCATGATCCGCATCCGTCTTTATGAAACCACCATTCCTCCTGAACCCCGGCAACACATTTATTCATATGCACGTATTCACACCAGGCTTCTGGTGTCAGATCTTTCTCTTCAGGTCTTGGGCCTTTTTCTTCCCCACCAAACTTGAATTCATATCCGTTTCTTTTCCCGCAAATTGGACATGTGATTGTTAATGCCATTTTCTTTTCTCCTTATGCCTAATTGCCGGCTAATTATCTGGGCTGTAATTCACAAGCGCAGCGGTTTCACCCATGAGATTGTGCTCTTGATATCGTTTCAGGGCAAAGGGTTTCAACATGTCAGGACAATTGTCTGTCGCCATATATTCGGCCATGTATTTACCTACGGCAGAGCAGGATTTAAATCCGAAATAACCCCATCCACAATCCATAAAAAATCCTTCAACATGGTTGTTTCCTTCCATTATAGGCGCCATGTCCGGTGTCATATCCGCCAGTCCGCCCCAGATTCTCATAAAACGAACGCCTCTTAGGCAGGGAAGAAATTCCGAAAGCGCCTCAGCCTGATGTTTGATATAGTGAGCCGTATTCAAAGTCGTATAGTTTGGCCATGGATCCATGTGCGCCCCCGTGGCTATTTCACCCTTCAGGGTCTGGTTGGCATAGCAATGGTAGGCACCGGATGAAACCACATGATCAAGAACAGGTTTCAAGGGTTGGGTCACCATGGCCTGAATGGTCAAAACACTAATGGGAAGCTTGATTCCCAGCATGTCATAGATCAGAGCTGCAGAATAACCTCCGGCTGAAATCAACACCTGCTTGGTATTAATGACCCCCTGGCTTGTGGTTACCGATGTCACTTTACCGTTTTTCGTTCCAATATCCAGGGCTTCGGTCTGCTGGTGAATCTCAACACCTTTTTGGGCTGCACCTCTTGCAAGCCCCCAGACTACGGCATCATGGCGAACGACACCACCCGGAGGATGGAACATGGCGCCATGAATCGGAAATGTAATATCTTCAGAGATATTCAGGGCAGGAACCAGCTCTTTCGCTTCTTTGGCATCAATGAGATGACTTTCAACGCCATGAAACTGAGCCGTGGCTATTGTCATACGGGCAGCCTTCATGGCAGCTTCACTGTGCATGAGGTTTAAGTTTCCGCAATTGTTAAACATTAAATTGTAATCCAGGTCCTTTGTCAGAACCGGCCAGAGATCAAGGGCTTCTTTATAAAGGGGGACATTGTACTGTGTCCGCTGATTGGCGCGAACAATTGCAGTATTTCTGCCGGCACCGCCGAATCCGATATAATTCTTTTCTATAATCGCGATATCGGTGATGCCATGTTCCTTTGCAAGAAAATAAGCCGTTGCCAGACTATGAAGTCCGCCTCCAATGATAACCACATCATAACTTGATTTAAGCTTGGTCTTTTTTCCCCACATGGGTTTTTTTTTCAAAAACATTGGCCTTCTCTTAAAATTATGGATTTTTGTCAAATTACACCTTATCCATTTTCTTCACTACTCGATGAAATGATTCATGTCAAGCATTTATTTCTAAAATGACATTATTTCTTTCATTGGTGCTTGACAAACCCTTTCCCATTCTATAAAAATAAATGATATTAAGTCGTTATAATTATGATGGCTAACTCCAACAACATATGTATAACAGGTTGAAAATATAATGAATGATCCCGCATCACATCCGGTAATCAATGGCATATCAAACAAACTGGAGTCCCTTACCCCCAAGGCTCAAACCCTTGGTACTTATATCATGCAAAATCCTTCCAAGGCTGTTTTCATGACCACAAAAGAACTGGCAGAAACCTGTGGCATCAGTGAGGCCACCGTGGTTCGATTTGTCAGCACCCTGGGATACAAGGGATACTCAGAATTTCAGGAAGCATTGAAGGATTTTGTCAACACAGGCCTCTCCCTTCCTGAAAGAGCTGCCATCAAAGGAATTAAGGAACCCGGCACGGACAGGCTTCACCGGGGTATTTTAGAAGAATTAAACAACCTTAAATACCTTTACGAAAATATTAACATTGAAACAATGAACAAATTTGTTGAACACCTGGAAAAAAGCCATTCTGTCTATGTTGTCGGTTCAAGGCTATCCTATACATTTGCCTATTATCTCGGCTGGTCCTTGACCAAGATCAGAAAAGGAGTTCACATCCTTAAAGGCAGTGATTCTACATCATTTGACATGCTGACCAATGCGCATCCCAACTGCCTGGTCATTCTTATGGCGACTTCCCGGTATCCCAATGAACTGATAAAGTTAAGCAAAATGATCCGCAGAAGCGGCCATACCTTATTAACCATGAGTGACAGTTCAATCAGCCCGGTCATTCAGTTTTCAGACCTGTCTCTTGTGGTTCCGTCAAGATCCATCCCCTATATTGGAAATGTTTCAGGCATTTTAGCTGTCATACAATATATTGTTCAGGAATTGGCCAATATCAAAGGAGATGAATTAACAGATTATCAGAAGCAATTGGAACAGGTTTATCTGGAAAATGATGTCCTGTTTAACCTTGAACCCAAATAATTGGAAAAAAACATGTTGCAAACCCAAGAAGAACTGCTTAGCGTACTCGCTCAAATCGGCATTGAACACACCAACCATGAACATCCGGCTGTTTTTACCGTTGAAGAGGCCAACCGGCATCACCAGGGGATAGACGGCGCGCACAGTAAAAATTTATTTTTTAAAGATAAAAAGAAAAATCTTTTTTTAGTGGTCACCCTTTCCGACAAAGCCATTAAAATCAAGGAAATGGCAAAAAAAATAGGCGCCAAGAGCCCATCCTTTGGGAAACCTGATCTCTTAGAACAGGTATTGGGTGTCATACCGGGCTCAGTAACGCCCTTTGCCGTTATAAATGCGAAAGGACATGACATCAAAGTGATACTGGATGAAGAAATGATGGAAAATGACCTTCTCAACTTCCATCCCCTGGTTAATACAGCAACCACAACCATTGCATCAAAAGACCTTATAAAATTCATGGACCACTGCAATCAGGAGTTTGAAATCATCAAATTATAATAGGCTCATAAATTTTGGAGTGTGCATTGACCCTGACACACTATTTTATCTTATTGGGTCTATTTAATATTATGGTAAAATCGTGGAGGGATACCACCCACAACGGGTTCATAATACCGGTATTGGGTTTTTTCACCCAGTAACTCATCAATCTTGCTCTGGATCGCCATTCTTTCCTTGCTGTTCATCCACTTGTTCCAGCTTTCCAGAGTGTTCCAGGTGGTGATGATCATGTACTCTCCTTCACAGTCCAGACAACTGAACGTCTGGTCGGTTAGAAAACCCGGCTGAACAGTGGCCTTTGATCTGAGCTGCACTATAAAAGGGGCCAATTGCTCTGCCATGGCTTCATTCTTAAGTGTTCGTCTGATAACAATGGAAACTGCCATAATACCCTCCTTTATTTAAACCTGTTTAATAAGTTCCAAAAAAGTGTTGGCAGGAATGATAGAAAAACAATGGAAAAATACCGGGACTGCGAAAATGAAATTTGGGATCAGTTTCAATTGGAAAGGATATATTATATCAATTTGTATGATTTGTTGTCAATATCAATCGATATTCAATCCGACTATCAGGTTTGAAGGGGAACACGACAATAAAAACTTTATTTTTGCTTTGTCCCTGCCGGCTTTGATAAATGGTAGATGTGTGAGTCCCACTGCACAGTATCTTAGAACATCCCATGCAAACATGTGAGCAATAAGAAAAATAAAAAAAAAGCCGGTTTCAAACGAAAATGAAACCGGCTGAAAAATACAGATACTATTTTTATTCTAAAATATTCTTATTCACCAAGATAGGCTTCCCTGATTTTTGGATTTGACATTAGCGCCTGGGCTTCGTCTTCCAGTGTTATTTCACCTGTTTCAACAACATAACCCCTGGACGCTGCCTGAAGGGCAAGATTCGCATTCTGCTCAACCAAAAGAATGGTGACACCCTCTTCCTTGTTAATCTTTTCAATGATATCAAAAATCTGTTGCACAATGATGGGGGCAAGACCCAGAGACGGTTCATCCAGCAAAAGCACCTTTGGTTTTGTCATAAGGGCTCTGGCAATGGCCAGCATCTGCTGCTCGCCTCCGGACAGAGTTCCGCCCTGTTGACCTCTTCTTTCTCCCAGAATGGGAAACATGTCATAGGAATGCTGGATATCTTTCATAATCTGGTCTGTATCATCCCTGTGAAAAGCACCCAGCCGAAGATTTTCCATTACTGTGAGCCTGGGAAAAATCCGCCTTCCTTCCGGCACCTGGCACAGCCCCATGGTGGGCAGCTTTTCCGGCATAATTTTATTGATCAATTGACCATTATATAACACCTCACCTGATTCAGCCGGGACAATACCGCAGATAGTCATGAGTGTTGTTGATTTTCCCGCGCCATTGGCTCCGATGATCGCCACAATTTCTCCGGGCATCACTTTGAGGGAGATGCCTTTGAGGGCTTTGATGGACCCGTATCCGGAATGGACATTTTTCAGTTCAAGAATTGGTTGCACGCTCATGTGTCCTTATCCCTCCTTTTCTTCAGATCGGGTTCCCATACGCTTGGCCGGTATCAGGCCTGCCGGTCTGAAGAGCATCATGATAATCATGGTACCGCCAAATATCAGCATACGATAGGATTCAAATTCACGAAACACTTCAGGAAGGGCAACCAGGGCAACAACGCCCAGTATAATTCCGGGGATGGAGCCCATCCCTCCCAGAACCACCATGCTTAATACCATGGCCGATTCAATGAAAAGATAGCTGTCAGGGCTTACAAACCTCATGCGGGCGGCAAAAAATGCACCGGCAAGACCTGCGAATATTGCACCCATGGCATAGGCTAAAAGTTTATAAATAAATGTGTTTACCCCCATGAGTTCGGCCGCAGTTTCATCTTCCCTGATAGATTCCCAGGCACGTCCCACACGGGAAATATTTAAACGCTGGACCCCGATGGCTGTGATGATGGCAAGAGCCAGGGCAAAATAATAAAATAGTTGAAGTTTTTTGATCCAGATATGCTCAAGGGTAAATCCATTTTCAAATACAGGGATAAAAAAACCAATGGGTTTAATGCCAAGAATGCCGTTGGGTCCGTTGGTCAGGGTCATCCAGTTATTGAGGATGATGCGAATGATCTCTCCAAAACCCAGGGTGACGATGGCCAGATAATCCCCCCGCATGCGAAGGGTCGGATACCCCACTATACAGCCGGCCAAACAGGCAAAAGCAGCGGACAGGGGCAAACAAATCCAGAAACCCAGGCCGTAAACGGTATTGAGTACAGCATAGGTATATGCACCTACACCATAAAATGCAATGTACCCCAAATCCAGCATACCGGCCAATCCAACCACCACGTTAAGACCAAGACCCAGACAAATATAGAGCAGGACATTGATTGCCACGTCCGTACCATATCGACCAGCAAGCTGAGGATAAAACAGCGCAGCAATAAAAAGTGCAGTGAACCATACCCAGGTGGGAAGTGCTGAGGTAGCGTTTTTAATATTGCCAGTGACCCGGGAAATCGGATCCATAATCACTTTTAAGGAGCCGCTGGCCTTTGTTATATAGATCAGAAGACAGACAAAAGTGCCTGCAACAATATAACTCCACACCGTTATTGTTTTCTGAAAGGTGAGAGTGCCGTCGGCATGTATTCCCAGCATCGGCCAGAGCAGGCCCAAAAGCCACAGCATGCCGATGGTATATTTTTTCCAAACTTTCTTAAACTCTTGTATCATCGATATTCTCGCCCATAATTCCAGTTGGTTTAAAATAAAGAACGCCTATCAATATGATAAATGCAAACACATCCTTGTACTCGCTGGATATATAGCCTGCACCAAATATTTCAACCATACCGATTATCAGACCGCCGATCATGGCACCGGTAATATTTCCGATCCCGCCCAGAACTGCTGCGGCAAAGGCCTTGATACCCGGAACAAATCCCATGTCATACTTGACTGATCCATAATAAAGCCCATACATGATACCTGCGGCTGCGGCAAGGCCCGCTCCAATGGCAAAGGTAAGCGAGATAATCTTATTGCTGCCGATAGCCACAAGGGCGGACATGGTCTTGTCCTGTGCTGTTGCCCGCATAGCCATACCGATTTTGGTTTTAAACACCAACAAATTAAGACCCACTAAAAGGCAGGCAGTCAAAGATACAATCATGATCTGGAGATAGGAGACGGTTACCATGCCAAAATCAAATCTTCCCTGGAAAAGTTCACCCGGATACACTTTGTCATAAACACCCTGGGTGAGCATCATACCGTTGGAAAGAAAAATCGACATACCCAAAGCTGATAAAAGCGCAGCCAGTCTGGATTGCTTTCGCAATGGCTTATAAGCGATCTTTTCAACCCCCACGGCAAGATAGGCGCAATAGGCCATGGCAATCATAAAAGAGCCCGTCAGGCAGATTACAGGATGAGAGTCCATATAACCGATCCCGGCAAAGTAGGCAAGAGCGATGGCACCCACATATCCGCCGGCGGCAAAGAATTCACCATGGGCAAAATTAATGAGCTGGATGACACCGTATACCATGGTATACCCCAATGCGATCAATGCATACATACCGCCAAGGGTTAAACCGTTAATCAACTGCTGAATAAAATATTCCATTATTTTTAATTTTCTTAACTTTAGTTCTTGGGGTGGGAAAAAAGATGCGGCTTCTGCCACGGCAAAAGCCGCATCATATGTTAACCAGATGTGTTAATCGGGTTATTTGATCAAACCGTTTACCGGCTCCCAATACGGAACAAACTTGTCGCCGACAACTTTGTAGGCAATATATGAAGATCCGGAATCTCCTTTAGCATTAAACTTGATATGTTTTGCAACACCTTGGAAATCCTGTTTCATCAATTCGGCTTTCACTTTTTTAGGATCTGTGGACCCTGCTGACTTAATTGCATTTAACAGTGACGTTGCTGCATCATAAGCATAAGTTGCATAAGCTGCAATCTTCCCATATTTGGGAACATATCTTGCTTCAAATGCTTTGTATTGAGGTGTACTCTGATCGGTATATCCATACGTCAGGAAAACACCTTGAGAGGCTTCTTTGGCAACATCCATGTATTTGGGCTGAAACACAGCATCCTGAGTGACTATCTGGGAATCCATTCCAAGACGTTTGGCCTGGAGTGTCATCATGGCTGCAGGAGAATATCCCTGAAGAGACATGTAAAACACATCGGCATTGGCCCGTTTTGCCATGGTCAAAACTGCTGAAAAGTCCTTGTCGCCCTGGTTAACATGCTCATGGGCGAGTACTTTCATTCCCAATGCTGTACTGGCTTTTGAAACACCATCAGCAAGACCCTGGGAATAAGTGGTTTTGTCATCTACGATAAATATGGTTTTTGCGCCCAGAGCTTCTTTGAGAAATTTAGCTGCCGCAGGTGCCTGGTCATCATCTCTTCCGCACATTCTGAACATGTAAGGAAGACCACGGTCTGTCACTTTTTCATTTGTGGAAGCCGGGGTAATCATGATGATGTCTTCCTCATCCAATACCTCGGATGACGGGATGGTGGAAGAAGAACAATAGGCACCAACAACTCCGACAACCTCAAGGTTGATAAGCTTATTGGCTGCGGCTACTGCTTGCCTTGGATCGCAGGCTGTATCCTGGGGAAAAAACTCAATTTTGTCATAACCCGGCATTCCGCCCGCTTCTTCAAATACTTCAATGGCAGCACGGGCACCGTTCTTAATATCTGTTCCATCAGATGCATACGGGCCTGTCAAAGGACTCATGGAGCCTATTTTCAAGGTTTTTGCAGAAACTGCGCCAAACAGAAATGGAACCAGAATAAGGCCCATAATCATAATTGATAAAACTCTTTTTTTCATTTTTTCCTCCTAAAAATTATTGGTTGGCAGGCTGACCAAGATACGCCTCAATTACCTTTGGGTTATTCTGAATTTCATTTGAATCACCTTCAGCAATTTTCACTCCATGATCAACACATACAATATGATCACACACACCCATCACAACCTTCATGTCATGCTCCACCAGGAGCACATCAATACCAAGCTCTGATATGCGTGTAATGTCTTTCATCAACTCCGAGGATTCAGAGGGGTTCATACCGGCTGCCGGTTCATCCAGAAGCAGCACTTTGGGTTCCGATGCAATAGCTCTTGCAATTTCAAGTCTTCTCTGGAGACCATATGGCAAATTTGATGCCACATCATCGGCATATTTTCCAACACCCATGAAATCCAGGGCTTCCATGGCCTTTTCTTTTATAAATGCCTCTTCCCGTTTCTGCGACGGTGTTCTGAAAATTGATCCCACAACCCCTTTGGAGGCCCTGCAATGCCTTGCCACCATGGCATTTTCAACAGCGGTCATGGCAGAAAACAGACGGATATTCTGAAAGGTTCTGGCGATCCCTTTTTCAAAAATGATATAGGGACGTTTGCCAAGTATACTTTTCCCATCAAAGAGCACATCTCCTTCCGATGCTTGATACACACCGGTCAGGACGTTAAAAACAGTTGTTTTTCCCGCACCATTTGGTCCGATTAGGCCGACTACTCCACCGTTGCCGATTGTAAAACTCAAATTAGATAATGCTAAAAGTCCACCAAATCTCACACTCACATTTTTTAATTCTAGCTGTGCCATACAGATTTTCCAACCCATTAAATTTTTAAAGACTACAAATAGTTAAACAACGCGCCTCTATCGCTCGATTGTTGATTTCTGTAGCCCATATACCATATGTTGTCAACCAAAAAAAGTCCATGATTTTCATGGTGATTGCCGGAAACCCCTACCCGGCAAAGCGATAAAAATTTGAAATGGTCTAACCATACTAAATCACAACTTTCAATTTGTTCAGATTTTTTATTTACAATACCTTTACATTTATATTGACATTTAAACAAATGCCTGTCACACTATTACAAACCAGATAAAAAAGGCATAAAAAATATGAGAGTAAAACTGACTTCCAACCAGCAAAAGGTGTTTGATTTCTTAAAACAGGAAATAAAGGAACACGGGGTTTCCCCCAGCCTTCGCACCATTGCCGCTGAGCTTGCCATCAGCCATGCTGCCGTTTCCCAGACCCTTAAAACCCTTGAGAATAAAGAATACCTCAAAAGAGAAGGCCGATACAGCCGGACCATTCACATCCTGGATGACAGGGGTGATCTGCATCTTTTGCAAAGACAAAAACAGGTTCCTATCATCGGTCACATCACAGCAGGCCTCCCCATGTATGCCCAGCAGGAATGGGGTGGCCACCTTCTGGTTGATGCAAAGATATATCCTGGTCAAAATCTTTTTGCCCTTAACATACAAGGCAGTTCCATGAAGGATGCCGGCATTCTTGATCAGGATCTGGCCATTTGTGAACCCAGGCAATATGCCCGCAACAAAGAGATTGTTGTGGCCCTGATTCATCATGAAGAAGCCACTGTAAAGCGGTTTTTTCTTCACCCTGATTTTATTGAGCTGCGGCCTGAGAACCCGGATTTCAGATCTCAGAAATATAATTTCGATGACGTGCTGATCCAGGGCAAAGTCATCGGTATTGTTCGCGGCCCCAAGGGCCTGGAGATATAAATGATCAAGGATCTTTATCCGGCAAATGATCTTTTTATCGGCACCAGCGGCTACTCCTATGGAGAGTGGATCGACTCGGGATTCTACCCGGACGGCACCCATTCTTCCAATATGCTTGATTTTTACACCCAGGTCTTCCATGCAACCGAACTCAACTATACCTGGTATCAAATGCCAAAGGCCCCGGCCATTGAACGCATGTGTACAAAAGTACCCAAAAACTTCAAGTTTGCTGCCAAGCTCACACGGACCATGACCCATGAAGTAAAAAAAAGGCAATGGGCAAAAGAAGTCATGCTTTACCGCCAGGGAATAGAGCCTTTAGTCCAATATCAAAAACTCTTATGTATTCTCATACAGCTTCCGCCATATTTCAAACGATCCATCCATTTTCGAAATTATCTTGCAGCACTTTTGGATGAACTGGCAGGTCTGCCTATTGCCGTGGAATTCCGGCATGATTCCTGGGCAAATGACAAGGTGTTTTCAGAACTTGAAAGGAGAAAGGTGACTCTGGTGTCAGTGGATGAACCGGCTCTGTCCGGCCTTTTTCCACGGCTTGATGTGGTCACCAACCCGGATCTTTTCTATATCCGCTTCCACGGCAGGAATACGAAGGGATGGCGGTCAGGCAACATGCAGAAACAATTTGATTATGATTATGCCCAGTGGGAACTTGCCCAATGGGCAGCCACCATTAAAACCGCCATGATGCCGGAAGCGGCATCCGGTGGTATTTTTTTTAACAACCATGTCAGGGGCCAGGCCCCGAAAAATGCATTGGTTTTGATCGATCTCCTGTCCAAGGATGAGCCGCACCCAAAGACATGAACCGCTCAATTATTCATTTAAACATTGCAGATTTTGCCGTTGCAGTGGAAACCAATATACAGCCGTCCCTCAAAGGCTACCCTGTGGTTATCGCTCCTTTAGGGGCACCCCGGGCAGTGGTGTATGATATGAGCGATGAAGCCTACAAAGAAGGTATCCGGAAAGGCATGGCACTGGCCCGTGCAAAACGGATCAATAAAAAGATCAAAATTCTGCCACCCTGCTTCAACCGGTATGAAAGGGTCATGAAAGATCTTTTGAAACAAACCTTTGCCTTTACCCCACTCATCGAGTCCGGCACATCAGATGGTCACATATTTCTGGATGTCACAGGTTCTGGAAGACTTTTTGGCCCCTCTGTTGATGTGGCATTCAAGCTTAAGAAAGCGTTTAAAAAAACATTTAATTTTGATCCCATCTGGTCTGTTGCCACCAACAAACTTGTGGCTAAAGTGGCCACCCGGCTTGTCAAACCTGTGGGAGAATATGTTGTCGCCCCGGGTGATGAAAAAGCCTTTCTTGCCCCATTGCCCCTCAACCTGATACCCGGTTTTATAAAAAAGGACTTAACAACACTTTTTGAATTCAATCTTTTTCTTATCTCCCAGGCAAGAGTCCTTACCCTGGAACAGCTGAAGATCCCTTTTCATCAACGGGCGCCCCTGGTTTACGACTGGATCAGGGGTATTGATTCAACCCCTGTCACTGCCCTCAGGCAAAATCTTTCCATCATACGGGCTGACCATGAATTTAGCGATGACACCAATAACGGCAATTTGCTTAAACGGGCCCTTTATCTCATGATTGAAAAAATATGCAAAAAATTACGGAACCAAAAACTCACAGGTGCTGCCACCCAAATCACACTTTCCTATTCAGATGGACTGCAAACCAGATCAAATCTCGTACTTAAGCCAGCCACATCCAATGATTACACCATGTTTAAAAAATGTGTTCCCCTTTTAAACAACGCATGGAAAAGAAGGGTGAGAATCCGCCACATGCGCCTCACATGTAAAAAACTTGCTCCATGTGCGGTGCAGGCAGACCTGTTTTTTGCAAAGACAAAAGAGGCAAAGCAGGCTGAATTGATCCTTGCAATGGACAAAATCCACGAAAAATTTGGTAAAACTGCCATAAAGACCGGCTTAACTATGATCCAAAAAACAAAGATCCGAAAAAACAAAGATCAATGATTGCCCTGAACACAAGATCCCATTATTCTTTTATGTGGGGCACAGCTTCTGTAAAACGTCTCTGCTCCCAGGCAAAGGCCCTTGGATACCAGAAAATTGCCCTGACAGATACAGACAATTTATGTGGCATGTGGCCGTTTATAAACGCCTGCAGGCACCAGGGATTAACCCCTGTCATTGGCGCAGAGATCACCGATCCTAAAACATTCCACCGAGCGGTTTGTCTGGTAAAAAACAGCAATGGCTACAGCCAGCTTACCCGGCTCATCACCAAACGACACAGGGATAAGGATTTTTCTCTCAAAACAGCCCTGCCAAATTTTTCCAAAGGGCTTTTGGTATTGACCAGAAACCACGACCTTTTACCATTCTGGCACCAAAACGATATAGACCTCGCCGTTAACCTTGCCAGAAACCCTCTGTCCAGGCAGCATACACTATGCATGACTGCCAGAAAGCTTGGCATTCCCATGGTGGCGACACCTGGCAGTTTTTTTCTAAACAGGGAAGACATAAAAATCCACCATATGCTCAGGGCCATCGACAACAACACCTGTTTAAGCCGTTTGACCCGCAAGGATGCAGCCCCAGATACTGCATTTCTGGCTCCCCCGGATGTATATCAAGAAAAATTTGCCGTGCTTCCTGAGGCCATAAAAAACAGCTTTAGCCTGGCGGAAAAACTTGAGTTTCAGGAACCGGATTTTGGCATTGTCATGCCTCCTTTAAAAGAAGACACAGGGCTTTGTGCGGATAAACTTTTATACAAAAAGACATTGCAGGGAGCAAAAACTCGCTATGGTTCAAGCCTGTCAGGGCGTGTCATCAAAAGGATTGACCATGAGATAAGCATCATCCGTCAAAAAAAATTTTGCGAATATTTTCTAGTGGTAGAAAAAATTGTTAAAAAAGCATCGAGAATCTGTGGCAGAGGGTCGGGTGCAGCATCCATTGTCGCCTATTGCCTTGGCATTACCAATGTCTGTCCCATTAAATACAATCTGTATTTTGAACGGTTTTTGAATCTTCAGCGAACAGATCCGCCAGATATTGATATTGACTTTGCATGGGATGAAAGGGACGATATTTTAAACTGGGTGCTGACGGAATTCAAAGGCCATAGTGCAATGGTATCCAGCCATATCCTGTTTCAGCCAAGGATGGCGGTCCGGGAGGTGGCAAGGGTATTTGGGCTGCCCGATGCAGAAATCGGAAAAGTATCCAAGCGGCTTCCCTGGTTCTGGAAGTTAAATGAAGCCAAAGAGGACCTTTTAAACCGGATCAGGCACCGGCCTGAATTTAAATTTATGGATTTTCCTCACCCCTGGCCTGAAATCATGGCCTATGCCCAGGCCATCACAGGAACCCCACGATACCTTTCCGTTCACCCGGGTGGTGTTGTTATCACCCCCAAGCCCATTGATTCATATGTCCCCGTGGAAACAGCTCCCAAAGGGGTACCGCTCATCCAATGGGAAAAAGACAGTACAGAAGAGGCAGGTCTCGTTAAAATCGATCTTTTAGGAAACCGGAGCCTCGGCGTCATCCGGGACAGCATCGACAGCATCAGAACAGCCTCCGGCAAATTTGATGACTTTAACACCCTTGATCCTGAAGATGATTATGAAACCCAGCAGAATGTCGCCCAGGGCAATACCATGGGATGTTTTTATATTGAAAGCCCTGCCATGCGTTTATTGCAAAAAAAATCAAAGGTAGGGGATTTTGAACATGTAGTCATCCACTCCTCCATTATCCGACCGGCAGCCAATGAATTTATCCAGGAATACATCAAACGGCTTCATACGGGAATATGGCAACCCATTCACCCTCTTTTAGAAGATGTTTTGAACGAAACATTCGGCATTATGGTGTTTCAGGAAGATGTCTCTAAAGTGGCGGTAAAAATAGCCGGATTCACCCATGCCCAGGCGGATGGCTTAAGAAAAATCATATCAAAAAAAGACAAGAAACGAGAAATTGCTGATTATTATGAGCGATTTAAAAAAGGCGCACTTGCCAACCAGGTTTCCATAAAAGACATCCAACTCATCTGGGATATGATAACAAGTTTTTCCGGTTACTCTTTTTGCAAGCCCCACTCTGCATCCTACGCGCGGGTCTCTTTTCAGGCTGCATATTTAAAAACCCATTACCCGGCCGAGTTCATGGCAGCCGTCATCAGCAATCAGGGGGGGTTTTATTCCACTTTTGCCTATGTATCTGAAGCCAGAAGACTGAATGTAAACATTCTCGCTCCGGATATTAATAAGAGCCGTATCAGGTGGAAGGGGCATCATCGTCATTTAAGGGTGGGTTTATTGTCCATCAAAGATCTTTGCACCAAAACAATGAAACGTATCATTGAAGAACGAAAAAAAACGGTGTTTTCACATCTTGAAGATTTTTTTAAACGGGTCAATCCCAGGGAGGACGACGTCCGGGCATTGGTCCACAGTGGCAGCCTGGATTCATTAGATGATCAAGGCAATAGGGCCGCCCTTTTATGGGCCTTTGCATCCTGGCAAAAACAGGGTAAAAAAACAGATACGCAGCCTTCATTATTCGATCATAGCGGGTTTCGCCATAAGAATGTTAACAATAAAGGGTCCGATCACAACGGTCCGGCAATCAATATGCCAAAACTTCCGGCTGAAGATCCTGTTGAAAAGCTTCGAAGAGAATTTTCAACCCTGGGGTTTTTATGCGGATGCCACCCCATTGTCCTGTTCAAAGACATCATCTTGAAACACAAGACTATCAAAGCAAAGCACCTGCCGCGGTTTGCCAATCAGAAAATTGGTTTTGCAGGATGGCTGATAACGGGAAAAGTTGTAAAAACCAAACAGGGCGACCCCATGAAATTTCTGACCTTTGAAGATGAAACCGGTATTGTTGAAACTGTTTTTTTCCCAAAGCCCTATGCTGTTTTCTGCCATTCCCTGGATTATGGTAGACCATATCTGCTTTGTGGGAAGCTTGATTCAAACTGGGGTGCCATAACCCTTATAGTTGAAACTGTTCAACCGCTTTCCTTTTAAAAAAACAATTACAAAACAAAATGCTCAACTCATTGACAGCAATATCTTTAATGGGCGCTTTTTACAAAATTGTGATTTGTATGCCGGTTATGATCCAGATTTCAATACCAAACAAGGGATATTAAGTCATTAAAGGCAAAATCTGGCGGGCCATAACCATTTAAAACAATTTTGTAATATTATAAGGTGTATAATATTACAAAATTGAACTTTATGATCGATCTGGATATATAAGATTTGTGATATTTCGATTTGCTAAATCCAATTTATTATATATTTTCAGATAGTTATGTTATAGCCCTTGGGCAATTTATTTTTCTTGGCACACAGCTTGCTCTACATCGTTTTTGTTAAGGACGACACAATTAAGAAAATATTAAAAAAAATAAGGAGCCCTGCATGTCACGAAAAACAATTTTGCTGTCCCTGTTACTCATACTTTCAAACACCGTTAACGCTTATGCCGCAGAGGGAACTATTGACACGGGAGATACGGCCTGGGTAACCATGTCAACCGCCTTGGTCATGATGATGACTCCGGCTGGCCTGGCCCTGTTCTATGGCGGGATGTCCCGGTATAAAAACCTTTTGAATACCATTGCAATGACGCTGGTTGCCTATTGCCTGGCCAGTATCGTCTGGATTGGATGGGGTTATTCCATAGCCTTTGGTGAGAGCTCAAATCTGCTTGCCGGTAATCTCCATCATATATTTCTCAGGGGGATTGATATTCATTCCATATCCGGAACAATACCCACCGTTATTTTTGTTTTATTCCAGATGACCTTTGCCTGTATAAGTGTTGCTATTATCCTGGGTTCTGTGGTGGATCGAATGAAATTTTCTTCCTGGATTGTCTTTACAATTTTGTGGGTCACTTTTGTTTATGCTCCGGTTTGCAACTGGGCCTGGGGGGGCGGTTGGATGCACAAGATAGGCGCCCTTGATTTTGCCGGCGGTAATGTTGTCCACATTAATGCAGGGGTCTCAGGTCTGGTGCTGTCCATCTTTCTTGGGAAACGCCACGGATATGGGAAAGAGGCCATGATTCCGTCCAGTGTCACCTTCACAGCCCTTGGGGCAGGTCTTTTATGGTTTGGGTGGTTTGGATTTAATGCAGGCAGTGCACTTGCTGCAGACACCCTGGCCGCCTCTGCATTCCTTGTAACCAACACCGCTGCGGCAATGGGCGGTCTTGCCTGGCTGTTTGTTGAATGGAAACACAATAAAAAACCCACTGTTTTGGGACTTGCATCCGGCGCCATTGCCGGTCTTGTGGGCATCACCCCGGCGGCGGGGTTTGTCTCCCTGGAAGGCGCATTGGCAATTGGGGCCATTTCCGGTGTTATCGGTTTTTTCGGCGTAGCAGTGCTTAAACGAAAGATAGGTTATGACGACTCTTTGGATGCCTTTGGGATACATGGTCTGTGCGGGGTATGGGGAGCCATGGCCACCAGTCTTTTTGCCAACCCTGCCATCACCCGGGAAGCAGCAGGATTATTTTATGGGAATCCCAGACAGGTCTGGATTCAGTTTTTGTCCATTGTTGGCACAATGGCTTTTTCTGCAGCAGCCACTCTTATGGTTATTTATATCACAAAATTTGCCACCAAAGGGCTTCGCGTAGACAGGGAGGATGAACTTGAAGGCCTCGACAATTCCCTACACAGCGAACGGGCGTTTGAAATTGAGTAGAAGCGCCTTAAAATATTATTTGTAACTATTCAGCCATTATGTTTGAAACCGCCCTATCTGATGAATATTTGTTTCGATGCTAAACGCTTAACCTCCTGCAAATATTCATCGGGCAGGGCTTTGAGAAAAGGTCTTTTAACGGGCTGAACAATTATTATTATTTTGGGTACTATTATTTTAAAAAATCAGATATCAGGCCGATCTTGCAATCTCCTCGGCTTCACTGATGCAGTACATCAAATGCCGTGGAGATTTTGCATCCCCAATCAAATGAAAGGGTATCTTTGTTTTTCTTTCCAGTTTTTTTGCTTCCCTGATGGAGCTGTGCTTTTCAGAAATAATCACTGCTTCAAAGCCATTTAATTGAAAATCTGTCCCACTGGCCTTAAAAATCACTCCATCATCTGTGAACGCTTTAACCGATACATTTTTATACAGGGTGACATCCCCTTTTTTTAACCGTTCTCTCAGGTAATACCGATCATTGCTGGCCATTTCTTCGGCAAAACTCTTTTTCCGGTTTAAAACAACCACCTGTTTATTCTGGTCTGCCAGAAAATCAGCCGTGATCAGACCCGTCATTCCGCCACCGAGGACAATAACTTTATCTTTGACCTCTTCTTTACCGCTGATCACGTCAACATTGGTTACCAGGTCCATTTTTGTTTGAAAAAGTCCTTTTATCACTGGCATATCCGGCATTGAACCGGTTGCAAGAATCACTTTGTCAGGATTAATTTCATTGATCAGATCAATGCTTAATTCGGTATCATACCTGATTTCAATATCCAGTCTTTTTATTTCATTTTTAAAAAAGTCGAGGATATCATTAAGTTCTCCTCTTCCAGGTGCTTTTGAAGCAAGGGTCAATAATCCGCCTGTTTTGTTTTGTTGTTCACAGATAATGGTCTTATGCCCTTGAATTGCGAATTCTCTGGCCGCTGCCATACCGGCAGGTCCGGCACCGGCAATAAGTATTTTCAAGGCCTGCTCTGGCCTTGTTTCACTTTTAAGTTTATACTCCCTTCCCACATCCGGATTCACCACACAGGAACCGGGCTCCTTGGCCAGTACAGCATGTATGCACCCAAGACAGCATCCCACACAGGGACGAATCTGTGAAAACTCACCTTTTCTTGCTTTTTCCGGATAATAGGGATCAGCCAGAAATGAGCGGCCAAATGCCACCATATCAGCCTTACCTTCTTTAATGATCTCGTCGGCATGATCGGGATACTTAATTCTCCCCACTGTAATAACAGGTATGTTGACATGTTTTTTTATTTGTTGAGCCAAATGTACAAAACATCCATGGGGAGTATACATGGATGGAATGGTCAATTCTGTTGATCCGTAAACCCCTCCGGAAATATGGAGGTATACAACGCCTGCCCTTTCAAGCAGGGGCGCTATTCTTACCGTGCTTTCAAGATCCCAGCCATTCTCAATATAGTCATTTCCATTAATCCGTATACCAATGGGAAAGTTTTTCCCCGTCTTTGCCTGGATATCTTCAATAATTTCAAACAAAAACCGTGTCCTGTTTTCAAAAGACCCGCCATATTCATCTGTTCTGATATTGGAATTTTGTGCCATGAACTGGTTAATCAGATAACCATGGGCGCCATGAAGCTCTACAAAATCAAATCCCGCCTTTTGGCATCGTCTTGCCGAATCACCGAAACAGGAAATCAGTTCTTTGATTTCATCAATTGAAAGGGCTTTTACTTCACCCTTTACAACAGCAGGTGCTGGAATAGCTGATGGTGCAACTTTCTTTGGAAGATAAGACTGGCGCCCGCCATGCATGAGCTGCACCCCAAACAGGGTGTCATACTGCTTTACCCTTTGAACCATATCTTTAAGAGCGGGGATACAATCATCATTATACATCTGGGGAAGATCCGGCAGTTCCTGGCCTCCCGGATGGACGCTTCCGCCCCCCACCAGCATCATGCCCACACCACCCTTTGCTCTTTCTATAAAATATTCAACAAGTTGATCTGTTACACAACAATTATCATCCACACCAAAGTTGATACTCATGGCAGACATTAATAGCCTGTTTTTTGAGGTCATATGGCCTATCTGGATAGGGCTGAAAAGATTTGATAACATTATTTTAGACTTCCTTTTGATTTATAAGTCAAGTTTAGGCATCCAAAATTGAATATAAGCGAATTATCCATCCTGATACAAGTTTTTTACAAAATTTATTGTAACTATTCAGTTGTTATGTTTGAGGTCACCCTGTCTGATGGATATTTTATTTGGATGCTAAACGCTTAACCGCCTGCAAATAATCATCAGGCAGGGCTTTTTAGATAACCGCTTTTAACAGGCTGAACAATTATAAAAAATTTTGTTCATCCTGTTAAAGCGTCAATAGATCCTGGGCAAGTACAATTGGTCCGGCAAAAGTATTTCGGCATTGCGCCTTGATATCAATTGCATCGCACTCAGGATAAAAATGAGTTAAAACAAGTTTTTTTACACAGGCTTTTTCTGCAATATCACCGGCAATGGATGGGGTAAGATGCCCTGAAACTTTTTTGTCGTCTGGAAAGGCTGATTCGCAGATCAGAATATCTGTTTCCCTGGACAGGTCAACAAGTGACGGGCAAAAATCTGTATCCCCCGAATAGACCACAGTGAATCCTGTTTTATCGGCCAAGCGGTATGCCAGGCTTTCAGGCCTGTGACAGACCTTTGTGTAAACCAATTGAATCCCTTCAGGATTCAGGGTCATTGAACCTTTTTCATCAAGCTCAATGATTTGGAATAATTCATCTTCGATTTGGATGGTTTGATCAAAACATTTATTTAAATTTTCAAACAGGGCACGTAACCCATTACCGCCAATCAGGGTAAGTCTCTTTTTCCTTTTAACTCCCGAGTATTTCGTGGCAAATAAAAACGGGGCTATTTCAGCACAATGGTCCAGATGAAAATGACTTAACAGGATATAATCAATGTCATTGATGTGAACTCCCAGTTGCAAAAGCTGACCCATGGTTCCAGGCCCTGCATCCAGGAGGATATTAACGGCTTTTTCCCTTACAAGAGCGGAACAGGAATGTCTTTTAAGTGAAGGCACACAGGTTCCTGACCCCAAAATTGTCACCTGCATTCTATGAATATTTCCTTTCATTACTCCTTGGATATTTCATTTAAAACATTTTCAATCAATTCTTCAAACCTTACTATCACCTTTTTGTCCTTAATGAACGAATTGCCTGTTATCGCTTTAAAAAATTTTGCACAGATATTTCTTTGGCTTGAAGTAAACCTTGTGGAAAACCCTTTTTTTTTACTATCTGAATTCCCGGGATGACCAGGCAAATCTCTTTTTCCATGCGGGCGGTTGATGATATGGGAATAGTAGATCAATGCCCTGTCAATTAAAATATAGAGAAACTGAAGATTCTTATTGGGTCCAAGTTTAAGTTTATCTCCGCCAAATCGGATGCCTGACCATTTCTTCTTTGTTATTTTTTTCCCGCCTAACAATGCAGAACCCGCTCCTAAAACACCTCCCAAAGCGGTAAACACACCAAAGGTAACGCCTGCAGCAGCCGTGTCAATGACCGCACCCATTGTGCCTCCAATAATGGCTCCAGCTGCGGCCAGCTGCTCTTTTGTCAACCCCAGAAGCTCCCAGGTCTGTTTTGAAAAAAGATCGTGTTTAAGAATTGAATACTCCACCAGATGAACTTCAAAAAGGTGATGTTTGAAAAGCGCCCTTATCTGCTTGAACATCTTATTTTCAAGCGCTTTTATATTCGCCTGATACTTTTCATTCAGTTTTTCTTTTATCTTTTCTTGATCAGAAGACTCTTTAATAGATTCAGAAATGGAGAATGACAAACTTTTTTCAATGGTTTTGAGAATTAAGGCAGACACCTGGGCATTTCTTTTCTGCCAGTCTTGTTTAAATGCCTGGATTACCCGGGAAAGTAATATTTCCCACTCCTGGTCAATGGACTTGAGGCTTTCAAGCATTTTAATACGTTCTGAAAAATTTGCCTTGTTTGAATTAAAGACTCGGATGGAATTAAAATGCTTTCTAAACTCAAATTTCCAGTCCTGAGTATAATCTTTTTCACTTGTTTTGGAATTAATTATGGCCATTCTCGGCCGCCCGGTTAACCTTAAAATCTCCATTTCAGCCAGGTCATCATCCCTCACAGGCCTTGAACCGTCCACCACATAAATGATGCCGGCCCCCCTGGCCACAGGATCCAATAGTTCACATTCATCCGCATAAAAAGGATCATTTTTAAAGGTGTCTATAAACCGGCCGGCAATTTTGTCCTGGTCGCCCTCAAATGCCTTAAACCATTCCAGGGTCTGCTTTGGCACCTGGAACCCCGGTGTGTCAACAAACCGGATAATGTCTCTGCCGTCAATGATTATGGTATATTTTTTTGATATAGTGGTTTCACCCGGGACCGGACTGACCTTAATCTGATCATTTTCCGTCAAAGTGGATACAACAGAAGACTTTCCTTCATTGGGATGCCCTAAAACGGCGAATTCCGGTATCATTGTTCAGCAAACCTTTTCACTATAATATAAGGATTTTCAAGTTTAAAAACAGCTTTTTTCCAGACCTTATAATTAATATTGGTGCTCTCCACAAAAAGATCTACCTGCCCGGCATCCTGGGTCAAAAGGATGCACAATGCGGTTTCTTCAGGCATAATCGCCTTTAGCTGATCAATATAATGGAGTATCCCTCTAATGGGAGGCTGCCAGACTTCATGGACCAGGATCACCTGATATATATCACCTTGATCCATTTGACGGATAGTGTCTGCATCCCTGTCAAAATCAAAACTGATTTTCTGGATCTCTTTCACACTAAAAAACATGTGATTTTCAATTTTTCTGGTAATACTCTTAATTATGTCATCAGGGTAAACATTTTGAGGGATCAGGAGCAATACATTCTGATCCGGTCCTTTGGGATTATTATTAAAACAGGGGCTTTTTTCCATATCTGTGTTTACGTTTTTTTCAACGGATTTACTTTGTTTTGTTCTATCTGAACCGATGTCCATGACAGGAGATTGCATTCTGGCCATTAACTGCCTGTACCTTGGCCCCTTTAGATTAAAATGCCTGATGACACGTTTTTGTGCCAAAATTCCGGTAATAATTAGTAGCGCCCTGGGTATAACCCCATAAATCAAAATTCCCATACAGATAAAGGGCCACCAGGATACCAAGTCCGGTGTTGCCAGAGTGGAAATGCCGTCTTTTAAAATAATCCGGGACCCTTCTATTTGTTCAAGAGTGGGGTGGGCAAAGGATTCCGGCAGTAACCAGGACCAGGGGATTGCTATAAATGAAACCAAATCATAAACAGCCTCACTTGAAGCCATCAGCGTGGACTGCCACCCAAATGCCATGTCGCTGACAACCACCCTGAAAAATGTACCGCCCAGGGCGCCGGTTGAAAAGGCAAATGCAAATACAGATGTCATAAGAAAAACCGGCCAGAACAAAAGGGCATCATATTCCCTGCCCTTCATCCTCATGATGGACAACGCATATTCCATGGCGTCAAAATTTTTATTCAAAACCTGTTGTCCTGTTTTCTTTATCATTTTAGGTACCACATTAAAAAATAAGGAAAAAATCAATGTATGGAGAATGGAAGTGTTGAAAAAATTTTTCCTGTTTTTTGTTCCAACATGCCTAAGCATCAGAAGTGTCAAAGTGAATAATAGTAACAGGACCTGCAGCAAAACAAACAAAAACAAAAAAATGGTGACATTAATCGGACGGTTTCCATGATAGGCCAGAAAGGAATATGCCAGTGATATTCCCGTGATGGATCCTGACAAAACCATGGCATAAACCATCCAGGAAAACAGGGTTGAAAAAACAGTACCGGGCAACTGGGATATTTTTTTCTTATCTCTTCCTTTAACGAATTGTTCTTTTCTGAAAGCCAGCCATTTTAATAATAGTGTTGATTCGGTTTGGGAAGTGTCCTTGATCTGATTATAAATTTTTCGATCCCTTACCGTTTGTGAATGAATCTCTTCTGAAGAATCAACAGCCTCATCCATATTGATAAAATAATCCAGATCAATGATATCTTTTAATCTTATATGCATGGTTTGTTATTAGCAAAACCTCTTGATGGGATCAAGATTCAATATCCGGATGCCGGATCTTCCTGTAATAGGATTCTGACTGATAAATGGCTGCCAAAGGATTGTGGCCGGTGACACGGTCTTTTACGGCAAGCACTGTGGTGGGAATATCTGTATATTGTAAAAACAGTGAATCATGTCCCACACACAACCCCAGCAAAATATTAAAATCCACCTGCTCATTGGTCATGATTTTTGCCTGAAATATAGGGTTGCACATCGCCTCATCCGTGCCTTTATAAACCTTCTCATCATTTGAAATACCAATAATATCTTTTGAACTATTGCCTGCCTTACAGCATATGGACACCAGTTCAAACCCGTATCCTGTCAAAATTTCTCCCACAACTTTTGCCTCTTTTGTCAATCCAAGACAAAATGCAAGTCCAATTCGTTTGTACCCCATTTTTATTGCAAATTCACAGGTTTCTACGATCCGTGTTTTAGTGGGCTGCATAATATATGGCTGCTGGTCCCTGTTTGCATAGCATTGGGCCTCCTGTAAAGACGCTTTATAGGCAAACTCATTTATCTCTTTGGCCTCATATTCTCTATTGGCTGCATCTAATACATCTTTTTGTATCAATGAAGGGCATCCTTTGTGACCCTTGCCCTTTTTGGAAAAACAAACTCTTTGGGGAATCTCCAATGCACAGGATGCGCATGAAGGCGGAATCTTCTTTTTGTTATCAGCCATCTTTTCTCCGGAATTAAATGTTATCAAAAAAGTAAATTATTTGCCTTATTTGTTCAAAATGGGTGCACATATCATTTTACTGTCATTTGTGCTTCACACCATTTTGTACAAGTAACTTCTCAAGGATTTCATAGGGCTGTGCCCCCACAAGACGGTCAAGTCCGAAAAAAAAGCTTGGTACTGCTGTAACACCTTTTACTCTTGACAGTTTCCAATCCGAATCCACAGCATCTGAAAATTCCCGGGTTTCAATTATTGTCTTCCCTTCATTTCTATCAAGCCCGGACCTTTCAATCAAGTTCAGTAAAACTTTTTTCTGGGCAATATTTTTTCCCTCTACAAAATAAGCCCTGAATGCTTCCATATGAAATTTATGCCCATGGCCTTTTGTTTCTGCCCACAAGCCAACTTCCTGGGCCAGCCGGCTGTTATAGGTCATCTTTCTATCACCCAGAGCAAGCCCGAGCTTTGCTGCCGTGGTTTTAAGGTGGGACATCATTTTATCGACATTAACGGGTATCCCTTTATGTTTAAATAAATCTTCCAGCGAACGGCCCTGTTCGGGCGTATCTGGATGAAGGGGAAAGGCCCGCCATTTGATGCGGATATCATACTCTTTCTCAAGTTTTTCAATACTCCCGGTAATGAAGTAACACCAAGGTCAGACATAATCGGAAAAGATCTCAAGCGTGTGTTTATGGGGGTTTAAGCCTTTATTGTCAGTCATTTTCAAATTATCCTTTTATCAGTGTTTTTTACCGGATTTTACTTGTTTTGTTATCACTTTGGTAACATTGTTACCATCTAAATAATAGTTAGCTTTTAAGGAAAGGCAAATGATCATCATGATTGGTAGTGTCAAATATTTCCCGAACTTTTGATTTTGAGCTTAACTTAATTTCATTGTTTATACCGTATATTTTTTGTTATTTCATTTCTTTTAACATTTCCATATTTTCTCGCCTACACGGTTAAGTTTATACAATCTTTTCCCGTCTTGAACCCCAATCCATGCATCTGATATGGCACTGTTACCAATTATCACCACTGACATAAAATTTAACGGATAATAATTATGTTGAAAGCTTTTTAAACTTTCATCCATATCGTGTTGAGAAGGTATTGGCTTTTCTTCAGGATGAGTATGCCATTCCCCTGCTAAAAACAATTCACCTTTTGTAATTTGCCGAAATTTCGAAAAAATTTTATTTGCTTTGAGTTTATTTCTTAAAATGAAGAATCTACTTCGAATATCAGTATTGTCAGGTTCTGTGGCTATTTCAATCACAATTTGATCATTAAACTGTCGTCCAAACAGATATCCTCCTGCCTCTGAATCATTGATCTGTCTTTGTTGATATTTTATGAATGATTCTAAAACAGTTGGTACAAAAAGAATCGTTCCATACTCTGAATAACCATATAACATAATTATGCTTTTCTTTCGCAAGAGTTACAATTCAATTTTCTAGCAATCGTTTCTTTATGAAGGCTATAACTTTTTTCTACTGCTACAGAAAGTTTTAGATTTTTATTTTCAGCATCATTTAGATCACCATAATAAATCCAATATTCAGACATTTGGACATTGTTGTTTAAAAACATTAAGCAACACCGAGTTGCAAATCCAGCAGCACTATCAGATGCAATAGCACTAAATGGCAAGTAAATCGTATTACAGCCCGCTTCTTGTTGAAGGATCACCTCCGCTTCTGAAATTATACAATTATGTCTCTCATTTTTAAAATCATCATAAGTACAATTTAAGCATCCACCTTTTTCTGGATGAATAATTATGGAATGGGATGCATATCCATTAATTTCTATCCATGAATACAAAATTGGTATTGGAAGACTTAATCCATTCATAAAAACATTAAATGTTTTATCTCCTGTTGCTGAAATTACAATATCGCTTTCTAAAAATATTTCTTTTTTGTTCGTTAACAAATCATAACCATTGTCTTTTATAGGGATTACATCAATATGTGGCATTCTCTTTTTTATATATTTAGTAACCGCATCAACCTTATGCAGACCGATATCCTTCATATTGCAGATATGTCTTTTGATATTCTCCGCTTCCAATTTATCATCATCAATTAAAATGATTCTTCCAATTCCAGCAAGAGCACAATTCACGGCTATCCTACAACCTATTGAGCCACATCCTATTAACACTATTTTTCTGTCTTCCATTACAGTCATTTTTGAGTCACCGATTCTTTGTTGAAGCCTTTCGTTATCGATTCTTAACACGTTTGATTTTAAAATTCTTGAATCTGCAAACGCATTGGTAAATTGTAAGACTGGTGGGATCTTTGAATTACGAAATCCCGGTAGCAACGCATTTTCAGATTTGCAGATTTTGGGACGTTTAAGAATAAATCCACCAAAAATCATTTTATCATTTGTCGTTGATGGATATACAAATGAAAATATCACAGGTACTGATTCAACATTATTTTTAAAAAGGAACAGACAAAATTTATCTAATTCTTCCGGAAGCATTTTCCTCTTAAGAATTTGATATAATTCAAAATTATTTTCTGGATAAGGCGGATAAATAGGCTCTAGAAAGTGTAAATAAATTCCATTATAGATCTTTTGAACCGACCGCTTCCTACCTTCTACTACTTCGACCTCTCTATCAATATTTGATAACCAGGAAATTCCTTGATGCTCATTCTCTGCTGCTATCCAATTTATTCTGTTTAATCCCGGAGCGAATTCAATAATTTTGATTATTTTAAAATATGGGTCTGGTTTAATTATTGATAACCACGTGGGAATACCCCCGCCAATTATCCAATAGCTACGAAACTCTTTTATGAAATCCTTTGTGTTTTGTTTATTGATGCCATCTTTTATTAATTGAGCTGCGATTTCTATGGTCTCATGAAAAATCAGGATTGGATAATCAATGTCTAAAAATGTACTTGGATGGTCAACGGTGCAAAGATGATTATCCCTTGATGGGGTCAAATGGGGAATAGGAAAAGGTACGTCCTTATAATAAATCCTTGGTACCTTATTCGGAAAATGCCTTGTTAAGGTTATAATAATATCAATCCACTCACCTTTAATATCGACCTTAGCTTCCCATCCATAAATATTGGGAACAGGAGCGTCCTTATCTGGGAGATTCTCCTTCAAAATTGGTGTAAAACAATCTTCTGGTAAAGATTGAATAAATTCTTTTATTTGACGAATAGCTTCTTCAATTATCATTTTTTGAAACTATGCGCTGCTTGTATTTTTTTTGATTGCTTTAGTTCCTGCCACTGCGGCACTGAATTTAGTGGCTTTGTTTTTAGAATCCTCATAGACTGGGAATCTATCACCTAACCTTTTTGTCCATTCTTTTGCAGCCTCTTCTTTACTTGAATGTTCTAATGCTGTCTCTGCAGATCGAATTAAAACGTCCAATCTGTTTAAAAAATTTGAAAATTGAGCATCTGTGATGCGGTCTCTTAAGTTCTCCGTTGAATCCACGGGATTTAAAATATCTTCATCAATACTTAATCTTTCATATATAGCAGATGCCGTATTGCCAAAAGAACTATCATCATGGCTATCATGGTGGTAGAACTCTTCAGTTGCAAGGATCGTAAGAATCAAACCACTTGGCATTTTGGCTCTTGCGGACTGATTCTCTTGATCAGCCCATGCTTTAAAATATCGAACAACTCTTTTTAACTGACCTTGATTATTTTTTGCCTTTTGATTAAACCAGTTGGTTATTTTCACTGGATCACTAAAAATCCAACCGTCTACTTTTACAGCCAAATATGGCTCTGGATCTTCTTGACCATCAACTTCAATCAAATCATAAATCGGGAAATCTACATGATACCCACTTTTAAAAGGGACACGAACACAACGCTTTTTATCAACAGGAGGATCCACCGTTCTATATGATTTTGCTGCATCAACAACCCAATTATGTACAGTTTGTGGTGTAGGCCTGTCCTCTATACTTGGTGAAAAATAGATACCGTCATCAATATCATAATCTTCATCTAGCGGATTAACCGTTGTATTCATAATAAATGAGCCTTGCATCTGAAATTTGATTTTTGGTCTATCGTGCTCTTCAAAGTCAGTTCTAATATGCTTTCTAAGATTGTCACGACTAGTTCTCAATGAATTAATTTTGGATGCGTCTAAACTGATTTTGGAATGAAACGAATCTCTGGCTGTGAAAAAATTTTTATGACAATTAGCCATTATTTAATCCTCCAATTCAAAAAATTTTCTAAGTTTTATATCTGTCGAACTGTTATTTGATAGTGATACCGATACATCTCTGATGGCCAGATCTTGTATTAAATCAAGACTTTTTTTATTGGTACTATCGAGTTTAACACCTTTTACATTAATGTTTTCATGCTCAATACGTATGTAATTCCATTTGTTCTGTTTAAATAACAAACTAATAATGTTATGAGCTGATTGAGATTGGCAATCAAACAAAAGAGATATCAGTTTTAAGTTCCATGGGATAAAACCACGTTGAAGTAATAACGCTGATTTTCCTGCATTTTCAGTTATATTTCCAATAGACAAAAGCTCTATCCCATCGGATATTTTTCCACTTGAATCCTTGATAAAGTATGTCAAAGCCTCTGTTAACGCGACTTCTGAAGGATTATTACCCCACAAACCACCATCAACATAAGTTTCTTGTTTCAATCCTTTTTTCAATTTGACTATGGGCAAGTATACTGGCGCCGCAGAAGTGGCCAAGGCTACTTCCCAAAGCTTATACTTCTTATCTATAATCAGACCTTCTGAATGTGGTGTTTTAAATACTTTGTTTTTTCCGGTTGATAAATTTACGGAAGGTATACAAACACAGAGATTTCCGTCTCTTTTACGGTTGGGATGTTTCAATTTATATAGATCATTCAGTGTAGTTTTTTCGTTGAAAAATTCAATGCATGCTTCTTTGAGTTTTACATTATTATATTTTGAAAATAGTATTGTTTTAACTTTTCTGTAATATTTTTCAAAGTATTGATTGGGGAAAATTTGAGGACCTTTCTGAACCAGAAACTTCACAATTTCATCTGCTTTTTTACCTGAAGCCAAAGCTAATGCAATTATTCCACCAATTGAAGTTCCTGATATTATATCAATGTGATCAATTATATTTACATTATACTTCTTTTCAATATAATCCAGAACGACCGCACTATATAAGCCTTTAATTCCACCACCATCAATGCTCAATAATTTCATTATATACTCACCTATTATATTGCCGAAACCTGTCTTTTTAAACTTTGTTTACATGGCATTGTATTAAAATATTCTGTTTAAATTCAAACATCTTCAAAGCTTTCTTCATTAAACTCGGCTTGGATCTATGCTTGACAAACCACCCCCGCTTTATTAGAATTTTATAAAAAAGTTTTTAAAAAAATACATTTTAAAACAAACCTCCTGGATAATTTGACGAAAAATAAGTATAAATTCAATTTTGTCAAGGATAAATAATTAGAAAAATGGGTGGACAATATGGAAAATAAAATAAGAAAGATAATTTTCAACGATTCTCAGAAAAAATTTATAGAACTTTTAACCAAAAATGGTGAAATAGAAGTAGAGGAAGCCTCTAAGCAACTCGGCGTATCAAAAGCAACTATTTACAATTATTATAACTATATAAATCGATTATCTTTTGAAAGAAGAAAAGGTAAAATTGTATTAAAAAAGAAAAAAGAAAAAAATGAAAAATCAAATAAAAACGATCCTTTTGTAAAACGAATTTCAAAAAATGACAAACTCAAAGAAAAAGTAGCTAGCACAATTGTGAAACAGATTTTAGAACCAGATGATGTGATTTTTTTAGATTGCGGTTCTGCAAATTATTATATTGCGACGCAGATAATTGAGCACCAATTGAATGATTTAAAAATAATAACAACGAATCCACATGCATTCGTTGATTTACATAAATACGACGGGTTGAGCCAACTTTCTGTCATTGGGGGAATTTATAGCGATTCTCGTGGTTCGTTTTATGGGAATTGGGTTGATAATTTATTAGACTCAATAAAAGATAATTATAGAATAAAAAAAGCATTTATTGGAGCTGATGGGATATCAATCCATAATGATGACATAATCATTTATTTGATTAATGAAGTAGAAAAAAACCAAAAAACAAAAATAATGTCTATGGCAGATGAAGTTTATTTCCCACTTGACCAATTTAAATATGGAAGAGTCGGGGCTGTTTTGGATAAATTTGAAGCAGACAGTCAAAATAAAAAGAAAGCTATTATTGGACTTGAGCATGATTGGGAATCAAATGGAGCTATAGAAAAAATAAATCAAATAGAGAAATCTGTGTTAAAAGTTATTTAGTTGATTTCCATTAAGGAACACAACAGAGTTAAACGGAAAAACCATCATGTTCGGATTGTAATTATAGGAGATAGTTCCCCTGTAATTACAACCCGAGATTATGATCATTCGCTAAATCATTACCGGAAATTTTATAAAAAGATAATTTTCTAATACTTTAAAGAATCCTTCATTTAACGAACATTTTTTAAGACATGGATAAATGACATATTGTTTAGCGAGACGGTTTGCCACAAATAAATTGCCGCTATTCAAATATCCATCAATTCTATTCATCAATCTCAAATACTGAGCAGAAGAATTAGGATAATCTTTATTATATCTGAGACGAAACAATCTGGAATTAAATTCTTTAAATTCAAGATACTTTTTAATTAATTCATGATCAATTTTAAATAGATCAACTAAACGATTAATACTGTTAGATCTAAGCGGATCTCTTTTTAACAATAACTCTAAACGCACAGCAGGGACAGGAATACCAGTTCGTTTAATGTAAAGTCGAGCACCTTTACCGCGAGCTTTGCGTGTTGATCAGCGTGCAATAATGACCCCTTTATAAGAAAAACAGCGTCGAAAATT
>CAYVZG010000003.1:0-103827 GCA_964455805.1 uncultured Desulfobacula sp.
TTTACTTCCTTTACCGGTGCCAGAATAGCCTTACCCGCAGACTTGGTTTTTTCTCCCCTGTGGTGATTGATGGAGGCGATGACATCTTCTGCTGTAAGGGATTTGCCATTGTGAAACTCAACACCTTTGCGAATCTTGAATGTCCAGGTTGCCGCATCTGGAGATGCTTCCCAGCTTTCAGCCAGTTCAGGAATCAAATTGCCCCTATCATCCACTTCAACCAGGTTGTTGCGGATCTGCCAGCTTAGATTCTGATTCATGGCATCATTCAAAGTGCCCGGATCCATTGAGTCTGTTGTGTTGCCCCCCACCATACCCATACGAAACCGTCCGCCCTTTTTGGGCCCTGCAGCTTTAGCCGTATTGGCAAACAGGGCCGGTGATAAAGTGGCAGCCGCTCCAAAAACTGCGGTTTTAACCAAAAACTCTCTTCGTGAAATCTTGCCGGATTTCAATAGGTTTTCCATTTTTGTTAAATCGTCCATTTTTGCTTCCTCCATCCCTTTAATTGATTCGTTAGTGAATTCGGCCTAAAAACATTTTTATTATTTGTTAAAATCTAAACTGTCTACAAATAGCCACGTTTTGTGGATTTACAGGATTTGCGGTTTTGGATAAATCTATTAATCCCTATTTCAAGGTGATTGCCGTGTTGATACCCGTGTCATCTGATTTTGCTTTGGGCCAGCGTTCTGTAATGGTTTTGGTTTGAGTGTAAAATTGTACGGCCTGCTTTCCATAGGGGCCAAGATCTCCCAGTTTGGACCCCCGGGAACCGGTAAAACTGAAGAAAGGCAATGGCACGGGAATCGGCAGGTTGACTCCGATCTGACCCACATCGATTTCGTTTTTGAACTGGTGGGCGGCAACGCCGCTGGTGGTAAAAACAGCGGTTCCGTTGCCATAGGGGTTATGGTTCACAAAATCAATAGCCTCATCAAGGGTTTCCAATTCAACCACACAGAGAACAGGTCCGAAAATTTCCTGTTCATAGATATCCATTTGCGGGGTAACCTTTGAAAAAATAGTCGGCCCTAAAAAGTTACCTGTTTCATAACCGGGGACGTCTGGATGTCGACCATCCAATTCCAGTTTGGCACCCTGGGCGATTCCTTTTTCAATGAAATTTGTCACCCTGTCTATTGCAGCCGGACGGATCAGAGGGCCCATATCAGTGTCAACATCTGTACCCACACCCACCTTAAGTGTTTTTGCTTTTTCAATAAAATCAGGCAGCCATTCACGGGATTCTCCCACCAGAACCATGGTGTGAATGGCCATGCAACGCTGGGCTGAAGCGCCAAAACATGCTCCAATAAGGGCATTAAGAGTAAATTCTTTGTCAGCATCCGGTAGAACAACACCATGATTGTTGGCACCGAGCATGGCCTGCACCCTTTTACCACTTTTTGATGCGCGGTTGTAAACAGAGGTGCCTACAGGTACGGAGCCTACAAAAGACAGCGCCTTTATATCTGGATGATCACAAAGAGCATTCACCACATCCTTGCCTCCATGGACCACATTTAAAACACCGTCGGGTAAACCGGCTTCCTGGGCCAACTCTGTTATGCGGGTAGTTGTAATGGGGTCCAATTCAGAAGGTTTGAGGACAAAAGTATTGCCGCAGGCAATTGCCATGGGATACATCCAAAGCGGGATCATACCTGGAAAGTTAAAAGGGGTAATGCCGGCGCAAACCCCAAGGGGCTGAAGCATAGTATAAATATTGACATTGCTTGCTACATTTTCCACAAAGTCTCCCATCTGCAAAGAAGATATGCCGCAGGCATGTTCCACCACCTCAAGACCGCGAAACACATCTCCCTCGGCATCCGGACCTATTTTCCCCAGCTCTGCTGTCACGGAAGCCGATAGTTCAGGAAGTAGACTGCGTATGAGATCCTGGAATTTGAAAAAAATGCGTGCCCGCTTTGTAATGGCAGTCTTAGACCAGGATTTAAATGCTTCCTTGGCAGAAGAAACAGCAGAATTGACCTCATCTATTGTACAATACGGTACCTGGGCAAGTACTTCCTGGGTTGCAGGATTCATAACATCTTCATAATGTGGTGAATCCGAGTTAATAAAACGTCCATTTATCAATATCGGCACTTTTGGAATGCTAGACATCCTCTTACCTCCCTGTTTTTTGGTTTTTACAATTTGCTAAATGCATCGTCCAAAACAGATGCTGTAAAATCCACATCTTGTTTGTTGAGGCACAGAGGCGGATTGATACGCAGCATATTTCCCGTGGCGCCTCCTTTACCAATAATTAATCCATTTTCCCTGGCAGCCTCTACAATTCTCCCGGCTTCAGCTTCTGCCGGCTCTTTAGTTGTACGGTCTTTAACCAGTTCAACACCCACCATAAGACCGCGTCCCCGGACGTCCCCGATGAGATCGTATTTTTTCTTTAAAAGATTGACATTGTTTTTCATACGGGTTCCCATGTTTTTAGCGTTCTCCAGGGTGTTATCCGCATCAATGGCTTTGAGTACTGCGCGACCTGCAGCACAACACATGGGGTTGGAACCATAGGTGTTAAACCACCTCTTTTGTGCCATGGGCTGGACGATTTCCCGTTTGGCAACTACGGCGGATAGCGGGAAACCATTACCGATGCCCTTGCCCAGGATGATGATATCCGGAACCACATCATCCCTTTCAAATGCCCAGAAATTATCACCGGTGCGGGTGACACCTGTCTGGATTTCATCCACCATGCAAACACCTCCGGCAGCCCTTACCCGTTCAAACGCCTTTTTTAGATACCCTTTTGGCTGAGGCACAACACCACCGAATCCCTGAATGGGTTCAGCAATGAAACCGGCTATTTTGCCGGGAGTGGACGAAATAATGGTTCGATCAATTTCTTCAATGTACTCGTCTGTAGCATTGCCGAAAACACCGCGATAGGGGTGAGGGTTGGGCACGTGATGTACGGATGTGTCTGTGGCAACGGGCTGGCGGAAAACTTTCATCCCGGTTACTGCCAGGGCACTTCCCTGGACACCATGATAACAGTTACGAAGCGCAATGATATCCATGTTTCCCGTATACAGGCGGGCCATTAAAACAGCAACGTCAACAGCTTCAGCGCCGGAGTTCACCAGATGAACCACCCAGTCGTGTCCCTTTGGAAAACGGGCCGCCAGTTCTTCGGCATAATGAACAGGTGAGGGATGTACATACATGGCAGTGCTGTGGGTGAGCATATCCATCTGTTCTTTAACGGCATTGTTCACCATGGGATGATTATATCCCACACTGATACACAGGTTCTGGGCCATCAGGTCCAGGTATTTTTTACCGTTGACATCCCAGAGATAGGGCCCGTCACCTTTTGCCAGTACCAGAGCATCGGCATAGGCCTGGAAGGATTTAACGGATGGAGATGAATAATCGATCCCTTTTTGAATAACGGATTCATATGACATATCGGTTTTAAGCTTGTCGTAATGTTCTGCGTAATAGCTCATTTTTCAAGTGCTCCTAATATTTAATGAGAGGTTACATGTTTATTCTTTGTCACGGAATTATAGATGGCATCCAGTTCTTTTAAAACAGGTTCGGCAAGGGGATCCCGGCTATAATCTTTCAACAGGGTCTGACCCCTTTCCATGGCAAGCTGGTTCATGTCTTTTGAACCCTCTGATTCCCATGCCGGTCTTGCTTTACGGTTAAAGCATCTGGGAACGGAGTGCTCGCTACGGAAATGATCAAAGGTATGTTGTTGATCCAGGTAGTTACCATTGGGCAGGGTTTTTTTGATCACCTCTTTGGCCAGGGTTGCTTCATCCACGTTAACCCCGCGCAAAATACGGTAAAGGCTGCCGATGATTTCATTGTCAATAATCAATTGAACAGGATCGATGCTGTAAAGGGCTTCGATAAAACCTGCTGCCAGCAATAACTGGCTGCCCGTAATCCCTGCTAGAACTGTTTGCGTGGTACGCTCGATCTGGCACTGGCTGTCTGGTTGTTTAGCATCTGAAATAGGTCCATAGGAAACCACTGGATAATTATATTTGGCCCTCACCACCTGGGAAGCTGCAACCTGTGCCAGGGCGCATTCTGTGGTTGCAATGAGCCCGGCACCGCTGGCCATATCCATGTACATGGTTATGCCCCGGTGCATAAGGGGAGCGCCGGGATGGGCTAATTGTGAAATCACGGCCAGGGACATAATTTCCAGGTTGTTCTGTAAAACCACACCAGCCACTGTCACAGGCGCAGTGCCACCCATGAGCGGAGCAGAATTTATTTCCACGGGAACCCCGTACTCGCCGGCATAATGGATAATATCAATCGCATAATCAAGAATATTTGCCGGGGCAGTAGCTGAAGTCAGAATGGTGAACAAGGGGCTTTTAATCAAGGCCTCTTTGCTGCCCTGAATGACCAAAGCCATATCAACCATGGCTTTAAAGGTTTCAATATCATAGGGATTTACAAACAGAGGTTTGGCTGTATTTTCGAATATTATTTTAGCAGCAAGTACGTCCCGGGTATGCATAGGTGCATCACAGGGGTAATGTCCGCCGCAGATATGGACATATTCCAAACCTTCCACAAGGCGGGTCCATTCAATTAAGTCCTTTTTAGTGCCCAGGCGGTATTCACGGGTTTTTAAATCAAGATAGCCTTCTGCCCCGGAGCTGTTCCGAACAAAGGGGATTTCATTTTTTCCCAGGGAGAAATCTTGTTCACCATTGCGTGAGCCGATTGTAAACTGTTCGGGTACAGTGGCAAGACATTTTTCCACTAGATCCGGTGGAAACTTTACCATACCGGTCTTTTCATTGTATTGAGCGCCGGCTCCCGTCAGCATTTCCAAAGCGCCTTTGTGGGTGATTCTCATGCCCCTTTCCCAAAGGATTTCCAGCGAAGCTTCATGAATCTGATTGATCTCTGCTTCTGTTAACCAATTATTGACTCTTCCTTTCATTTAACCTCCAATTGCTAGTAAGATCGAAATTATTATCCACCCTAAAGCCGACAATTTTTCAGGTTTTCGGTAAGTCACTCATTTAATAACCAAAACCGGTATAGGATATTAAAACCTTTATTAACTTTCATTAAATCATGTGAACCCTTTTACCTTCTGGATCATACACGGATTCAAGATGAACTTTGGCCGGAATACGGCGGTCCTCCACCTCGATTTCATAGTTACCTTCCAGAATCCATTTGTCAGTAATGCCTTCTGGATTTTTCAGATAACCCATGCCTATGGGACACCCAATTACATGGGAAAACGATCCGTGGGTATTGCTGCTTGCCAGAATGCCGTTTCGATATATAGGTTCATCGTGATATATCAAAGCCTGGGGATCATCCACTGTGAACGTTACCAATTTTCGTTTCAGGCCGTCTTTTTTTTGAGCCAGTAATGCGTTGCGGCCGATGAAATCTTTCTTGTCAAGGTTTACGGCAAAACCCAGTCCTGCTTCAAAAGGAGTATCGTTGGGTCCGATATCAGCTCCCCAATGTTTAAAACTGCGTTCCAGACGTAAAGAGTCTATGGCATGAAATCCCACAGGTTTGATTCTAAGGTCTTTGCCGGCCTCCATCAGGGTTTGAAAAAATGCATGGGCAAAGTCAGTGGGAAGATATATCTCCCAGCCCAGTTCGCCCACATAGGAAATCCGCAATGCCAGGGGGGTTGCATAGGCAAGTTCAATGTAGCGGGCCGTGCCAAAAGGAAATTCCTGATTGGATAAATCAGATAAAGACAGCCTAGATAGTAGTTCCCGGGATTTTGGACCCATGACCCCAAGGCCAGCATAAGCAGAGGTCATATCCGTTAAAACAGCATGGGCGTCTTTGGGGATGTGCCTCGCAATACGGTCAAAATCCCTAACCCCAGTGGGAGTCCCTGTGATTATGAAAAATTTGTCAGTATCCAAACGGGTAATTGTGAAGTCGGCTTCAATGCCACCTTTCTCATTAAGCATCTGGGTATAAACGATTTTACCGATGTTAACATCAATATCATTGGCACAAATGCGCTGCAGAACAGAAAGGGCATCCTTGCCCTGGAGCTGAAAATTGGCAAATGAACTCAGGTCGTAAACACCTACCCCTTCACGCACGGCCATGTGTTCGGCTGCTGAATAATCAAACCAGTTCTGGCGGCCCCAGGAGTATTGGTATTCAGGGGTAATATTTTCAGGGGCAAACCAGTTGGCACGCTCCCATCCGGCCAGCTGGCCAAAACAGGCACCCAAGGATTTCAATTGGTCGTGAATGGCGGACCTGCGGACAGGTCTGGCCGTTTTCAACTGCTTGTATGGGAAATGGTTGGCCCAGGCATTTCCCACCATTTCTTTTATACGGTCACATAAATAATTGCGGTTGTTCTGCCAGGAGTAAACACGGCGCACATCCATTTCCCAAACATCCTGCTGGGGACGTTCCGAAGTTATCCATTCGGCCATCTTCAACCCAACACCGGCACCACACATTAACCCGGATGTATTCATACCGGTTGCCGTGTAAAGATTACGGATAGCCGGGACTTCGCCCAGAACATATTGATTGTCTACAGTAAAGCTTTCCGGAACAGTAGTGAAACGCAGAATTTCCGTTTCCTCAAGTGCGGGCACCCGGTGCATGGCATTCATCATGAGCGGTTCGATGTGATCCATGTCATTGGGCAATTCATTATTTTCCCAGTCTTTGGGAATTTTTTTTGTCCCGTATGGCTTTGCAACAGGTTCAATGGCCCCAATTAAAAGACCGCCAACTTCTTCACGATAATAAAGGTGGCTGTCCTGATCACGCAGAATGGGCATGCCTTTTGTAATGCCTTCCATGGGTTGAGTCACAAAATGCATATGCTCAACCGCATGCAGGGGGATGGCAACACCCACCTTACGGGCAAGCTCCCGACTCCACATGCCTGCACATAAAACAAGGGTATCGCAATGAATGTCCCCTTTACTTGTTTTTACACCTGCAATGCTTCCATTTTTAAGGTAAAAATCTAAAACCTCTGTTTTTTCATAAATGTTGGCACCGCCCTGTACCGCACCAATGGATAAAGCTCTTGCCGTATCCACGGGGCTTAAAAGGGCATCATTGGGCGCATAATATGCGGCCGTAATATCATCCGTATGCATGATGGGCCATAATTTTTTTAATTCTTCAATACTGATCCGCTCCATCTCAACCTCATAGGTGCGGGATTGGGATAAAATACGGTTATATTCGCGTTCCCGTTCCGGATTGGTGGCAACCAACAAACTTCCGGAACGGATAAATCCCGTGCTTTGTCCTGTTTCTTTTTCCAGCCGGGAGTAGAGATCTAATCCGTACCCCGTCATTCTTGTTAGCTCAAGAGTGCCGCGCATTTCCACGGCTAACCCGGCTGCAGCCCAGGTCGTGCCGCAGGTAAGGGATTTGCGTTCCAAAAGAGAGACATCAGTTAAACCCGATTTGGTCAGGTGATAGGCCACGCTGCATCCGATTACGCCGCCGCCGATAATCACAACCTGAGAATGTGTGGGAAGTTCATTAGCCATACTAGTTCCTTAAATTTAAATAATTTTAAACTGTTAGCAAATTATTTCTGTGCCTGAATAATATATCTGTCAAGGGCTGCAATCGTATTCTCAGGCAGCAGAGGTTTCTTAAATCCATCCAGAATATGTTTGTATTTTTCCCTGGCCCGGGTTATTGAGGAATCGGCCTTGTCTTTGGCATTGCCCCATACAGACACTGAGGGAGACCAGAGAGATTTAAATTTAGCAAAAGTATCCTGCCTTGTCAGGTAATCAGCCTTGTGACCAACCTTCTGAATCAGTTCCAGAGATGCATCAATAGTGGAAAAATCAACACCTTTTTGATAGCGCTGCATACGGGAGAAGTTTTCCGCATCAATAATAATTTTTTCATAGGAGGTACTCATAAGTGCCTCAAGTGTTCCCAGGGTTTGTACCAGGATATTTGCTCCGTTCAAATATCCAAACATCATGCTCATCATTGATTCAAATCCCGCCTGGATATCAATTTCGCTGGATTCGGTCAGGCCACACATGGTCCGGGCGGGCAGATTGTACCTGTCGCGGGCCAGCTGGAGACAGGGCAGATTGATCAGCATGGTTTCAGGGCTGCCGGCGCAAAATGAGGCCCTGCGCATGTCCGCTATTGTGGAGGCTGTGCTGTAAACTATTGAAGCGCCTGGACGGATGAGCTGTGTCAATACGATACCGGACAGAAGTTCTGCATTTTGTACCACGCTTGTGCCCACAAGATCGATAGGACCCGCAATTCCGGCCATGATGGCAGGGGACAAAACAACGGGCTGATTTCTTTTTACAAACTCAAAAATAGTTTCCAGCCCTTCGGGTTCCCATGCAAGTGGGCTGTGAGGGTTGACCACCACCCCTATCCAATGCGCGTCTTCTATATTCCGGTTTTCACCGATGGCTATATCCATAAGGTCAATCTGCTGGTTTGCACCCAGCCTGTTCATGGCCATGCCCATAACCGGTTTGTTTGAATATTTGAGAGATTCTCTGAGCATATACATATGTTTATGCCTATGGGACACATCGCTGGGATCCACAGGCATGGAACCGTTAAAGCTTATTGAATCGAGCTTTTGGCAGATTTTCACAATGTTGGCGTGATCTTCAAGGATTGCTTTGCGCCGTCCACAGACAGAGTCATGCACGAACGGGGCACCGGCATTGGGCTGGGCATGCACAAAATCTTCACCAACTATTAGTTTTCTTGCAGGATCAAGGGCCTGGAATTCAAACGAGGGCGGGCAGGATGCAAGGGCATTGTCAACCTGTGACTCGTTAATATAAACGATATCACCTTTAATTTTGAAACCGTTTTTACTGAATATGGCAAGGGCATCCTTATGCATGAATCTGAGGCCGGTTTGGGCTAAAGTTTTTAAACTTGCATGATGAAGCTTGTCCAGCTCTGTTCTGTCAGCTATACTCAGACGATAGGTCATATTTATATTTTCGCTTAAACTGTGTTTAATTATAGAGACAAATAAATGCCCTGTATTCATCATCCTTTTTATGGCTATTTGATGTGCAAAACAGCTATTATCCCCTGAAAGACAGCAAGATGCGGACCAGACAGCATAAAATTAGTTTTATTCAAACGGATAAAGGATCAGAGCACATGAACTATGCTTTTTTTAGGACGACACATGTGTCGTTATTTTGAAGCAAAACCTCCAATCAGTGGGCAAATACAGTCTTGTAATGTTTTACGACACGTTTGTCGCAAATCGGACTTTTATGGCGTATTCGGCGATTGAAGGTTAAAATATTTAGCCTGCCCTTTAGACAGGCCTATTATCTTGATATGATTTAAGTTGATGAAAAAGTAAAAAATTTTCACGTCACCATTAAGCCTGCCTAACTATCATGGCATCCACGGCCACACATCCTTTTGAAGTGACTTTTACGGGATTGACATCCATTTCTTCAATAAATTCTCCCAGATCATGGGCCAGTAAAAAATAATTAGCAAGAGCCGATGCTAAAGCCTCTTTATCGCAGATCTCATTACCCCTTATCCCATCCAGCAACGGTTTTATTTTTAGGTGATTGATCATTTTTAAGGCATGATTTTTCCCAAAGGGTGCCAGGGCTATCTGTTTATCTTTAAGGATTTCAATAAATATCCCTCCGCTGGCGATGAGAACCAAGGGACCGAACTGGGAATTTTTAATACAACCGAAAGCCACTTCAACCTGGCCTTTTTCCATGCCTGATACTAAAACCCTCTCACCCAGACGATTTGCCAGGTCCAAATAGGATTCCCGGACGTGTTCAGGTGTTGACAGATTTAATTTGACACCGTTGACATCGGATTTGTGTAAAATTCCGGGCATGGCTGTTTTCATGACAACAGGATAACCGATCTTTTTTGCAATGCCAATGGCCTGGTCCAAATTTAAGGCAATATCAGCAGTCTGGACCGGAATCTGGTAATCCTTCAGAAGGGCAAGACTTTCCATCTCATCCAGGGGGTTGGCTTGTTGTAATCGATTGGCCCATTTATTTTTAAGGGAATTTCTTTTTAGGTTTTTGGAGATATAGTGATCCTGTTTGATAAAATCTCTATACTCAAAAGCATGCTTAATGGCTTGAAGTGCTGGAATGGTACCGCTCAGAACGACAATCCCTGAAGATTGAAGTCTTAAGGCAAGATCCTGCGATTCACTTCCGATATGATTTGTCATCACTATGATGGGTTTATTTGATTTCAGGGAGATTTTCCGGCAAATTGAGGCAAAGGTTTCATGCAGCCAAAAGTCTGATGTGAGATCTGCTATCAGAAGCGTAATTGAGACCTCATCATCTTTAATCAGCGCCTTTATGCAGTTTTCATATATGCTTTCATAATTGTTTCCGGTCCCCCACGCATCAATGGGATTAATGGGGCGTAGCCCGGGGTCCAGGTTATCTTTGAGTACTTGAATCGTATCCGGTCCTATATCTGCAAATTTGACCTGCATCTCTTCAGCCAGATCCATCAATAATTCTCTTTCCCCGCCCGAGTCCATAATCGCGGCAAGGTGACCGGGTAAAAGGGTTTGATCAATTGACAGCAATTGACAGGTGGCGGCTAATTCATCCATGCATTTGACCTGAACAACCCCATAACGGGAAAATAACGCCTGAAAGGCAGAATCATCCCCAGCAATGGCCCCTGAATGGCTCAGGGCAAGTTCGGCTGCGGCTTCGGTCCTTCCCACCTTTAATACAACAACAGGGATTTGTTTTCTCCTGGCTTTTTCCAATCCCCGTATAAAATCTTTTGGATTTCTGACAGCTTCCAGAAAAAAAGCAACAACATTTGTACTGGGCAGATCCAGAACATAATCTAAATAATCAGAGGCTGTGGTAATCAGTTCCTGGCCAGTAGAAACAGCAAGATTGAAATTTAATTTTATATTATTCCATAGCAAAGCTGTCAGGCCTGAGCCGGACTGGCTGATATAAGCCACGCTCCCTTTTTTGAATGTCCTGGCAATATGTTGAGGAAAGATCCGCAAGTTGATATCCTGGTTATAAAACCCCATTGCCCCGGCCCCGCAAATCGGTATATCTGCACTTTTGGCAAGTTTTGCGATTCTATCCATGAGAGGAGGATCCATATCGTCTTCTAAATAAGCACTGCCAAATAAAACTGCAGAACGAATCCCGATTCTTACCGCCTCTTTAAGTTGTGTTTCCAGTCTGGCATTACCAATGGCAAGTACGGTTAAATCAACAACTTCGGGCAGGTGGGACAGGGATGGATAGCATGTTATTCCTTCCACCTCGTTGTATTTCGGGTTAACGCAATACATACGTCCCCTGTAATCTGATTGCAGGACCTCTAAAAGCATGTCATTACCGGCAACATCGGGTTTGGTTGTAGCACCGACAAAGGCAATGCTTTCGGGATTTAATAACGGTTCCAAATTTTGTCTGGTATTATTTTCCATGCTTGCAACTCAATAGCTTTACTGGTTCACTTTAAAAGGGTTAAGGCTTTGATGGGCATTATCCAAGATCGGGGATATCAAAATACTTACAATTTTTCCAGGCATTTTCCAACTTTAATTCGCCCTTTTCCATTTTAGTGATAATTTTTACCACGGTACGCATAAAAGGCGTTTCAATGCCCACTTTTTCGCCAAGTTCGATAAACTTTCCATTGATTTGATTGACTTCACATTTCCGGCCTTTCTCAATATCCTGCAGCATGCTGGCAACACCTGAGCTGAATGGTGAATAAATCGGCTTCCAATAATTGTAAATGACATCATACATCTCTTTTTTTGACGTAAATCCAACATTTTCCACGGTTGGTTGAAGCCCGAATATTTTTTCAGGATGTATGCCTAACTTTTCAATAATAAGACCGGCCTCACGTCCGAGATGGGCAATACAGGTCATGGCCTCATAAGAATCCAGGATTCTCTCATTGTTACATCCCAAAACAGCTGACATGGCACTAAAAGTTGAATTGTCTGTAAGTTTTGAAAAACGAACGCCAAGAATATTTTGGGAAATATGCGCCTGTCTGAGTTTTGAAAATACGCTTTGTACCTCTTTTGTTTTGCTCGTGATTTGTCCATCAAGTTGCCCAAAGGTAGTCCCGAGATCCGATAGTTCCGATGTCAGCTCTGACACACCCGGTGCAAGCCAGGTGGCACCAAATTCTACTCCGCCACCCATCACTCTGCCTGCACCGACTATTTTTTTGGAAATATCTTCAGGGATGCCATTTTGAAGGGTAAGCACGATAGTATCATCGTGCATAAATGGTAAGGCTGAAATCAGAGACTCTTTTAATGCCGCTTGTTTTGTTAATGAAATGATCAGGTCATATTTTCCCGTCATTTGCCTTGGCAGTATAGCTTTAACAGGTATTGTGGAATTTAAGAACCCCACAATTTTTGCCCCGTTCCGATTCAGAGCATCTACCTGTTCATTGTTGGAATCAACCAGTTCGATATCTTTTCCAGCCTGAGTGATCAAGGCACCCAGTATGGTTCCGATGGACCCTGCTCCGATTAGCGCAATCCTCATCTGTTTCTCCCTTGATAATCGCTTTTATAAAACTAGTTTAAGCATAGTTTTTTTCTGGCTTCCGAAGGAGTTGCCAATTTTGAACCCAGTCTTTCGATAATCTCTTTTGCCCTGACCACCAATTGCTCATTTGTGGCCAGAATACCTTTATCCAGGTACAAATTATCTTCAAGACCCACACGTGCATTGCCTCCCATGATCACGGACAGTGCCAGCATGGGCATCTCTTGTTTCCCAACACCAAAAGCGCCCCAGGCTACACCCCTGGGCAATGCATCAAACATGGTGACCACATTCCTTGTGGTTCCTTCAGCGCCATAAGGAATTCCCATACAGAGCTGGAAAAGTGCTTTTTTGTCCAATAAATTTTCTTTTATCAATTGTTTTGCCTGCCATATGTGCCCTAGCTCAAACGCTTCTACTTCAGGCCGAACACCTGCCTGCTGAATTCTTAAGGCAGATTCCCTGAGCATTTGCATGGTGGCGATATATGCGGTGGAGCTATAATTGAATGATCCGCAGTCCAAGGTGCATATTTCCGGTCTGATCGCAAGAATATGCTGTACGCGTAGTGCCGGAGAAATCATATCAGACCCTGGACCGGCTATGGCAGGATTTTCCTCGGATGGAATAAGATCTCCCCCCATACCTGTGGTAATGTTCAAAATCACATCAGTATCGCTGTCACGGATCAATTTTGCTGTTTCTTTGTAAAGCTCGAGGCTCCTGTCTGGAAGACCCGTCTCAGGGTCTCTCACGTGAATGTGGGCGATGGCTGCGCCTGCCTTAGCTGATTCGATGGCTGCTGTTGCAATTTGATCAGGTGTCACGGGCAGGCCAGGGTGTTTATCTATTACATCGCTTCCCCCGGTAACGGCACAGGTTAAAATTACACTTTCATTCATTGTTGTTTCCTCTTAATTGTAAGATTTGTCCTCTCCAGGGACTCTATATTTATAAAAGACAGGTGGATTTTCATTCATATTCTGGTGACCTGTTATTATAGTCAACTATGATAGTCAACGTTTTTATCGATCAATGGGGAGTCTTCCCCATTTAAAAGTGGTGGGGTTCCCCATTTAAAGGGAAAATTAAGTGCTGATTATCCAATTTTTTTAATCTGGTTTTTGTCAGGCAAATTAAATGGCAATCATAATCGAAATGTGATTCACAATTGGTTCTTAATGAATGAAACCATTTATAACTATCTGATATAACAAATAATCTCATTGAATCAATATTGAAGAATCAAATATATTACAAGTATATCTAATAATTTCAGTGAGTTATTAAATAATGATCCGCCATAATCGAATCGGTTTCTATTTGATACGCATACGTAATATTAATAAAACTATATCAAATCAATAGCTTATGATTTAGTTTTTCATCTGGCATACAATTTGCTATTTTAATTCTGATTACGTATTAAGCATGTTCCAGATCTAAATTTAGAGGGTAGTTAGGAAATCTTTATTTTAAGTTAGGAGGCAAAATCAAGCGTAATCAAAAACCCTACTCATTTCAGACGGTTATCATAAACAGGGGTATTGGCAGCTGCTTTGCTGCAAAGTCTCTTGCAGATTAATGAAACAAAAGCATATCTGTACGGGCACAAAAGCATATCTTTATTAAAGCGGTCAAAGTTCGAAAACAGTTCAAACTGGGGATTATAAAAGGAATTGATACATATAAAATTAAATAAAAATACACATTTGACAAACAGATTTGTGTTCGATATGTATTTGTGAAAAACAGCAATAATTAAAAAAATCGGATTCATTTATGAAAAACGTATTGATTTTGATTCTCAAACGCACTGGAGCAAGCCTGGTAACTGTATTTATTATCTCGCTTATTATTTTTATCGGAGTTGAAGCCTTGCCCGGGGATGTGGCACAAACCGTTCTGGGGCAAAGTGCAACACCTGAGACTGTAGCGGCATTTAGAAAAGAACTCAAATTGGATTTGCCGCCACATGTCCGTTATGTTGCATGGCTCAATGATTTTGTCCATGGCGAATTCGGCAATTCTCTTGCCAATGGCCGGCCCGTGGCAGGACTCATCGGCTGGCGGTTTGCAAACACATTGTTTCTGGCCTTTTCCACGGCTGTGATTGCCATTCCCCTGGCCATTATTCTGGGTATGCTTGCGGCATTTTATCGGAACACTTTTTTTGATAAGATGATCTCCACCACCACCCTCTCATTTATCTCTTTTCCGGAATTTTTCATCGCATATATTCTGATCAGCCTGTTCTCGGTGAAATTTAATATTTTCCCCAGCCTGGCAGTCATTGATCCGGGCATGGGGATGGGTGCCAGAATATACGCTATTATACTGCCTTCTTTAACACTCACTTTTGTGGTGACGGCCCATATGATGAGGCAGACAAGGGCTGCCATAATCAATGTCTTGGCCAGCGCATATATTGAAATGGCAGAGATCAAAGGGATGAAGCGATTCAGAATAATAGTGCTCCATGCATTTCCCAACTCTTTGTCTCCTGTGATCAATGTAATTGCTGTCAATATGGCATATCTCATTGTGGGTGTTGTCCTTGTTGAAGTGGTCTTTGTTTATCCGGGACTGGGACAGCTCTTGGTTGATTCCGTTGCCAAAAGAGATCTTCCTGTTGTTCAGGCTTCAGGACTAGTTTTTTCAATAGTATATATTTCACTCAATCTTTTGGCTGATATTTTGTCCATGCTTTCAAACCCGAAATTGAGACAATCCCAAATTTAAAAAGGAGCCTATAATTGCTTAAGTTATTACGACAATCTCCACTCTCAGCCAGAATCGGCATGGGTATCGTCATTCTAAATCTTTTAGTCGCTTTATTTGCACCTTTGATCGCACCCTATGGAGAGACCAGTGTAGTCGGGGATGTATGGGAAAATTCTTCAGCTAAATTTTATTTAGGAACCGACCATCTTGGAAGAGATCTGTTTACCAGAATGGTTTACGGTGCCAGAAATACAATTGCTCTTGCATTAGTTACAACTGCAATTTCATTTCTGGTCGGGTCTTTACTAGGATTAATCGCCGCGACAAAGGGCGCATGGACAGACCAGCTGATCAGTCGGTGTATTGATATCATCATGGCCTTTCCCACGCTTATTTTTGCCTTGATGATTTTGTCAGTTGTGGGTTCATCCATCCCCAATTTGGTTTTCACCATAGCCCTTGTTGATTTAACACGGGTTTATCGATTATCCAGAGCCGTTGCCATGGATATTGAAGTAATGGAATTTGTAGAGGCAGCCCGCTTAAGAGGGGAGGGACTCTGGTGGCTCATCCGCCATGAAATTCTGCCCAACGCCCTGCCGCCGCTTATAGCAGAATTTGGCCTGAGATTCTGTTTTGTATTTCTTTTTATTGCTTCTTTAAGTTTTCTTGGATTAGGCTTGCAACCCCCTCTGGCCGACTGGGGAGGAATGGTCAGGGAAAATTCCGGAGCAATTACATTTGGTATATTTATCCCTTTAATCCCGGCCGCAGCCATTGCTTTTTTAACAGTGGGTATCAATTTAATTGTGGATTGGTTTTTGCATTTATCAAGTGGCCTGCATGAATAGAAAGGAAGATAAGTTGGACAATCTGCTGGAAATTAAAAATTTATATCTTGAGGCCTTTTACGACGAAAAATGGCAGCGCATTGTACATGACATCAGCTTTGATTTGAAAAGAGGAGAAGTACTTGGTCTTATCGGTGAATCCGGTGCCGGAAAATCCACTATCGGTCTTGCTGCCATGGGATATGCACGTCAGGGATGCAGGATTGCATCCGGATCCATAAATCTTGACGGCACTCAAATGTTTGAAGCATCAGAGCAGGAATTAAGAAAGGTCCGGGGATCAAAAATTTCTTACGTGGCACAAAGCGCTGCAGCATCTTTTAATCCAGCCCACAGAGTGATAAAACAATATGCAGAAGCGCCTGTCCAACACGGTCTGATGAGTTCCAACAAGGCTGAAGAAGAAGCCATTGAACTTTATGAACGTCTGTTTTTACCCAGCCCGGACAAAATCGGATACAGATATCCCCATGAGCTTTCCGGGGGCCAGCTTCAAAGGGCAATGGTGGCCATGGCCATGTCTTGTAAACCGGATATTATAGTGTTTGATGAGCCCACCACTGCACTGGATGTGACCACCCAGATTGAAGTTTTGGCCGCTGTCAAGGAAATTACGGAAAAGATGAACAAGGCAGCACTGTATATCACCCATGACCTGGCTGTTGTGGCACAGGTGGCTCACCGGATTATGGTTTTAAGAAACGGCCGTCTTGTGGAACTCAATGAAACAAGGGAATTGATAGACAACCCCAAAGAAAAATATACCAGGGAATTGTTGAATGTCAGATCCTTAAGGGAAAACAAAACCATTCATGACAAAATGGATGTGATCCTGGATATTAAAGATGTGGCCGCGTCTTACACAGGTGATAAGAATGTCGTTGAAGATATTGATCTGACCGTAAGAAAAGGCAGAACCGTTGCCCTGGTGGGAGAATCCGGCAGTGGCAAAAGCACCGTGGCAAAAATTATTACAGGTCTTCTTCCTGCCAATAACGGTTCCATAAAGTTTTTGGGAAAAGAACTTCCCAGGCAATTGAAAGACAGGGTAAGAGATGATTTGAGAAAAATGCAGATGATATATCAGATGCCTGATACGGCTTTAAATCCAAAACAAACCGTCAGAAAAGTGATTGGCAGGCCCCTTGAATTTTATTTTGGGATTCGGGGTAAAGAGGCTGAAGAGCAAATCAGACAACTGTTGGTGGATATCGAACTTGACCCGGATCATTACATCGGTCGATTGACCACAGAACTTTCCGGTGGTGAAAAACAGCGGATCTGCATTGCAAGAGCCCTGGCTGCCAAGCCCGACCTGATCATTTGTGATGAAGTCACCTCTGCTCTGGATCAACTGGTGGCAGAAGGAATTTTAGATCTTTTGCAGGATCTGCAAAATAAAACCGATATGTCATATTTGTTTATTACCCATGATCTTGCAACAGTCAAAGCCATTGCAGATAAAATTGTTATTATGCTCCAGGGCAATATTGTTGAACAAGGGGAAAAAAAGGAGATCCTTACCCCGCCTCACCATGAGTATACGGATAAACTGTTGGCATCTGTTCCTGAAATGGATCCGGATTGGCTGGACAACCTTTTAGAAAGACGTGCATCAACATTTATTTAATTTAATAATGCAACAAGGAGGAGTAAAAACATGTCAGAACTTTCACGGTTAACTAAGATGTTTAAACAAAACAAAATTAGTAGAAGGCGGTTTATTACCCAGGTTTCAGCTCTTGGTCTAACAGCAGCTGTTTCTCCTGCTTTGCTATCAGGCACAGCCCAAGCTTCTGTTCCTAAAAAAGGCGGACGAATGACAATCGGTTGTACCGGCGGGTCAACCACTGACTCCATGGATCCTGGAACACTGACTTCCAACATGAATCAGAACATCAACTGGCAGGTAAGAAACAATCTTGTGGAAATCGACCACAATTTTAATGCCATACCTGAACTTGCTGAATCATGGGGTGCCTCTGCAGATGCAAAAAAATGGACGTTTAAACTGCGTAAAGGCATAGAATTTCATAATGGTAAACCATTTACTGCAGAGGATGTCATTTATTCCTTAAACCACCATCGCGGTGAAAAATCAAAATCTGCAGCCAAAGCATATTTAAAAGCCATTGATAATATGAAAGCCAACGGGAAGCATGAAGTTGTTTTTGAACTTTCCGGCGGCAGTGCCGATTTCCCATTTATCCTGGGTGATTATCACCTGACAATTTGTCCGGCCGGCACCACGGGTCCGGAATGGGAAAAGGGAATAGGCACAGGCGGTTATATCCTGGAAAACTGGGAACCCGGTGTCAGGGCTTTTGCAAAACGCAATCCCAATTACTGGAAAGAAGGAAGAGCTCATTTTGATGAAATTGAGACTTTGTCCATTGTTGATACCAATGCCAGGACAAATGCATTAAAGACCGGTCAGATAAACTACATGGACCGTGTTGAGCTTAAAACCGTCCATCTCATGAAAAGGATGCCCGGGATAAATGTTATTGCCACCACAGGAACCGCACATTACACAATGCCCATGCTTGTAAATCAATCACCTTATGGCGATAATGATGTTCGTACGGCGTTAAAGCTTGCCATTGATCGTGAGGCATTGGTAAAACAAATCTTGAGAGGCTATGGCGAACCGGGTAATGATCATCCAATAGCACCGGTAAATAAATATCACGCAAAAAATCTGGAACAACGGAAATACGATCCGGATAAGGCCAAATTTCATATGAAAAAAGCAGGCATGCTGGATCATCAATTTAATCTCCATGCTGCAGATGCTGCATTTGCTGGCGCTGTGGATGCTGCCATCCTGGTCAAGGAACAAGCCAAAAAAGCCGGTATCAACATTAATGTTGTCAGAGAGCCTGATGATGGGTATTGGAGCAATGTCTGGATTAAAAAAGAGTGGTGCATGTGTTATTGGGGAGGACGTCCCATTGAAGACATGATGTTCTCTGTTGCCTATGCAGACGGAGCCCCATGGAATGATACGTTTTGGTCACATAAAAAATTCAACGAACTGCTGGTTGCTGCAAGAGCAGAGCTGGATGAGGTTAAACGCAGGAAGATGTACGAGGATATGCAGGAAATATGCAGAAACGACAGCGGTACGGTTGTTCCGATGTATAACCAGATGGTTGAAGCCAGTTCAGATAAGCTGGGACATGGACCCATCTCAGGTCATATGGCAATGGACGGCATGAGAACGGGTGAACGCTGGTGGATGAAGTAATGAAGTAATATTTAATCCATAATTGATCATTCAAACGAAAACAGGCCGGAAAGAAATTTCCGGCCTGTTTTTATTTGGGTTGTATTTTTTAAACCGTATATCTTCAACAGGGATAAGACGATTCTGATTCTTGAATGATATGGTCCCCTTTTTTTACAGTTTTTAAACCAAAGATTCCACTTTTGTTTTTGAATGATTTTGTTTTACGACGATGTCCGGTCTGCCTTTTAAGCTGGCATAAAGGGTTCTTCCCATAAAAATCGGATCCCCGCCGGCAGTGGTGGGTATCTTGTCCCGGGTCTCCAGAGTCACTTCCTGACAGCTGGTCCCTGAAATCCTTGCCCTTTCTCTCACAATTTGGACCAGATTTTTCCTGGCAAAGGTGTCTGCAAGGTTAAAGTTATTAAAGTGCCGGGTTCCGGCAATTCCTTCCACTATAAATTCTCCTTTACCCCCGGGTACAATCCTTAATTGCTTTTTAATAACCACATTACTGGTAATGGCTCCTATGGCATTGGCCACATCAGCATCCGTTGGAAGGACGGCTTCAGCGTTAAGGGGTTTGACAGCCTTGGTAAGAAAATACTTAATAGGTGCACCAATACCGATAACCGGTCGCTTCAGGTTAATGGAAACCTGATAATGGGGGTTGTCCTGGGTGAGCAGATTATCCACCAGGGCTTTGCAAACCGGGCACGTATTTATTGACTCAGGATCTGTTTCATCATCCAACTGGCGTTTTAAAAGTTCAAGGGTTAAAAGGTTAACTCCCATATCCAAAAGATGTTTTGTCAATTCAGGCATCTGCTTTTTAGTCAGAAAACAAAACATCCGGCAATACTCTTTTGCTATCTGTGTGTCCCATTTAGTAAACTGCCCTGTGATATGTAAAAGGTCTGTTAAGGTGAGACCACATCTCTGCAGAATAAAATTTTCTTCAAGACGATTCAGGGGAAGACTGATATCGGCTAGAACATTGGTTTTTTTTACCAGCTCATCAATGGAATGCGGTCTTGTTTTAAGAAGCGAAATAATTTTTTGTTCCATGGGGGTTAAGTCAAGTTTTTTTACAGACCCTGTAAGGGCAAGGATCTGCATTTTGCGGGTGGTTGTAGTATGGCGATGCATGTTCTGGTTTAAAAATTGAAGTGCTTCTTTAACCCCTTTATGCATTTGACCCAGCCAGGCAATGGGGGCTACTCTTTTGGGTCCGATGAAAAACTCACCCTTTGTATATTCAATCAAACTGTCGCCGCCAAGGCCGGCAGTTCTAATCTCAAGAGCCTTAACATGGGTCCTGTGTCCCCCTACATTTGATCCTTTTTCATTGAGGTTTACCATATTGTCGGTGAGAGCAGCAGTATCCGTTGTTGTTCCCCCCATGTCCACGACCAGAGCATCTTTTATCCCGGTTAAATGTTTTGCCCCTGCAACACTGGCAGCGGGTCCCGATAGAATGGTTTCAACGGGTCGTTGTTTGGCCATGGTTGAACTCATTAAGGTCCCGTCCCCTTTTACAACAACAATGGGGGCTGTGATACCAAGAGTAGCCATGACCTTTTCCAGATCAAGGAGCAGACTGGCAAGTCTCGGGATAATTCGTGCATTGAGCATGGCTGTAACAGCTCTTGTCTGAAAATTTAAGTTGTCTGATAATTCATGACCGCATGTAACAAAAAGGCCTGTATGTTTATGGATGAGATCCTTTACCTGAATTTCATGTTCAGGATTGATCGATCCTGCAAAGCCTGACACTGCAAATGCAGTTACGCCATGATCTTCAATCATTTGTATGGCCTTTTCCTTGATTTCATCAGGATCAATGGGTACGACTTCTTTACCCGTAATTTCCAATTGGCCTTTAATAACGGTTTTTGGATGAAACGATATGGTTTTATCAATACTGAGGCCATAGGGCGGCATGAGAAACATACCTACTTTTTGACCTTCATTTTCAACAATTGCATTGGTAGCAAGGGTGGTGGATAAAGAAACCAATTCCACCTGAAGCAGTTCTTGCTGATCCAGTTTTTTTAATGCACTGCTGATGCCTTTGGTAAAGTCCCATTTGGTGGTCAAGGATTTGCTTTTGCAAAGGGTCTTATTATCTTTAAGATCATAAATTACGGCGTCAGTGTATGTACCGCCTGCATCAATACCCAGTCCTGTTTTGATATATGCATCCTTATCCTTGTTTTTACCCGGAATAATGGTTTTCGCTTTAGCGTTATTTATATTTGCTTTAGAATCCAGAATGGGATTTGCAGACAGAGTGGATTGTATGGCATCAAATCCGATGACGTGTTCCGGCGGTACAAAAAGAACGTGGGAAGTGGAATCAAAGGCTGTGATCATTTTTTCAATCAAGGCCCCGTTTCCGTCTATTTTATTGTAGGTCCAATTGTATTCCCTAGCCATTTCCAGGGCTAATTTTTCATATTTGGGAGAGGCTTTTGCACCGGTTTCGATAAAAGCGGCTCTCTGATAGTTTTTCTGCCAAGAGTTTAAGAAATCAAAGGTTTGTTTAGCCGCATTTTTACCGTGTTTTTCAACAATGTCATCAAAGTTTAATTTTTCGTCACCAAAATAGGCCCATTGTTTTCTCTGGGAGATGGGTTCTGTTTTTTCTTCACACCATCCGGCAGAAAGATAATAGGTTCCGGGAAATTTTTCAAATTCATTTTTATAGGCCTGATCTCCCCCTAAAAACATGGCCACACAATCATGTACTTTAGGAATAACCAGGGGAACACCAGCGGATTTAATTCCTATGGTTCCTTTGCCGCAAATACCATATCCAATGATAATCCGGTCACATAAACCGCTTGCGGAAATTTCATCAATGGCAGCCTGAAGCTTTTCGTTAAGCAATTTCGGATTGCTGTGAAGCCCTGCTTCCAGGAATTTATATTCAATATCAAACCCCAATTTCTTGGCGGCGTGCTTCATGTCAATGGCAAGAACGGCACACGCAATAACATATGTCTTTTTTTTCAAGTGAATCCCCCGATGATATGTCTTAAATTCATTTTTTAGTCCAATATGAAATCTAATCTGATACCGACTAAGCATCGTGTCAAGATAAAACTGACATAAACCCTTTATTTATTTTAAAAAAGTGTCTCCTTTTTTAAAATCTCCTTCTTTAAACCGGCTGTAGCGCAATGGATTGTCTTTGTTATCCATTTTTCCTGTTGCAATGTCAGCCACACGTTTGCCGGCCTGGGGCGACATCATAACACCGCACCAGTATCCGCAGTTCAAATGCAGTCCCTTCACTTCTTCGCAGGGCCCTATGACGGGCTTATCATCGGGCGTATAAACATACATCCCTGCAGAGACATCAACATCGTCGGCTTTTAAGTCCTCGCTAATGGTTTCAAAAAAAGGATTGAGGCGGGAGGTCCTGTAAATGGATTCAGCTGCAAAATCCCAGTCTGTGGCCAGTTCGTCCGAAGGCGGGCTTTCGGGTTCGTCAGGGTCCACCCAGGCGCATAACACACCGCCGGCCTCCGGCCGCCAATAACTATGATTGTTCAGGTCAACGGTAAAGGGGGCATCCATTGGTACAATTTTACTGGATGTCCTGATAAATGCCTTTTGTCGGCGAACGGTTCTAAGGGGCATATCCAATCCTGCCATTTTCCCCACAATACCTGCGTAGGGCCCAGCACAGTTGACAACCATCCGCGTGGAGATAGTCCCTTTGTCTGTCTCAACTGCGCAGATGCCATTTCCATCTTTTTGAAGACCTAAAACTTCTGTCCTTATAAAAAACTGGGCATTGTCAGATCCTTTGGCAAAGCCATAGGTGGTTTCATGGGTGGAAATCCATCCGTCCCGGTTGTTAAAAGTGGCTGCCAGGGCCTGGGGTGCCAGAAAGGGAAAGCGCTTGTGAAGGTCCGCCGCCGTGATGAGTTCTGAGCCGGGTACACCCAGGGCGTCATATTGCTTTATTGCCTGCTCAAGATCGGGAACCATCTTTGGATCATCTGTTACAAAAAGATATCCTTTCTGGGTAATTGCTATGTCAATATCCGACAGCCCTACTACATCTTTGAAATTTTCCAGCATGTCCACACTGGGAAGCGCAAGATCTGCCATGGATTTTTCTGTGAATTGTGTTCTAAAACACTCAGCACTGGCCGCTGTGGTTAAACTGGAAAGACCATCCCGCTTTTCAAGCAAGATGACCTTCATTCCTGTTTTAGACAGCCAGAAAGCTGTGGCGGTGCCCACGATACCGCCTCCGATAACAACGGCATCAGCTGTCATATTTTCAAAGGCTCCGGGAATAATTATATCACTCATTTTTGCTCTCCTTCGCTCATCATTATAGATAGATCCATGATTTTGATTCTGGGTTGTCAACAAGACCGGATGAGCAACCAGGCTTGCCCAAATCAGTTTAAATCAATTCACTTAACCCGACACGCTCAACAGTCTCCCTTGTGGGAATACCGTTTCTGTCCCATCCCCTTGCCTCGTAATAGGCATCCAAAAGTGTACCCAGTTCTTCAAGGCTAATACAATACCCTTTGTTAGGGCCGCTGGGTGTGGGTTCTTCATAAAATCGGGGGGGTGGATAGTCTGATTTGCGGCCAAAATCTTTGATTTCTCTCACAGAGATCATCCGGGTCAGGGTCCACACTTTTTCTGATATTTTGAGCAGTTCCTCCCATGTCAGTTTTTTCCCGGTGATTGTTGAATAGAGATCAGCATAATTTTCCACTTCAAATCCCAGCTCCATCATCTGAAGCCTGCAGCAACCTAATAGATCAAAGGCGGGGCGGATATGCTGAGAATCTATAACAAATTTTGCTGAATCTTTCCCTGATACAATGGCTTTGGCTCTTTTATCTCCATCAGCACCTGCAGAAATCAGGTCATGCACATTTGTAGCAGCACCGACGACATCATGGCCTAAAACCCAGGCCCGGTTATGATGAGCACCCACATCCGCGGTCATATAAGCCAGCATCATGGAAGGGGCATTCCGGCATTCATATCCGGTCCACTCAAGACCCTTGACATGGATGGCAAAATTATCAGCCCCCTGCTGGATGGTTTCAGAGGCTGATTTAACACCTTGGGCCAATAAATCCCCGAGATCATTTTGTCTTAAACTCATCAGGTTTAAGAGATACACAATGGATTCAAGATCACCGAATTCAATGGTCCTGCCGATTTGTTTATCTGTAATCAGGCCTTTTTCAAAACATTCAATGGCAAATGCGGCAACCGAAGCGCCGGATATGGTATCAATGCCCAGTTCGTCACACAGATAATTTGCATAGGCAACCTCTTCTATGCTTTTCAGCATGCAGCTGCCGCCAAAAAGAGAGATGGTTTCAAATTCAGGTCCTTCCATGTAAGCAGACCCCATTGCCGTTTTGGTATGACCGTATTTGCCGCAGGGTGTCGGGCAGCAATAACAGCCCTTATCTGTAAGCTTGAGACGTTCCAATACTTTTTTGCCGTTAATTAAATGGCTGTGGTCGATATATGAGGTTTGAAAATTCTTGGCGGGAAATGAACCGACTTCATTAACCCAATCCGTGATACCCGCTGTTCCCTCTGGCGTCCATCCCTTAAATCCCGGCTTTTGAGAGACTTTTTTAAAGGCTTCTTTACCCATGGCAAATGCTTTTTCTATATCATTTACAGGGATACTGCCCGTGCCTTTGACGGCAATGGCTTTGATATTTTTGGATCCCAGGACTGAACCGATACCTGTTCGCCCTGCCTGGCGACCGAAATCATGGGAAATACAGGCAAATTTTACCAGCTTCTCACCGGCAGGGCCGATGGTAAGGATTTGAAAGTCTTCTCCCAGATCCTTTTTCATCATATCTTCACAGGCCAGAGATCCTTTGCCCCAATAGGCTTTGGCCGATCTGACTTCAATCTTGTCATCTTCTATAAACAGATAACTTGGGGCTTTGGCTTTTCCCGTGATTACGGCCATGTCAAATCCTGCATATTTTAGGGCAGGGCCAAAATGTCCACCCATGTTTGAATCTGCATAACCGCCTGTGGCCGGGGATTTAGATCCAAAATGGGTTTTGCCGCTGGCCGGAAGAAAATGACCGGACAAAGGGCCTGTGGCAATAATAAAAAGATTGTTTTCATCAAAAGGTTTTGTGTCAGGTGATAGCTCTTCATAAAGTGTTTTTGCCACAAACCCCCTGCCGCCGATAAACTCATTGCACATCTTTTCCGGAAGGGGCGGTGTGGAGATTTCTTCGGTGCCCAGATTAATTCTCAGAATTTTTCCAGCATAACCGTCCATTATATGACCTCCTCTGCCGCTTCTTCTTCCGATAAAATAATGGCTTCTCTCGGGCAAGCCCTGGCACATTCCCCGCAAAGGATGCATTTTGCAGGCATCTCATCTTCCTTTTTTATAATCATGACAGCATGGGGGCAGGCTTCAATACATTCATGACAAGAAATACATTCAGCCTCGTTGATCTGGTAAACACCTTCCTCAAGTTCAATGGCATCCACAGGGCAGGTTTGTGCACATATGCCGCATTGATCGCAAAAATGGATCTGATAATGCCCGGGTGCTGGAAACAGCCCTTGGATCCTGAGCAAAGCCTTGGCAGGGGTGACTTGTTTAAAATTTTCAATGCTGCAGGCCAGTTTGCATACGCCACAGCCAGAGCATTTTTTATAATCAGATATTAATTTCATTTTAAAAAAAGTCCTAATGTAGTTATTAAAAAATTCTAATGGTTTTTATTATTGTAAGTTTAAAATATTGTAATAGTTAAGCTCGTTAAAAAAGTCATCCCAAAGCCCTGTCTGATAGATTTTTGCAGGAGGTTAAGCATTTAAGCATCGAACAAAAATATCTATCAGACAGGGCTGTTTCAAGCATAAGAGCTGAATAGTTATAAAATAATTTTTATTTCCATGATGCCTGCATCCTATCCAGTTCTTTGATTATTTCGCTGGAAAGAGGTCTTGGTTTATGTTCCATCTTTTTTAAGGTGACCTCCTGCAGCCTGTCCTCAAATTTTTTGCTGCCTGACTCTTCCCACTTGGCATAAATGCTACGATCAAAAAGTTCTGAATATTTAATTTTTTTGAAATTATCCATGGTATGCTTTTGAGTGAGATAGTGGCCACCAGGTCCCACCTTGTCGATGAGATCAATGGCCAGGGTTTCATCTGTAACGGGAATACCATCCATAAAATGGTGGATAGAATCCACTATATCGTGGGTCAATACCATGAATTCCGGTGAAACCAAATTTCCATGATCCATCCAGCTTGAGCAGTCATGAACCAGGCCTGACCCTACGGTTGCTGCGGTAAGGCACTGGAAAGCTGCTTCTGCTCCTGCCTGGGCATCACAAAATTTTGAGTCTGTTGCACCGGCTGTCCCAAAAAATGGTAATTTATAAAATTGTGCCAGCTGTGCCATGGCACCGGTCATAAGGCTCAGTTCAGTTGCGCCATAGGAAAAAATGGTGGTCTTCATATCCATAATGGTGGTGAAAGCACCATAAATAAAAGGGGCACCGGGGTTGACAAGCTGATGTAGAACCAGACCGCTTAAAGATTCCGCACTTCCCTGCACAATGGTACCGGCAAAGCTTGCCGGAGCTGAACCACACGCCTGGGGAGCAGGGAAATTGATCAGGGGAATGCTGTTTTCAGCGCAGAAAATTATTTTATCCACCGCTGGATCGTAATACAGCAGGGGGGAGATCGGTTCAGAATAATGTACAAGAAAGGGGGCTTTATCAAAGTTTTCCTTTCCACCACTGAGCAGCAGCCCCATTTCATAAATATCCTTGACGCTATTGGTGTCCTTGCAGCAGAAAACAAGGGGCTTTTCACAATTTTGCAATGTGTTTCTCACAACCACACGGTCAGCAATGTCCGGGGGGACATCATCTGCCATGCCTATAATCATGCACCAGTCAAAACGATCAAGCCCATCACACAGGGCTGCCGTAACCGTAACATGATCACTTTTAAATCTCATCCTTTTATGGGTTTTCGGATCCATATAATCAATACAGTCAAGGCTGGGGCCAAAATAGGAATTGTCCTTTTCAAGGAAAACCGTCCGCTCTCCTTTTTGGTTGCCAAGGATAACCCTGTTAGGTGCTTTAGCAAGGGCATCCTCCACCATCCATGAAGGGATTCTGACACGATTGCCATCAACCTTTGCTCCGGCATCATGAAATATCTCAAGCCCCTTGGGATGGGTCATCTTTACTCCTGTTCGTTCTAAAACCTCCAGGGTTGCGGAATGAATCTTTTGTATCTGATTTTCATTAATCACACGCAGGCTAGGCTTAAAATTTAGGTCTTCCGTTGTTATACCCATTGTTTCCTCCAAGATTTAAAAGGGTTAGTATATGTGAGAGACTTTTGAATAACGCCATTTTTGCCCAATTGCAGCAGCAGAAGAAAAAGATAATCCTCGAAATATTCATCATATTCCACCGATTATGTTTTCATTTTTTATGCGATAGTACAAAATTGAACATTATTCAAAGGTCTCCATAATTGATTCTCTAAAAATGTTTAATTACCGGGTTTAATCAAATTATAAATTTTATCCAGATCATTAAACAGGTTTATGCTCAGAGCATATTAATTTCTAGGAAGCCGACATAATTTACCAGGGGTTTCAGGGAAAACAAAATGATTTATCGGCCCATCATCAACAAATCGTTGATGACACCGCTTTAACCCTTTAGCAGACAATGTTACACCTAATCCTGGACCTTCGGGTACCAGGATGACATCATTGGTCTGCCTAAAGGGCCCATTCTCGATAACATCATCCGTCTGCCAGCGAAACAGGGATTGGCTGGGCTCGTGAATCCATTCCGTTGCAGCAACAACATGAAGATATGCTGATGTACAGATTCCCGCATCACCACTGTAACACCAGAATCCTACTCCCATGGCTTCACAGGCGCCGATGAATCGAATGGCACGCCGGATGCCTCCCAGGACGGCAAAATTGGTAACGATATTATCAGGCGCGCCCAATGCCACAGCCCTTGTAAGATCAGGAACATGGGTTGAAAAAGGGATGGAACTATTTTTTCTTAATTGAGCCATCTGTTCAAAGGTTGAAACCGGGTCTTCATAATTTCGAATATTGTATGGTTCTATTTCTCGTAAAATATGTTTTGCCGTGGGTAAGGACCAGGACATATTCGAGTCCAGCCTGATCATAGCCGTATCACCGAGTCCTTCTCTCAGCCGTTTCACCGTGGCAATTTCAAGATGGGGATCGCCAAGGCTTAACTTGCCCTCAAACATTGTGGAACCATGTTCTTCACGCATGTTTAGACAATATTCCGTCACCTGCTCGGCAGTGGTTTCGCCGCCAATTCCGTTTTTTCCAATTCGAAACCCAAAATATTCAGTAAAGGGGATTTGTTTTCTAACCGCACCGCCTAAAAGTTTGTAAAGGGGCTGATTCCAGGCCTTCCCCCGAATATCCCATAATGCAATCTCAATACCGCCGAATGCTTTGACAACGGATGCATCATCAGTGTTTTGGACAACAACCCATTCAGGCACGCATTTCATCTCACACCCGGTTATATCCAAAGGATCATGACCGATTAAGCAGGGCCCCATGTGGTTGTTGATCACTTCAGTGCAATCCCAGGAAGGCGATTCACCAATACCAATGATGCCTTCATCTGTCTCCACTTCAATAATGGTTTTAGAGGTTCCCGGATATAGTCCCACAGACCAGTAAAAAGGGACTTGCATGGGGATGTTGACCGGGGTTGCTCTTATAGCGGTAATTTTCATTGTTAAGGTCTCCTGGAATTTTTTAAATGTTTAACACATTGCGGCAGTACTGAATACTGTTTACAACAGCCTCGTATTCTTTTTCTCTGGCAGCCTCAGGCCCGTCGTCACCGGCATCCCATTCAACTTCAATATTAATTCGGTTCATTGATGATCTGTTTTTGAAAATTTCAAGGGCTTTTTGCAAGTCAATATCGCCCTGCCCGCAGGCCACACCGGTAAACCGGCATCCAAATTGATCCCGTTCAATTTTGTGATCACAAAAATGATTTGTAAATGATCTGGGGGCCAAGGTTTCAATGGCTGTCATGGGATCTTCCAGAACCATTACAGAATTCACCGTATCAACACAAGCCCCCACATTTTTATGATTGACTTTATCAATCAACCATAGAATCTCGCTGGCAAAAGATTCTGTATGGTTTTCAAATGCCAGCTTAACACCGGTTTCTTCCAAAAGGGGGATCACTTTTTGTGTCAGCGCTGCAATATGTGTAAGCTGTTTCATAATATCAGGATGATGGCGGCTTGCGCAAAGGGGGAGGGGACGTCGCAGATCTAAACTGACTTTTCCGATATCCGTACCCAGGGTGTGAGCAATTTTTATACCTTGCTCAAGGGTATGGGTGAGCCTTGGATCAAATTCCTCATCCAGGGAAAAATTGTATTCAAGGTAAAGACCGTAATCTTTTGCCGCTTCCTTGATCTTTGTGAGCTGGAACGTGTCAGTGGATTCACAGTCAACAGCCGTGATATGAAGTCCGTCAATATTATTATCAACAGCCCAGTCCATGAGTTTGAAAATATCCATTACCCTTGGCCAGGCAAGTTTATGACCACCCCAGTTTTGTCCCATCCCATGTAAGTGAAAGCTATAAGTATGTAGGCCTAATAACATTTTATTTCCTTTCTTTCATCGGTTTACGTGTTTCGAATAGCATCGATATAATCATCCAGGTCTTTGCGCACGCTTCCATCTAAATCAGGTGTTTCATAGTTTTTAAGGATCTCTTTGTATTTGGCATTGGCCCGCTGCTCCATGGTCAAGCCGCCTTTGCTTTCCCAGCTGATAAAATTGTCCCGTTCTTCCATTTGCGGGGTATAAAGTGATTGTTTAAAATGTTTAAAGGTATGCATATGGGTCAAATATTCGCCTCCGGGTCCGACCTCTTTGATGGCCTCCAGCGCCAGTTTTTCAGCAGTGATATCTTCGCCATTTTTGATACGTTTGCACATACCGCAGATCTCATTATCAATGATAAATTTTTCATAGGAGGCTGTAATATAACCTTCAAGGATGCCGGCTGAGTGAAGGACAAAGTTGATACCGCTCACTGTGGCCATCATCATGCTCATCATGGATTCATAGGCTGCCTGGGAATCCATGACTTTTGAATCCGTCAGAGCGCCTCCGCCCCGGACAGGAAGGTTGTAGAATCGCCCCATTTGAGCTGTGGCTGCCGTATTGATTGCCATTTCCGGTGCGCCGATACTCAAGGTGCCGTACCGCATGGCAGTGGCAGATGAAGATCCTCCATATACAATGGGAGCGCCTTCTCGAACCAGCTGGGTCAGGGTAATACCGGCCAGCACTTCAGCATTCTGGACAACCAGAGTCCCCTCCATTGTGACAGGGGAGGTGGCACCTGCGATTGCCAGGGCGGAAATCAGTTGCGGCATGCCTGCCCTGGCGTATTCCATAATGCCCTCACACATTTTGTCGTCATATCCCAAGGGGGTTAAAGAACCTAAGATGCTTATAAAAGGTGGTTTTTCCTCCATTTCTTTACGGCCCCCAAAAATAATAGATGCCATTTCAATGGTTTGTCTGGCATCGGATGCGCCGGTTCCGGCTCCCATAAACGGTTTGTCCGACAATACCATTGAAGAATAAATTCTCTCAGCATTCCGGTTGTCAACCGGAATATCATTGGGTTCGGTCATCATGCCACCGGTGATATCCATAAAGGGGCTTTCATAGGCTAATTTGGCAAAATTGTTAAAATCTTCAAGGGTTCCCTTTCTTCGGCCATTATCCATGTCATTGACAAAAGGGGCGCCATAACATGGCACAAAGGTGGTATTATCACCCCCGATGGTGACATTTTTTTCAGGATTCCTGGCAAAAAGTGTAAATAGTGACGGGGCTTTTTCGATTTGTTCTTCAACCAGTTTTTTGGGGAAAAATACCCTTTGTCCGTCTATTTTACAGCCGGCCCTGGCAAAAAGCTTTCGCGCCGGCTCATAATAAAAATTAAGGCCTGTTGTCTCCATAACAATCAGGGTGGCCTCGTGAATTTTTTCTAATTCCGCCGTTGAAAAATATTCGAAAGATCTCATAAAATGTTTCCTTTGGTGCTATAAAAGTAAATATGCAAAATAATTTTTATCAATGAAACAGCACGATCCATGCCAGAGATTTTTTAGCATCAACGCGATGCAATATTTTCTTTTAATTTAATGGGTTAGTGTAGTCACGGTCGGTTTTCAAAAAAAATGTTGTTGAATGGAATGAAAAAAATAAAAATTTTTTGATTTCCCTTGATTTTTCTTGATAAATGGGCCACTTAATAGAAACTATGTGTAAAATGACAAAAGAAAAATAAAAATTTTTTGATTTTGTGGAGATAGGTAATGGACAAGCTTCAATTGGATGATATTGATATTTACAGGGTTTTATCATCCATGCATGAAGGCGTCGTGATTGCAGATGCTAAGGGGAAAATCAGATTTTATAATAAAACCCAGGCCCGGATAGATGATTTGGATCCCAACGATGTCATGGGAAAAAAGATTGTGGATGTTTACCAGTTAAACGACAATACCAGCCCTACCATGCGCAGTTTAAAAACCGGCAAGCCCATAATGAATGAAACCATGGTATACCAGACAAGACTGGGCAAGGTGGCCAATGTCATCAGTAATGTCTTTCCCTTGTATAAAGCGGGGATTTTAATTGGCACGATTAATTTTTCTAAAGACTATCAGCTGTTAGAAAAAACCATTGTTCAGGATCAAAAGGCTCCTCAAAAGAAGAAAACAGGTAACCATACGCAATTTCATTTTTCCGACATCATCGGATCAGATCCGGAAATGTTGAACGCAGTGCGGATCGCCAGTTTGTCATCAAATTCTCCATCTCCAATCATGATTTATGGTGAAACCGGGACCGGAAAAGAATTATTTGCCCAATCTATCCATAACCATAGTTTGCGAAGAAAAAAACCATTTATTCCGATAAATTGCGCCGCTATTCCTGAAAACCTGCTTGAAGGGATTTTGTTCGGGACGTCAAAAGGTGCTTTTACCGGCGCCATAGATAAGCGTGGCCTTTTTGAGCAGGCAGATGGGGGAACTATTTTTCTAGATGAACTGGATTCCATGCCGCTGACGCTTCAGGTTAAGCTTTTAAGGGTTATTCAGGAGAAAAAGGTTAGAAAACTTGGGTCTTTAAAAGAGATAGACTTGGACATAAAAATAATCAGTTCAGTGGGGCATCCGCCTTTGGAAATTATCCAGAAAGGTACTTTAAGGATGGACCTGTTTTACAGGATGGGAGTGGTCTTCATCATGCTGCCATCTCTAAAGGAAAGAAAGGATGATTTAAATGAACTGGTTCGGTATTTTATAATAGACTATAATAAATCATTAAATACCAAGGTCTCAGGGATATCTGGACGTGTTTTCGATTTGTTTGGGCAGTATCATTGGCCTGGAAATGTTCGGGAACTCAAACATGTTATTGAAGCATCAATGAATATGGTGGCCAGCGGCAAAACCATAAGGCTTTCACATCTTCCATCCCATATTTTTTCATTTACAAAAAAAGAGGAGCTAAACCCGGCTGCAGGAAAAACGCCAATGGCACAGGTTCACAATGAAGATGTTTATTCTTCAGGCTTGGCACAGGTCCAGGCTGAGAATGAAAAACGAATCATCGTAAGCACTTTGAAAGAGACCTCCGGCAATGCGGCAAAAGCAGCCAGACGGCTAGGAATTTCGCCCCAGTCTTTGCATTATAAGTTAAAAAAGTATCAACTGAAGTTAAAAAAAGTTGATCAATACGAAAAATAGGACCCTAAACAACCATTTTTTTATTATGGGTTTTGTCTGATCAAACAAATATGGGTGCTCCAATGAAAGATAGAAGGGGTGTGGGCGAAGAAAATTTTAAATTATCAATTCTGTGCAGAACGGTGTAAAGGAATTGCAAAATACTGTAAAAATTTTTTACAGTAAATATTCGACAAATTGAAATTTTATTTGGCTTTTTCCAAGAGTATCGTGGGGAATTTATTTTTTTTTATAGTAGTATTTTCAAAAAACAGATAGAAATAACTGCTGTTTTATCCTTTTAAGCGTCAAAAATTTTTGATTGTGGCTTAGTGTAAAATTTGCCTTGGTATAATAACTGCAACCTGCCAAAAAATGTAAAAATTTGTTTGTGTGGCTTTATTTATTATTTACATTAATTTTGGAGGCAAGATTTATGGGTACAAAGAAAGTTCAACTCATCATCGCATTTTTTGCAGCATTTCTATTTATTTTTTCAACAGGGGCATTCGCCGGGCAAACGTTTAAGCTGGGAGTGTTGGGTCCTTTTACCGGACCATCAGCTAAAACCGGTGCTGAATTCAAAGGCTCTGTCCAGATGGCCATGGAAAACATCGATTATAAAATTGGTGATTACAAGATAGAACTTGTATGGATCGATTCCCAGTCAGACCCTGCAAAAGCCACTGGCGCTTATGCTGAAGCCGTTGAGTCAAAAGGTGTCCAGGCTGCCATGCTCAATTGGCACTCTTCGGTTGCTGCCGCGGTAATGGATGTGGCTGCCCAGTACAAAGTGCAGCATGTGTTCGGTATGGGAGCAGCAGAGATAGTAAACGAAAATTATAAATCAAATCCTGAAAAATATAGTTATTGGGCGGCCAAGGGATGGCCAATTCCAGGAGATCTTATTCCGGGTTATGTTGAGAGTATCAATGCCGCTATTGCAAGTGGCAAATTCACACCGAAAAAAAAGATTGTCGCCATTTACGGAGAAGAGTCAGACTGGGGTAGAAGCGTTGGATCCGCTTTTAAAAGAGGGTTTGAGGCAACAGGATGGACCGTTCTTTCCGAAGATTATTTCCCCATGACCCAGACAGACTTCTATTCTCTTCTGAGCAAGTATAAAAAAGGCGGGGCAGCAGTATTGGCCGGAACATCCACATCTGCTCCTTCCATATCCGGTTTTATTAAACAGGCAAGTGAGGTCGGACTGAAAGCCATAGGCATTGCTGACGGACTCGGCTGGAATGGCGACTGGTACAAAATGACCGGAAAGGCTTCAAACCATGTATTGGACATGATCCCCAGGCTGACAACAAAGGCTGCCCAGGACTGGGCAAAATCAGTCAAGGCTAAATTCGGTTACAATCCGAGTCCTTCTGCATCCGGACTGTCCTATGATTATGCCAATTTTTTCATTAAACTTGCCAAAAGAACCCTTGAAAAACATGGAAAATTAGATAAAGAATCCATCCACGAGGTCGTTATTAGTGAACTTAATACGGGCAAACTGACATACGGTAAGACAGACGGTGCCCTTATCATGAATGAGTACAAGTATTCTGCGAAATCTATACCAGATCCTGTCATTGCTTCGGATGCTTATTTTTTCCCCGTTCTTCAATACATGAACGGAACAAGCAGCATCATCTATCCGGATGACTGGAAACAAGCGGATTTCAAACAAAAATAGCCTGAAGTAAATAAAAACAGGGGATAGGCAATGCATATCCCCTGTTTGTTTAATCTATAAAATAAATAGAATTAGAGGCGAAAATGATTGTATTGGAAACCAATAATCTAACCAAAAGATTTGGTGGTTTGACAGCAGTAAACGATGTATCCATGACCCTGTATGAAGGGGATGTCTTGGGTTTGATCGGTCCAAACGGGGCCGGTAAAACAACATTTATAAATGCCATTTCAGGATTAAATCCGCCAACTACCGGTTCTGTAAAAATGTTTGGCAAGGATACGACGGGTTCAACTCCTGAAAAAATGTGCCGCAGAGGCCTCTCCAGAACATTCCAGATTCCCAGTCCATTTCCAAAAATGACTGCCATTGAAAGCGTAATGACCGCCACCATATTTGGTAATAAAACCGGAAAGGTGAATGATCCGGTTGAGCATTCAAGGGCCATGCTGGATTTTGTCGAATTTCCTATGGAGGAAACCGTTGTGGCGGAACAACTCAACACGGTTCAGCTCAAGCGTCTGGATTTAGCCCGGGCCCTTGCCAGCAATCCCAAGGTTTTATTCATGGATGAAATGGCTTCAGGTCTCAGCGAAGGAGAACTGAATGATATCATGAGAATTATTCAAAAAATCAGCAAAAAAGGTGTTTCCATTCTCATGATCGAGCATATCATGCAGCTTATCATGGCCGTGTGCAATCGGCTTTTATGTATCCAGTTCGGAACAAAAATAGCCGAAGGCTTAACAGAAGAAGTGGCAAATGATCCAAAGGTTACCAAAGCCTATCTCGGATAGTGAATCGGATAGCAAAGCTAACTATTAACTTTAAGAATCAACGGAGATTTTATGCTGTTAGAAGTGAAAAATCTTGATGCAGGATATGGATACCTGCAGATATTACGCTCGGTCTCTTTAAATATAGAGAAGGGTGAGTATGTCTGTATTGTAGGACCCAATGGCGCCGGGAAAAGTACAACCATGAAAACCATTGCAGGCCTGATATCTCCCATGGGAGGCAGTATCATATTCAATGGAGAGAATATTACCGGGCTTCCTGCTTCCCAGATTACAAAAAAAGGAATTTCTTTTGTTTCTGAGGAATTAAATCTGTTTGTAAATATGACGGTGCAGGAAAATCTCTATATGGGTGCCTATATTATTAAAGACAAAAAAGTACAGAATGAACGCCTTGACTTTGTGTTCAGCCTTTTTCCCCGTCTGGCTGAAAGAAAAGATCAGCTGGCAGGAACAATGAGCGGGGGGGAGAGAAAAATGCTGGCAATTGGCCGCGGAATGATGTCTGATCCTAAATTGCTTCTTGTGGACGAACCGTCATTCGGCCTTGCACCCCAATTGGTGGCAAATGTTTTTGAATCCCTTGACGTTCTTGTAAAAACGGGTGTGACCATCCTTCTGGTGGAACAAAATGTCACCAAAACCCTGGCCGTTACAGATCGTGGATATATACTTGAAAATGGTAAAGTCGGCCTGGAAGGTAAGAGTCACGACCTGGCTGATGATCCCCATGTTAAAAAAGTATTTTTAGGCGTTTAATCTTCTTTTTGGAGAAATAAATTCATGTCAAATAACACTGTTTCCAAATTTTTAACCTGGATAAAATCGGCAGCTGGCATATCCATATCGGCAACGATTTTGGTTGCCTTTTTTGCATCGATATATTCCGGTCCCTATCTGCTGGTCAATACGATTGTAACAGGCGGCATGCTGGCATTGGTCGCAACAGGTCTCACTTTAATGCTGGGCGTACTCAATATTGCCATGTTTGCCCATGGTGAATTTTTTATGATCGGTTCTTTAACAGCCTATTACGTATTTACACCCATCAGTAATTATATCAGCGAAAACCCAGAGTCTTTTGTGGCAGTGATAGGTCCCCTGGTTGCCATTGTCTGTGCAATGATTGTTGGTGCCCTTAGCGGCATTGTAGCAGAAAAACTGGTGTTTGGCCCCTTGAGAAAGCGGTCCACAGATAATTGGGTGATGAATTCTTTTTTGCTCACTGTGGGATTGAGTGTGCTTTTGATTAACCTGCATCAACTCATATTCGGAACGGAGTTCAAAGGCATCGTCGGGTATTGGAGTGGTATGCCCATTTCAATTGCGGATGTATTCATCTCCCGTGACCGGGCAATGGCTTTTGTAATAGCGGCTATTATCGTTACGCTTTTCTGGTTTTTTATGACCTATACCAAAACGGGAATGTCAATCAGAGCAGTTTCTCAGGATATAACCGGTGCCCAGATTGTGGGAATCGATATCGAAAAAATTGTTCTCCTGACAATTTCCCTGGCCTGTGCCCTTTCAGCCGTGGCCGGCGGCAGCCTTTTATTCATGTACCCTTCTTACCCCACTGTGGGATTAGAACCTTTATATCTGGCCTGGTTTGTCGTGATTCTCTCGGGTCTTGGAAATATACTGGGGGCTGTGGCCGGGGCATTCATAGTGGCTTTACTTAAGGCAATAACGGTGGAGTATGTCGGTTCAGGATGGGATTTTGTAGTTCCGTCCGCCCTTATTATGTTGATTTTGATTTTTAAACCCAGTGGAATATTTGGTTCAGATGTCCGCGGTGCTCTAGACAAATAATATGATAAATAATTTGTCAGATAAAGGAAAAATAGGAGATTCTATGGATAACTCAGAAACAAGTCAGCAAATGAATCTGTTTGATAAATTGCTTGATAAATTATGCCTGACACCGGCTGGACTTTTTGGTCTTGTTTTATTATTTGCCCTTCCTTTTATCCCGCCTTTCAATCAGGAGTATATGCTCAGGTGGCTGATTTACTGCGGTTTTATTGCATCCATGAGTGTGGGATTTGACCTCACGGGTGGATACATTAATATTGTCAATTTCGGCTATGCTGCTGTAGCGGGTTTTGGCGGTTATACATCAGCGCTTATTGCTCTTAAAATGGGGCTTCCGGCCTGGTTGACCATGCCAATTGGCGGGATAGGATCAGCTATACTGGGATTGATTATCGGAATGATTTCCCTTCGTCTCAGAGGGATTTTTGCTGCATGCCTTTCATGGTTTTTCGGTCTGGCGATAATGGGGCTTGCCACTAAAATGGTCTGGCTGACAAGGGGGCCTTTAGGGCTTCGTGTTCCCCGCCTTTTTGAAACCGATTCAAATGCTCCATACTATTTTATTATCATCATATTGCTGTTTTTGATCTATCTGGTTTGCAAATGGATTGTCCGTTCAAAAATTGGGCTGGCCTTCCAGGCAATTGGTCAGAACATGGATGCGGCAAGAACTTCTGGAATCAATCCGGTTAATTACAGGGTTTTTAATTTTGTTCTGTCATGTGCAATAGCAGGAGTTCTTGGGGGATTTTACGCTCATTATTACGGGATTTTGACCCCGGATATCATGCATACCTCAAAAACGGTTGAGGTTCTTGCCGTTGCATATATTGGAGGAAGAGGAAGCTTATGGGGAGGGGCTGTAATCGCATTCCCATTTATATTTTTAATGGAGATTGTCCGGTCCAACCTAACAAATCTACCGGGATTGAACCTAGTAATATACGCCCTTGTATTGATTCTGGTGATGATATATTATCCTGGAGGATTCTCATATTTTTACGAAACAAATATCAGAAAGACGAAAAATAAAATGGTGCGATATTTTTTCAATGGCCGAAACTAAGGACAAACATAATAAAGGAGATTTGAAATAATGAAAACCAATGCAAGAGCGGTGGTTATCGGTGGTGGAGCCATAGGGGTGAGTGTCGCTTATCATCTGGCGAAATATGGATGGAAGGATGACGTTGTTCTGGTGGAAAAACATGAATTAACTTCAGGGTCCACCTGGATGGCTGCGGGTAATGTCTCCTTTTTCCATTCAAATTATTATGGTACCCAGGTGAATATGAAGAGTATTGAAATATTCAAGGAACTGGAAAAAGAAACAGGACAATCCACAGGATGGCATACAACAGGTTCCATTCGGACAGCGGATAATCCGGGCCGTATGGATGAATTGGGATACGCGTATTCAATGAACCGTTGTCTTGGTTTAGATGTCAGTTATGTGACTCCGGAAGAGATCGGGAAAATGCACCCGTTTATGAATATTGAAGGATTGCTGGGAGGTCTGTACTGGCCCGATGATGGAGATGTAGATCCCAACTCAGTTACCCAGGCAATGGCCAAAGGCGCCAGGCAGCACGGTGTTGAGATTAACCTGCATACACTTGTAAAAAGCATTGAGCAAAATCCTTCCGGAGAATGGGTTATAAAGACAGACAAGGGAGAAATTACCTGCGAATATGTGATCAATGCCGCCGGTCTATGGGCACCGGAGGTATCCAAAATGGTGGGCCTGGAAATACCCTCTATTGCCATAGCCCATACCCATATTTTATATGAAAAAATAAATGCCATTGCTGATGCTGATTCCATGTTGCCACTGGTCCGTGATCCTGATAAATCAATTTACCTCCGTCAGGAAATGGATTCTTTGATTCTGGGTATGTATGAGGCCAATGGCCAACAGTGGAAAAAGCATGGGGTACCATGGACCTATGCCCAGGAGGAAATAAACCCGGATATCGATAATATCTCAGATTGTATAGAAGCTGGTATGGAAAGATTCCCCATCCTGGGTGAGACAGGATTTAAACATGTGACAGCCGGCCCCATAACCTATACGCCAAACGGAGATCCGCTTGTGGGTCCTGCCGCCCCACTGAAAAACTTTTTTCAGGCTTGCGGCTACAGCTTTGGAATTACCCAGGCCGGTGGTATCGGCCATTATCTTGCCGGATGGATAATGAACGGCGAACCGGAGATTGATCTCTGGGCCGTTGATTCCAGGCGGTTTGGTTCCTTTGCCAACTGGGCATACAATACAGAAAAGATTGCAGATACCTATCCAAGATTGTATTCCACTATTTATCCAAATGAGTTCAGAGATGCGGCCAGGCCCAATAGAACCAGCCCTATTTATGAATATCAAAGACAGGCCAACGCCGTATTTGGAGATTATTATGGCTGGGAATGTCCTAATTATTTTCCGCCCAAAGGAGAAGACTCCTATGAAGAACCTTCCTGGAGAAGATCCAATGCCTTTAAGCATGTGGCCAATGAATGTAAGCATTTGATGAACAAAGTGGGTATAATAGATCTCACCCGTTTTGCAAAAACAAAAATTTCTGGCCCTGGTGCTTTTGACTGGCTCAACAAAATGAGCTGCCAGAAAATACCGGAAAAAGATGGTAGAATAGCCCTTTGTCCCATGCTGGATCACAATGGAAACTTTAAATCTGACATGACCGTCACCCGGGTGAACCAGGAAGAATTTTTCTGTGTCACCGCTTCTGTGGGAAAAAAGCATGATCAGCATTGGATGCTTGAAAACCTTCCCCAGGACGGAACAGTTTTAATGGAAGATATCACCTATCAGATGGGGTGCCTGGTACTTGTTGGGCCAGATAGCCGAAATGTATTGGAAAAGGCCGTCTATGGTGATGTGTCCAATGATGCACTTAAATTTTCCACAAGCCAGGAAATTTATGTGGGACGGACAAAATGCAGAATCAACCGCATGAATTATGTGGGAGAATTGGGATTTGAGATTTTCCATCCCATCCAGCAGCAGGTGTCTGTATACAATGCACTTATGGAAGCTGGTGCTGATTATGATATCCGCATGATCGGTATGCATGCCATGGATTCCATGAGGCTTGAAAAAGGGTATCTGGCCTGGAAGAGTGAGATGAATGTTCACCATACCCCCCTTGAGACCAACGTGGCCTGGACAGTGAAACTGGATAAGGATTTTATCGGCAAAAAGGGTATTCTCAAACAAAAGGAAGACGGTATACCTTTGAAACTGGTTTGCATGGTTGTAGATGCAACTGATTCAGATCCGTGGGGATACAATCCGATTCTAAAAGATGGAAATAAAATAGGTATGACCTCTTCTGGAGGGTATGGCCACAGGGTTGAAAAAAGTATTGCAATGGGGTATGTAAAGCCTGAATTTGCAGCACCCGGGACAAAAATGGATGTGGAAATCTTAGGGCGCGCGCGAAGTGCAGAAGTCGTCACCATGCCGTTGTATGATCCTAAGAATGAAAAAATGAAGAGTTAGAAATATATATTTAAGGACGTAAACAATGAAAATATGTGTATGCGTGAAGCATGTACCTGACACCGCAGCAAGTATTAAACTTGCCGGTGATAAAGGGTTTGAGGATTCAGAAATCAAATTTGTCTCCAATCCCTATGATGAATACGGGATTGAAGAAGCGGTCAGCCTGGTTGAAAAACAAGGCGGCGAAGTTGTTATTATGACCATAGGTAAAGCATCGGCAGTATCGACCATTAGATCTGCCATGGCCATGGGGGCGCACAGAGCCATCCTGATTAAAACCGACAGTCAGTTTTTAGACAGTGATATGACGGCAAAGGCCTTAAAAGCCGCCATGGATCAGGACGGACTGCCGGATATGATTTTTACCGGAAAAGGATCTGTTGACACAGAAGGTTTCCAGACTCAGTACCGCCTGGCAAAATCGTTGGGTATGCCCGTTGTAAATGAGGTTTCAAATCTTACCATTGATGAAGGAAAGGCAATCGCTCAAAGGGAGGTTGAAGGCGGAGAAAAACAGGTCATTGAAATGAGCATGCCCTGTGTTATTGGCGCCACAAAGGGTTTGAATGAACCCAGGTATCCCAAGTTCCCCGATATTATGAAGGCCAAGAAAAAAGAAATTAAGGAACTTGATTTTTTAGAGCTGGGTATTGAATCATCTGATGGCATAATCACCATGGAAAAATTGGAATCTGTACCCGAAAGATCCGGTGCCAAAATGCTGGAAGGGTCTTTGGATAATCAGGTAACTGAACTTGTCAGAATCCTTAAAGAGGATGAAAAGGTTTTATAAAATAAGGAGAAAAGGATATGGCCAGGACAGGAATAGTAATTGAAACCGAAAACAATGTGGTCAAAGAAACCAGCTTTGGCGTGATGACGGCGGCAGCCGGGCAGGAGATCTATGCACTTGTATTGAGCCAGGATGCTTCTGCTTTGAAAACCGCTTTAGCAGAATATGGGGCAGAAAAGATAGTATCAATGAGCCCTGCGGCAGATTTATCTTCAAATCCGGACATGCAGGCAGAATTAATTGCTGCGGCGGTAAAGGAATATAATCTTGGAACTCTTTTGGGAACAGCCAGCGCAACAGGCAAGGATCTATTCGCAAGAACCGCGGCAATACTTGATGAGCCGCTTGTGTCAGATTGCGTACAGGTCAATATTACAGATAAAACCGCTAAAAAATCACATTTTTCCGGTAAAACCTTTGCCACGCTTAAGGTAGACGGCCCCCGTTTTTTGTGTACCATCAGACCCAATTCCATTGAACCTGAAACAGCTCCGGCTGCTGGAGAACTATTGGACTTCACAAGTGATGTAACAGATCCCGGGTTGATCAAGATTGTGGACGTTAAAAAAGATACCGGGGGAAAACTGGATCTCACCGAAGCCCCTGTTATCATTACAGGTGGCAGGGCCATCAAGGCGGCTGAAAATTATACAATGCTTGAAGAATGTGCCCAAAAAATCGGAGCTGCAGTAGGCGCTTCCAGGGCTGCAGTGGATGCGGGGTATGCACCCCATTCCATGCAGGTGGGTCAGACCGGAAAAACAGTAAGCCCAAGGCTTTACATTGCCTGTGGCGTCTCCGGCGCTGTTCAACATTTTGCCGGCATGAAGACATCAAAGGTCATTGTCGCCATAAATGAAGATAAAGATGCCCCCATTTTTTCAAAGTGTGATTATGGAATAGTGGGGGATATTTTTGATGTGGTCCCTGTACTAACTGAAAAACTTTAACACCTATTTTGAGAAATAACTTGTGAGAATGATAGGTGTGATTCTGTCATTCTCACTGCTTATTTACATCATTTTCAGGGAGAATTGTTGATAAAATGGAGACGTATGTCATTTTGAAATCTGTGCTGATGTTTATCGCCCTCATTGGCGCTTTTGGTTATTTTTTTAATAAAGTAGCCAGGCTTTATAAAATTATGATGGCAGTGGACGGCGAGCCCAAGCCTTTTATTGATCACCTAGAGATGAGAATTAAAATTCTTTTTACAGATGTCTTAGGCCAAACCAATGTAAGAAGGAAAATGCTACCTGGCCTTGCCCATACGTTGATATTTTTTGGATTTCTCGCTATTCAGCCGCATTCCTTAGAATTAATGATTAAAGGAGTGATTCCCATATTTGATATTGGGCACAGTATTCCGGGTTTATATAAATTCTATCTATTTGCAGCAGATATACTGGGCTTTTTAGTTCTAGTCGGATTTGCCTATGCCCTCTACAGAAGGTTAGTAATAAAGCCTGATTATCTAACAATGGGTAGGGATGCGAACCTGATTATCCTGTTTACCTCTGTTATTGTGATTTCTTTTCATTTTATCAATGCTTTTCAGTTAATGATGCCTGTTGAACCTGGCGGTTTCAGTTATGCCGGCGCCTTTCCGGTATCAGGGGCATTTGCATCAGCTTTTGGTCTTGCAGCATTGTCCCAAACAGGCCTTATCATCGGATATGAAATTTTTTATTATATACACATCCTAACCATTTTGGGTTTTCTGATCTATATACCGGGTTCAAAGCACCTGCATTTACTTGCGGCAGCTCCCAATGTTTTTTTTAAACGCCTTGCGATAGAAAAGCCGGTGTCGAAAACTGATATTGAAGATGAAGAAGCAGAAACATTCGGGCTTGGCCGTGTCAACGAATTGAATTGGCACAACGTATTAAATCTCTATGCCGGCACAGAATGCGGCCGTTGTGAAGAACTCTGCCCGGCTTCCAATACAGGCAAACCCCTGTCTCCCAAAAAGATCATTCATGATTTTAAGGTTGATCTTTTGGATCAGTCAGGCCTGCTTTTAAATGATAAAAAAGATGAGATACTGCCCATTATGAGAGAGGGCTCCCCAGTAACAGATGATGTCCTGTGGTCCTGCACCACGTGCCGTTCATGTGAGGACATTTGTCCTGTGAACAATGAACATTTGGATTTTATTTTTGAAATGAGGAAAAATCAAGTGTTAATGGAAGCCAATTTTCCCCCTGAAATGCAGGAAACATTTAATAATATGGAAAATCAGGCCAACCCATGGGGCTTTTCATCTGATTCCAGGGCAGAGTGGTGTAAAGATTTGGATGTTCCTCTAATGTCTGATAAATCAGAAGCAAATGTTCTGTGGTTTGTGGGGTGTGCAGGATCCTTTGATGACAAGGGTAAAAAGATCAGTCAGGCCACAGCACGGCTGCTGAATAAAGCGGAAGTCGACTTTGCTATCCTGGGACAAGAAGAAAGCTGTAATGGGGATATGGCAAGGCGTGCGGGAAATGAATACCTTGCCCAGATGCTTATACAGCAGAATGTGGAAACCTTTAGCCAGTATAAATTTGATACAATTCTTACAGGATGCCCCCATTGCTACAATACTATCAAGAATGAATATCCAGATTTTGATGCAAAATATGAAGTGGTCCACACGGCAGATTATTTTAACACCCTGATCAAAGAAGGCCGTTTAAATATCAATGCAAAGGATTTTGGCACCGTCACCTTTCATGATTCTTGTTATCTTGGCCGTTGGAACAATATTTATGAATCCCCCCGAGACATCCTAAAAAATGCCAATGCCGGCCGTGTGATAAAGATGGAAAGGGAAGGGAGTAAAGGCTTTTGTTGTGGCGCCGGGGGGGCTCGGATGTTCATGGAAGAGACCATTGGGGAAAGAATCAATAATGAAAGGGCAAATCAGGCGGTTTCCTGCGGTGCGGAGCTCATTGCCTCAGCATGCCCGTTTTGTGCCACGATGCTGAATGATGGTATCATGGAAACCGATCAACAGATCCCCATTAAGGATATTGCAGAAATTCTAGATGAAGTGAGCAGTTGACAGAATTGAAAAGGAAACTTAAAGTAAAAAGAAAGACTTGGAGAAATGTCAGGCCGGTTCTGAAACGGGGATAACTATACATTACAAGGGAGAATCATGAAGATTTTAATTGCTTATGACAAAAATGTATCCACTTCAAAGGTATTGGACGAGGCACTTTTGCGGGCAAAAAAATTGGGGGCACATGTATATCTAGCCAGAACCTGTGCATCTGATACAAAACGCCTGACAATAAAGCAGCTTGAACTCCAGCTTGAAGAGGTTGGAAAAGAAGTTTTTGAGGAAAACGGGGTTGAATGCGAAACCCATGTTCTTATCAGGGGTCTCACCCCTGGGGAAGACATTGTAGGATATGCTAAAGAAAAACAGGTCGACGAGATCATTATCGGTATAAAAAAGAGATCAAAAGTGGGAAAACTCGTTTTTGGCTCGACAGCACAATACATTATTTTAGAGGCACATTGTCCTGTCCTTTCCGTGAAGTAGAACCCGACTAAATAAAAGGTAAATATTAAGGAATATAGAGAGGGATTTTAATCTCATCACCTAGAATTGATCCCTTGGCTACTAGAAGAGCGTATGGTCATTGCCATTCAGGTTGAAACCATCATTTTTTTCAATCGCTTTCCTGAAAAGCCCACATGTAAAAGAAATTTCTGATATTCATTCAAACATAAAATAGAAAAAATTTGAACTTTAAAAGATACTGCTGAGCAATTTTGTCAGGCAAATGAGCCTTTTAGAATCAACAGTCAGGGTCACTTGTTTATATCCATCAATATAAAATTTTAATACTAAGGAGAAGTTATGCGCGACAGGTTCGATACGGATTACAAAGTAGGACAGGATAATATAAAAAAATGGGGTATGGATATGCACAATCCTGTATTTTTTATATCCGCTATTTTAGTGATCGTCTTTATCGTTTTAACATTATTTAATCCAGTGGATGCTAAAAAGGTTTTTGATACTTCAAAATCATGGACCATACAAAATTTTGATTGGTTTTTCATGATTTCCGGCAATATTTTTGTTCTATACTGCTTGGCATTGATTGTGCTGCCTATCGGTAAAATACGCCTGGGTGGAAAAGATGCAAAACCTGAATTTACAAGGATGTCATGGTTTGCCATGCTGTTTGCAGCCGGCATGGGGATTGGTCTGATGTTTTGGAGTGTGGCAGAGCCTGTAGCCTATTATACAGACTGGTGGGGAACCCCGTTGAATATCACAGCCAAGACTCCGGAAGCGCTTTCGGCAGCCATGGGAGCCACTATGTTTCACTGGGGGGTTCACCCCTGGTCCATGTATGCTGTTGTCGCACTGGCTTTGGCATTTTTCTGCTATAACAAAGGCCTGCCACTAACCATCCGTTCTACTTTTTTTCCAATCCTGGGTGAAAAAACATGGGGAATTGCAGGCCATATTATTGATACCATCGCTGTTCTGGCAACCATCTTCGGCCTGGCAACTTCTTTGGGGTTTGGTGCCCAGCAGGCAGCATCGGGATTTAATTTTCTGTTCGGAATGGAAAACAGTATCGGACTTCAGGTTGGTATTATAGGCTGTGTCACTGCTGTGGCTGTCATATCAGTCATCAGAGGCCTTGAAGGGGGAGTTAAAGTTTTAAGTAATCTAAATATGATGCTGGCTGTCTGTCTGTTGATCTTTGTTATCCTGGCCGGTTCTTTTATGCATTTCTTTACAGGAATTGGCAAAACAGCTATGGCCTACCTTGAGTATATTCTTCCTTTGAGTAACTGGATAGACCGCGCAGATGATAAATTCTATAAAGGCTGGACAGTATTTTACTGGGCATGGTGGATTTCCTGGGCACCTTTTGTCGGTATGTTTATTGCGCGTATTTCCAAGGGTCGTACCATTCGTGAGTTTCTTGTTGCCGTACTCGTAGTACCTACGGTTCTCACTCTTTTCTGGATGCAGGCCTTTGGTGGTAATGCGTTGCTGCAAATTCAGAACAATATTGGTGTTCTGGCGGAAAAAGGTCTGGGCGAAATCCCGTTGGCCATGTTCCAGATGCTGGCCAATCTACCCATGACTCAGATCACTTCATTTTTCGGTATTGTTCTGGTACTGGTCTTTTTTGTTACCTCTTCAGACTCCGGATCTTTGGTTGTGGATTCTATTACGGCAGGTGGTAAGCTGGATGCCCCTGTTCCCCAGAGGGTTTTCTGGGCGACCATGGAAGGTCTGATAGCAGCGGCATTGCTGGTGGGCGGGGGTGCAGATGCGCTGGGTGCCATCCAGGCAATTGCAGTCAGTGTTGGGCTTCCCTTTACGTTTATAATGATTGTCATGCTGATCAGTCTCTATATGGGCCTGCGGCATGAAATGAAAAAGATCTATATGTGATTCATCTATAGATATGTTTTAATTCGGTGTCTGGCAAAAGTTTTTTGCCAGACACTTTTTTTTAAAATAATAAAAGCCGCTGCCATTTAATATCTCAATGGCAGCGGCTTTTATGGGCAAGCTGTTAAAAAGCCCGGATTAAATTAATTTGTATGTTCCAACCAGGGGCACTTCTGAAGTCGGAATGCCCGGTATTGTGCAGTCACATAACGGCCCGGTTGTTATCACCGGGCCGTTCTTTAAGTGAATTTAACTTTCAATGGCTCCTGAGCGAACGCCTTTGAGAAAGTTCATGCAAAAGTCATCTTGACCCAAAAGCATATCAGCAGTTCTGATGGTTGCCATTATCTTTTTGTCCAAAGGATCGATAATAGCAGAATCCATTCCCGCATCCATCATCAATGTGACAAAGGTCCGGTTGATGATATGACGCTGTGGAAGACCATAGGAAATGTTGGACAGACCACCGGTTATATGGACTTCAGGGAAGAGTGCTTTAATTGCCCTGACAGCATCCAGGACCATGGTTCCCTTGGTGGACTCGACACTGATGGGCTGAACGAGCGGATCCACATAAATAGAGGCAGTTGGAATCCCAATCTTGTTGAGTTCTTGAACCAGGCTTTTTGCCCGGCCAAGGATATCGTCAGAAGAGTTGGGCATGCCGGCATCATCCATGCAGAGTGCAATGACCTTACACTCCTTGCCATCAAGAAAAGGCATCATGGCTTCAAACCGTTCTTTTTCCAAGCTGATGGAGTTGATCATGGGGGTCTTTTCCACCATTTTAAATGCCATTTCCAGGACAGCAGGATCTGGGCTGTCAAGGGTTAAGGGCACAGTGGCAATTGGCTGGATGGTGTCCAGCAACCATTTCATGTCCTCTGTTTCGTGGCCGATGCGTGCACCTGCATTAACGTCAACGAAATTGGCGCCCGCTTCCTGCTGTTTTTGTACATCATTGATTATATATTCAGCATCTCGATCGGCAACCGCTGCCTGGACTAATTTTCTGGAGGTATTAATTCTTTCGCCTATTACTTCAAACATAGTCTATTTTTCTCCCGTGTTTATACGTCCAGCTTAGCTGACAAGGGTTTTTGCAAGTTTTGAAGCAGCTCCTGCATCAGCTGCAAAACCGTCTGCCCCGATTTCATCAGAAAAGGACTGGGTAACGGGTGCACCGCCAACAAGGATTTTGACCTGATCCCGAAGACCGCTTTCCACAATAGCGTCAACCGTTTGTTTCATCATAGGCATAGTAGTGGTCAAAAGAGCCGACAGACAAACGATCTGGGCATTTTTTTCTTTGATCTGAGTGACGAATTCTTCAGGACTGATGTCAACACCAATATTATGAACTTCCATTCCAGCACTTTCCATCATCATGGATACAAGGTTTTTACCAATGTCATGGAGATCACCTTTAACCGTTCCAATGACTACACTGGCACCCGTTGCAGACTCACCTTCTCCCAAAAGAGGTTTGAGGGTTGCCACGCAGGCTGCCATGGCTTTAGCAGCCATAAGTACTTCAGGAATAAACATGTCACCGTTTTCCATTTTTTCACCCACGATGTCCATCCCGGCGATCAGACCTTTGTTGAGAATATCACCGGCGGGTGTATCCTGGGCAAGAGCTTCATCTACAAGGCCTGTTACTTTTGCAGTGTCACAGGAAACAAGGGCATCGATCATTGCATTAAAATCAGTCATTTCTTTTCTCCTTTAAGTGTTTTTATGGTTTTCAACATACTGGGTTAATAATTTTTCAATTTCTGGGTCAATATCAGGTTTTTCATAGGAAGCCAGCCGCTGAGCAACCTTGTCTTCAGCCATCTGGTCTATCCGTTTTTTCCCGTCTTTTTTCCAGGCATCGGGATTTTTCCGGCTCATGAGTGAAGGCTGAAAAAATTCAGTCCGGCAGAGCTTGAAGGTTTTAGGATGTGTCAGGTACTGACCACCGATACCCACTTCTTTTATCATTTCTAAGTCAATGGATTCATCGGTGAGCGCGAGTGGTTTTATCATGCTTCGGACCATTCCGCACACTTCCTCGTCAATAAGAAATTTTTCAAAGCTCATGGCAATATAGGAGCCTAAAATACCACAGGAGTGAAGGATAAAATTAACGCCGCCTCTAACTGCTGTGGAAAGGGCTAAAGCGGATTCAGCACCAGCCTGAGCATCGGCAGACAAAGCATCAGTCAAGGAGCCGCCTGACCGGCAAGGAAGGTCATAGAATCTGGCCATCTGGGCCACGAGATGGATGTTTTTAGATAATTCAGGTGCGCCAATGGATAAAGCCCCGGTTTGCATGTCCATGGCAGAGGAAGTGGAACCATAAATCACAGGGGCTCCTGGCCTTACAAGTTGGGCCAATGTGATACCTGCCAGGATTTCTGCATTTTGAAGGGCCAGAACACCGTCCAGGGTCACCGGACCGGAACCGCCTGCCATAATCAGAGAAGCCACGACACAGGCCTGGTTATGGCGGGCAAGTTCAATCAGGGCCCCCGCCATTTCATCGGAAAACTGCAATGGAGAAAGTGAGTTGATCAAAGAGACAGATACAGTCTTTTCCATGATATTTTCTTTTCCGCCCCAAAGGATACCTGCCATTTCAATGCCGTGCAGCGCACCCTGGCGGGTGACAGGACTTCCCATGAAGGGCTTGTCACACAGAAGCATATTAGACAGGTTCAGGTCCAGATGGATGGTGTCAAGGGGCATGTTAGCCGGTTCCACCATCATCCATCCATTCATGTTAATATGTGGAGAGGTTTGGATGAGTTTGCAGAAATTATCGTAATCCTCCATGGTTGCATGACGCTGATTGCCCTGGGCGTCCATTATAAAAGGAGCGCCGTATCCAGGAAGGAAAACAAAATCATCTTCTCCAATTTCCACAGATTTTTCAGGGTTTCTGGCATGGACAGTAAACCTTTTGGGTGCTGTTTTTAATGCCTTTTCAATATCAGACTCTTTAAAATAAACAATATTTTCTTCAACTCTGTGCCCGTTGGCTTTGAAAATGTCAAGGGCTTCTTTTTCATTAAAGGAAACACCAGTGTCCTTTAGAAGCTCCATGGCCGATGTATGGATCTTCTGCATATTTTGTGTGCTCAGTTTCTGCATTCGATCGTACATGTTTATCTCCTTTAACTATTAGATTAATGAATTTTTCATGGTTTCTTGCAGATTGCATACCAAGGAATAAAGCATGTTGATTTTTTCAAAAAAATTCTTTAACAATTTAATATTATAGGAAAAATTTATATTCCTGAATTTGAAAAAATTTCAATTTTGAGAAAATAGAAAAATTTTTTTCACCTCCAATTTCCAGCCAATAGAAAAAAATTTTTCACTAGAAAAAAAATTGACTAAATCGAGGGGCGCTGAATAAAATCTGTTCTGAACAATTTATTTTTTTTGATTTTATAATGAAGCAGCTGCCTTGAAATACCCAGACGTTTTGCCGCCTTTGTCACATTTCCGCCTGTTGCGGTGAGGGCAGATTTAATGGCTGTTCTTTCCCAATCCGCCTGGGCCTGGGTAAAGTTGCTCAAATGAGTAGGATTAATGGTGTGGGTGGGTTCTTCCATATGGGGTGTATCAGATCTTTTTAACATGGGAAAAGTAGTTGTAAGATTTGTAAAATCAAAGGGCTCTAGAGAAGTAAGACCGGGTGTGAAATGTTCAATTCCTATGGTTTCTTCCCTGCCGGCCATGTTCATGGCTCCCTCTATCATGTGCTCAAGTTCTCTTACATTACCCGGCCATTGATAGCTGGTGAACAATTCAAGAACCTCTTCTGATATATAATTTACGTTGGTTCCCAGGCAATTATTATATTTTTGAATAAAATGACTGATAAGTTCATTCATGTTGTCCTGGCGCTCTCGAAGCGGCGGCAGGTTGATCATGACAACTCCCAGACGATAAAAAAGGTCTGTTCGTAAACGGTTTTCATGGATGGCTGTGCGTGGGTCCTGGCTGACGGAACTGATGATTTTGACATCCACGGGGATTTCCTTGGCAGAGCCTACCCTGCGCACTTTTTTTTCCTGCAATATTCTTAATAGCTTCGCCTGGATGTCCACAGGCATGGCCAGGATTTCGTCAAGAAAAAGGGTGCTGCCATGGGCGATTTCAAAAAGGCCCGGCTTGTCAAGTGCACCTGTAAAGGCACCTCTGGTGGTTCCAAATAAAATTCCCTCTAAAAGATCATGGGGTATGGCACCGCAATTGATACCCACATATTTTTTTCCCCTGCGCGGGCTGTGATTGTGTATGGATTGGGCAAAAAGCTCTTTTCCGGTTCCGGTTTCCCCCTGGATCATGATGGGAGATGAAGAAGCGGCAGCCTTTCTCGCAGTTCCAACCACGCGCTGGAAATCAGGATCACTTCCAATGAGGTCTGCAAAGATATATTGGGTGCCATTGCCAAGATCAGGCCTTGATTCTGTGATGGCGGTCATGGAAGTGGATCTATAAAGAAGCTCGCAATCTTTTACAAAACAGATGATACCGTTGACAATATTATCGCTGAAAAGTGGATAAACACTGGTAATGGTGTTGGCGACCTTTCCCGAACGTACTCTGTAAAAAAAGGCTCTGTTTTTAATGGCTGCATGCCTGTAAATGACCTGCATAATCATGCTGGAACGATTGTTAAGTTCATAAATATCTGTTACCTTTTGCCCGATAACATCTTCGGGGACCAGACCGTCAATTAAAGACTGGGCGATATTGTAAAAAAGAATAGTGCCGTTAATATCAGTAATAATGACCCCATCATCCAACCGGTTCAACACAGATAAAAAGTCAATGCTTTCCAGGTGCAACAGAGATGAAAAATTAGAATTTTCTATGGTTGGCATGGTTGATTTCCCTGATATCTATTCAGCTATAATGATTACAGTCAGCAACAATACCATATCTGAAAGGGAATATCAAAGATCTTGCCATTGATATACCAATTGCGCATTAAAAAATATTCAAACGGAAAAAAAGCCTAAATTTATCGATAAGCACAGGCATTTGATAAGTGTATTATAAAATAGATTCTATATTTTTTGAAAATTTTTTTCTTATTCGGTTACCATATTTAATAGCAGTTAAAGCGGTTTATTGGTTTTCAGTACTTTGCAAAGAGAAGTGTCCTATTATCGGGTAGCCATTGCATAATTGTAATGGAAATTGTAAGACCAGTTAGTAATAGATTATTTTTAAAGGAATATTTAAAAAGGAATAAAAATGCTTTTAGCACAATTGTCGGTATTTCCAGTGGGTAAAGGTACAAGTTTAGGAAAATTTGTGAAAAAAGGAATTCAGGTGATTAAAGATTCAGGATATACATATAGCGTTGGAGGCCTCTCCACAGCCATTGAAGTCCCTGACATGGATTCGTTGTTTGTTCTGGTTAAAGAGGTACGGGCCGCTCACCTTAATGAAGGAGCAAAACGTATCGTTATTGATTTGAAAATAGACGATAGAAAGGATAAGGACGCTACTCTGAATAGTAAAATTAGTTCAGTTACCTAGGTATTCGCGATAAATTGATTTTTTTCCTAAAACAAGATTTAATGAGCTTAAAATATTCAGCTTTCAAGATTATCTTGTGGGAAATATGATGATCAATTCTCCTTTTGATACATGGACAACCAGATACGATGGATGGTTTGAAACCCCATGCGGTATTCGCATCAAGCAGTATGAATCCCAATTGATGCTCGATCTTCTAAATCCCCTTTCCGGGGATAAAATCCTTGATGCGGGTTGCGGAACAGGAATTTTTACCATTGATGTGATGGCTTTTGGCCCGATGGTTACTGGTGTGGATGTTTCCCGGCCAATGCTCAAAAGAGCTTTCCATAAAACAAATCAAGCAGTTTTTACCGGAGTTTGTGCGGATATGCGTGCTTTGCCGTTTGAGGATAACTCTTTTGACAAGGTTTTATCCATGACAGCAATTGAATTTATCGCGGATGCAAAAAAGGCCATTGATGAATTTAACCGTGTAACTAAAAAAGGGGGGTCAATTGTTGTTACCACTCTCAACAGCCTAAGTCCATGGGCAGACAGACGGCTTGATGCTGCAAAAAAAGGACACAAATTATTTGAAAATATTTTTTTCAGATCTCCGGATGAAATGCGTTCACTGGTTCCGGCAAACCCTGTTGTTAGAACTGCGATTCATTTTCAAAAAGACGATTGCCTTTCTGATATGGCAAAAATAGAACGTAATGGAAAGGAGAATCACTGGGACACGGGTGCCTTTCTGGCTGTTAAATGGAATAAAATCTAAGAATATACAGGCCCGAAACCGTTCTGATAAATAAGGAAAAGTTATGGTAAATAAACCTTTTATTCAAGAATTGGAAACAATAGTTGGAAAATCCAATGTCTCTGTGACCACTACTGGTATCGAACTATACTCCTATGATGCGTCACTGGTAAAAGGTAATCCGGGAATTGTTGTGTTTCCAGCAAATACACAGGAAGTTTCCAAAATCGTGATTGCGGCCAATAAAGCCGGTGTAGATTTCATTCCGCGAGGGTTTGGTACCAACCTGTCCGGTGGTACGATTTCCATCACAAAAGGTCTTGTGATCTGCATGTCCCGGTTCAATAAAATTTTAAATATCTTTCCTGAAAGCCGGTACGCCGTGGTTCAACCCGGTGTGACTAATTTTGAAGTTCAACAGGCTCTGGCAAAAGTTAACGCCTTTTATCCGCCGGATCCGGCCAGCCAGAAAGTCGCCACCCTCGGCGGCAATGCCGGAGAAAATTCAGGAGGGCCACTCTGCCTGAAATATGGTGTGACGTCCAACTATATCCTGGGCATGGAAGTGGTTCTGGCCGATGGTGAAATTTTATGCATAGGCGGTCCTGCCCTTGACCCTCCCGGATTTGATCTTCGCGGTCTGATGGTGGGCAGTGAAGGCGCTCTTGGTATTACAACCGAACTGACACTTAGGATACTGCCAAAGACTCAAACGGTTATCACCATGCTTGCCGTTTATGACGATATCCAGGCTGCAGCCCAGTCTGTTTCAAAAATCATATCTGCCGGGATTATTCCCAATACCCTGGAGATGATGGATACTACGGTGATTGAAGCTGTTGAAGCCAATGCACCCTGTGGATATCCCACCGATGCGGCAGCTGTTTTGATTATTGAAGTGGAGGGTTTGATCGTCGGTCTTAAGGAGCAGGCAGGCAAGATCAAAGAGATTTGCATGAATACCGGCTGCCGGGACATTAAAACCGCTGGAAACCAGGATGAAAGGGATCGGTTGTGGCAGGGAAGGCGGGGTGCATTTGGGGCCATTGCACGCCTGGCACCAAATTACCTTGTGAACGATGCCTGCGTTCCCAGAACAAATCTTCCCCAGGCATTGGAGCAAGTGAAAAATATTGCTGGAAATTACGGATGCAGGGTCGGGAATGTTTTTCATGCCGGTGATGGGAACTTGCACCCGCTTTTATTGTTTGATTCCCGGAACACTGAAGAGTTAGAACTGGTGCACAAGGCTGGCTGGGATATTATGAAAGCCTGCGTTGAGCTGGGTGGCACCATATCCGGAGAACATGGTATTGGACGGGAAAAACAGGCAGCCATGCGAATGATTTTTTCTGGAGATGATTTAAATACCCAGCAGGCATTGAAGTTATCATTTGATCCACAAAACAGATTAAATCCAAATAAGGTGATACCCATCCCTGAAACACCTGGTCAGCTTTTGGAGCCGGGTGAACCAACCATATTGAAGCGTTTGGGGGGGGCATCAGCCAAAGGCGTTGCCGATGCCATGGCAACCATCAGGGCCGTCAAGGATGCGGGAAAATCTGTGATTGTCACGGGGGCTAATACTTTCGGACATTACGGCAATCTTAACAAAGAAGGCAGCACGCCCGTCAGCACATTTGCCATGACCGAGGTCATCGAGTATGACTCTTCCAATCAATACATCACAGTTGGAGCAGGAATGCCATGGCTTGAGTTACAAAAGATTCTGGGTGAAAATAATCAATGGTTACCCATACGCCCTCCTTTTTTTGCTGGAAAATCCACAATAGGTTCTCTTGCCGCCATGGGCGTCAGCGGCCCGGAACGAATGTATTATGGCGCACCAAGAGATTTTGCCCTGGGCCTTCAATACATTGACGCCCAGGGAAGAATTATTTCAACCGGGGGCAAGGTGGTTAAAAATGTTGCCGGATATGACATGACCCGCTTGATGATCGGGAGCAACGGTGCCATGGGAATGATCTGTGAGATTACCTGGCGCATCTCCACAATGCCTGAACTTTGCCGGGCGGTGTCTGCCAAAGGAGACCTGAAAGCCTGTTTTGATGCGGCGCTTAAACTGATGAAATCCAATCTGTTTCCCGCCTTTATAGCAGCGGTACCAGCCGGTGATATGTCCGGACAATTACCAGGTATTTGGAAAATTGTCGTGGGCTTTGAAGGCCTTTCCATGGTGGTAGACCACCAGGTGGAAATATGTCAAGCGCTGCTTTCCGGATTTACATTAAAGGGTGAAGAAGCGTTTAACTATGATATTGTTGACGGATGCTTCAAGGGTGAGTTTAGTAAAATTGCCCGTGCTCCCTATACATTAAAGGCCTGTGTATCCACGGAACAGATGTTGGATTTGATCAATGATATTCAATCGCAAGAACGGCCCTTTAAATGGTTCCTCGATTTTGGGTGCGGCCGGATATTTGCGTCTTTAAATTCTTTGGATAAAGAACACTGGTCATCAATGACGCGAACTGCCATGACCCGCAACGGCCATGTGCAGCTTGAGAAGTCACCGGAATCGTTTCGCCGGAAACATGATGTTTTCGGTGGAGTTCCCAGAACGGAATGGCCAATGATGCACAAGATTAAAAAAGCCCTTGATTCTGGTTCTGTGTTTGTACCGGGTCGGTTGCCACGATTAAAGAATATGGACGCAAAAATTAAATAAAAAGGGATCCTATGAATATTATTCAGGATTATGATGCAATTTCACAGTGTAACAAATGCGGTTTTTGCCAGGTGGCCTGCCCGGTATTTCGTTCAACAGGTCATGAATCCGGTGTTGCCAGAGGAAGGCTTGCATTGATGCGCGCCATTATAGAAGAAAGGATTCAGTGGTCTAAGGAACTTGAAGATCCCCTGTTTAACTGTCTGGGGTGCGGCGCTTGTACTTCCAATTGTTTTGGTGCTGTCCCTACACCTGATCTGGTCATAAAAGGCAGGGCAGAATACCTGGATAGGGTCGGCCGAAAACCGATTCACAAACTATTGTTTGAACAATTGCTCCCCTATCCCAAACGGTTACACATGGCAGCGCGTGCAGTCGCCATGGGTAAAAATTCAGGTATGTCAAAAGTTGCCAAGGCTCTGGGGCTTTTAAGGATTCTGGGCAGGGATTTTGCCAAAGCGGAAAGTATTGTTGAAAAACTTCCCCCTAAACCTTTTAGAGGGTTAGTTAAGCCAGGTGTATACAAGGGCCGGGGAGAATCGCTGCGCATAGGGTTTTTTGTCGGCTGCGGGGTTGATGTCATCCAGCAGGAAGCTGGTTCCGCCAGTTTGAATATACTGAAAAAAATCGGTAAAACAGTGACGGTACTTGATAATTGCTGCTGTGGTCTGCCCGCCTGGACCTATGGTGATATCAAGGCCGCTCAAAAACTGGCAGAGAAAAATCTTGATATCTTTTCATCTCATTCTATTGATGTCATTGTAGCAGACTGCTCAAGCTGTGCTGCTTTTTTAAAAAAATATCCAAAGATATTTGAAAGCGATAAAAACAGTCATGACCTGGCCCAGAGAAAGGTTCCCCTATTTCAGGATATGGTGGAATTTTTGTTTAAAAATAAATACCCGGCTGTTCCAAGCCAGTCTCCGGTGGTAGTAACCTATCATGATCCCTGTCATGCGGTTCGGGGCCAGGGAATATCCAAAGAAAACCGGAAAATTTTAAAGGCAATTCCCGGGGTGGAATTCAGGGAGATGCCGGAAGCTGACTGGTGCTGCGGTGGTGCCGGATCATATGCATTGACCCACTATGATCTTTCCATGAAAGTACTGGATAGAAAGATGACAAATGTGGCATCTACAGGAGCGGATTTTTTAGCGACCTCCTGTCCAGCATGTATGATTCAATTGTCCCATGGCCTCCGCAGGAATGGAATAAAGACTAAGATATGTCATATATCAGAATTCGTAACAACGGCTAATCAATCAAACAATAAAAAAAGGTTATAAATGTATCTTCAAGTCCTGAAAATTTTTATTGATATTGTCACTCCCGTGTTCGTTCTTATCTTTCTTGGATACTATGCCGGTCCCCGCCTGGAACTGGATGCCAAAACATTGTCCAGGACGGCTTACTTTCTTTTAATCCCTTGTTTTGTTTTTGATATCATCAGCAGGGTGACTATTGATATTGCCGTGGCAGGGCAGATGATCCTGTATACCAGTTTTACCCATATACTGGTTGCGTTGACAGCTTTTTTCATAGCCAAACTCTTGAAACGGTCCAGGGAAATTACAGCCGCTTTTGTCATTATTGCCACCTTTGGGAATGTGGGGAATCTGGGTCTCTCCATTATTGACTTCAGACTGGGTCAGGCAGCACAGACCTCTGCCACAATATATTTTATCACTATTGTGCTGGTGTCCTTTGTTATCTGTGTGGGCATATCAAGCTGGACCCGGGGAACGGGTTTGTCAGCTGTGTTGTCCGTATTTAAAACACCCGCCCTGATTGCCATGGTGCCGGCCTTGTTTTTTTATGGAACGGATTTTGAGCCCCCCTTGTTTTTATCCAGAATTACAGGACTTTTAGGACGGGCCATGATCCCGATGATGCTTGTAACCCTGGGTGTACAATTATCGGGCTTGAGTAAATTCAATTTCAGCAGTGATGTGGTTACGACATCTTGCCTGCGGTTGATAGCCGCCCCTCTTATCGCCTTTGGTTTGAGCTTTATTTTTTCATTATCCGGTATTGAAATCCGTTCAGGGATTCTTCAGGCAGGAATGCCTGTGGCAATTCTGGGATCCATTATTGCCATTGAATATGATATAGTCCCTAAATTTGTGACCACGGCAGTCTTATTCAGTACTGTGGCAAGCCTTCTGACATTGACTATTTTATTATATCTTATATAGTGATTATGGTCGCCTTGGCGGCGGTAGGAAATAAATAACACAATCTCAGGGGAAAACCAGTTGGAAAAAAATAATTTGATCCAAATCATGTCAGAAAAAGCTGCTGGAGTAGGAACCATTGTCCATGAAATATCTTGTGTGTCTGAAGCCATTCAATATGCGGTTGACCTGAACAGGAAAGAAAAAATGAGAACCATTGCCTGTCCCGGTCTGGATCCAAAGGACAGAGATTCCCTGCAGAAATTGTGTCACTCTTCAGGTATTAATGTTTTAGAAGAACCCCTTAGAGATCATGCCGGTTGTCTGGATACTTCATTAACCTGGGTTGATTATGGTATTGCAGAAACAGGCTCCCTGATGCTGGCATCTGACGTGGAAGATATCCGCATGGCAACCATGTTGGCCAAAATTCATATCGCCATATTGCCGATTACAAAAATAAGGCTGAATACTGAGAGTATTGAAACTGAATTAGATGACATACTGAAAAATAACGCTCCTTCCTATACCGCCTTTATCACAGGTCCCAGCAGGACGGCTGATATCGAACGGGTTCTGGCCATTGGCGTGCACGGTCCTATTGAGCTTCATCTGCTTTTGATAAAGGAGATGACGTCATGATCAAAACGGCCCAAAATATGAAATCATATAAAAAACAGATTCGACAGGCCCTTGCCGATTCTTTTTTGCGTTCAGCCTTGGACGAGTTTAACACGGTCTACCGTGCGAACCGGGCAAGCGTTTACAAGGAAATTGATTTTAAAGGTCTCAGGGATGCCATTGCAGAAAATAAAGACAGCCTGATTCCTTTTTTTGAGATCCTGTTTGAAGAGTTCAAGTCCAATGCCCAAAAAGCGGGGGCCATCGTTCACCGGGCACAGGATGCCAGGCAAGCCAATGAAATCATTGCCCGGATTGCGAAAGAGAACAGGGTTAAAACGATCATTAAATCCAAATCCATGACAGCAGAAGAAACGTTTTTGAACAATCACCTGGAAAAACAAGGTTTTATTGTCACGGAAACCGATCTTGGTGAATGGATCATCCAGCTCAAAAAAGAAGGACCCTCCCACATGGTCATGCCGGCCATTCACCTTTCCAGGTATCAGGTGGGAGAGGTGTTTGAAAAAAATACAGATTTAAAGTTTGACAGTGAAAACATCGACAAATTGGTTAAGGTGGCAAGACATGAACTCCGCCCTAAATTTCTTGAAGCAGACATGGGGATATCAGGAGCTAATTTTGCTGTTGCAGATTCAGGCACTCTGGGTCTTGTGACCAACGAGGGAAATATGCGGTTGACCACTACCCTTCCAAGGGTTCATGTGGCACTGGTCGGTTTTGATAAACTGGTGGCAGACCTTGGGTCTGCGCTGCGCATTTTAAAGCTTTTACCCAGGAATGCGACGGGTCAGGCCATCACATCCTATGTGACCTGGATCAAAGGGGCAAACCAGAGTTTGAACACAGCCTCTGGGAAAAAAATTATGCATATTGTTTTTCTGGACAACGGGCGTCTTTCTTTATCAAAAGATTCCGTATTTTCAACAAGCCTCCGGTGCATTCGATGCGGTGCCTGCGCCAATGTCTGTCCTATTTATTCAAAAGTGGGAGGCCACAAATATGGTCATGTTTATATTGGGGCCATCGGATTGATTTTAACATTATTCTACCATGGCAGGGATAATGACAGGGCCATCGTAAAAAACTGTATCAATTGCCAGGCCTGCAAGGAAGTATGTCCCGTGGCCATAGACCTTCCTCACCTCATAAAGAAAACCTATGCAAGGGTAATCAAGGAAGAGGGTAAAGTCCCGGTTAAAAATTTTATGCTGGCAAAATTGATGACGAGCCGGAAATTATTCCATTTTATCCTGAGGATGGCCTATCTGGCACAGCAGCCACTCTCCAAGGGCCAACCCATGATCCGCCATCTGCCATTTTTTGTGGATAAAGACCATGGATTCAGAAGTCTGCCGGCCATTGCCAAAACCCCGCTGCGTGATATCTGGAAACGAATTGGCCCTGAGTTAAAAAATCCATCCCGTAAAATCGCACTGTTTGCCGGGTGTGCCATAGATTTTGTATATCCCGGTCAGGGGAAGGATTTTCTAACATTGATGAAAAATGCCAATATCCAGGTGGATTTTCCCATGGACCAGACCTGCTGCGGTCTGCCGGCCATGATGGCGGCCGAAGAAAAAACCGCAAAAGATTTAGCTATACAGAATATCCATGCCTTTGTGGCCAAAGAATATGATTATATTCTGACCATGTGCGCCTCATGCGCCTCTCACCTGACGCACAATTATAAAAAGATCTTTAGTAAGGATGAAGCATCTGGGAGGAAACTTACATTATTTACAGACAAGATCATTGACTTTTCATCCTTTATGGATCAGGTATACACATTTTCCCAACCCCATCAGAATATTGAAACAAAAGTAGCCTATCATGCCCCCTGCCACCTGTGCCGGGGACTTCATATGACAGATGAGCCCAGAGCTTTAATTCAAAAGGCCGGGTACACCTATGTATCCTCAAAGGATGAAGATGTATGCTGTGGATTCGGCGGGTCTTATTCTGTGGATTTTCCCGAAATATCTTCTGAAATTCTTAAAAAAAAGCTGGATAATGTTGAGGCATCAGGTGCTGATATACTGGTTACAGACTGCCCGGGATGCGTTATGCAATTGAGCGGAGGGATGGACAAGCGCAAAAGCCATATCAAAGTACTTCACCTAGTGGAGCTTTTGGCCAAAAAAGAATCCTGAACAAACCATTTGTCGGGAATGGCCAAATGGCCATTTTCACCAAATATGGATTTATTCGAGAATCAAACCTTTAAATCTAAAATTTGAAAATTTATCAAACACCATTGATACCACAAGTACACGGCAGTAATTCAAACCAGCTGGATATTGTTTTATAAAGAATAATCGTTGACATATGTCACCGATCGGTGATATATATCGGGGCATAAGATTGATCAATAATTTTGGAAGAGAAAATGCCCAAGAAACAAATACTGAAAATTCGGGACAGGCAGATTACAAGTAGGCGCTTGATAAGCGCCGTAGGCAGCCTTCTGGCAAAAAAAGGATTCAAAGGAGTCGGTGTCAATGCCGTTGCCCGGGAAGCCGGAGTCGATAAGGTTTTGATTTACAGATATTTTGGCGGGCTCCCAGGATTAATTTCAACATTTGGAAAAGAGGGGGATTTTTGGCCTTCATCTTTAGAATTGGCTGGTGGTGATTTACAAAAATTTTCCCATCTTCCTCTTGAAAGTAAGTTGTCTGAGTTAGGGACCAATTTTACCCAGGCACTTCGTAAGAGGCCATTGACACAGGCGATTATGGCATGGGAGATGATTGAATCAAATGAGTTGACCGAAGAACTGGAACGGGTTAGAGAAAATAGTATCATGGAGTTTTTTCAGATGTTTTTCATTAAAGATCAAGCCCGGATTGATTTACAGGCAATTGTCATGCTGATTGGTGCGGCTATCAGTTACCTTGTGATACGATCCAATAATGTTGATCTGTACGGCGGATTAGAAATTGGATCAGATCAGGGCTGGCAACGCATAGAAAAATCAATTTCAGCAATTTGCAGCAGCATTACAAAATCCGATTAAAGTCAATTTTTTTATAAAGAAAAGTCACCAAGAAGTGACAATATTTATGAGGTATTTATTATGGAACGAAGAGAATTTTTAAAAAAAAGTGTAGCAGCAACTACTTTGACCCTAGGTTCAGGAATATTATTTTCGGCATGCAGGAGAGATCTTCGATCCGATTTGATGGGCAATAATCAAATATCAAGTGGTCAAGCTATTGAAAAGCTTGGTCCCGATGGATATAGGATATTGTATTATGCATCTTTAGCCCCCAGTGGTCATAACAGTCAGCCCTGGTTTGTAAAGATAAACAGCCCGTTGGACTGGATTGTCGGCTCCGATGCAAATCGATTTCTTAAAATAGTTGATGGCAATAATCGAGAAACGTTATTGTCCCTTGGTGCGTTTGTTGAAAACCTTGTCCAGGCAGCAGGGGCCTTTGGTTATGCAGTGGAAACAAAGGTGATTGCCAAGAACAGGTTTGATTCAGATGTGGTAAGGATAAATCTGTCAAAATCAAAAGTAAGGGACCTTTCGTTGCAAAGAATAATTACTCGAAGAACAGTGAAAAGCCATTTGCAGTCAAAAGAGCTTATGCGATCCCACGTGAATGCCTTTTCAAAATCTGTTGACGGCCATCTTTTCTATTTTCCAAGGGGGACAGAGCATGCGGATTTTATGAATAAAGAGGCAGTTGAAAATTATATAATTCAGTCAGAGAACAAAAAAGCCATTGAAGAATTGGCTTCATGGATTCGATTAAAAGATACAGAAGCTAGAAGGTTTCGAGACGGGCTCACCACTGACGGAATGGAAATCACGGGTTTGGCCGGGTGGTATGTTCGTTATTTTATGGATAATAATGATGTGATAACCAAAACTTTTGTTGATAAGGGGGTCCAAAAGACAAAAGCACAGGTCAAAGAAGGGGCTGGCTGGCTGGTAATCACCAGTGATGGCAATACAGTGAAAGATCTTATTGAAACAGGTAGAAGATTTCAAAGGATGGCACTGACAGCTCGGGATAAAATGATCGGAATTCATCCCATGACCCAGGCATTGGAAGAAAAAAACGGGCAGAAGCATATAGAAGAAAATCATGAACCAGGTGTAATTCCCCAATTTATGCTCAGGGTCGGGTATTTAAATAGATATCCGGACCCGGTATCACTTCGAAGACCGGTTGAATGGTTTGTCAGAGTTTGAAGAGATGAGGCCATGAAATGGCCAGGAGTGTGCAGATAAATCACCGTATAAAAAATTATCTGTTTGTCTTGGCTCTGGAAAATTCTAAGGTCCTGAAAAATTGAACTCATACTGGGTGCTTGAAACATTATATAGATTTGGGTATAGATATTGCCTAAAGTAGAATAGAACACATCATTCGTGCATATGAAAGCAAAGAAATGATAATGAATCAATTTTATACATTTACAATGATCCTCTCAATCACCTCATTTGGATTAGCTTCGACCATGACACCCGGACCAAACAACATTATGCTTTTATCATCAGGATTAACTTTTGGATATAAACGTACAATTCCCCATGCTTTGGGGGTTAATTTCGGATTTCCTGCCATGGTCATCTGTGTTGGATTGGGTATAGGAAAATTGTTTGAAGTTTTTCCATTTGTTTATGCTGGTTTAAAATTTTTCGGAATCGGCTATTTACTCTGGATGGCATGGCATATTGCCAATACAAAAGGCTCACTCGATACAAATAATACTAAAGATAAACCGTTTACGTTTTTACAGGCAGCATTATTTCAATGGATCAATCCCAAGGCATGGGTAATGGCTATAACATCAACTGCTGCATTTATCACCGATCATCAAATGGCGTATATTCAGGTGATGATTATTTCCTGTATTTATTTCTTTTGTGCTATTCTATCAACAAATTCATGGGCATTAGGTGGCGTGATGTTAAGGCGTTTTATTCAAGAGGAACGTTTTGTGCAAATGTTTAATATCATAATGGCAGCTTTGATCGTCGGATCAATTATCCCCTTTATTTTTGATTAATCATATTTTAGAAAAGTGAAACTATCACGGTTTGATCAAGACATACAAAAAGCTGTTGTTGCATTTAATTTTAAGATATATTTGATATATTCCGGTATCAAAAATGTCTTTAACGACAGGTCTTTGGAGACATTATTTTAAATGACCAGAGAAAAGATGTAAAATGAATACATATATCCAAACAACCATGTTCCCTGACCAGGATCGCAAACAGGTCCAGTTAGCCCGCAGGGCAAAAAGAGTAAAAAGATTTCCAAAAGAAACCGATCTGGACTTATTTCCCCGCAAAGAAAGACAACTTGTCTTCGAAGATTATTTTCCCGGCTTTAAAATCAGATAAGAACCGCCTTATCATTTTCCCTGGAGGTTTACAATTCACCCATGTATTCAGTTCAACTGACCGTCCGGGTTTTGATACCGGTTATAAGAATTTTACAGGATTTGGACCGATCATAAGATGTTGTGATTTTAACCCAAAGAGCCGGAATGGCACAAAAATAAAAGCCAAGCAAATCAGGTTGAAAAAAAATGATCAGCCCTGACAGGCAATGAGGCGATTTATAATTGTTTTATGAGAAAAATTCGCATATCCATGACATTTGTATGGGTAGGGCCGGTGATGATGAGATCATCAAGGATTTTAAAAAAATGGTATGAATCATGGGCATTTAGATGCTTTTTCGCAGATATTCCCAGATTCCGGGCTCTTTTTAAGGTATCGTTATCGGCAATTGCGCCTGCTGCATTCGTTGGCCCGTCTGTACCATCTGTTCCACAGGAAAGAACGATGATGTTATTTTCTCCTGCGATCTCAATGGCAGAAGAAAGTACAAATTCCTGATTTCGCCCGCCACGTCCATGATCATCCATGGTGACGGTGGTTTCACCGCCTGAGATGATGCACCCCGGCATTGGAAAGGGATTACCTGTTTTTAAAATCTCCTTTGCTATTGCTGAATGCATCTTAGCAATTTCCCTTGTTTCTCCCTCAATCAAGGAAGATAAAATTATCGTGTTATAGCCTAATGACTGCGCTTTGGCCTTTGCTGTGGTAAGCGAATTAATATTATTGCCAATGATAATATTATGAACTTTTTTGAAACAGGGGTCAGGCGGTTTTGGTGTTTCGCCGATTTTACCGGCACACCCTTTATTAATATGATTCCGGATATTTTTGGGCAGTTTTGAGGCAATGTTATAGGAGTCTATAATGTCTTTGCAATCCTTAAAAGTGCTTGAATCGGGAACGGTTAGCCCCGAAGCGATGATATCAAGATCATCACCCACAACATCGGACAGGATCAGAGATATTACGGTTGCAGGAAGGGCTGCTTTTGCAAGCCTCCCGCCTTTAATAAGCGAAAGATGTTTGCGGATGGTATTGATTTCATGAATACTGGCACCGCAGGAAAGCAAAATCCTTGTTGTTTCCTGTTTCTGGGCCAGGGATATTCCATCACAGGGTAAAGGGGATAAAGCAGATCCGCCTCCTGAAATAAGACAGAAAATAAGTGTTTTATCATGGGCATTTTTTGCCATTTCAAAAAGCTTCATGGCCCCGGCCCGGCCGTTTTCGTCTGGAATGGGGTGTCCTGCCTCAACCAATTCAATGTATTCAAGGGTAGCCGTGTGATCGTATTTTACATTGATACGGCCCCTGGATATGTTTGAGCCCAATATATTTTCAAGCTCTTTTGCCATGGCAGCGCTGGCTTTACCCGAACCAATCACCAGGATTTCTTCAAAATCGTCAAGATTAAAAGTTAAATCGCCTATGGTAAGGGTATCTTTATGAATCTTTAAATGGTATTTGATTGCAATGGCCGGATCTGCAGAAACAAGACCGGATTGAAAAATATCCATGACATCCTTTCTGAGTATTGACATCATGCTTTGTTCATCTTTTTGGGCATGCATTTCAAATTCCTTTTTGCTTTTGTCCCAGGCTTTTTTTGCCAAAGTCTAAAGAATCATCCATAATTCAAGGCCTGTTTTTTTGTTATCATTTTAAGGTATTGATCAGATTATCAGGCTGGATATTTTAAGGCAAGGCCATAAATTATTTGATTAAACAGAGATATACATCTTGATTGTGTAAACTAAGGATGTGTAGAGATTGCAATGCAAATATTGTATTTTGATGATGAATAGTGATACATTATTTTTCTTATAAAATATTGTGGTAAACAATTAGGAGTGATGATGGGCAAAATGATTACATCAGCGGATTTAAAACAATTTATTGAAAATTATGTAGCCGGTTATGCAGAGTCGGCAGGTGAAAAAAATATATGGCGAAAACCCCTTTTGGTTACGGCAAAAGCGGATCGCCGTTTTGACATTCTGCCTGAGATTGCGGCTGATAACCATTCTCTACCCAAAGATCTTCTTGCTACAGGAAAATCGGTTATTGTCTTATTTGTCCCTTTTATAAAGGAACTTGCCAAAGAAAACCACAGGGGTGATATCCCCTGCCGGAACTGGGGGAAGGCTTATGAATCAACCAATATACTGATTAATAACTTGACTGAACAGATAACGCTTTTTCTTAAGGATGCGGGATTTAGTTCGGCTTTAGTTCCTGCTACCCATAATTTTGACCATAAAAAACTGATGGCCCGTTGGTCCCACAAGCATCTGGGGTATATAGCAGGTCTTGGCCGTTTTGGCGTAAATACTCAGTTCATAACGCCATCAGGCTGTGCAGGTCGTCTGGGAAGCCTTGTAACCCAGGCTGATCTTGGTGACTGCCCGTTGGTTAAACAAAAAGAATTATGCCTTTATAAAAACGGGCATAAGTGTCTTGTTTGCGTTCGCCGGTGCCCTGTTGATGCCGTTTCTACCAAGACAGGAATAGATAGGAAAAAATGTTGGGCCAGACTAAAATCCAACCTTATTGACACTCAGGAGCTGGCCGGTCTGAACAAAAATACCCATGTATGTGGAAAATGCCAGGTAGTGGTTCCCTGCAGTTTTAAAGTGCCAAAAGCACCGGCCATAAAATAAATCAGGATTGGAAATGGTATCTTTGATATTTTGAATGCCTCATGACAATTTCCATTGCCCGAATGGGGTCTCAAATTTTAGGCCGACTCGGATATCACGTATACACTGAGACTGACCCTTTGAAAGCAATAAATTTTTTTAAAGCAAATTTGTCTGTAATTGATGTGGTGATTACAGATATGACCATGCCACATTTAACAGGGGATTTGCTGGCCAAAAGAAATAGTTGCCATAAATCCGGATATACCCATTATCTTATGTGCCGCTTTAAATGGTAAGATAGACAGTAAAAAGCAATTGAAATGGGGGTTACCAAGTATATAGAAAACCTTTGGAAAAGTCTGTGTTGGCAGCTGTATTAAAAGGAGTATCATCGAAAGCTTAAAAAAGATCTCATGTCAACTATATTTTTTGTTCATAAGGATATGTTTTAAGTTTAGTTGAAAAAAGGTTTAAAGAATCGATAATAGCATTCTGTTCAACCATTTGTATTTCTCTTGATAAAATTGAGTAAAATACCGCTGCCTAAAATGAGCATACCTCCTGCTAAAAAATTCCAGGAAACCAATTCACCCATTAGAAGGATCCCGATTAATGAGGTGAATACAGCTTCTGTAGACATATAAATACCTCCTTCCCATCCGCTGCAATAAAAAAATCCCTGGTTCATTAGCAATTGGGCGACAGCAGAGGTCAGAATAATACCGGCAATCATAAAAAGCTCCATGGGAGATGATGGTATCACAGGGTTCAGAACAACCATTGGAAAGGTAACCAGGGAACCCACGGTACAAAAAAAGAGGTAAATAATAACCGGGCCGTTTTTTTTTATGAGCGATCGAATAAGGGTTACGGTCAACCCGGCGAACACAGCCCCTACAAGCGCCATGAACTGGCCAAACCATGTACCGGAAATATCAAAATTAAAAAGCACGAATATACCAAGAATAACCAGGGCAATGCAGAACATCTGGCTTGGGCAGATCCGTTCATTATAAATAAAAAATGCAGAAATCGCTGCAAATACAGGGAAGGTATAAAAAATGATAATGCTGGTGGACAAAGGCAGCATTCTCATGGCGGTAACCAGAGAAATAAAGGCAATAGATCCGGTGCACCCTCTGAAAAGCAGCAGGGGAATGTTATCTCCTTTAAACAGGTTTCTGCCCTTTGCAAAAACGAGATTCAAAAGGATTACCCCTCCCAGGAAACGAAAAAAACCAAGGTGCCATACCGTGTACTGCGCATCAAATGTTTTTACGATAATATTCATAAACGTAAATATGATTGAGGACGCAAGCATGAAAAAAGGGCCTGCAAATGCTCTGGCAGTCCATGCCCTGGCGGATGTCGGTTCCATAATAAATCAGGTCCTGATTAAATATGAGTTGAATAAATTCGTACTATGCGCTTCTTGTTTTGTAAACACAAACAAAAAAAATATTTTTAAACTCATAATCCACCCCAACCGGATACAGATCAACATTCTGATCCGACCGGGGCAGTACCTGTTTTTCAGGCCTTATGGCTGTAAAAAGCAGCATTTGAAGGTGGCTCCAGGGTCTTGCCCAGTATGAGATCACAGGCTTTTTCCGCCACCATCATTGTGGGGGCATATATATTACCATTGGTCACATGGGGCATGACAGAGGCATCCACCACCCGCAGATTTTCCATACCATGGACTTTCATGGTATCTGGATCCACAACAGCCATATCATCTTTACCCATTTTACATGTACAGGATGGGTGCAAGGCTGTTTCAGCATCCTTTGCCACCCATTCCAGTATATCTTCATCAGTCTGGATATGGGTTCCCGGTGAAGTTTCACCGTCGTTGAATTCACTAAAAGCCGGTTGATTCATAATTTTTCTTGCACATCTTATGGCTTCAACCCATTCTTTGCGGTCCTGGTCTGTGGAAAGATAATTGAACCGCAGTGCCGGGTGCTGACGGGGATCAGTTGATTTTATTTTAACCGATCCTTTAGAATTTGAATACATGGGACCGACATGAACCTGATAACCATGGCCGTGGCTGGGTTGGCTGCCGTCATAACGAATGGCCAAGGGCAGGAAATGAAATTGGATATTGGGGTATTCAACTTCATTGTTGCTTCTAATAAATCCACCAGCCTCAAAATGATTGGTAGCAGCAGGGCCTGATCTGTGGAAGAGCCATTGGTAGCCAATAAAGGGTTTTTTCCACCATTTGAGTGCCGGATTCATGGACACGGGTTTCTTGCTTTTATACTGGACATAGACTTCCAGATGATCCTGCATGTTTTCCCCTACACCCGGAAGATCATGGACCACATTGATGCCCAGTTCCTTGAGTTCCTTTGCATTTCCAACACCGGAAAGCTGGAGTACCTGGGGAGAGTTGATGGCACCGGAGCAAACAATGACTTCGCCGGAGTTGATGGTTTTAGGAGTTGTGTTTTTGCCTTTGACAAATTCCACACCAATGGCTTTTTTATTGTCAAAAAGGATCCGGGTGGTAAGGGCTCTGCAAATGACATCCAGGTTGGGACGTTTTTTCAGGACCGGGTGAAGATACGCTCTTGCAGCACTGAGACGGCGGCCACGGCTGATATTTCTGTCAAATGCCCCAAATCCCTCCTGCTGGTAACCATTGACATCGCTGGTTAGAGGATAACCAGCCTGTTTAGTGGAATTTAAAAACGCCGCAAAAAGCGGGTTTTTGCAGGGTCCGGTTTCAAGAATGAGAGGGCCATCTGTTCCATGGTATTCGTCTGGTCCCTTGAGACGGTTTTCAGCTCTTTTGAAATAGGGCAGATTATGGGCGTAATCCCAGTTTTTCATGCCTTTGTCTTTGGCCCATTTTTCATAGTCCATGGCATTGCCGCGGATGTAGATCATGCCGTTGATACTTGAGGAGCCGCCAAGGACCTTCCCCCGACCATGGAACACTTTCCGGTCCTGCATATACGGTTCCGGTTCTGATTCGTAACACCAGTCATAATATTTGTTGCCCAAAGGATAGGTCAATCCGGCAGGCATATGAATAAAAACATCCCAGATATAATCCGGGCGGCCAGCCTCCAGAACCAATACTTTGTTTGCCGGATCTTTACTGAGCCGATTGGCCAGAACACACCCTGCTGAGCCGCCGCCAATAATAATATAGTCATATCTTTTTTTCATTTTCTTGATTTCCTTTTTTTATATTATCGGTTTGAGGTTACCAGGCTGATAAAACCGGCTACCAGAGTATCGATATCCATTTCGCCATCCCTGACAAGGGCCTGGAGGGCTACACCCTGAAGGCCTGAAATAAAACAGATGGCTGCAGCCCTGTTGGTATCCTTCATACAGATCCGGTTCAGTGCATCTTCAAATGCATTGACAAATTTGTCATAGGCTGCCTGGATTTTGATAATCACAGGTCCCCTTATGCCGCTGAATTCGGCCGCCAGTGAGGCAAGGGCTATGATGGAGTCAGGATGGTTTTCAAACCTTTCCATGAAAATATCCATCATGCCGTTGATCATTTTTTTATAATCGGTATGGTCGCAACTCAGATATACAATGTATTGATCAAAACTATGGTCCAATTCTTTTACCACATCTTCTAAAATATCCGGTTTTGAATTATAGTGGTGAAATACGGCTCCCGTAGTCATACCGATATGGTAAGCAATATCCTGGATGGTTGTTTTGTGGTATCCCAGCCTGGCAAATAAATGGGTGGCTGTTTCAAGAATCAGCTTCTTTGTGGCAATCGCTTTTGCCTCTTTTTTATTAATGGGACCCGGCATACTCTATCCTCAGTCGGTTCAGCGTTTTATTGAGGGGGATCCCTTTTTTGTCCCACCCCCGCAATTGATAATATTCCTGCCTCATATGATTCATATCCTCATTTGAAATCCGGTGCCCTCTTGAGGGGCCGTCAGGAAGCGGTTCTTTTACAAACCTGTGGGGAAGGGTATCCATTTTTGTATCTAAACCATGGGCCAGGTTAAAACACCTGATTAGATTCCAGATCCGTTCGCCTGTTTCCATGAATGTGTCAATATCTGCTTTTTGTCCGGTTGCAGCACTGAGAAGTTCGGCATAGGTGGCAGCGGATATGCCATAACTGCCAAAGTCACAATTAACCAGAGTGTCTGTACCAGCGGAATAGTTCTGCAAGGCCACCACCATTTTCGCTTTACCTTCAGGCGAAAGGGGATCAAGGGGATGACCTTCCCATTCCCCTTCCAATTCATAGGCCACTGGAAATCCTCTCTGGTGACATCCGCCCCGGTCCGTTGTCATATAAGCAAGGCCCATGCCTGAAACCCCTCTAGGACCCCATGCCGGGGATTCAAGCCCCTTGGTGTGAACAGCTAATTGCGCGGCTTTTCCACCGATTTCCTTTGCCGCCTGTTTCACACCTCTGGATAAAAGCGTTCCAAGTTCACCTTTCCGGCCGGCTATGTCATGAATCAGGTGTTCTGCCGCTGCTACATTTCCAAATTTAAGTTCTATTCCCTGTGGTGCCTCTATCAATCCTTTTTCACACGCTTCCATGGCAAAGCCGATAACACTGCCCGCTGACATGGAGTCCATACCATAAAGATCGCATAGTTTTACCAGGTGGGCTACAGCTTTGATATCTGAAATATCCAGGTTGGAACCTATGAGGGCGGCAGATTCATACTCAATAATATCAGTAACAATTCCTTTGTATTTCCCCGTTCTGACAGCGCCTATTTTGCTGCAGCGAATAGGGCAGCCCATGCAGGCGGAGCTGCCCAACCACAGATGCTTTGACTGTCCTTTATCTCCAAGCTTTGAGGCATTTGAAAACGTCCCGTTTTGATAATTTTTATGGGGCAACAGACCGGTCTCGTTAGCATATTCAACGGAAGAGGCTGTCCCTGCAACTCTGAAAGCGTCTACATCAGGACTTTCTTCAAGCTCTATAAAGGCCTTTTTGCACGCGTTCATAAATCTTGTGGGGTCATTTACCGCCACAGGTTTGGAACCCCGGAGGGCAATTGCCTTAAGATTCTTGGAGCCCATAACAGCCCCTGCGCCGCCCCGGCCTGCCTGTCGATTGTATTCACATCCGATGAGGGCAAAAAGTACCTGAGCCTCGCCAGCCTGGCCAATGCCTGCGATCTTGATGGTTTCATCATTCAGTTCTTCTTTGATCCGTCTGTTGGCTTCAAGCGTATCCGTTCCCCAGAGATGGCCGGCATCCCTGATTTCCACCTGGTCATCATCAATCCATATATATACAGGGGTATCAGCCTGTCCTTTAATGATAATGCCGTCATAACCCGCATATTTGATTTCATGGGAGAAACTGCCCCCAAAATAAGAATCAAGAAAAATACCGGTCAATGGAGATTTTGTGACCACACATCCCCGCATGGCAGGGGCCATGGTGCCTGTTAAAGGGCCTGGCATAAACATGAGCAGATTGTCTTTGCCTAAGGGGTCAGTGCCTGGGGGAACCTGGTCATAGATAAGTTTTGCTCCATATCCTTTCCCACCGATAAAATCCGATTTAAGGGAATCTGAAACCAGAATCGTTTCAAAGGATTTACGGGACAAATCAATCATCAGCAATTTGTTTGTGTGGGCTTCAGTCATTGATCTTTCCTCTATACATTAGTTCAAGAGCTCCTGTGGGGCATACTTCAACGCACAAAGGCTCCCCCTGACACAATTCGCATTTAGCGGCTTTTTGGGTATCTGGATCCAGAGATGCCATTCCTATGGGACAATATTGGACACACAGACCGCATCCTGTACATGTGTCTGTTTTTACACAGACAATACCCTCATCATTTCTATAAATGGCTTTAAAAGGGCAGGCATTCATACAATAGGCGTTTTCGCATTGATTGCAGACAATGGGCAAGTGGTAGAGATTTTCATTTTTGTGGTTAATTACAAGACGAGCCCGTCTCGGGTTGTACCCCTTAATCAGGTCCATACTGCAGGCCAACTGACAGATGCTGCATCCTGTACATTTGTCAAAATGGGTGTGGATAAGGGCTTTGATGGCTTTCTCCTCAATTAGTTTTTAATATTTAACGTAGAAAATATCACATATTAGGCGTTATGTAAATAGTGTTTATTATTGCTTTTAAAAAAAACTTATGGTATATCGCAAGTCACATATTACATACTATGTGATAGAAAAAGCTGTACGAAACTTCAACCTTAAAAAAGGAATTGGTAAAATGCTCAAGGCGATCAATATTACCAAAAAGTTTGGAGCACTGGCAGCAGTGAATAACCTGAGCTTTGAGGTGGAAAAGGGACAGGTATTTGGAATAGCCGGACCAAATGGTGCAGGCAAATCTACCCTGTACAACCTTATCACGGGATTTTACAAATACGAAGGTAAAATAGAGTTTGACAATAATGATATAACCGGACTTCCCACACACAAAATAGCCCGCCTTGGAATTGCAAGGACATTCCAGATTCCTCAAATTTTTGAAAGCCTGACCGTGGAAGAAAGTGTGAACCTGGGCTGCCGTTTTGGCAATATCGGCAAGTATGACCCCGGCTACTCCCATGAGATGATGTCCTTTACAAGCCTTGACCAAGCCCATGGCAATGAAACTGATCTCTTAAATCTTCTGGGCAAAAAAAGATTGATGATCGCTGCGGCTCTGGCCACGAAACCAAAGATATTAATGGTTGACGAGCCCATGGCAGGACTTAATGCTTCAGAAATTAAGGAAATGACAGACCTTATCAAAAAAATCAATCAGGATCTCAATGTCACTGTTATTATCATCGAGCATTTTATGAAGGTTTTAACAGAGCTTGCCAATCCGATTCTGGTCATACAGAACGGCAAAGAGATCTGTACAGGGACACCTGAACAAATTACCACCAATGGAGAGGTTATCGAGTGCTACCTGGGAGATACACATGATGCTTAATATTGAAAACTTAAATGCCTATTACGGACAGGCCCATGTACTCAAAGATGTGTCCATAAGTGCCAATGAGGGTGAAGTCGTAGTGATGTTGGGACCCAATGGCCACGGCAAAAGCACTTTGCTGAAAAGCCTTTGCGGCATGGTGGATAAAAAACAGGGCAGGATATCTTACAAAGATAAGGATATTATCAAATTATCATCTGAGAAGATCGTTAACATGGGCATAACCTACATAGCTGAAAACAGAGAACTGTTTCCCTATATGACGGTAATGGAAAATCTTAAACTTGGTGCTTATGCGAAAAATGCGCGTAAGCATGAAAAAGAAAATCTGGACAAAGTATTTTCCCTGTTTCCGAGACTGGCACAGAGGAAAAAACAATATGCGTCCACCATGAGCGGTGGTGAAGCCAAAATGCTGGCCATTGCAAGAGGATTGATGTCAAATGCTGATTTTCTGGCCATTGATGAACCGTCTCTTGGTTTACAGCCGAATCTCAGAATGGAAGTGGCAAAAATTATCAAAGAGATTAACAATCAGGGTAAAACAATCCTGGTAGTGGAACAGAACATCCCTGAGATAATAGATCTGGCAGACAAGCTCTATGTTTTAGAAGAGGGGCATATTACCTTTGAGGGCAGTAATGACGAGGCCATGAGCAATCAGAATTTAAAAGAGATTTTTCTGGGAATGTAACAGAATTTAAAACAAGGATTTGAGGAATGCAGCTTGAACTCATTGATCAGGGGAGAAAACATTAAATGTTGATAGAGATCATCGATGTTATTATCAGCGGTTTATTGAATGGGTCGGTTTATGCCCTTATGGCCATAGGCCTTGCGCTTGTCTACGGAGTTACAAAAGCCTTTAATTTTGCATATGGGTCTTTCTACACCATGGGCGGTTATTTTGCCTGGGTTATCCTGGTCCAGATGGAAATACCGGGCGGATATTACACTGTTTTCCTTACAGCAATTCCCTTTCTTTTTATTGTGGGGTTTTTATTGGAAAAATTTTTGGTGGCCCCCTTGAGAAAAAGGGACGACTGGCAGATGAAAGCCATGATGCTGACCCTTGGATTGGCCCTGTTCCTGGACATCGGATATATGGCATCTTTTGGTCCGCGTCTCAAATCATTGCCGGATATAGTGGAGGGTACGCTTGAAATTGGCCCCTTGGTATTCATGAAACAAGACCTTGTTATCTTTGTATTGTCCATAACAGGTCTGCTATGTTTTGCATGGTTATTAAACAATACACGGGTGGGGATGGCTGTCCAGGCCGTTGCCCAGAATCCGGCCGGTGCACAGATCGTTGGTATTCCCAAGGAGCGCGTTTTCGCAGCTACTTTTGCCATCTCAACCATCATGGTGGGGATCGGCGGGATCCTGCTTTCACAGAAAAATTTTGTTAATCCCCAGGCCAGCACAGGTATCATGATCAAAGCCTGGGTTATTACAGCCTTTGGCGGAATGGGTTCCATTAAGGGAAGTCTTTATGCAGCGCTCATCATCGGAATGCTTGAGGCCTTTGTTGGATATTATCTGGGGATGATACACATTGATATTGCCGTTTTAACATTACTTTTAATCACCTTGGCATTTCGTCCCCAGGGTCTGATGGGGAGGGAATAAATAATGAATGCTAAAAGCATGATCAAGATTCTTGTCATTACCTATGGTTTGATTGGCATTCTGCCTATTTTTGTAAGTGACAGCTCCATTATGATGCGAATTCTGACCATGATTCTGATATGGTCGATAGTCGCTTCCTGCTGGGATCTCATCATGGGGTATGCCGGCATATTCTCCTTTGGCCAGGTGGCTTTTTATGTCATAGGAGCCTACTCATCTGCCATACTTTCCGTATCGTTGAACCTGCCTCCTGTCTTTGCAATATTCGCAGCCGGCATCATCACAGCCATTATTGGTGTGTTGGTAGGTTTGCCCTGTCTTAAACTGGCCGGGCCCTATATTGCACTGGTCACCTTTGCATTCCAGCTGGCTTTGGAGCCTTTTTTAAAAGGCCCCCTGGGCAAAGCCATCGGCTCCGGCGGATCACGGGGTATTATCAGTGTTCCCCCCATTGAGATTTTCGGTATATCGTTCAGCTCTTCGGAACTGGTACCGTTTTTTTATCTGGCCCTTGTAATGACCCTTATTTGCAGTGCGGTTATTGTGGTGATTTTAAAATCCCATTGGGGTACGGCTTTTCTGGCATTAAAGGATTCTGAAGATTTTGCAGCCAGTCTTGGGGTCAGTGCATTTAAATACAAGCTTTTGGTGTTTGGAATCACGTCATTTATCACGGGGTTGTTTGGTGCGCTTTATGTTCACTATGTGGGTATATTGTCTACAAGGATGCTGAGCATGGAAGTGTTTACCGTTCTTCTGATCATGATTGTGGTGGGCGGAATCGGTCAGTATCCGGGCGTTGTGCTGGGAGCTGTGGTCACTGTTACCATGAATGAACTTTTAAGACCCATGGGCATTTATCGTCTTTTGATCATGGGCGGATTGGTGGTGGTCATTGTTTTATTCCTTCCAGACGGAGTAACGGGCTTGATTCGAAAATTTTCAGTGTTTTCAAATAGGAAAAAAAAAGAAGATAGAAAGGTATTTTTATAAGATCTATAACTCATAAAATGAAAGGATTGGAAAAATGAAAAAAATTGGTTTGATGTCGTTGGTTGTTGCCACTTTGATGGTGGTTGGATCATGGGCTTTTGCTGCAGACACCATTAAGGTGGGGTGTGCGTTTTCATTGACAGGTGATTATGCCGGTTCTGGAGACAATTATTTTAAAGGCGTTGAAATGGCAGTGGAAGAACTCAATGCAGCCGGCGGAGTTCTGGGTAAACAGCTTGAAATAGTCATGTTTGATAATCAGGATTTTGCACCGGAAGTGGTAATGCAAGGTGCGGATTATCTGATGGGCCAAAAAAAGGTTGCCGTTGTGGTTGCGGGTTGGGCAGGCGCTGGGGCAGATGTCAGGGCCTATGGCAAATATGATGTCCCCGTTTTTCTTGATGATGGTTCACAAGCCTCTGTTGATGTATATAAAGAAGATCCGGCAAAGTATTATAATACCTATTTTATGACACCTGTTGCCGCAGCTCAGGGCAGCAGCGTATTTAACGTATTACAACAATTGCCCTACGAGTATCCCAACAAAAAGGTTGTCCTCATCAATACAGATGATGCCTGGGGTGGAGAAATCGGAGAGATTCAGGCCAAACGGTTTAAAGAAATCGGATGGGACGTCGCCCTCCATGAGATCGTCCCTTACGGCACAAATGAATGGGGTCCAATATTAACTAAAATAAGACGGATTAAACCTGCGGTCATCCATTTTGAAATAGCCGCTTCCCAGGAACCCATCACCTTTGTTAGACAATTTTTGAAAAGACCGACCAATACCATTATCAGCCTTGGATGGAGCATTACCCCGCTTGAGGTAGTAGGTACTTTGGGCAAGAAAGCAGATGGTGTTATGGGTGATATGCCGGCTGGTATGCCCGTACCTGAAGCACCTAATGCAGAGGCTCAGGCATGGCTGGACAATTACAAAAAACGATACAAACATGATCTTGGTGTGGGTTCTTTTGTCACCTATACCAGTTTCATGGCATGGGCAGAGGCTGCAAAAGCTGCCGGAAATGCCTACGATTATAAAGCGGTTAACAAGCATCTTAAAAATGTACCATACAAAGGATTAATGGGGGATATCTCCTGGGGCGAAAATAACACGCTTCATTCTCAAAAAGGTGCACCCATGGCTCACTATCAGGTCCAGAATGGTGAATTAGTAACTTTGTATACAGATCCGCCTGTAACACCTTATAAGGAGAATAAGTTCATCAAACCGCGGTGGATTAAATAACAGGGAAAAATTTAAAACCAAACTTCGCCTCAGATTACTTGTTTGGGGCGAAGTTTTTTGAGAACATTTTATTAAAAGGGATGTATCATGCCTATCAAACATGTATTTTTTTCTCCTCAACAAGTTTTATTTGGATTAGGAGCAGTCGAGCAACTGGGGGATTGTGTTAATTCTTTCAATGGTCAAAAGGTGTTTATTGTAACTGACAATCTTGTTGCCGGTTTGGGTTCATTTAAAGGAGTTGAAACCTCACTGAAGGAAAAAAATATTGACTATACGCTTTACACAGAGGTTGATGCCAATCCCACGGATGTGCAAGTGGATAGAGGTGCCTTATTATATAAAGAATCCAATTGCGATATTATTGTAGCCGTTGGCGGCGGCAGTTCCATTGACAGTGCAAAAGCCATTGGCATCGTCGTCAATAACGGCGGATCCATACGGGACTACGAGGAATATGATTCCGTTACCCGTACCATTCCTCCGTTGATAGCCATTCCGACAACATCTGGTTCCGGTTGTGAGGTCTCTGCCTGGGCCGTTATAACCCATACAGAAAAAAAATATAAATTTTGCCCGGGTGGCGTTCGAATCATCCCCAGTGTTGCCCTGGTGGATCCCGAGTTTACCGTCAGTATGCCGCCTGTTATAACATCTGCCACGGGAATGGATGCACTCAGCCATGCCATCGAGGCTGTCTGCAGCCCCTATGCCATGCCTCAAACAGATGCCTATGCTTTTTCAGCGATAAAACTGGTTGTAAAACACCTGGGCCCGGCCGTGGCTGACGGCAGCAATATGGAGGCCCGGGAGGGCATGGCAATGGCAGCTTTGGAAGCAGGACTTGCCATGAATGCCAATACAGGCGGCGTCCACGCCCTGGGACACCAGCTCAGCTCTCAATATGGGATTCATCATGGTGTGGCCATGGGCATCATGATGCCCATCGTAATGGAGTTCAACTCCATCGCCTGCCCGGATCAAATGGTGAAAATCGCAAAAGCCATGGGAGAAAAAGTGGATGGATTGAGTAAAGTGGAAGCAGCGGCAAAAGCACCGGCTGCAGTCTTTCGATTACAAAAATCTATTGGACTTCCCACATCTTTGTTGGAGTGCAGCGCTGATCCGGAACTGATACCGGTCTGTGCAAAATGGGCCATGTCAGATACCAGCATACCGGGAAACCCGCGAGCCATGAACCAGGAACAAATAGAAGCGCTTTTCAAAATGGCCTTTTAAGCATGAAAAGTCCAAAAGTATTTTCTGAGAGAAAATGCCAGATATGGGGATGGGTACTTTTTATCGCATGCGCAATTTTTTACTGCGCAGCCAGTATTCGGAGCGGTGATATACTCACAATTATAGGCAGTGTGTTTTTTTTGGTTGCCTGTTTTGTATTTCTTATCCCCTTTATCTTTCCGAGCAGATCCGATTAAAAATAATGGTTTTTATAGCTCATGAAAAATAGGGGCCAAAGCCAACATCACATAAAAACCGGGCGAATATATATTATCAGCGCTGCTCTTTTGGCGCTGTTTTTAGGGGCCATGGATGCCCTGATTATTTCAGCGGCCATGCCCACGATTACCACTGAACTTGGGGGTCTGCACCTTTATGCATGGGTATATTCTGCTTATTTTCTAGCAAGGGCTGTGGCATTACCCGTGTTTGGAAAACTTTGCGATCTGTTTGATACGAAAAAGCTATTTTTATTTTCCATAGGACTTTTTATTTTGAGCAGTGTGGCAGCAGGTGCATCCCCTTCCATGGCATTGCTAATTTTTGCCAGGGTGTTCCAGGGAATTGGTGCCGGAGGGATTTTTGCACTGGTCTACATCGTACTTTCTGATATCTCATCGCCCGGTCAGCGGGCAAAAACCCTGTCCTTTGCAAGTTCGATCTGGGGGATTTCAAGCGTTATCGGACCGACCCTGGGCGGGTTTATCGTCAGCTATTTTTCATGGAGATGGATTTTTTATATCAATCTGCCACTGGGTATTCTCTCCTTTGCCGGGATCAGCCTTTACTTGAATGAATTCAGGGAGAAAAGAAAAACAATTCATCTGGATATTTTAGGGATCACCTTTTTATCCGGATTTATCATTGCTTTTTTGACAATATTTATTACGGGCGGCCGTGAGTTTGAGTGGCGTTCATGGCAGATTATAAGTTTGTCATTGGCAACCCTTGTTTTTGGTACAGGATTTTACCAGGCTGAAAAACGGGCACAGGATCCGATCCTTGATCTTCGTTTTTTTAGACACAAACAATTTGCCCATGCGAATCTTGCCTCCTTTTTCAGCAGTTTTTCCATTTTTGCTCTGTTTGCCTATGCACCACTATTTCTGCAGGGAGCTCTGGAACAAACCCCCATGCAGGTGGGTTTGGCCATGCTTTCATTGAGCCTAGGATGGTCTTTGGGGTCTTTGCTGGTGGGGCGGACAATGGGCGCGGGTCGTATCAATGCTAAAACCGCCGCTTTTGGAGGTGGCTTGCTCATGGTGGCTGCAAGTGCACTGACACTTGGATTTACGCTTGAGACAACTATGGTTTACAGTTTCATCGTATTCCAGGTGATGGGTTTTGGTATGGGATTTATTACCCTTTCCACACTGATCCTGGTCCAGGAAAGTCTGTCCAAAAACGACCTGGGTGTGGCAACCTCATTTCATCAATTTTCCAGGACATTTGGAGGGACCATTGGAGTTGGAGTTTGCGGCGGATTTGCCTTTTCAGGCCTGTTAAACCGATTGGACCAGGCATCCCATGTATTGAACCCTCAAATTTTAGTCCGGCTGAATGAGAGTATGGAAAATCTGTTTAAACCTGAATTTGCAGCCATGTTGACACAGAGCGCAAAACAAATTCTTCACGAAGCTGTATTAAAAGGGGTCTCAACGGCTTTTTTCATTGTTTTAATATCATCCATCCTGGCCCTGGTTTTTTGTGTTATGCTTCCCGGAGGTTTTAATCAAGAGAAAAAAAAGCATGATCGTTCATGAGTTAGCCAATAACCGCCTTGTTACCAAACAGATTGTTTAGATACTATTTGAGTTCCTGAGGAATGCGGCAAAGGGGTATGGGATGCATTTTGTGCCTGTTTGCGATATGAAGCTTTTTATAAATGGAAACCACTTCTTTTTGTCTGTTGCCTAAAGGCTGTTTGGAGGAGGAATCAAGATATTGCATGGCCCACTCCAATTCTTCATAGCTTGCACCCATCTGGGTTTCATCTGTTCGATTATCCTCCCAGAGACCATCCGTGGGTGCGGCAGTCATGATTTCCTCCAGGATACCTAACTCCTTTCCCAGACCATAGACTTGCGTTTTAGTCAGATCCGCAATGGGGGAAATATCCACTCCACCATCTCCGTACTTGGTATAAAAACCCACTCCGAAATCTTCAACCTTATTACCCGTACCTGCAACCAGCATCTTATTGCTGGAAGCAAAAGCATACAAGGTCAGCATGCGAAGTCTTGCACGGGTGTTGGCCATGGTCATCCCGTCTTGGATATTTAGGGGAAAGCTGTCTTTAATTTGATCAAAAACAGGGGAAAGTTCAATATCCATGCTTTTTACATTATCAAAGCTTTTTTTAAGCCATGCATTATGAGCAACAGATCTGGACACCTGATTTTTTGCCTGGTAAATGGGCATATTAATAGCAATAACAGGTTTAGACGTTTTCGCACAGAGACATGACGTCACAGCAGAATCGATGCCCCCTGAAACACCAATGACAAATCCCTTTAAACCGGATGTGTCAAGATAGGTACAAAGCCATTGGACAATATGATGGATTACTTTTTTTGTTTTCATGAATATTAATCAAAAATTTTTGTTATTATCATGGGATAGCCAATCGTTCTAATAGCCGATATTAAGAACTCAGGCTTTTTTTGTCAATGCCTCCATGCTGCTTAATATATTCGTATAAAATTATGGAGGCGGCCACACTCACATTAAGACTTTGGGATTTTCCAAACTGGGGAATGGTCAGCCTTCTGACTTCGGGGTAGAGATCCGGTTCAAAGCTGATGCCGAATTCTTCATGCCCGAAAATAAAAGCACTCTTACAAGGCAGCTTTGTTTGTGTGATGGAGCAGCCTTTACCAGGCTCCAGAATAAAAGGGGTATAGCCCTTTTTAACAAGGTCGGTATAACATGAAAAAAAGCTTTTATGAAATATTGCCGGTACCCACTTAAAAGCCCCCATACCCGGTGCCGGGTCAAAAAAATCAATTCCCACCAGGTGAATTTGCCGTGCACCAAAGGCATCTGCACTTCTAAAAATTTTTCCGATATTGTAGGTGGGCTTTAAATGATCCAGCACAATGACACACTTATGGGGTCCAGGCGTTGCAAGATAATTTTTATTTCTCTGACGTCTGAACCGCCGTTTTGCCATCTCTCTTTCAGACTTCATCATCTGTCTGACTTTATGGGGTCCCATGCACTTTTCCTGTTATTTGTTATCCAGCCTGGGCAATAGGTTGGTCCCCCAGTTCATTTTGAGCTGTTTTTAATATTCGGTCCAGTTCCTGGGTGAGTTTTTCCTCCAAAGGAGGGACCTCGTGATCATTCATGATGGCATTCTTTTTTTCCTGGGCCCGGTCAATGATGGTCTTTGGATCTTTTTGCCATTCCGGCAAAGAACGCCCGTCAAAAAGAGACGCCCTGAAACGAGCCTCTTTGCGCAGATGGGTGAAAGTGTGCGGGCTTTCAAGAAAACTGCCTTTATGATCATCGTCGATAATTGCCTGGGCCGCCAATGTATCCGGGTTGATTTCAATTCCCTCCAGCATTCTTTTTGTAAAGGAGATCATTTCATTTTCGATTACAAGGAGCTGTGGGCTTATTGCCATACCGTTTTCTATGCCGCCCACACCGCCTATTTCATTGATGCCGGCAAGAGCTGTCATTGTCATACACGTACCCTTTTCAAACATAAGCTGATGGGCCTGGGAATCGTTACCCAGAACCGGTGAGGTTGCCGCAGGCAGTCCATAATGGCGGGCCAATTGCAGCAGTGCTGTTTGAACGATTAACACTTCAGGGTTTACAAACTGGGTATTTCCTTTTGCCATATCCATGGACTGAACAAGGGCATAGTACCACGTGGGAATTTGAGGACAAAGGGTTTGCAGCACAACCAGACTTCCAAGGGCTTCTGCATTGGTCTGTGTGATCGTACCTGCCAGGGTATAAGGGGCATTGGCCCCCATGATGGGAGTCAAAGGGACCCGGACCGGAAGATTGTATTCTCCATACATTAGCAGTCGTTCGATTTCATCATAAGGAAAAATCAAGGGCGCGATAAGACATACAATTCCGCTGCAGATGGGTCTTTTTTTCAAAATCTCGCTGCCACCGGCAACAGCCGAGATCATCTCCAGTTGATATTTTAGATTCTTTGAATCAGTGGTAAGAGCCCAAATATGCCTGCGGCATTTTTCCAGCATTATTTTAAGGGTTTCAATGTCATAGGTCGCAAGCCGAATATCCTGGGGTGTCAAAGCACCATGGATATTCAAATTCTCAAGCCCGTCAACGAGGTGGGCCATTTCCTGGCAATCCTTTATGCCGATTGGGCGTGCCTTGTCTGTGACTAAATTATAGAGATTTATGGCACCACCAATAGTACGAAAAGAAGGCATATGGCCCTGACCGGTTTTACCGGCAAAAAAATCGAATTCAGGCGTTCGTCCGGCACAGGTAAAACTTTTAGGGGCTGTTTCTAATGCGTTTTCAACCAGTTCGGAAGATAGATAAACCCTTTGCTTGCCTTTGTCCACCCTGGCCCCGGCATCGGCAAGTTTTTCAAGGGTAAGGGGATGGTCAATTTTTAACCCTGTTTTTTCCAAAACCTCAAGCGAGGCGGCATGAATTTGACTAATTTTTTCATCGGTAAGCATAGACAAGAAATTCTCTATCATGATTCATCCTTATATACGGGTTGGTTGATTTTGAGTTCTTATATTTCTTGAAAGAATTTGGCAAGAAATAAATGCAGTTCATACAACTTTTTTGTTTTCAAACAGAACATTTAGGATTTTATGAATATCAACATCAGCCGTCCGGGCGTCCAGTGTGCAGCCTCCGGCACCTTTATGGCCTCCGCCTCCAAATTTGGACAGAAGCCTACCGATGTTGACATGGCCATCCGGGTTAAAAATATTGTGGCCGATACTGATCTGTATGTGTTTTTGTTCGGGGCTGTCAAATCTGATTTTTATACTGGTGTGGCATTCCGGGAAAAGTGAATAGGTTAAAAACCGGTTACCATCGGGTACCATGTCAAGTCCTCTGAAATCGGTAATCGAAATATTATTGCGTGTTTTTGTGTGCCCGATTAAATACTGCTCATAGGCCGTGTTTTGGTCGATAACTTCTTTACACCGGCCTTTTATTTCCGGATCTTCAAGAATTTGATCAATATCACTATCTTTAAATAGATTCACCAGCATGTTCCAATAGTCCCTGTCTTTATAATCCTGGTTTTTAATGGTCATGGATAAAATGATATAGGGGTGGTTTTCGGGGTGCTGAACCTGATCCAGGGTTAGATCGGCGGCATCAATGATATCTGTATTACGGACCAGTTCATCATATGTGAAGTCAAGCAGACCCTGTTTTATATAATACTCGTAAATAACGCGGGCAGCTGACGGCGCTATGTCAAAGGCACCGTTAAAAATTCCTTTGGGTTTGTTGGAGATGTGGTGGTCAAACCAAAGGCTGCAATGGGGAGAGTAAGGAAGGTTTGCCATGATATCGTCCTTTAAAATGTGAACTTTTCCCTTTTGAATCTCATTGGGTTCAACCCATAAAATATCCGCATCAATAGGTTGAGCCCGGTAAAGCAGAACGGCGCATACAATACCATCAAAATCCGGTCGGGTTACAATTCTCATTTATAAAAATCTCCTAAAAATGGTGTTGTTATTCCAAGATTTTCTTGATAACCATTGTGTGTTATTTGATCGGTTATTTTTACATGATAAACACAAAAAAAACCATACAATTTTCCTGGAACAATAAATAGAGGGTTAAATGGCAGGTTTGCATATTAATACACCATTGATTGAATCATTATCCATCAACAGGGAACTCGATGCTAAAATATGGCTTAAAATGGACGCGTTGCAGCCCTGTGGATCATTTAAAGCCAGAGGAATCGGATATGCATGTAAAACATATATGGCAAAGGGAGCAAAGGCCTTTGTGTCATCATCCGGGGGTAATGCCGGTTTAGCAGTTGCTTATTCCGGTCGTCGCCTTGGTATTCCTGTTATTGTAGTTGTTCCAAAGACCACAAAAAAAAGAGCCATTGACTTGATAAAACTTGAGGGTGCAAAGGTCATTGTAACGGGGAATAATTGGGATGAGGCACACATACATGCATTATCAATATTAAAAAAAAATAAAGCCGCATACGTTCATCCTTTTGACGACCCTAATATTTGGGAGGGACACGCTTCCATTGTTGATGAAATAATAACGGCGGGTATAATTCCGGATACGGTTGTTTTGTCTGTTGGAGGTGGCGGATTATTGTGCGGAGTTGTTCATGGATTAAGACGAAACAATTTAAAAGAGGTACCAATACTAGCAGTTGAAACAAAGGGAGCAGACTGCCTGCACACGGCATCTGTGGCAAAAACACATATCGGCATTGACCGCATTGACAGCATTGCAACATCACTTGGTGCTAAGAAAATAGCGAAAAAAGCGTTTGATTTAATGGATCAGAACCATATCATCAGTCATGTTGTAAGCGATAAAGAAGCTGTAAATGGATGTTATAAATTTCTTGAAACCAACAGAATAATGGTTGAACCGGCATGCGGCGCCAGTTTGTCGGCCGTTTATAATGGATGCGATTTTTTAAAAGACAAAAACAATATTGTGGTAATCATTTGCGGCGGCGTTGGTGTGACAATGAGGCAATTGGAAGAATGGAAAAAGCAGGTTAGTGTTTGAAAGATAATGGAAATATAAGGGATGAAAAGTATTTTTATTCCATTGGAAACCAGCGGAAGGCACGTATAAAAATAAAACGGTCTATTTTTATTTGCACCCTGAAATATGTTGATACAATTGAACAGGCAAAAACATTTATCACCCGGACGGCAAAAGAGAATAAAACGGCTAGTCATAATTGCTGGGCATATATTTTAGGACAAAAAGGCGATATATTTCATTGCTCGGATGCGGGAGAACCCGCAGGCACCGCAGGAAAACCAATGTTGAACATGATGCAAAGTTTTTGCATGTCCAAGATTGCAGCAGTGGTGACCCGGCATTTCGGTGGTGTTAAGCTGGGCGTCAGAGGATTGATTGACGCCTATGGTTCTTGTGTGAGACAAACACTGGATCTTAAACCACTTAGAAAAATTATTGATTCCATGGAAATTTATATTGAAGTTTCCTATGAATTTAATGAGATGATGATGGCTCAGATAAAAAAATATCTGACTCGTATCAATGACACAAGCTATAGCGATAAAATTATGTATTGGGTTGAAATCGAAGTGAAAGATTCTGCCAAAGTAAGTAAACTGCTTTCACAATACCAGGACCAGGAAAAATTAAAATTCAAAACATACTTTAAGTGTGATTAGCTGGCCTTAAAAATTATATTGACAACCCTTTATTTTTAAGTATAATTAAACTTAAATTAATTATACTTAAAAATGGCGGATCCATGAAAACAAAACTTGGTGCTCTTCTCAGACCCATTCGAAATTCAAGGCATTTTACGATTAAAGAAGTTGCTCAAAAGGCAGGCATAAGTTCCAGCCTGTTATCCCAGATAGAAAGGAACCGGATATCCCCCTCCCTGGATACCCTGTTACATATTTTAGAAGTGTATGGCGTTCCGCCAAATAAATTTTTTAAGGATTATGAAACCCATTCCAGGGTTGAGATTGTCAGGAAAGATGATCGAAAGATTTATCAGCGCAAAGGCTTTAAATATGAAACCCTTTGCGGAGAAAGCCAGGCAAAAGGGAATCACTCTTTTAATGCTTTTTTTCTGGAGCTTGAACCGGGTCAGAAAAGAGGAGACGCAAGCGAAGGGCATCTTGGCCGCGAACTGGGGATCATCGTTATGGGATCTGCTCAACTACTTTACGGTACGGAGAAATATGAAATCAATAAAGGCGATTCTGTGTCTTTCTTCTCACAGACCCCCCACGTGATTCAAAATGTGTCCAACCAGATATTTCAAGCATATTGGGTGGTTACACCTGCAGAAGGCGAAGATTATTTTGGAGATAAAACCATATAGAATTTGGAGAGAATAATGGGAAAAACCATTGCAGAAAAAATTTTTAAGACCCATTTAGTGGATGAACCTTTTGGGGATGTCAGTGTATTAAAACTGGACAGGGTTTTTTGCCATGAAATTACAACTCCAATGGCTATCCAGGATCTAATGGCAAGGGGAAAGGACAGGGTATTTGATCCGGATAAAATAAAAGCAGTGATTGATCATGTCAGTCCTGCCAAAGATTCTAAAACTGCCCAGCAGGGTAAAATTCTCCGCGAATGGGCGCACCGCCATAAAATTAAAGATTTCTTTGATATTGGTCATAACGGAGTCTGTCACGCTTTGTTTCCGGAAAAAGGGTTTGCAAGACCCGGGTTCGTCATTATTATGGGAGACTCACACACCTGTACTCACGGCGCTTTTGGCGCTTTCGCAGCAGGAGTAGGGACAACAGACCTTGAAGTGGGCATCCTAAAAGGGGTGTGTACCTTTAAAATTCCTGAAACCTATAAGATTGAGATTGTTGGAAAACTTCCTGAAGGGGTCTATGCCAAAGATATTATCCTTAAGGTGATCAAGGATATAGGGGTAAACGGGGCCACCAATATGGTCATTGAATTTGCCGGAAATATTGTGGATGAAATGAATATGGATCAGCGGATGACACTGTCAAACATGGCAGTTGAAGCCGGTGCCACAAGCGGTATATGCCTTCCGGATATGACAACAGTGGATTATCTTTGGCCCTTTATCAAAAGCCGGTATGAAACCAGACAAAATGCACTTAACGATTTTTCAGCGTTTTGGCCGGATGATAACGCCCAATATGCAAAATTAAAAACAATAGATGTCAGTGACCTTGAGCCTTTGACCACATTTGGATATAAACCAGACAATGTAAAGCCCGTATCCGATATGCTGGGGACAAAGTTAAATCAGGTATATATCGGTTCGTGTACCAATGGACGGCTTGAAGATTTGAGGATCGCCGCAAAGGTGCTTGATGGCCGTACCATCAGCCCCCATGTGAGGGGGATAGTGTCACCTGCCACGCCAAAAATATTTTCGCAGGCTCTGGAAGAAAGGATAATAAAGATCTTCATGGAATCAGGCTTTTGCGTGACAAATCCCACCTGTGGGGCCTGTCTGGGCATGAGCAATGGTGTTTTGGCCAAAGGAGAGGTAGCGGCAGCAACAACCAACCGAAATTTTTCAGGCCGCATGGGCAAGGGTGGTATGGTTCACCTGATGAGTCCGGCAACGGCAGCTGCCAGCGCCATTAAAGGCGAAATATCAAATTCCAATCTTTTTTGTGAACAGGGAAAATAATCATGAAAGAATTTCAAGGGAATATTTTATTTTTGGATCGTTCAGATATCAATACAGATGAAATCATACCAGCAAAATATCTGACCGAAATTGATAAAAAGGCTTTGAAACCGCATTTATTTGAAGATTTGAAACTGGATGGATTTAATCCGGGTTTGGATGTTAAAGAGAAAGCGGTTATTGTCACCCGGGAAAATTTCGGGTGCGGATCTTCCAGAGAGCATGCGCCATGGGCGCTTGAGGTGAACGACATCAATGTTGTTATTGCGAAAAGCTTTGCAAGAATCTTCAGGCAGAATATGTTTAATTGCGGTATGCTGGCCATTGATCTTGCAAAAGAACAGATTGACGCGATTTTTGATGAATTTAAAAATAGCAGTGCCCAGGTTTCAGTGGATATGCAGGCCTCTCAGATGATTATTCTATCAACAGATCAAACAAAAAAATATGACTTTCAAATTTCAGAGTTTGACAGGACACTCATCCAGACAGGGGGATGGGTAGAATATGCAGACGTTCATTATTAAATGACCAATCGGGATCAAATGGTAAATCCGCTTCTGCCACCGCTCCATTTCAGACGGGTTTTTAAAATTTTGAAATAGGATTGATTTTCAAACGATATCATTTTGATATCGTTGCGGCTTTTTTTGATAAAAATTTTATCCTTTGGGTCCATCTCAAATCCTTCCTGGCCGTCAAGGGTGAGTATCATATCTTCAGGGCTGCCTTCCAACCGGATTTCAATCTTGGTTGAATCAGGTATGATTAAAGGCCTGTTTGTCAGTGTAAACGGGCAGATGGGAGTCAGGATAATTGAAGGGACAGCAGGGTAGACAACGGGTCCGCCAGCTGCAAGGGAATAGGCGGTTGAGCCTGTGGGAGTTCCGATAATCAACCCGTCTGCCCTGTAAGTTGTCAAATAGGTTGAATCAATATAAACAGCACAGGAAGCCAGCCTGGACAAAGCTGATTTGTTGATCACGGCATCATTGAGGACATCCACATCAATGATTTGTTTGTTATTCCGCATCACTTTTATATCGAGACGGGTTCGTTTTTCAATGGAATATCTACCCTCCAACACCGATGTTATTGCTTCGTTAAGCGTATCTTCTGTTGTTTCTGCCAAAAAACCCACTTCACCGAATTTAACTCCCATCAAAGGGATATCCCTGTTGCCGATGAACCGGGCAGCACTTAAAAAAGTCCCGTCACCTCCCAGGACAATCATGCACAGCAGATTATCAGGAATATTGGTATTCTTGGACTGCCGGGCATCTATAATAACACATTGGTCCCCCAGCCATTTTTCCAGATCCTGTGCCTTTTTTTCTGCCTGTGCATCATTTTTAACAACAAGTCCTATCTGTTTTGTATCCATTTTTTCCTTTTTGTCCCCGTCGTATGTTTGCACCGTTTATTGCCGTAAATATATCATAAAGTCAAGTTTAAAGGACAATTCACCATTCGGGAAATTAAAGTTTGCCGGATTGACAAGCAAATCTTAATTTACTAAAGGTTTATAAAGGATTAATAATGCTCGGCAAAATTAAATCTATGAAAATAGAGGGTAAATCTAATTTAAAGTAAATGGCTTTTAGCCCCTATAACCGCTTTCCGATGGCGGCTCACAAATAAAGACCCTTAAGGAGGCTTACATTTGTATAAGTTATTTATCTGTCTTCTCGTCTTTTTTGGTATTGTTTTCATGGTGCTAGGCATACTAAAATTTCAAAGTAATTTTAGATTAATGCGAAAATTTTATACAAATGATGATCCAGGTATCGCCAGTTCATTGACTTTTCATCAAGCCTTGCTCTTTATGTTTCTATTGGGTTATATCCTTGTATTGTTTCTCTATATATTTGACATAAGTCTGGGTTCCCAATTGATCACGGGATTAATTTTCTTTTTTGGAGCCGTATTTGTTTTTATTGAAAATAATCTTCATAAAAAAATTGTTTTTGCCTTAAAAATTAATCAAGACAAAAATTTAAAGATCAGCGATGCACTAAAAGCTGACGGTGAACAATTGTTGTCGCTGAACAAAATGCTAAAAAATAAAGTTGATGACCTTAATAAAAGTGAATCCAAAAGACATGAACTTGAAACCCAACTCCAGCAAGCTCAAAAAATGAAAGCCTTAGGGACTCTATCCGGTGGAATTGCCCATGATTTTAATAACACCCTTACACCCATTATGGGTCATAGCGAACTGCTTTTAATGGAAATTCCAAAAGACAGCCCGTATAGAGCTGATCTGGAGAAAATTTATACCAGCGCCTCAAGAGCCAGAGATCTGGTAAAACAAATTCTTACATTTTCGCGCCAGGAGAGCAGTGAATTAAAGCGGATGAAAATGCAGCCGATTGTAAAAGAGGTATTGAAACTTATCCGGTCGACAATTCCAACAACAATTGAAATCAAGCAGGATATCAATGCAGACTGCAGAGCAATTAAGGCTGATTTAACGCAAATCCATCAAGTGGTGATGAACCTGACAACCAATGCGTATCATGCGATGGAGGATACTGGAGGCGAACTGCATGTGAGTCTCAGTGAAATCGGGCTGTCAAAGGAAGACCTCCTGACTCCTGATATGAAACCAGGTTTTTATGTTTGCTTAACAATAGCAGATACGGGTATGGGGATGGATGAGGAGTTAACCAAAAAAATATTTGATCCATTTTTTACCACCAAAGACCAGGGCAGGGGTACGGGCATGGGGCTTTCTATCGTGTATGGTATTGTTAATAGTCTTGGGGGAGGGATCAGGGTTTCCAGTGAGCCTGGCCAGGGAAGTGAATTCAATGTCTATTTTCCTGTGGACATGACTGTTAAAAAAGAGGATTCTCTCCATAAGGATGATTCAGTTTCGGGTGGTAATGAACATGTTTTTCTTGTGGATGACGAAGAAGCCATCCTTACATTGGCAAAACTTATTTTGGACCCTCTGGGATATCAGTTAACATCCCATTCCAGCAGTATTGAGGCGCTTGAGGATTTCCGGGCAAACCCTGACAGATTCGATATTGTTATCACGGATTTGACAATGCCCAAAATGTCCGGAGATAAACTGGCTGCGGAATTGATTAAAATACGTCCAGGTATTCCAATAATACTTTGTACGGGTTTCAGCGAGACCATGTCTGAAAAAAAAGCATTGTCAATAGGCATTAAATCTTTTTTAATAAAGCCCGTTTCCGTGAAAGAGCTTTCCCAAAAAATACGCGTACTGCTTGATGAAAATATGAAAGCGGCAGGATAAGGATTTAAGGGTATCATTCTGCTTTCTCCGGTTATTACAACTCTCAGATAAATCATCCCAATTAACTTTTGCATGGGCTGCGAAGTGGTCGAAAAGAGGGCATTGGTGTGTGGTGTCAATCCTATATTTTTTCAAATACGTATCGTTTGTCTCTTACCATTACACTGGGAGGCCTTTTTTCATCTTCAAATATATCATATCCTTGTTTTAGATTTTTCCAAAACCAAATCCATTTAGATTTTTTATGCTGTTCCATATTTTTTTTTGTCATTCTAAAAGGAAAGATGTGAATCCGAAAAAAGGGCTGACCGCCCCTGAAGGCGGCGTCTGCCAGGGTATAAACTTCTTCTATTTTATCATCTGTAATGGCATAACAGCCGATTGACACACAATTGCCATGTACCATGAGCGCGCTTCCGGTTCTCCCAAGGGACCGGTCGTATCTATTCGGATATCCAATATTGAAAGACATATGATATTGACTTGAGGGGTTTAACTGCGCTGGTCTGACAAAATAAAATCCTTCAGGGCTTTTGCGGTCATCAGTTCTCAATTTAGGGCCTAAACTGCCGGAAAATCTGCACAACTTGTAGATTTTGAATAATTTATATTTATCATTTTTTTTAACCCAGACCTCTAACTGGCCCGACTTTTTAAATATTCTTATGAATATGGGTGAGCCCAAAGATAAATTTTGGCGTGACAACTCCTTTGCCAAAACCGGTCTGACTTTGCCAAGAACCCGTAAAGATTTTCTGGTGGAAGGCAGATCAGCGGCCTGACAAATGTCAACTATCAAGGACCCTATAAGAAAGAGTGCAACCGTAAGTATTTTTAGTTTCATGACTTTTTAAATAAAAATTATTGTGCTTTGTCAATACCTGCACCGATTCTATAGGAATCAATGATACCGATTGCCCAGCAAATGATTAAGACAACCGTGGCCATGTTCAATAGGTGAGAGTCAGTACTGCTTGATTGATTCAATAACAATTGGCTAATGGCAGAGATGTCCGGCTGAATTTCCCCATTTTGTAATTTTCCAACAATGAGAAAAGCGGTTTGTATGATGGTTAAAATCACATAATAAATTGAAGCAAATGAAAAGATGGCTAAAAGGATGCCGGGGATATATTTTTTTAAATGAATATGGCCGGCACCCGGAAATACAAATGCAGACAGCAGGGCAGATTTTGTTGATTTTTTCATTTATGTTCTACCTTATAAATTTAGTATTGAAAACGGCACCAAATCATTTGCAACCAGGCAAACTTGCACTGTTAATGGGCCCGGGCCCAGTTTTCACCTGATCCGAAATTAACTTCCAAAGGAACTTTAAGGGGATGTACATTTTCCATCACGGTTTTCGCCAGATCAATCAATTGGTCTTTTTCATCAAACGGGGTTTCAAATATGATTTCATCATGAACAGACAAAAGCATTTTTGAGGACAGCTTGTTCTTTTTTAAGGATGCATCCATTTTGATCATTGCAAGTTTAATTAAATCAGCGGCACTACCCTGGATCGGGGTGTTAACGGCAGCCCTTTGGGCAAAATTTCGAATATTGGCATTGGAGGAGTTGATATCATCCAATCTCCTTTTCCTGCCGAAGATCGTATGGACTTCACATGTTTTTCTGGTGTTTTCTATGGTGGTGTCAATAAAGTTTTTTACACCGCTGTAGCGCTTAAAATAATTATCGATATAGGCTTGTGCCATTTTTCTGGATATGGAAAGATCATTGGCTAATCTGAACCCGCTCATGCCGTAAACAATACCGAAATTAATCGTTTTTGCCTGGCTTCTTAAATCTTCGGTAACAAACTGCGGCAACACCTGGAAAATTTCAAGGGCTGTTCTTGTATGGATATCCTCGCCATTATTAAAGGCTTCAATCAGTATTTTGTCTTCAGCACAATGGGCAAGAATTCTCAGCTCTATCTGAGAGTAATCCGCAGAAATAAGCGTATGGCCATCTCTGGGGATAAAGGCCTCCCTGATTTTTTTGCCTTCTTTTTTTCGGATGGGAATATTTTGGAGATTGGGTTTAGAACTGCTTAACCGGCCAGTGACAGTTATGGTCTGGTTAAAAGAGGTATGGATTCTTCCGCTCTCGTTACTGATGAGCTTTTGCAGGGAATCCACATAGGTTGATTTAAGTTTACCAAGGGTTCTGTACCTTAAAAGTTTTTCCGGCAGTTCGTGGGTGGGTGCCAGTTTTTTAAGGACCTGCATATCTGTTGAATAACCGGTTTTCTTTTTTGTTTTTTTAATGGTTTTCAGTTTTAATTTTTCAAACAGGATAACGCCCAATTGCTGGGAAGAGTTAATATTAAATTCTTCACCCGCAAGGGTATATATTTCCTTTTCTATATTCTTTAATTCAATATGAAAAGATTCTGAAAGCGTTTTCAAGGCATCAGGATCAAGTTTGATTCCCTCCATTTCCATGTCGGCCAGGACTCTGATGAGCGGTACCTCAATGGTTTCCATCAGGTTTGAAAAGCCCTTTTCCTTTATTTGTTTTTTTAATTCCTTATAGGCCATAAAAGTGATGTCGGCATCTTCACAGGCATAATCCACTGCATGAGATACAGGGACGTCCTGAAAACTGATCTGGCTTTTGCCTTTACCTGTTATTTCTTCATAGGAAATCATTTTATATCCAAACAAATCCATTGCAATTTTGTCAAGACTGTGGCCCCTAACAGATGGGTTTAAAAGGTAAGAGGCAATCATTGTATCAAAGGCAATCCCTTCCATGGTAATGCCAAATCTTGACAGGACAATATAGTCATATTTGATGTTTTGGCCGACTTTTTTAATATCAGGATTTTCAAGTACGGGTTTGAAAATCCTGATAATGTCTTCTTTTGACGGTTGCTCGCATTCGTCACATCCTTTATGGTCGACGGGAATGTAAAATCCTTGATTTTCCCTGAAAGAAAAAGATAAGCCGACAAGTTGAGCTTTGGTGGGTTGTTTGGAGGTTGTTTCCGTATCAATGGCAAAAATTTGTTTGTTTTCAAGTACATGTGCCAGTTTCTTAAGATCTTTGGTGGTGGTGATGAGTTTATAGATTTTTTCTGTTTTATCGGCATTTTGTGCAAATTCTGCAGCAAGGGTTTTGAACTCAAATTCCTTGAACAACTCAAAGGCTTTTTTCCTGTCAAATGTTTGAAGCTTGAAATCTTCAATGGATTTTTTTACGGGAACAGACACATCAATGGTGGCAAGGTCCCGGCTTAAAAATACCTTGTCTTTGCCTGATGTTAAATTTTCATATAATTTTTTCTTGGACTGAATGCGGTCAAGATTTTCATATAGATTTTTAATGGATCCAAACTGGGCTATCAGTTTTATGGCTGTCTTGGGTCCGACTCCCCGGGCTCCGGGAATATTGTCTGCATTGTCTCCGGCAAGTCCAAGGACATCGATAAACTGGTCCGGGTTAATTCCCATCTCCTCTTTTATTTTGTTTGTATCAGATATGGTGTCCTTCATGGGGTCCCACAGGATACATTTTTCTGTAACGAGCTGGATAAAATCTTTGTCACCCGTTACCATGACGACTTCAAAACCTTTTTCCTGAGCCAGTTTGGAATAGGTGCCCACAAGATCGTCTGCCTCAAATCCCAATTTTTCGACTATGGGAATATTTAATGCATCAATGACCCGCTTGATGTCTGGAATCTGAGCCGCCAGTTCATCTGGCATGGGTGGCCGATTGGCCTTGTATTGATCATAAAGTTTATGCCTGAAAGTAGGCCCTTTGACATCAAACAGGACAACGGCATATTCAGGGGTGTTGTCCTTTAATAATTTTAACAGAATTCTGGTAAAACCAAAGGTGGCATTGGTTGGATGCCCTTTTGATGTTGAAAGACTTCTTATGGCATGAAACGCACGATATAGGAAGGCACTACCGTCTATGAGGAATATTTTTTTGGAATCATCCATGTTAACACCCTTTAATTTTGAATATTGAATAATTATTCAAGTCGTATCATATATACTATCTTTTTGATTAAAGGAGAAGTATATAATAGTGTTATGAATCAAAAATCGAAAAGCAGAAAACAAAAAAGGCGCGGGAAAAAGTTAAAACACTGTCATTACTGCGGTCAAACATTTAGGTTTTGCTGGAATTGCAGGTGCGGGTTTTCCATATGCCAGGAATGCATGTATGAAAATCAATGGGGCATGACCTGCAACGGTATTACCTGGGAATGTCCTGATTGCGGTGACCAGAACGGATATGGTAATCAATAAATAATCTTAAAGGAGGAGAACATGGCAAAGAAAATCAATGTGGGTACTTTGATATCCGGCGGCGGGACAAACCTCCAGGCAATTATAGATGCCTGTCTGAACAATTTAATTGATGCTAATATCATTTTTACAGGGTCTGATACCCCAGGTGTAAAAGGTCTGAAACGGGCGGAGAAAGCAAACATTCCCACTTTTGTAGTTGACTATGCCCAAATTATAAAATTCGGCAAAAAAGGGTTAAGTAATGAAGATCTACCGTCGGACTTTGACCTGGACGAGATCGTGTCAAAGCAGCAATTGGTGGATAAAAACGCCATAGATGATCAAATGGTATTCTTTTTAAAAACCCGGGCAATTGCAGAAAGAAAACTCTTGGATATTCTGTTGGACTATAACATGGATCTTCTGGTCCTGGCGGGATTTATGCGTGTGCTGACGCCTTATTTTATTGACCGGGTCAACACTGAACCGGGTAGTTATAAGATAATGAATATCCATCCGGCACTTCTGCCTTCTTTTCCGGGCACAGATGGATATGGAGACACCTTTGCCTACGGTTGCAAAGTAGGGGGGTGTACAGTTCACTATATTGATTACGGTGAAGATACCGGTCCCATTATCGGGCAGAAAGCATTTGAAATTGAAGATACAGACACACTAGAAGATATAAAGAAAAAAGGTTTAAAAAAGGAGTGGGAGCTTTATCCTCAGTGCATTCAAAAATTTGCTGATTCACTTACCCAACAATAAAGGAATTAATCCGGGTGAATCTTTTAAATCGGATTGTCAATTGAGAAGTTTAAGCATCAGGGGAACGGCAGTCCATGTGCCTATGGCCGATCCCAGATTAGTAAAAACAACCACCAGGAGAATTCGAGTGACATTATTCCGCCAGAAACCCTTTATGGATACGATGTCCTCCGGTATGGCTTCAAAATCTTTTACCTTGGGTTTTCTGGAAAAAGCTTCCACTAGGCCGGATACCCATCCTGCAGCAATCATTGGATTTAATGAAGTTAAAGGGGCTGCAAGAATGGATGAGACTATGGTGAAGGGGTGGGCAAGGGCAAACAGGGCGCCGATACCTGCAAAAATACCGTTAGCTGCAATCCAGATCCAAATCATGTCTGCTCCGGCATTTTTTCCTTCCATTAAAAATCCCGTTGCAAACAATACTAAAATAGCCGCTGGAATACACCATTTTAAAATTTTTCCGGCTTTGCCTGGGGGAATAATAGAATTCAGTTCGTCAAGATCTGCCACCTCATTTCCGTTTAAGTATTTTTTTATTCCCGGCGCATGGGCCGCTCCAACAACAGCCACTATTTTTTCACCTGGTGCTGTTCTGATTTTTTCAGCCAGATACAGGTCTCTTTCATGGATGAGGGATTTTTCAATAATGGGATGGGTCTTTTTTACATCTGCCAAAAGGGTTTGAAGGATATCTTCCTGTTTCATTTTTTCAATGTCCTCTTCACTAATCTCGTCTGAGGCACCAAATGAGAAAATAAGTGAGAACATGAGTTTAAATTTTTCCCAAAGCCCCATTCCTCTCCAGACCCTTGAAAGAGTGGTTTGAATTTCACGGTCAGAAGGAATGATTTCGGCGTTGATTTTTTCTGCGGCATTAATGGCATTGATCATTTCCTGGCCTGGCTTGATACCGAATTTATCAGCCATTTTTTTCTGGAAGGAAGCCAGAAGAAGGTTCATGAAGAGCAGCAATGCTTTTTTTTCTTTGATCACTTTAACAATGTCCATGTTGCGCCATCTGTCTGCATCCTTGAGTGATGCAAGCCTTGTTGCGCAAAGTTCAACACAGACCGTGTCAGGGGTTTGTTCATGGATGGTATCTTCAACTAATTTTGCGCTCTGCCTTGACACATGGGCTGTACCGATCAAAAATATCTGTTTCCCATTGCAGGATATCTGGTCGACCATGCGGGTTTCTTTTTTTTCAATATCCTGTTTTTCGGATGTACCGTCTTTTTTAGTGGGATTTTCCATGAATCTTATAAAACCTTTCAAATCAATTAAATATTGTTTCGTAGTATAACCATTAAATTTTTCATGGCAATACAAAATAATCCAAATTCTTGACCTTGGTGAGCAGTTTTGATATTCAAGATTTTATGAAATCAATAGATGAACAGATATTAAGATCCACAAAAGAGATTATCGTCAAATTCATTGAAATGGGGCGACTGTCCCCATCAAATATTCATGAGTCATTTAAGGATATTTATGCTGTAATCAATGAAACAGTCAAAGAAAATGTGCACAAAGCTGTCCCTTCAAATGACAAACAAGACTGAAGATATCTTTCAAAAACTAAATACCGGAACAAGGCAGGGTCTGATAAAAGGTTTAAAGGGGTTATCCTGGCTGCTAAAGATTATCATTCCCATTTCTTTTTTAACAAGTCTTCTGGTTCATTTCGGGATTATCTATAGGCTCGATTTTTTGCTCACCCCAGTGATGACCTGGCTGGCTTTGCCGGCATCTGCAGCAATTGTTTTAATTATAGGATTGTTCACAGGTCCGTACGGAGCTGTGGCAGCGCTTTGGACCATGCCTTTTTCCATGGAGCATATGACCCTGATAGCCATTTTTATATTAATATCTCACAACCTGATTCAGGAAAGTATTGTACAGGGAAATTCTGGTATCAATATTTTTGTGGCTGCTTTTTTCAGGATTTTTATGGCTTTGGTTGTGACTTTTGTTTGCGCCAAAATTATGGGTGCAACTCCTGAAACTGATATGGAAATGGGTATGGCCGGTTTTGCCAGGGAAACCCAGCCCCTTTTAACTATGATAAAATCATGGGGGTGGGGAACCTTTAAACTCATTGTCCAGATTTTTTGTATAATCATACCATTGATGGTGATTCTTGAATGGGCTAAAATATTTAATCTCATAAGATATATAACAAAAGTCATATCTCCTTTACTGTCTGTCATGGGATTGGACAAATCAACGGGGATGTTGTGGTTGACGGCTACTATTTTCGGGCTGGCATATGGATCTGCAGTCATTGTTGAGGAAACCCAGTCAAATGAATATAAAAAAGAGGACTTAACCAAACTTCATCTTTCCATAGGCGTCAATCATAGTGTGATTGAAGATCCTGCTCTTTTTATACCGCTGGGATTGCCCTTATTCTGGTTATGGGTTCCAAGATTAGTTGCCGCTGTAATCGCTGCCTGGCTGTATCAGGTTTTCTTATCTGCAAGGAGGCTTTATGCTAAGCGAGCTAACCATAAAAAACTTTGCGATTATTGATGATATCCAAATTTCATTTAAAGATGAATTTTCAGTACTAACGGGTGAAACCGGTGCTGGAAAGTCAATAATCATCGAAGCGGTTAACCTGTTGTTGGGTTCCAGAGCATCAGCTGATCTTGTGAGGGCCGGGTGCGACAATGCTGAATTAGAAGCACTGTTTGACATTGATACAGAGTCAAGGGCTATGATGATATTAAAAGAGCAGGGCATTGACTCTTCCGACGGCCTGATTGTGCGACGGATTATCTCTTCTTCAGGTAAAAGCCGGGTATTTATCAACTCAAGATTGTCAACTTTGGATCTTTTAAAACATGTTACCTTTAACCTTGCGGGTATCTCAAGCCAGCATGCCCACCAGGGGCTTTTAAAACAGGACAACCATCTGGATATTTTAGATGAATTTGCAGGGACTCAAAAATTAAAAAATGAGGTGAAAAACCTGTATGATACCATTATCCCTTTAAAGAGAAAGATAATAAAACTTAAAAAAAGTCTGGATACAAAAAGAAAAGAACAGGATTTTTTAGAGTTTCAGATAAATGAAATAGAGGGGGCTGCGATTTTGCACAATGAAGACGAGACCCTTGAAAAAAATCGCGAAACACTTTTAAATTCATCTAAAATATTTGAGGCTGTCAATCGTTCTATCCATGAAATCCATGACAGCGAAGGATCGCTGTCTGAAAGATTGTCTTTTTTAAGAAACGATATGGAAAAACTAAGTGCGGCTGACGAAAATCTTGAGAAATTTGCCGGTCGGCTTTCCTCCATTGTGTTTGACCTGCAGGATATTACCAGTGAATTAAGGGATTTTTCTTCCCAGATTGATCTTGATCCAGCCTCCCTAGAAATGACGGATCAGCGATTGGACTTGATTTCAAAATTAAAGAGAAAGTATGGAGGAAGTCTGGATTCTTTGTTTGATGAGCATGAGGCCATGCAACTGAAACTTTCTGAAACCTTTGAAATTGAAAAACAGATAAAAACCTTTGAAAATAATGTTCAAGGATTACTTAAGGAAATCGGGAAAAAAGCAAAAAAATTATCAATGTTAAGAAAAAAAGCCGGTAAAAAATTATCTGAACTTGCCAGGAATGAGTTGGATGCACTTGAAATGGGAAAAGCAAGATTTGAAGTGGATTTTTCAGTTCGGATTTCAAAGGATCCAGAAGATATAATAACAGACGACTTTAAAAAAATCGGACCCGACGGTATGGATAAAACCATTTTTCTATTAAGTCCGAATCCGGGCGAAGCCCTGAAGCCTCTGGTAAAAATAGCTTCAGGTGGAGAGTTGTCAAGAATCGTATTGGCCTTAAAAGCGGTTCTGTCGAAAACTAAATCCCTGGAAACACTGGTTTTTGATGAGGTGGATGCGGGAATCGGGGGAGCAACATCTGAAAAAGTAGGTCAAAAATTAAAACAATTGTCCAAAAAACATCAGGTGATCTGCATAACGCATTTGGCCCAGATTGCGAAATATGCACAAAGCCAGTTTAGAATTTCCAAGGAGGTTAATAAAGGAAGGACGTTTACAAATATTGTACCTCTGGCCAAAAAGAGCGATAGAATAAAAGAGATCGCACGTATGATCGGCGGTGCTGATATCACAGATGTAACCCTGATCCATGCAAGAGAACTTCTTGAACAGGCATCATCCTTGACAAATAAACAAATATAATTAATTTAAAAACTATCAAAAAAGCAGATTAAGGAGTAATAATGCCGATATATGAATTTAAATGTTCAAAGTGTGAAGAGTTTTTTGAGGTTATTGTAATGGCCTCAAATGATGATAATACAATCGCATGTCCAAAATGTGAATCAATGGAATTTGAGAGAGTGGTTTCAAAAACCAATTTTGCTATGGGAAGTTCATCCACAGGTCAGCCTGCCGGTGTTCAGACCCAGGAAAGAAAATGTTCAGGTGGATCCTGTAAAACCTACACAGTTCCAGGTGAGACAAAATAAAAGAACTATACAACAGATTATTCCATGGTTTTAACCTTGCTGAATTTAAAGTAACTGGGCCGTTCCGGCTAAAGGAGATATGAATGAACGAGATTGCCACACTTGTGATTGACGGTAAAGAACTAAAACTTCCCGTAATAATAGGTTCACAAGGGGAAAAGGCAATAGATATCCGGAGCCTTCGCCAAAAAACAGGACATATAACATTTGATCCGGGGTTTGGAAATACGGGAACATGCAGAAGTGCAATTACCTATATGGACGGAGAAAAAGGGATATTAAGCCACCGGGGTTACCCCATTGAGCAACTGGCAGAGCACTCAACTTTTGTAGAAACGGCATTCCTTTTGATTACAGGAGAGCTTCCCAAACAGGAAGAGTTGACACGTACCAGCGTTTATTTAAATGATTTTTCTCCCCTGCATGAGAACATGAAGGCGTTTTATCAGAACTATCCTCCAAAAGCTCATCCCATGGGGATTTTGTCAGCCATGGTCAATGCCATGCGGAGTTTTTACCCTGAATTGAATGATCTCCAGGAAGAGATGAATAAAACATATCTTCGTATCATATCAAAAATCAGGACAATGGCGGCAATGGCCTATAGAATTTCGCTGGGGGAAAGGGTTGTCTATCCAAGGCCTGACCTTTGTTATTGCGGTAATTTCCTGAATATGATGTTTGACTCTGCCGTGGTTCCCTATAAATTAGATGATGACCTGATCAGAGCTTTGAATGTATTCTGGATCCTCCATGCCGATCATGAACAAAATTGTTCAACCACTGCAGTAAGGGTTGTGGGCAGTGGTAAAGTCAATATTTATTCAGCGATTTCTGCAGGGATTTCTGCCCTTTGGGGCCCGTTGCACGGGGGTGCAAACCAGGCCGTGGTGAATATGCTGGAAAAAATTCATAATAATGGTTTCACCGTGGATGAGTGTCTGGCAAAAGCAAAAGATAAAAATGACCCGTTCAGGCTTTACGGATTTGGACACAGGGTCTATAAAACATATGATCCGAGAGCCAAAATCATGAAAAAGGTCTGTGATGTCGTTCTTTCAAAAATCAAAAGAAATGATCCACTCCTGAACATCGTCCAAAAGCTTGAGAAAGCAGCTTTAAATGATTCATATTTTAAGGAAAAAAATCTTTACCCCAATGTGGATTTTTATTCCGGTATATTATTGAGGGCCATGGGGATACCCACCAATATGTTTACAGTCATGTTTGCCATAGGCCGCCTGCCAGGATGGATTGCCCAGTGGAAAGAAGATTTGGCAGATCCTGAGATGAAGATATCAAGGCCCAGGCAAATATATACCGGTAGTCAGAAAAGAGATTATATCCCCATTAAGAATCGCGTATAGGATTTAAAAAAGTGGTGCAGGTAATTGCCCACAGGGGTGCCAGAAGCATTGCTCCGGAAAATACCCTGGCTGCAATTAAAAAAGCCTTTGATACCGGTGCCGATCTATGGGAGACCGATGTCAATATAACAGGGGACAGTCACCTTGTTCTATTCCATGATTCTGATCTATTAAGGTGTACCAATGCAAGGGCAAAGTTCCCCTTAAAATCTTCATATCAATTAAACAATTTTTCCTTGGCAGATATTAAGTCTCTGGAAGCCGGGTCTCATTTTATTGAAACAGATCCTTTCCAACAAATTTCAAGAGGCGCTGTTACCAAAAAATCAGCAGAATCATATAAAAGGGAGGGCATCCCAACCCTTGAGCAGGGACTTTTATTTACAAAAAAAATGAACTGGAAAGTCAATCTTGAACTTAAAGATTATTTTTTCGGGATCAAAGATACCCATATTGTAGATAAGACGCTTGATATGATTTATAATACAGGGATGGCCCCCAATCAAGTCGTTATTTCATCTTTCAATCTTGAGTGGCTCAAAAGGGTCATGAAAAAAGCACCGGAAATTGAGGTTCAGGCACTTGTTGGAAAAAATGATACAGGTCCAATTGATTTCGGTGATTGGATGTTTTCAACCTATAACGCCAATGCCAATCTTATTGAGCCTGACCAGATCAAGTGTCTTAAAGATAAAGGCAAAAAAATAAATATTTTCACCGTCAATGATTCAAAGGAGTTTCAACGGTTTGCAACACTTGGTGTGGACGGTATTATCACGGATTTCCCGCAAATATTTGTCACAAAAGATTAGCCGAAAAATGAATTGTACGACATGAAGATATCCACAAGATACTGATATCAAATGCCATAAGAATAATCCGTGCGGAATCAACTTTTTGAAGAATCAAATTCTTCATGGGCTGCTTGACAAAAACAGGTGTTTCGCATTATATTAGAGAAAATCAAATGTCTTTGATTTTTAATCAGTGAAATAGTTTAAACTGGATGAGCAGGACATATTACATTTCTATTTGGTATTGAACTCATTTTCAATTCCTGTCCAAACGTGATTTTATTTAATGAATCATCTGTTGGAATGCTTGATCCGAGTGTTATCCAATGACATTTTA
>CAYVZG010000004.1:0-100327 GCA_964455805.1 uncultured Desulfobacula sp.
TAAAAAAATTAACCATCAGGGGGATATCATCCTTGATTTCACGAAGCGGGGGAGGTGACAAATGAAATACGTTCAAGCGATAGTATAAATCTTTTCTAAACCGACCATTTTTAATGCTTTTTACAGGATCCGTATTTGTGGCTGAAATAATTCTCACATCTACATATTTTGTTTTATGGCTGCCAATGGGACGAACCTCTCCCTGTTGAAGCAGGCGCAACAGTTTTGCCTGCATGGAAAGAGGTATTTCTCCAATCTCATCAAGGAATACCGTACCTTGATGGGCCAGTTCAAATATCCCCTTTTTATCAGTAACAGCACCTGAAAAAGCCCCTTTTTTATGTCCGAACAATTCACTTTCAAATAAGTTTTCTGGAATAGCGGCGCAATTCTGGATAAAAAAGGGGTGATCCGACCGGTTGGAATTTTCATGGATCACATTTGCGATCAACTCTTTTCCAGTTCCTGTTTCCCCCTGGATTAAAACGGTGATATCACAGCTAATGGCTTTTTCGCACAAGTGCTTAAACTCAATCATTTTAGGACTTGAACCAATTAAAATATCGAATTTGTAATTGGATGAAAGTCTGTTTTGAAGGATGCGGTTATAATTTTGCTCTTCAATCAGTTTATGCTCTAAATCATTAAAATCGGTTTTTTGATCTATAATGTTTAAAAATTTGTGGATACTTTTATCAACTGCAGATTTGAGTTTTTCGATGTCATCGCCTTTTGCAAAGTATCCTTCAGGGTTATACTGGTTGAGAATGGTTTTCAGGTCATGCTCATTTTGAAAGGCTGAATAAAAAATTATGGGAATATCCGGCTTATGTGCTTTTAATTTGGAAAATGTGTCAAATCCATTCATTTTTTTCATCTTGATATCAAGAATAATGCAGTGTACAGCGGTTTTTAAAAGAATATCAATACCATCCTGGCCGCTTGCGGCAACCTCCACCTGATATGTATTGGAAAAGTACCGGGTCAACCCTCTCTGGATGGATGCATCATCATCAATAACAAGGATACAGGATTTATAGGATTCCAGTGGTTTGACCGGAGCAAAATTATTGATAAGTTCTTCAAAACTGGGCATTTTTATTCCTGTAAGCTGATAATAAAGTTTACAATACCCTTTTTTTCCAGAAAATTGCCCCGAATACCGGGCAGTATCAAAGGATGTATAAAAAAACAGGTATCGTCTACTGATAAGTTTCTTATCAGCTGGTGTGTTGGATATCAAGACCTTTTCGAACTTTTTGGGATTCAATTCCGGGTCAAGCGATGCTTGGAGTTCTCTCAAAAGGGGGCAATTTATTTTTGAGTATACCCTTATTGTGGTTGCCGGCTTGATAAATAAAAGATAATGTTTAAACTTGATAGAATAATATTATTTAAGAATCATTTTAAAAGGAGATAAAAATGACCGATAAAAAAGCTCAGCTGATTAAAAATATTCCGTTTTCAACACCCGTGAATCTGGTGGGCCTTGTCGATTATGAGGAAGGAAGAGTTGTCAGCAGGACTATTTCCAGCAAACCCCATGTGAATATCACACTTTTTGCCTTTGACAAGGATGAGGAAATCAGCGCACATACCTCTCCCGGGGACGCCATGGTCCAGGTTTTAGATGGTGAGGCCCTGATCAACATCGGCGGTGAAAAAATAAATGCAACAACGGGACAGACAGTGGTCATGCCAGCAAATGTACCCCATTCTGTGTCTGCTCTTTCTCAGTTTAAAATGCTTTTAACCGTTGTAAAACAACCGGTTGGCATTGGCGGGATCTAGCCGGTACATATTTTTTTTAAACCTATCAGCACTTAATCAATAACAGCTAAAAACAAGCACAAATGAAAATCCATCGAATTGAAGACAGATGCACCAATTGCATGTTATGTGTAAAGGACTGCGCTTCTATTGTATGGAAAGAGATAAATGGTATCCCCCAAATAGCTGCACCTGAAGATTGCAACAAATGCAGTCATTGCCTTGCGGTTTGCCCGCAGAACGCCGTTGAGCATAGCGGTCTTGATCCTGCTCAGATACAAAAAACAGACCCTGAACGCCTTGATCCTGGCGTTTATGAAACCATAGCAAGGGGGCGCAGAAGTGTAAGACGATATAAAGATAAAAATGTTCCACAGGAATTAGTTGAAAAAGTAATCAATCTGGTAAATCATTCGCCCACGGCATCGAATTCGCAAAATGTAGGATATATTGTTGTCAGTGACAAAAATATCCTGAGAAAAATTTCAAAGGCTGTTTTTGGTTTTGCTGCAAAAATATTTTATTGTACAAAAAAGTTTCCCGGCAGCCTGATATATAGAATAATTAAATGTTTTCCATCATCCAATATCGTTGTTAGATATTTAGATCCCATGCAGTACTTCATCGATGAGACAAAAAAAGGCAGGGACTTTATCCTTCATAATGCCCCTGTTTTAATTCTTGTCCATGCCCCGAAAGATAAGAAATTTTCCAATGAAAACTGCAATATTTCTGCAGGCAATATAATGAACTACGCCTATTCCCTTGGACTCGGAACCTGCTACATAGGATTTTTAAATTTATCGTTAACGTATAGTAAAAAAATGAGAGATCTTATTAAACTGCCTGAAAATAGAAAGGTTTATGCCTGCATTGTTATGGGATATCCGGCATATAAACACTCTAATACAGCCTCAAGAAAAAAGCCGGTTATGGAATGGATTCGGTGATTATAAAAAAAAGATTTTTCACAGATGTTTTGTATAAACACCGATCGGTTACCTGATATCTTTAATAATCATATTCCTGGTGGATATTTACCGGGTTTGCCCGGGTGTCCGGCTTCTTGGTATCTGTATGAAGGACTTTCCAGATTTTTTGAAATTGGTTTTCACTGGCAAGAAATGCATTGACAACGTCAGGATCAAATATCTCACCTTTTTCATCAATAATGATCTCTTTTGATCTTGTGTGGCTCATTTCTTTTTTATAACACCTTTTTGATGTCAAGGCGTCATAAACATCTGCTATTGCAACTATCCTGGCAGAAAGCGGAATGCGTTTCCCTCTTAACTGACTTGGATAGCCTTTGCCGTTCCATTTTTCATGATGATAATAGGCAATTTCTTTGGCAATGGTTAAAAATGTCTGGTCTTTAAATTGTTTGGTTATTGAAGATAAGGCCTGACCGCCAAGAATGGTGTGTTTTTTAATCTGTTCGTATTCCTCATCAGTAAGCTTGCCTTTTTTCAACAAAATGGCATCGGGCACACCCACTTTCCCGATATCGTGGAGAATGGAAGACTGATAGATATCTTCTATATACTGAGGGGTGATATAGTCACTGTATTGGGGTAGCTTGGACATTTTCTGTGCAATCACTTTACTATACTCCCGGATACGTTCAAGATGCCTGCCAGTATCTGTATCCCTGTATTCAGATAATTTCGCAAGGCCAAGTACAATCCCTGACCTTGCCTCTTTAACGTCGTCTAAAGACTGTAATAAATTTTTTTCAAGCAGTTTTTTCTCAGTTACATCCCTGACAACCCCTCTGAACCGATCCGGTGGTAAATTGAAATTTGCCATGAGAGAAGCAGACATTTCAATAGTTTTTCGTCCCCCGCCTTTTATTTTAATGTCACACTCTATGGTACTGGGGTGGTTTTCATCATTTCTTATTTTCTTAAAAAATGTTTGAAACCGTCTGGTGTCTTTTTTATCAAGATGGGATAAAAAATTGGTTCCTATAATTTCTTCTTCTTTTTGTGTCAGGACTTTACACATGGATTTGTTAATGAATTGAAAATATCCGTTAAAATCGATTTCATAGTATCCTTCGTCAATACTCTCTAATATGATACGATACTTCTCATCGCTTTCCTGTAAATTATTTTCTGCATGACGCCGTTTTTTTATATTTGATTTGGCATGGGATCCAAAGGCGATAAACAGGGTGCTCACAGCCAATTTTTCGTAAAATTGAAGCTCGGTTCCCATAATAACCATTTTTAAACCTAAATCAGGTGAGTCAATGAAACGGATCAATGCATTAAAAAACCAGAAACAAATGGCAATTCCAATACCAAAAGCGACCATTGAATCGCCTATACGATCATCTATAGTTTTTCCCTGGGCCGTGATTTTATAATTAGAAATAAGGCTCATGATTCCTCAGATTTTTAATTTTTGATTAACCATCTATTATTTAAAGAGCAGGCAGTTTGATAGTTTTATCATTGAACTTTAAAAATATTCTATTCTATTGGCTAATCAAGGCTGATGCAATAAAATAATATAATTAAATGAAAAATTTTTATAAGGATATTTGGGTCGTGTCAAGAAAAGCTGCAGGAGTAAAACCTTCTCAGTGTTGGATGATGATAAACAAAAGTGACGAATAATTTTTAAAAAATGAATTCAAAAGTCTTTTAATGTAAATAGTCCGGCATCAAAAGCGCTATTTTCCACCTTGATATGAACTGCGATGATATGAATTGGCCCCATAAAATTTTATTGTATGGATATAAAATTAGTTGGGCGCATTACTTTTACAATTAAAAGATCATAATTTTTACATACCCAGGGCATATGGACTATTTATTTTACGGATTTTTGTTTTTGGTTTCACAGACGTGCATTTAGTATTTTGATAGCATCCCGGATAGATGGAAATGCGGTCCTTTAAAGGTGATGAATTAACTTGTTTTCCAAGCATGACACTTGCACCAAAAAAGATGATCAGCCCTATGCCGTTGAGCCAGGGCATATAAGGACTGTCAGAACCGGCAATCAGCAACCCTGCCACCCAGGCTGTTCCTATAATACCGATCATACATTTTCCATATATTGTTTTTTTATTTCGTTGCATTTTTATACCTCTCGTTTTGAATATTTCATCATTTGTTGAAAAAACTAAACATATCATTTAAAAAAACCCGCATGAATTTTTTCCTGTGGTTTATCTATAATCACGACAACTCCAGATAACCTTACCCACAATTCTTACCCTTTGGGCTTCTTCTCTCTCAAGAAAAATGGGTTCGTAATTTTTATTATCACTGCACAGAACCAGTTTGTTGGGATGTTTTTCCACTCTCTTTACCAAAATGGTATCTTCTACCCCCACGGCATATATGGCACCGGCAAGTATATTTTTTTGAGATTGATCAATTAATACGGTATCCCCTTCTCTAATGACAGGTTCCATACTCTGTCCAAAAACTTCCATGGCGACCATATTACTGGCAGAACCTTTACTGGCAAGCCATTTGGTTTGAAAAGAGAGATAATCTGTTATATTTTCATCACATTCAAAGGATCCGGTTCCAGCAGAAAGTCTGGCAGCCACTTTGGGTATATATTTAAACTCAATATCCTGGTTGGATTGGGTCTGGATGAACACGTTTCCAATACCGCTTTCAATCCATTGGGGATTAAACCCAAACCGACGGTACAATTTAACAATCCACTTGTCCGGTATCTTGTTGTTGTTCCTTGCATGGGTTATACCCGAACGGTTTATCTCAAGTTCTCTTGCAAGGTCGGACTGGGAATTGATACCTGTGGCATCAAGAATTCTTTTCATTAATGAATCTATTTTATTATCAGCCATAACATCCCTTAATTGTCCTTTTAATTTTAATTGTTTTATTTTTTGCACATATGTTGAAAAATTGCAACACTTTTTTTATTTTTTTTGACAGCTTAATTAAACCGGTAAAAGTCCCATTTGTTGTTCTAATATTGTTAATCTAAAAAATAGACTTACTATAAATCTAAACAACCAGAAAAATAATTACGGGTAATTATTATGGAAAAAATATTTATCTCAGGCGCTTCAGGGTTCATCGGCAAAAAAATGTGCCGCCTTTTTTTATCTAAAGGGCATCCCGTGATCGGTATTGGCACTTCAAGGACGCATCCTCTTTTAAAAAAATTTGAAAAATTTGACTGGATCAGTTCGGACACCACTATCCCGGGAAAATGGCAGGAGAAAGTTGCAGAATCAGATATTATCATCAATTTGGCAGGGCAAAGTATTTTTCACTATTGGACACAAAAATACAAAAAGAGCATATATAAGTCCCGCATACTGACAACAAAAAATATAGTCAACGCAATAAAAAGGGGCAAAACGCAAAAATTTTTATCAACGTCAGCTGCCGGAGTTTATGGTGATTGCAAAGATGATGAGTTAACAGAAGAACGACCACCGGGAAAAGATTTTTTGGCAAATGTCTGTGTTGACTGGGAGAAAGAAGGCTTAAAAGCCAAAGAAAAAGGAGTCAGGGTTGCTATTATGCGATTTGGCGTGGTTCTCGGTGATGGAGGAGCGCTGTCTATGATGGCACCGGCCTTTAAAATGGGTGTTGGTGGCCCCTTAGGAGGAGGAAAGCATTGGTTCCCCTGGATTCATGTGACAGATGTTGGGAAGGCAATGGAATATATAATTGAAAATACAGATATCCAAGGGCTGTTTAATTTTACAGCGCCCGAACCAATCCGGCAGAAACAATTTGCCAGGGCATTAGGCAGGGTTTTGGGAAGACCTGCAATTATGCCTGCCCCTTCCTTTATAATAAAGGCTGTAATGGGTGAATTAGGAAGCTCTCTATTGCAGAGCCAAAAGGTGATCCCAATGAATTTACTGGATTCAGGATATTCATTTTTTTTCCCAACACTTCAATCCGCACTTAGGGATATTTTTACAAAATAAATTTTTAATTGATAATTAGTCTATATATCGTATATATAAACTGTAATAAATTGTCATGGGTGGGTATATAATTTGCAAAAATATATTTAATTTAAGTATATGCAAAAGGTATAAAAGTTATAATTTTTTTGATAAATAATTTTAAACGCTAACACGAAGGAGAGTAAAATGGAGTTTGGTTCGGTTGATGAAATATTAAGTTTTGCCGTTGACAGGGAAAAAGAAGCAGTTGAATTTTATACGTCTTTAGCCAAAGAAGCATCAAGGGCTTCACTTAAAGAAACTTTTGAGAGATTTGCAAAAGAAGAACAAAAACATGTAATGCTTCTTAGTGATATGGCCGGCAATAAAGAAAAAATTGATTCCTACGAGTTTAAGACAATTACAGATCTCAAAATAAGTGATTACATGGTTGAAACTGAGTATGAAAAAGGGATGCCCATGCCTGAAATTCTTAAAATTGCCATGAAAAGGGAAGAAAAGGCAGTTAAACTCTACTCAATGCTTGCAGATAAAACAGATAATGAGGATGCAAAAAAAGTATTTATGATTCTTGTTCAGGAAGAATCCAAACACAAACTGGCGCTAGAATCAATGTATGATGATTATCTGGCTGATCAGGATAATTAATTTTTTAAAAAAAGGGTTGATAACTCATTTGTCAGCCCAGCTCCTGAATTATAAAGTTATTAAGGGTAAGGTCAGGTTTTTTATTCAAACACATCCTAAGAAACTTGACCTTATCTCTCGCAAACCTAACCCCGCGAACGAATTGATCCCACGCATGATGAAAAGGAAGGAAAGTGAATTTAAAATATCTTTTCAAACCATCAACAATGGCAGTGATCGGGGTGTCCACATCCCAGGATAATCACCCGGCTAACGTCATCTACAATAAAAATTTTTTGCGATATCCCGTAAAAACATTTCCTGTGAACCCAAAAGGCGGCCTAATCAACCGGGAAATACTATATCCCAGTGTAGGCGATATAAAAGAAGACATTGATATGGCTGTCATTGCCGTTCGTGCGGAACATGTTCCCTTGGTGGTAAAACAATGTATAAAAAAGAATGTAAAAGGGGGTGTGATTGTATCCGGCGGGTTTTCAGAAGTGGGAAATTTAAAATTGCAGCAGCGACTGGTGGATATGGCAAAAGAAGCCTCATTTCCTTTTATCGGTCCTAATTGCCTCGGTATTTATGCACCCGATTATGTGGATACGTTCTTTCTCCCGGGAGAACGGATTATTCGTCCGGAAAAAGGAAATATTGGTTTTGTCAGCCAAAGCGGGGGGGTGCTTGTGGATCAGATGGTGAAATTTGCAGGACAGGGCATTGGTGTCTCTCTCGGCGTCAGCATTGGAAACAAAGCCTATATAAAGGAAACGGATATGCTGGACTGGTTTGATAATGACCCTGCCACAAATGCCATCGCGTTTTATATTGAAGGTTTTGAACATAAAGAAGGCCGAAAATTTATTCAAAAAACGGAAAAATGTTCCAAGCCAGTGGTTGTCTTAAAAGCGGGTAAAAGTAAAGAGGGGATGGAAGCGGTTTCCAGCCACACCGCTTCTCTGGCAGGAGATTACAGAGTTTTTTCCCAAATCATGAAACAATATTGTGTGGCTGAGGCAGATAATGAATACGAATTGACTTCCTTTTGTGAGTCATTAAGATGCTATCCCAAAGGGATTAAAGGTAATGTCGGTATTATCTCTCTGAGCGGAGGGCATGGCGTAATTGCTGTAGATGCCTGTCAATTGCATGGCCTGTCAATATCCAAGATAGAAAAGGAAACAATGGTATCCATAAAGGAAAAATTGTCACCGGAAATAAGAGATATTGTATCCCTTGTTAATCCAATGGATCTTACAGGAAGTTCACAGGACAGCGATATTGTGACCTCGGCAAGACATTTGTCAAGGGATGCAAACGTTGATTGTATCATGGCCCTGTTAATTCCATATTCACCGGGGGTATCTGCCGATATAGGAGCAAAGCTCAGCCAGGTTGCCAGAAACGAGGGAAAGCCAATGATTGCATATGTTCCCAACGAGGATAAATATAAAATCATTATAGAGGGGTTTGAACTCAATAATATTCCGGTGGCATCTTCTGTAGAAGGGGCGGTCTTGATGGCCAAGGCTTTGAAGAGGTGCAGGCCATGTTGAAAAAAGAGGGCAAAAAAATTATTGCAAAAAGTAAATCCTTGGGATGGATATTGGAGCCTGATTCAAAAGCAATTATGAGGTTGCAGGGTTTTAATATTCCTGATTTTATTTTAACCAATTCTTTTAAAGAGGCTAATTTATTCCTGAAAGGTTGTGATGGTCCCATAGTTGCAAAAGCCGTTTCAAAAAAAATTCTTCATAAAACCGAGCATAATGCCGTTGCAACGGGAATTTTTTCAAGTGATCATCTGGAAAGGCAAATGGCAAGGCTGCAGAAACTTGATGGATGCGAAACCATTCTTGTAGAGCAGATGGTTCAGGGACTTGAACTTATCATCGGTGCAAAGAATGATTTCCAATTCGGGCCGGTTATTGTTTTTGGCATCGGTGGCACTTCTGTTGAGGTTTATAATGATACTGCAATCAGGATGGCTCCGATCAAGGAGTACGATGTCATTTCAATGGTGGATTCGTTGAAGGCAAGTAAAATAATAAGAGGATACCGGGGAAATGCGGGTGTGAATATGGAAATCCTGACCCGGTTAATGATTGAATTTTCCTTGTTTGTCATGGAAATTGAAGGTGATATGGAATCCCTTGATCTAAATCCAGTGATCTGCACAAAAGACCGTTGCGTCATAGCAGATGCAAGAATAATGTTGAAAAGGTCTTAATTGATACATTATTGTATTGTGAGACAAAAATAATTTCCATGTCTATAAATTTTTCTCATCGGGTTACCAGGAACAAAACAAAGGAAGGATAAATGCCGGTTAAAAAAAAGTTAAAGATAATTTCATGGAACGTGAATGGTTTGAGGGCAGTTGTAAAAAAAGATTTTACAAAAATTATCGAAGCCCTTGATCCCGATATTCTGTTGTTGCAGGAAACAAAACTCCAAAAAGATCAGCGAACAGATGAAATGATCCATCTGTTATCTTATCATTCATTCTGGTCTTATTCCACCATAAAAAAGGGATATAGCGGTGTTGTGGCCTATTCAAAATCAGAGCCGCAAAAAGTAACCACCTCATTTTTACGCCCTGAGTTTGATAATGAAGGACGGGTCATTCAATTGGATTATAAGGATTTTATTTTATTCAATGTTTATTTCCCCAATGGCCAGATGAGTGATGAGCGGCTCCAATATAAACTTGATTTTTATAATTGGTTTTTGACCTATGCCAATAAATTAAAAGACAAGGGAAAAAGTCTTGTAATTACAGGAGATTTTAATACAGCTCACAATGAAATTGATTTAAAAAATCCAAAACCAAATGCCAAGCGATCCGGTTTTTTAAGAATTGAAAGGGACATTTTAGACCAGATGATTGAAATGGGCTATGTGGATACGTTCAGACATTTTCACCCGGACAGGGTGACGTATTCATGGTGGTCATATAGGTTTAGTGCACGAAAAAACAATGCAGGGTGGCGCATCGATTATTTTTTTGTAACAAAGGATCTTATCGATAAAGGCAAAATTAAAAAAGCCTTTATCGATAATGAGGTATTTGGATCAGATCACTGCCCTGTGGGAATAATGATTGAAACCGGATAATTTTATCAATTTGCTCTTAAACCGCTTCAATTCATGGCAGAGCAAAGTTCCTTGGCAAACTCAGAACATTTTAATGCCGTTGCACCGGGGATCTGCCTTGCCAGATCATAGGTCACTTTTTTATTTAAAATGGTTTTTTGAAGTGCCGCATGGATCACATTTGATGCCTTGTGCCATCCTAAATGATCCAGCATCATGGCCCCGGAAAGAATAACTGAACCGGGATTTACTTTATCCTGGCCGGCATATTTGGGAGCCGTGCCATGGGTGGCTTCAAATACAGCACAATTGTCACCAATATTGGCACCGGGTGCAAGTCCTAACCCTCCTACCATGGCTGCAAGAAGATCTGAAATATAATCTCCGTTCAGGTTAGGTGCTGCAATGATATCATATTCATCAGGTCTCAAAAGTACTTGCTGGAACATATTGTCAGCAATCCTGTCCTTTAAAACTATTTTTCCCGCAGGAACGTTGCCTTCAAATTGATCCCAGAGGTTTTGTTCGGTGATGACTGCATCTCTGAAGTCATTTTCTCCTACTTCATACCCCCACTTTAAGAATGCGCCTTCGGTAAATTTCATGATATTACCTTTATGCATGATAGTGACGCTTTTTCTTTTATGATCAATGGCGTATTGAATGGCTTTTTTGATCAGACGTTTGGTTTTTTTTTCGCTTATGGGTTTAATACCAATACCCGTGGTGTCGTCATCAAGATTTTTTAGGGTTTTCTGATTCACAAATGCGGCAGCCTCTTTTGCCTCTTTTGTGCCGGCTTCCCACTCAATACCCAGGTAAATATCTTCGGTGTTCTCTCGAAAAATGACCATGTCAATATTGTCAGGTTCACGACAGGGAGAAGGAACACCAGATAGATATTTAGCAGGCCTGATACAGGCATATAAATCAAGATCCTGGCGGATGGCTACATTCAGGCTTCTCATGCCATGTCCCACAGGGGTTGTCAAAGGGCCTTTGATAGCCACCTTATATTTTTGGATCTGATTAAGTGTGTCTTTTGGAAGCCATTCACCTGTTTTATTAAATGCATCTTCTCCTGCAAGGACTTCTTTGAAAATAATCCTTTTTTTATCTTTATACGCTTTTTTAACTGCTGCATCCAGCACAAGCCTTGCTGCATTCCAGATATCAGGTCCTGTCCCATCCCCGGGGATAAAAGGGATTACAGGTGTATCCGGTACCAATAATGATCCATCTTTATTTAAAGCAATGATATTTTCCAAACAAATTTTCCTTCATTTAAATGGTTAGTCTTTAAACACCAGTTTTCCACCAATATATCCTGCAACGCCTGCTGAAATCAGCATGATTATGTTTGTGAGAATAAATATCCATGATTTAGAGGATGTTAAAATCTTTGGATCGTTTAGAAACCAAACAAGACTTATTGCGCAAAAAACCGAAGTAATAATGGCGGCAATAATTTTAAATTTAAAATTTATGGTCATCACGCCATTATATTTTTCCTTCCATTCAAGCAATCCAGTTAAAAGCACCAAAGGAAGGGTCAGCATAACAAAAATGATGTTTATAAAAGCAGCTTTTGCAAGAAGATCATAGTCGAATATCCATGCTAGAAAAAAGAAAATAACAGCTGCAGGCAGTATCCCGTTAGGCGTATGCACTAAAACCGGGTGGGCGTGGTGCCGGATCAGAAGAGACTTGATTTTTTTTGAGAATGTTTGTTCTATATCCGGAGTTTTAGTCTCAAGGTCCTTTTTTGGAGGAGGGTCCTGTCCCGTTCTTTTAGCCGGTTTTCTTCTCCGGGGTGTTTTTTGGGGTATGGAGGCAGGGTCTATTTCTACAAATTTACTTGCATCCACACCACACACCGGGCATTTTGCAGGCGGAGCCTCGCCTTTATGGATATATTTACATACAGTGCATTGCCATGCTTTCATAGGGTTAATCCTTTTTATCGGTCATCCAAATCTGTAAATACACATTCATCAGGTCCGCAATAATCGCCGACATATTCCGCACCAGGCCTATAAAGGGATGGCTTTGGTGCAGCCATGGCATATTGTTCTTCAATCACGTGAGCTGACCATCCACTGACCCGTGAAATTGCAAACAAGGGTGAAAAAAGATCCGTGGCAATACCCATGGCATAGAAAAGAGAGGCACTGTAAAAGTCAACATTACTAAAAATTTCTTTTTGTTTTTTTGCTTTAAAGGCTGCTTTCCCTTTTTTCTCAAGCTCCCTTGAGAGCTTATACCATAGGGGTTGATTGCTGATTTGTCCCATCCGCTTGCTCATGGGGGTGAGAATGATGGCTCTTGGATCATCCGTCTGGTAAACGGCATGACCAAGACCCATGATGAGTCCGCCGGAATTTAATATATCGTTGATATAGGGCTCAATATTTTCAACAGAGCCTATTTCCTTTAACATTTTCATGACTCTGACATTGGCACCGCCATGGAGAGCCCCTGAAAGCGAACCGATGGCACCGGATATGGCAGCATAAATGTGGGCCCTTGTGGAGGCCACCTGCCTTGCCGTGAATGTGGAAGCATTAAATGAGTGCTCCGCATGAAGGACAAGACTGGTATCAAAAAAAGCGGCTGTTTCATTATCTGGTTTTTCGCCATGGAGCATATATAGAAAATTGGCGGCATGGTTTAATGAATTATCCGGAGCAATCACTTCCTTGTTATTTCTTATCCGGTCCCAGGCGGCTGTGATGGTAGCTATTCCCGCAATTAGATTTTCAGCACTGAAAAGTATGTTTTTGATATCTGGTTCACCAACCCCGGGATCGGTTTGTATCAGCAAGGGGGTTGCCATTTGAAGGACATCCATGGGGTTCATTTCAACGGGAAGCGATTTAAGAAACAAAAAAATATTTTCAGGTATCTTTCTTTTCTGTTTCAGGCTTTGATTGAAATCTTCCAATTCTTGTTTTTTGGGAAGTCGTTCATACAATAATAGAAAACAGACCTCTTCAAAACTGGCGTTCCGGGCAAGATCTTCAATTAAAAAACCCCGATAGATGAGTTTTCCTTGTTTTCCCTGGACATCACAAATTTTTGAACTGGCCACATCAACACCGCGAAGTCCTGTGTTTATTACAGGTAAATTACAGTCATCCATGATTTTTTCCTTAAAATTTAAAACATTTTTTCAGGTGGTCGCCTTTCCGGGACATATTGTGCTTCTATTTCACGGTTACGAAGCGCCTCAGATATATACAGGCCGCAAAAGCACGCACCAAATTCAACCAGATCAGGTGCTCTGTATACACAGGGACAGGTGATATCCTTGTCCTTTTCTCTGTCGCCGCAGGCGAGTCTGCATGGACATGCCATATATCCATACCGGTCCTTATTTAAAATAAGAGATTCAAGAAGCTCAAACACCAGGTCTTTATCCCTATTGAAATAAATCCCTTTTGCTTCCTGAGATTTTTTTAATGCCTTATAGAGTTGTTCAACTTTCATCTGTAATCCCTAAGGCCTCCTTTATTTGTTTTTCTCTATATCCGACAATAACAGTGTCGTTAATTTTAACGGTGGGAAAAGAACAGCGAGGATTCAGAGCTCTTATGTCTGCCAAAATGGCCTTGCGCTCTTCTCCTTCTAGATCATCCACCTCTATATAGTCATATTCAACATTGCATTCAGAAAGAAGCCGTTTGGTTGATTTACAATGGCTGCAGGTACTTAATGCATATAATGTTGTTTTATCCGTGACCATTCATTTCTCCTTCAATGACAATTGAATTAAATTAGTATTCAGCGGGGTCATTTTTACGTTCACCCCGTTTATAATCAAGATAACAAATCTTGCACAATTTATACCAGATTTGCAAGTTTAAAGTAAAAATGGGACTACCTGCTAAGTAAAAAAAAATATAAAAATATTGGAAAAATTTTAAATTCAGGTGGTCTGGTTTTTGCTTTTAAACTGTGAATGATGTTTTATGAATTAATACGGCTTATTTTAGGAGATATGGGTGATGTTTTGTTAAAAATAATTGCGGCCTTTTTGAATTCTGCTTTGCTAATATTTAATTGAATGATACTCTTGGCAGTATCTAAATCGAAAAAAGGAGAAAATCAATGAACCAATGGTATTGTTCTGTTTGTCATGAAAAATTTAGCAGCGATAATAAACCGGGCAAATGTGAGGTTTGTCATGCAGATGACAGGATGATAATGAATATTGAACAAGTTCCCCAATCACTTGAGCAGGTCAGGGATATGGCCAGGAAAAAACTCAAAGGGATATGTGCGGCATATCCCTCATGCGACGGCAGATTTGATAAAATCTGCCAGAGAGAGGCCTATGGTAAACCCATCGGGCTTGGCGGTGTGGGGCAGGGGCTGTCCTTTCGGGCAAATTCACAAGCGCTTTCCGATATAAAATTAAATATGTCGGTATTAGGCGATCATTTTACACCGGATACCTCCTGCTCTTTTATGGGAATGGACCTGGATTTCCCTGTATTGGCTTCCTCCACTGCAGGTGCCCAAAAATATAACGATGCACTTGATGAAACCCTGTTCTGTACATCTGTATTAAAAGGATCAGAGGCCGCAGGGACTATTGGGCTTCGGGGGGATACCTGGTTTTATACGCTTGAAGACAATCCCTCTCTGAACGCAATGAAAGCATGCAACGGATATGGAATACCCATATTTAAACCACGGGCGCAGGATGTTTTAAAAAAACTTATCGCTAAAGCAGAAAAGTATGGCTGTAAAGCGGTTGGTATAGATCTGGATGGTTGCGGGTCAACCATTATGGCTTCCCATGGACAGCCGGTATTCAAAAAGACAGTTAAAGATATTGAGGAATTGATAAAGTTTACATCTCTGCCCTTTATTACCAAGGGAATCATGCTCCCGGATGAGGCACAAAAGTGTGCTGATGCAGGTGCATCGGCAATAGCCGTTTCCAACCATGGCGGCAGAGTCATGGATTCAACGCCGGGTGTTGCTGCCGTGCTGCCCCTGATTCGGAAGAGATTGGGGAAATCTGTCACGATTACTGCAGATGGCGGAGTGCGAACCGGGTATGATGTGCTAAAAATGCTGGCACTTGGAGCAGATGCCGTGCTTTTGGGACGGGATATTATTCGGGCGGCAGTGGGTGCGGGATCATTAGGGGTGCAACTGCATCTTGAACATATTAAAAAAACCTTGAGAAAAGCCATGTTTATGACTGGAACAAAGAATGTTAAAATGGCAAATTCTAAAATTTTATTTAAACAGAACTGAAAAAAGGAGACAAAATGGGAAAAGTTTTGATTGTATTCGCCTCAAGATCGAATGAAACAAAAGCAATTGCAGAGTTGATAGCAGAGGGCGTTCGTATTGCAGGGCACGAGGTGGAACTTAAAAAAACAAGCCAGATTAAAAGCGAGGATGATTTAAAAGGGTATGATGGATATGTGATGGGGTCGGCAACCTATCATGGAGAAATGATAACATCCATGAAACAGATTTTGTTTATCGCGGAAAGAGCGGAACTTAAAGGGAAGCCAGGTGGTTCTTTTGGCGCCTATGGATGGAGTGGTGAAGCACCAGGACGAATTTTTGATACCATGCAGCATGTTTATGGAATGGAAGTGGTATCGTCGGGTCCTTTGATGCTCAAGGCAAGCTGGATTCAAGGCGGTAAAAAGGCTGCCCAGGAATATGGGAAGAGTATTGCAACAATGATTTAGTACCGAAGGAAATCTGTCATTTTTTAATGGTTATTTCGATGGACTGGGTGTATGCTCATAAAAATTTTCAGGTTTTCCGCAGGAAACAATTAGGAGTATCTCAATGAATGATAACAGCTTGATATTGGCATGTTCAGCATGCGGGGCAAAAAACAGGGTGCCTGTATCGCGGATAGATGAAGGTCCAAAATGCGGAAAGTGCAAGACAGGGTTACCAACCGAAATATTAAGCCGTCCTGCCATTGTGTCAGACAACACCTTTGACCGGGAAGTTTTGGGTTCAAGACTTCCCGTTCTGGTGGATTGCTGGGCACCATGGTGTGGCCCCTGCCGGGCGGTGGGACCTGTTTTGGATGAACTTGCAGTAAAGTACAGGGGGCGGTTAAAAATTGCCGAACTGAACGTGGATGAAAATACAGGGATTGGCTCGAGATATTCCATTTCAAGTATTCCCACCATGTTCCTTGTAAAAAATGGCAATATTATTGATACGCTTTTGGGGGCCTTGTCAAAGGAACAATTGGAATCACAGATTGCAAGAATTCTTTGATGATAAAAATAGCGCTTTTGTAATAGTCCTATTTTGATTTTAATCATACTTGATACACATTTGTATTGATTTTAGGGGGGTGCAAGAAGATCGCTTGATACAAAAATGTATCTTATTATTTTTTTGATCTTTTAAAGTATTCATAAAATATACTCATCTGATTAGGCATTCGTTTTTTTGAAGTAAAAACAACGAATTTTGGTTTTCTGGTATGATGCTTGCTTTATAAAACACCAAGCACTTGAAAATAATCCAGGAGGGACAAAGCATGTCTAATTTAAAAACTGGAAAAAAAAGATCCCTAAAAAAAGATGGTCAAACATCTAATTTTTACTTTGCCCTGAAATCTCAAAATGAAATCTATTTTCAAATGGCATCTATTTTTAAAGCAGCCTCTTACAATAAGGACGAAATGGCGAAAAAAATTATCAAAGGGTTTTTAATCGGTAAACCCGCTAATATTTCTCTGGAAAAACCAGTATAAATGAGATATAAAATATTGAAAATTCAAAAAATGTGATTTTGTTTGTCTGAATGTGCTTTATTGTTGTCAATAAGAACAATTAATTTTACATAAAAAAAAGGAGAAATGAAATGGCTGAACAGCTTGGTATTTACAAGTGCGGAAAATGTGGGAATATTGCACAGGTTCTTCATGGAGAAAAACCGCCTGTCATGTGCTGCGGACAACCAATGGACCGCCTGGTTGAAAATACAATCGATGCGGCTTTGGAAAAACATGTGCCTGTGATTGAAAAAATTGATGGAGGCTATTTAGTAAAGGTCGGCAGTGTTCCCCATCCCATGGGGAATGATCATTGGATTGAATGGATAGAACTTGACAGCTGCGACGGGAACTATGTGCAAAGAATGATGCTTACACCCTCAAGTCAGCCTGAAGCCACTTTTAAAACCGAGTCCAATAAAGTAGAAGCAAGGGCCTATTGCAATCTGCATGGTCTTTGGAAATCTTAAGTAATACGGGGTCAAGCCAAGCTTGACCCCGAGTTTTTATTGTCTATTACTCCATTAATTTTCCAGCAAGAAGCCTTATATGGCTCATTTCTTCTTTGATTATATCATTGATTTTTGACTGACCCAATTTAACCGGAACCATTTCTTTCATCCCAAGATAAAAAGCGATTGAATCTTTTTCTGCCTGAATTGCTGTACCCAATATGTCTTTAAAACTATCGTCGGGCTGTTTTTTTTCGAAAAAGACCCTGGTATCGGCAAGCGCCTTCAGGTAGAGACCATTTTCATCTTCCGGATCAAATGCTGTTGGAAATGCATCCTCATCTTTTAATTGGTTCTGCATATTGGCAAAGGTTATTTCATGAGCATCTTCCATCTGGGCCAGGTCAAGGAGGAATTGTTTGTGATCCTCCTTTTCCACCCGTGTCGCTGCATTTCGGTAAAATATTGCGCCATTTTGTTCGATTTTTATAGCCATTTCAAAAATATCGTTTGCATTAAATTCGTTTGTCATTTCTTCCTCCGGTTAAAATTTACGACCGTCATTTAGGTGGTTAGGCAGGGAGCGGATGCCCATTAAATTTGTCAGATTTTTTCAGCCATAATTTTCATCAGACAATTTTTTTATCAGGGTTTTAGCAATGTTTACGCCCAGATCAAAACATTTAATTAGATCGCTTTCATCTGGAACATATTGAACCTTAATACCGTCATCAATAATATCCAGCTTCATTTCAGAAAATTCTTTGTTAAGTATTTTTACGGCTTCACCGCTCCATCCATAAGAACCAAAGGCAGCTGCAATTTTGTTTTGGGGACGCAACCCTTTTATATATGTCATGACATCTGCAATAACGGGGAAAATACCGTTATTGAGAGTTGGAGAACCCACCGCGATTGCCCCTGCATCAATAATTTCTGTCATGATGTCGCTTCTATGCCATTTTCTGGTATTCATGAGCCGTACAGCCACGTCCTGTGATTCAATGCCGCTGGTAATGGACCTGGCCATTTTGGTGGTGCTGTCCCACATGGAGTCAAAAATGACAACAACTTTTTTTGAAGGTTCCTGTTTTGACCATTTGTCATAGGCCTCAATAATTTTAGAGGGGTTGTCCCTCCAGATAATACCATGATCAGGACAGATCATATTTATTTTCAGGTTCATTTTTCCCACATCTTTTAAAAGTGCCTGTACCCTAGGGGAAAAATGGAGAAGTATATTGGCATAATATTTTCGAGCATGGGGAATGATTTCATCACCGATCTCGTCATCAAAGAATTTGTCACCACTATAGTGCTGACCAAAGGCATCACTGGAAAACAAAATGGCATCTTCCACAAGATAGGTGAACATACTGTCCGGCCAGTGAAGCATTCTTGTCTCAAGAAAAGAAAAGGTTCTGTTCCCTATTTTTAGTTCATCACCACTTCCAACAACCTGGAAATTAAAATCCTGGTTAAAATGGCTCCTCATGTTTTTTGCCCCCATTTTTGAACAATAAATGGGTTTGTCTGAGCCAATTAACTGCATCAGTTTTGGAATCGTTCCAGAGTGGTCCAGTTCAGTATGGTTACTAATAACGATATCAATCTTTTTGGGATCAATAATTTTGCTTATATTGGAAAAAAATTCATCTGAAAATTTTTCTTTTACCGTATCAATGAGAATATTTTTTTCACCCAAGATTAAAAATGCATTATAGGTCGTACCCTCATAGGTGGAATACCCATGAAAATCCCTGATATCCCAGTCCCTGCAACCTACAGAGTATATTCTGTCGGCTATTTCAATTGGTTTATACATTTATTTTTTTCTCCCTTATCGACTATCAATCAATTTTTTCAAAACAATCCTGGGTAGCGCCGCAAAGGGGGCATACCCATTCTTCGGGCAGATCAGCAAAAGAAGTTCCCGGTTCAATACCATTATCAGGATCACCATTAGCAGGATCATATACATAACCGCATACGCATTCATATTTTTCCATATTTTGTTCTCCAAATATTAAATTAAATATTTTGTGTTAAACTACTTGGTCATTTATTAAAGTGATTTTACATCTTCAATATTCTCAACAGTCTCACTATGTCCATTAAAATTAAATAGTGCAAAGACTGTGCCTTAAACCTATGTTTTTTCCCCGATAAAAAGGGTTTTAACTTAAAGATTATTATTATAGTATAAGAGCCTTAAAATCAATGGATCATTTATCCAAATAGAGTAAAATATGAGCCATAATGTTTATATAAAACGAACCAAAATTAAAGTGCCCGTTAAGACTCTTTTTCAATGGCATGCAAGGGAAGGAGCCATATCAAGACTGACACCACCATGGGCGCCTTTGAAAATGATTTCACGCAGTGGCGAGGGGATTCAAAAGGGAGTAAGAATAAGATTTTGTTTGCGCTTTTTTAGGATACCCGTGATCTGGGAGGCAGAGCATATTGAGTATCAGGAAGATAAGGTGTTCATAGATCGTCAGATTAAAGGTCCATTTTCCAGATGGGAACATACCCATCGGTTTATAGCCGATGGCAAGGAAAATTCAATCATGGAAGATAAAGTTGAATTTAAACTTCCCCTTGGATTTTTAAGCAGACCTTTCTATGGGCTTGCCAAAAAGGAATTTAATCGCATGTTCAACTATAGACATAGGGTGCTCAAATATGATCTTGAACATCATGTGGGTAAAATGTCCCCCAAAAAAATTATTATTTCCGGGTCAAGTGGAACCATTGGAAGTATATTGGTTCCGCTCTTGAGAACCTGCGGCCATGAAGTGATAAGACTTGTAAGAAAAAAAGGACATCTATTAAAAGATGAAGTTTTCTGGGATCCTTACAAAGGTATTCTTGATCTTGAAAAACTGGACCCTATTGATGCTGTCATTAATTTAAACGGTGTGGACATTTCAAGGGGCAGATGGACAAAAAAGCAAAAGCAAAGGATTATTGACTCAAGAATAATTCCCACCCGGCTGCTGGCAAGGAAAATGAGTCATCTGAAACATAAACCCGGGGTTTTTATTTCATCTTCTGCAATTGGCTTTTACGGCCAAAAAGGCGATAAGGCCTTAAATGAGGTCGCTGATGCGGGGGATTATTTTATTTCCAAGGTCTGCAAGCTATGGGAAGAAGCTTCCATGGATGCGCAAAAAGCTGGAATCAGAACCATTCAGCTCAGAATCGGTGTGGTCCTCACCCCGGCCGGCGGTGCGCTTAAACGGATGGAATTGCCATTTAAAACGGGTTGCGGAGTAAGGTTGTCCCATGGCAGACAGTATATGAGCTGGATCAGTATGGATGACGCCATATCAGGTATTTTACATATATTGAGCCATAATAAAATTAGGGGCCCGGTTAATTTGACAGCACCTGATGCCGTCACCAATGACAGGTTTTCAAACGCTTTGGCTTCTGTTTTTTCAAAAAAAGTATTTTTTAGTCTTCCCAGATTTGTGGCATTGGCCATGTGGGGACAAATGGGAAAAGAGACCCTTTTGACCAGTGCACGTGTGAAGCCTGAAAAACTACTGGACCATGGATTCTTATTTCAACATAAAACACTTGTTTGTGCGCTAAAGGATATGCTGGGCAGATAAGAAAATAAATAAAAAAATATCAGGTTACCCCTATAATGAATATTAAATTAAAAATACTTTTTTCCATTTTAATGATTACAGTCCTTATGTTTGGATTTATCCATGTTTATTTTCCGGATGATAATTATAGTTTTGAAAGGCTTCACATTTTTCTTTTTAACCTCTGTACAGGCGGGACCATCCTTTTATATTACACCCAAGGCCAGGCCAGGGTGTCCAAAACCATCAAGTTTTTTTTTCTTGGCTCATTAATTTATGCATTTTCAGCATTTTTTAAAATTTATCCCATAACCATTGTTGTCTCAATCCCTTTGTTTATACTGGTGGAAAAAATTCGAATTGAAAATTTTTCTTTGTTCCCAATACTTTTTTTTAAATTTAAAGGACCTGTGTCTGATAAGTTTCACCAGGCATCATTGCTCTGCCTTTCCTGCGGGATTTTCATGGCAAGCCTTGTCATTTTAAACAATGAATATTTTAAATTTGTAATAATGGAAAAATTAGCGTTGAACACATTTTTTTTGGGATTTTCATTTCCATTGTCACTGATCACCCTTTCTGTGGTTTTTTCCATGTTGAAAAAAATCGAAGGAACATCTTCCAAGATACTGATGGAAATATGTTTCTGGACAATTACGCTTGGGGTGATCATCTTTTTTATTTTTATTTTATTTGAGAAATTTTTCCCTCAAATTATTGTTACCTTTGCACTTTTTATGGCAGTGGTAGCCGTTTTTTACCTGTATTCAAAATTTGCAGCAAAAATTCAGCAAAAATTATTTTTGACCTCAGGCATTGGATTTTTAATTTTTACCGCCATAACCGGAATCGCATACATATTCATGCAGATGGCTGAAGGATATGATCCTCAAAATACAAAGTGGTTTCTTCACATTCATGTGTTTGCCTCTCTATATGGATGGAATCTTTGCGGTCTGTCGATTATCTGCAGGTTTGATGATTTCCCCATAAAATTGCACTCCCCCACGATTATTTTTATCCACTGGCTGACAGCCATCGTGCTTGCTCCGCTGGGAATTTTTTACGGATGGTTTGCATTCCTTGCCATCTTTGGATATTCTTTTATTATGCTGACACTTTTTTTTTCCAGCAATAAGAGGAAAATTTCAAATGAGTAACCACGAAAAACTGAAGCGATTTTTTAACCTGTTTAATACCGGCTCAAAAGTACTGGTTGTTATAAATGCCGATCCCGATTCCATTGCCAGTGCCATGGCAGTTAAAAGACTTTTGTGGCGGAGGGTGGCTGAGGTATGTATTGTCCATTTTAATAAAATCAGCAGACCGGATAATCTTGCCATGATCGAATATACTGAACCGGGTCTGACAAAGCTTAATGATATAAAAAAAGAAAATTTTGATGTTTTCCTGGTAGTGGATTCCCAGCCGGACCATAATGATTGTTTTGGACAATTTGATTATGATGCCATTATAGATCACCATCCATTAACCTGCAATAAGGCCACATATGCTGATATTCGTCCGGATTATGGAGCCTGTGCAACTATTATGACAGAATATATCAAATCAAAAAAGATAAAACCATCAGCCAGGCTGGCTGCAGCGCTGATGCTGGGGATTAAGACAGATACCTCTGATTTTACCCGACAGACAAGCTTGAAAGATATCAAGGCATTTCAATATCTTTATCAGTTTGCAGATAATAATATTGTGACCAAGGTTGAAAGAGCTGCTTTGACTCAGGAAGATCTGGATTTTTTAGGATTGGCCATAAAGCAGAGAAAAGTAATTAACAGCCGGGTTTTTTTTCATGCTGGAAATATCAAAAAACCTGATGAACTGGTTGTTGTGGCAGACTTTTTTTTAACCCTCGTAAGGGTTAACTGGAGTGTTATTTCAGGTATTTATGAAAAGAAACTAATCATAGTCATTCGAAATGACGGCTTGAGAAAAGGTGCAGGGAATACAGCCAAAGAAGCATTTTCCATGTATGGCTCTGCCGGTGGGCATAAGACAATGGCAAGGGCTGAGCTTGATTTAAACCGGGTTCGAAAAGAGGTGAGATCCATCAGTAAAAAAAATCTTGGAGACTGGATCATCTCTATCATAGAAAAAACAGCAGGTAAAAAAATTCAATAATCACAGAGTCAGGATGAAAGGAACAAGAAATATTAAACTTATGTGAAGTAGACAGCGTAGAGATTACAACAATTGTAGATAACCTGTCTGATGTCCTATTGCCAGGTAATGAGACGGTTGTACGTCCCCCCATCGCTAATAAAAATGGTGTTATTTCAAATAATACCCTGCTGGCAGAGCATGGTCTCTGTCTTCTGGTAAAAGTCAGGGTAAAGGACCGGATTCATCGTGTGGTGCTTGATACCGGTTATACAAATGTGGCAGTACCTCACAATATTGAATATCTTGGATTGACCCTAAAAGAAGTTGAGGCAGTGGTTTTAAGTCATGGACATATGGATCATATAGGATCATTAAAGGAAATTATTGATTTGGCAGGTGAAGGAATCAAACTCATATTGCACCCCAATGTTTTTTTACCCCGTTCCATTCAATTCCCTTCAGACCCAGCCATACATTTTCCCAAATTTCCTGGCCAGAGCACGCTTAAAGAGTGGGGGGCAGATGTGATTGAGAATAAAACACCTCTTTTATTGTGTCAAAATTCTATTCTGGTTACGGGTGAAGTGAGCAGAACCACGTCCTTTGAAAGAGGCATGCAAGGAGCCATGATAAACCAAGGGGATAAGCTGATTCCGGATACATTCAAAGATGACCAGTCTTTGGTCATAAACCTCGTTAAAAAGGGGTTGGTGGTCATTTCAGGATGCGCCCATGCAGGCATTATAAATTCTGTAATATATGCCAAACAATTAACCGGTCAAAAAAAGGTTTGCGCCGTAATCGGAGGGTTCCATTTAAGTGGATCAGCCATGGAATCGTCCATTGAACCCACAATCAAAGAAATCAAAAAAATGTCCTTAGATCTCATTTCTCCAATGCATTGTACGGGCTTTAAAGCCCTCTGCAGGTTTGAAGAAGAACTGCCAGAGGCTTTTGTGCTTAATAGTGTGGGCAGCAGGATTGTTATTTAGCAGTTGGATTTTAAAAGAGCAGCAGGGAAGCATGCTGTATGCTGCCCTGCTGTCACAATCATTTATTCTTTTTCAAAGTCGCTTTTTTCAGCACCGCAGATCGGGCAGCACCAGTCATCGGGCAGATCGTCAAAACTTGTTCCAGGGTCAATGCCATTGTCTGGGTCACCATCTGCCGGGTCATACACATAACCGCAAGGTCCGCATATGTATCTGTCCATTTTAAATCTCCTTTATTATTGGTTGCGATTTATAAATTTCCTATTTCCTAAATCTTAATATCATAAATATTAGCAAGCCGGAACTTTAAAAAAATTAAAGCAAACAAATCATCTACTACAATAGATCTGTTTTTTTAAGGGCAATCATTATCCCTTTATACGATGCAAATATTAAAATAACATAAAGTATTAAAAGTACGGCACTCATAATTAAAAAGACCTTTTCCTATCATTGGTTTTTGAATATAACATAATTTACAATTAATATGATTCTTCTTCAACAACTTCGTTGGCAGTTAATTTTTTTGAATCCATAAGTTTCCAGACATAGATAACATATGCAAGAACAATGGGTATGCCCAGTGCTACATATGTCATGGTCTTTAACGTAAACAGGCTTGAGGAAGCATTGAAGATGGTAAGACTGGATTGCAGATCCAGTTTTGAGGGATAGAAAGCCGTGTTGTTAAATGCGGGTAAACAAAGGACAACAAGTCCGACAAATATCGTGCCCAGTCCACTGAACCATATCCCCATGAAACTTTTTTTGAATGAAGATGAAAGGACACCATATAATACCAGTATAATTCCTGTTAAAAGCAATATCATCAAATAGGGCATGGCCAGAAGGTTGGATAAATATTTTGAAGAAACAAAAGAAACAATGCCTTTGCTGTCAACACCGAATCCTTTCATGAAAAGGATGGAAATAAATACATACAGCAAAAAAGGCAGGGCAATAAGAAAATTGTACCAAATGCCCTTGCGTAGCCTTGACTCAAGGTGCGGGGTTAAAGAAAAATCAATATTGTTTAAAAGGTATAGCGCACCTAAAACCCTGGCATTAAATACAAGGAAAATACCAAGAGAAAGGTTGAACAGGGAAAAAGCAGCTTCCAAGCCTCTTAAATTTATCCCCATGAAATAATAATCCCAGGCGACCCTGTTGAATAAGTCAAGTGTAAAGTTTGAACCTGTATAAAAGGTGCCCACGGCTGCACCGATAAGAAGAATGCCCAAGGAACCGTTTATAAAAAGAAACAATTCATATACGCCTGAGCCCAAAAGATTATTTGGTTTCTTGCGGTATTCATAACTGACCGCCTGAATAATAAATGAAAAAAGAATCAGCATCCATACCCAATACGCCCCTCCAAAGCTTGTTGCATAAAATTTGGGAAAAGCGGCAAACAATGCACCGCCAAACAGGACAAGGGTTGTAAACGGCATTTTCCATTTGCGTCCCAGGGAAGTGACCACCAAAGATTTTTCAAGATCGGTTTTTGCCACCTGCCACAAAAGCGTCTGCCCTCCCTGGACAAAAGTAAGAAATAAAAAAAGCGACCCGACAATGGAACAAATAATCCACCAAAGCTGTTGCAATGTGGCATAGTCAAGGTTTGAAATCATTTTAACGGCCCTCCCCGGGTCCAATGGATATTTGTTTAAGCATGATTGATATTTCAGCCATAAGTAAAATGGTGAATAGACCTAAAAACATGAAAAATGTAATTTGGATATTACCCGCGAATAGATTTGTTGCCGACATTTTAACGGGCAAAAGTCCTTTAATAGCCCATGGCTGACGACCCACTTCCGCCACAATCCATCCGGACTGTTGGGCCATTAACCCCAGAAAAACCGATATTAATCCTATGGGGAGCAACCATCTTTTTTGGGTAAGCAGATCTTTTAGGGCAAAAAAAAGAAAAACAGCAAAAATAACCGGAAAAAGGGTGCCTAAAGCCACCATGATGTGAAAGGCATAATATGGAATCGCAACCGGTGGAACTGCCTCTTCCGGGCTATCAAGATATCCATATCCCATGAATTCCTGATTTTTTCTAAAATTTGCCAGAAAAATTTGTGCTTTTTGGTCATTGTTTTCTTTTTGGGCCTGTTTAAACAGTGCAAGATTTTTTAATGCTGTTTTCCCTTTGGCCATTTTTGATGCAGTACTTTCAATTTTTTGCGCTTCATTTCCATAAACGAGATCGTCAATTCCCGGCACAAATGAATTAAAGGAACGGTTGGCCAAAAAAGACAGAAGATAGGGGATTTTTATTTCCACTAAAAAAGGCTCCTGATTGTCCCCCGGCTTTTTATCAGAATTCAATATGCCGGCAGCAACGATGGGGGCTTTTGTCTGCCCTTTATATAAACCTTCAATGGCAGCAAGCTTCATGGGTTGTTTCTGTGCAACGAGAAAGGCAGATTCATCTCCGGTGAGAACGACAAAACTTGAAGAAAGCAAACCAAATACAGACGCCACAACAATGGATCTTTTGGCCATTTGAATATGCCTTTTTTTTATTAGATACCAGCAGGATATGCTCAAAACAAATAAAGATGCAAATAAAAATCCAGAGCTTGATGTATGAATAAATTTGGAAACCGCCACAGGATTGAATACGACTTCAGCAAAATTGTTCATTTCAAATCGAGCCGTCTGGGGGTTAAATATCATACCAACAGGATTCTGCATCCATCCATTGGCCACAAGAATCCATACGGCTGAAAGGTTTGAACCAATGGCAACCATCCAGGTGGAGAACAGATGAAATTTTGTTGAAACCCTTTCCCAGCCAAAAAACATGACAGCAAAAAAAGTAGCTTCAAGGAAAAAAGCAAAAATACCTTCAATTGCCAGGGGCGCGCCAAAAATATCTCCGACTATCCAGGCGTAATTAGACCAATTGGTTCCAAATTCAAACTCAAGAATGATGCCTGTCGCAACCCCAATCGCAAAATTGATACCAAATAATGTCATCCAGAATTTTGTAAGGGCCTTCCATTGTTTGTCTTTTGTCCGCACATATATAGATTCAAAAAAGGCGCATAAAAAAGAAAGTCCCAGTGTTAACGGTACAAATAGCCAGTGATACATGGCAGTGAGAGCAAATTGTGCCCTTGCCCAGTTCACCATAGTTAAATCAAGTTCAACCATTATCATTTTTCCCTTTTGTAAGATGTGTTTTGGTTGTTTAAATTATTTCCCGTGATTTGCTCAAGAACATAATTGCCTTTCTCTTCATCGGTCTGAAATTTTGTATTCAAATAGTTGGGAAAGAAAAAAAGTTTCAGGATCGCAAACATCACAAACAGTTTTATCAGAATGATCGTCCACAATTTTTTCCCCACAACCATTCCTTTAAATCCATCACGATAAAATGTATAAATTGAATAAAAGATTTTTATAAATTCAATTTTTTTATGAATATTTGGAGTGCTATTTTTCATCAGCAGAATATTTAGCAATTAATATGCCATAAATGTAAAAATTCGGGCAAAATAAATGATGAATAGAATCGATACAAATACCATAAATGATTCATCCGCTGATGGCAATAGTGTTTTGATGTATAATTTAAATTTGTCTGAATTATCATTTTAAAAAAGAGGGCAAAAAAATGTTATGTCAAACCAGTTTGGAAGGTGACAAAAGTGAATCATGTCTGTATCATGATATTGAGACAGAAAAATGGATAAGCATATAAAGTTAGGCCCGAAAAACTTCATATGATTCATTCAGGAAAAACAGGGTGTGATTTTTAACGCTTGGAATAAGTATAGATAGGACAATTAAAAAAGCGGCCGGATAGATCCAGCCGCTTTTTGCTACTTTTTTGTTGCCTGGGTTTCCCAGTCGTCTATCTCAGTTGTTTCGTAAATCTCTTCCCATCCGGTAATCATTCCTGCAATATGTGAAAAAAGAGAATGACCTGTGGTTGTCATATACAGATGGACGATGAGAAAGTTTAAGAGAAAAAGGGCAATCAACGTGTGGATAACAGCCAGCGTAGGCAGGGACAAAATCTGCGGTATATCGTTATACAAATAATATAAAAGGCCTGTTATCATTTGAGCCGGTAAAAGCAATGCCGATATGCCAAGATATGCAAGCCGCTGCAAGGGGTTGTGCTTGGCCCCTTTTGCCTTTTGCACGGGATGAGGCTTCCCCTGAAAAATTCCCCAGGAATAGTAAAGAACTACTGAAAACAGCTTTTTAGTCGTGGGAATATATTGCTTCCATTCTCCGGTTGTAAATAACCAGAATACAAAAAAAGCAAACAGGATCAGCCAGGACAGGCCGACAAAATTATGTATATTCACAGCCGTTTGAAAGCCCATCAACTTATAGGTTCCATGAATTTCAAGACCGGTTATGATCAGGCAGATTATCATCAATGCCTGGAGCCAGTGCCAGAGACGTTCATATCTTGTATAAAGATAAATCTTTATAATTTTTTTATCTTTCATCTAATCCTCCTTGCCGTTCCGGGTAAAAAATCGTCCAATACCATGGAGGAATACGCCTGCCAGGGCACCAAAAACAGAGAGCCAGCCTATGGTATCTATCAGGTTTGATCGGTCCCGCCCGGGCATATACAACCCGGTAATATTGGCAAGTCTGGACGTTTCCCTGATATGGCATTGATTACAATCAAGCGCCTTTTCCTTTGGGGCCACCATATGGGTGATGGGAAACGCATAGGTTGTTTCCACATAATCAAATTCCCCGGAATAGGGGATGCCAAGCGTTTTATTACCGTGTTCAATGGCTTTATCCATGTCTGATGTTGTCCAAAATCCTTTTTTCCCTGAAAGCATCGGTGCCAGAAGTTTTTTGTTTACTTTATCATAGGGCTGGTTTCCCCTGTGAATTTTAAACGGATAAATACGGACTTCAGGATCATTTTTGTCACCCACAGGATGACTGACTTTAACAATTTGTGAAGGATCGATTACATCGTTTATTGTTGTGCTTGTCTGGGATCCATTGGACCAGAAATATTCAGGTGTTACATTTTTTGCCCATGTAAATTCCCCTTTAACGGATTTGTAAACCGGTTTTCCAAAAGGGCCTTTTTCAATATAGTTTTTGCCGTTTTTCTTTTTGCCGGCCTTGTCCCAGTCCCAGCGCATCATTGTGGGATTAACTCTGGCATATTCCGGGATATGACATGCCTGGCAGGAAACCACATCGGTATGATCGTTCATCTTTGAATCATTTTTATGGGGTTCACCGCTATGGCAGGAAACACAGGTGATTTTGGGGGCCAGATCATCTTCAATAAGGCTTTTGCGTGTTTCAACAGCAGGATTTGTATATATCCTTCCGGCAATATGGTGATCAACTGTTGTGTGGCACCGTGTACAGGTAAAATTTTTACCGTCAGTGCCCATGTGGACATCCAGCATCCGGTTGGGTTTTGTTAGTGATGTGTCAAGGTCGCCGTGTTTTACGCCGTCTCCCCCTCCGCCTTTAAAATGGCAGTCCCCGCAGTTTTTTCTTGTGGGAAATGTCACCTGGGAAACCGCTTCTTTGACCTCCTGCTGGAGTTCAACGGCAATTTCATTGGTATCGGGATCACCATCTTCTAAAAACGCCTTGATGTCCCCAAGCGCCTCAGTAAAGTTAAATCCGGAATCATTATGACAAGTCAGACAATTAACAGTGCCTTTTACTCCTTTTTTATTCCAGCTGGTATGACATCCCAGGCAGCCCTTGTCTTCCATGGCATTTCCGGAAATACAAAAATTGTTCACTGAATATCCCGCCTTGCCATAGCGAATATCATTTTTATCACCCGAAGCAAGCCAGGTCCAGTGGATGGTTTTATGGAACTGGGTTGCAGCCTCTGAATGACAGGATATACAGGCCTTGGTAATCTCTTCTCCGGTGGTGAAGTCTTTTTTCAACGCATCTATTCTTGAGTGGTCTGCAGTGCTCCACCTTTTATTATCTTTTACCGCCTGTCTGGCAAGGGTTCTTCCCAGAGCCTCATCCTTTGTTTTAGGAGTCGATGCAAAGGCAGACTGAAAGGAGAAAAAGAAAGATGAAATAACAATCAATGCCATTAAATATTTTGGCAAACACCTTTGTTTCATGAGGTTCTCCAATGGTTGGTTAAACTGGTTTGGTTAAACATTTTTGATAAAAAGGGCGGACAAAAAAATCCGCCCTTTTATTTTTATTTGCATGTGGCAGGTGAGGGTGAATCAGAGGCATGATTATAGAAATATGAATAAATATCCAGAATATCCTTATCAGCAAGTTGTATCCAGTTATCCATGCAGCCGAATTCATCAAAATTTTTATTTTCAAAAATTTCCTGCCATTGCCCCATTGTTTTATCAGCAGGGCTGATTGTAGGTGTGGCAGATTTTACTTCCCCTGTTTTCATACATGCTTTATATACCTTCCTGTATGTGTACTTGCCTTTTCTATCGTTTCCGGCAGGCCCCTCAGAGGCAAACGCCATGGAAAAGGATACAAGTACAAATACCATTACCATCAGGGCTGCCATATTTTTTTTAAACATCTTATATCTCCTTTATGATTTTATGCTTAAACGTCATTTTTAAAATTAGATGGGTTTTTTAATCTCAAATGTGCCATCTTCTTTAAAATCGATCTGAGCTTCCACATAATAAACATCTTTTAAAGATTCTCTTACGTCTTTTGTCATGTAAAAAGCCTCTCCGCTCCTTGCACCTGTTGAACAAACGTAAACAATAGGTTTATCATCAGGAAAACCCTTGATTTTGGGCTCAAGATTTTCCACGGGAATGTTAACGGCTGTTTTAAACGATCCCTTTGCAAATTCATCTGTATCTCTGACATCAATCAGCAGGATGGAATCCGGATTTTTGGCAATAATGGATTTGAAGCGTTCAAGATCAATAGACCCTTCAACCGTACCCGCTTTAACCTGGACAGCCTCTTTGGAAGCACCATAGATTTTTTTCCATTCAGGATATCCTTTATCAAACACCTTGACATTGGTGTATCCCATTTCAAGGGCTTTTGCTGCTGATTTATGGCTTAACCTGCATTTGAGACCGCCGCAATAGAAAACAACCGGGGTATCAAGATCCCTTGGCAGTTTCCCCTTGAGTGTGTCAAATTGAGAAAAGGGAATGCTCAATGCTGTTGGGATGTGGCCTTTGACAAATTTGGTTTTTAAGGGCCTTGCGTCCACTATCACTGCATTGTTATCAGAAATCAGTTTTGCCACATGCTCAGCATCATAGGAACCGTAATTCCCTTTTAGGCTTATCCATTCCGGATATCCTTTGGCATAGACTTTTACATTTGTATAGCCCAGTTTCACAGCCTTTTTAGCAGATTTGTGACTGAGTTTGCATTTAACACCCTCACAATAATAAATGAGTAAAGTACTTTTATCCTTTGGCAGCAGATTTGTTTTTTTATCAAATTGAGAAAAGGGGATGCTTACTGCTCCGGGAATATGTCCCTTTGCATATTTCCCTTTGTATGGCCGTGCATCAATCATCATGACATTTTTGGGCATGGGAACAGCTATGTGTGCTTTTACAAAAGCGGCATCCACAATGTCTTGAAACATCCATGATGTATCTGCTTTAGCAGCCTCAGCAGTTTTTATAGTTTGGGTCTGGGTACATCCTGTCAAAAGAATTAAGCCGGCCAGCATGGCCAAGATCAAAAATTTTACGGGGTTTGTTTTCATCTGTTCTCCTTAAAATTATATATATTTTTTGTTTATGTTAATGGATATCGCCATTAAAAATTATTGGTGTCAATTGTCCGGTTACCAAAGATTTAGCAATGAGTGTGCCATTGTCTAAAACATCCTTGAAAAATCCTGTAACCAATTGGATTTAAATGGTATTTTGAAATATATTTTTATTTTACAGATTGTCAGTTATAGGTTCTGTTGTGAATTTGTTAACTATGTGTTAAGTTGTCCATTAATAGTATTAACATTTGAGAGGATAAAATGGATATAGGTAAACAATGGCGGCAAATTATAGATTCAGTGCCCGACGGCATCATCATTGTAGATGAAACGGGTTCATTTATTGCGGCAAATCAAACCGCCCAGCTGATAACAGGTTACACGGAAAAAGAGCTGAAAGGTCAATCATGCAGGATTTTGAACTGCACTGGTTGCAAAATTATTGGTAAAGGAAAAGGGAAAGAGTGGTGCGGACTTTTTTCTGAAGAGCTTATCAGGGAAAAAAAATGTGTGATTACCAATAGTCAAAACAGGACAATACCCATAGTCAAAAACGCAACCGTGCTTTTTAATGAGAAAAATGAAATCGTGGGTGCCATTGAAACCCTGAAAGACATTTCTGAAAACATTAATTATAAAAATGAACTGGCTTCAATTAAAAGAATGTATCATGTTGATGACGGATTTCATGGTATCATAGGCAGGACCCCTGTGATGCAGAGTCTTTATGAACATATCGAAAGCGTGGCATCTCTGGATACGCCGGTAATGATCTTAGGAGAGAGTGGCACTGGAAAAGAAATGGTTGCCAAAGCGCTCCATGAAACCGGGAACAGGGCATCCAATCCCTTTATTAAGGTGAATTGTGCCGCATTAAGTGAAAATATTCTTGAAAGTGAATTATTCGGTCATGTAAAAGGTGCCTATACCGGAGCTGAGGCAGATAGGATAGGGCGGTTTGAAGCTGCACACCAAGGCACTATCTTTTTAGATGAAATTGGAGATATTCCCCTTTCTGTTCAGATCAAACTGCTAAGGGTTTTGGAAGAAAAAATGATTCAGCGAGTGGGTACGAATAAATCCATCTCCATTGATGTCAGGATTATTACGGCAACAAATAAAAATCTTGAAAAAATGATTGAGGAGGGAACATTCAGGGAAGACCTGTTTTTTAGAATCAATGTTTTCCCTTTAACCTGTCCGCCGTTGAGGCAGCGTAAGGACGATATCACCTTAATCAGCCAACATTTTATAACCCTTCACGCAGAAAAAACAGGAAAAAATATTTTAGGATTTACACCGGAAGCCATGCGGATAATGGTGGCATACCGGTGGCCGGGAAATATACGGGAATTGAGAAATAGTATTGAATACGCATTTGTCCTGGCCAGAGGGAAAAGCATTGGAATTGAACATTTGCCTGAAAAGATCAAAAATTATGAACCCCCATCGGCTAACTCCATGAAAAAAGAAGAAAATAAAGGTGTTGTAAGAGTTGGGCAAACTGAAAAAGAGATGCTTATAGATGCACTTCAACAGGCTGATGGAAATCAGACCAAGGCCGCAGAGATTCTTGGTGTTAGCCGGATAACGGTATGGAAGCGTATTAAAAAGTATGGCATCAAGCTCAAATGACAATCTTCCGCCCGAAATGCAATTCTCTATAAATTGTTTCAATATAGTTAATTGCATTAACAATTCGTTAACGCTTTGGGCCAAAAAAAGAGTGTAAGGTAAACTACTCCAAACAGACAAATTCATGTAAACCCTTTAAAAGCCTTTGTCTATATAAGATATAGTATGTTTTTTTTTGCCGGGATTTCTTTGGCACACTCATTGCTATATCTAAATAAAGCTAAATTAAGCATGAAATGTTCACATATGTTAAATTAAGATTCAAACAAGGGGATCGAATATGAAAAAAGAAAATGTGCTTGTAATTGCAATCAGTTGTTTCGCAATTATCGGTTTTGCTCTTTACCATCACTCGAAACCTGAAAAATATAATGATGTTATTCAAGGGGAAGTATTTTCCCAAAAAACCAATTCGGTAAGTATAAACTGGCAAGGTTATGCCCAGGGTATGGAATCAGCCAAAAGTAAGAAGAAGCCCGTTTTCCTATATTTCCATGCAGACTGGTGTACTTATTGTGAAAGGCTTAAAAAGACAACATTTAAAGACAGAATAGTTTTAAATTATTTAAAGGATAATTTTATCAGTATTGCAGTGGATACCGATAAGAACCAGGAGCTGGCAAAACAATGGAAAGTTAAAGGATTACCAACAATATGGTTTTTAAAACCCAATCATTCAAAAATTAACACTATTCCCGGATATGTCGGTAAAACACAATTTTTGCACATCCTCAAATATATTCATACCCAAAGCTATGAGAAAATGAATTTTTCTGATTTTGTGAAAACCATTTAAGCGATGAACTTATTTGACCTGCAACTATAAATTAATTAATGCAATAAAATAATTGAGAGGAAAAATGGCTTCAAAAATTTCGCGCAGAGCATTTCTGAAAGGCTCTATTACAGCGGTAGGGTCTGTGGCTGCAACCACAAATGTTGCCCGTGCTGCCAATTCTATAGTCCAAACTAAAAAAGAACCGTTGGTCACCCTGCTTGACATCAGTAAATGCATCGGATGCGAAGAGTGTGTCTTTGCATGCAAAGAGTCAAATGCAGCCAAGTATCCAGAACCCAAAAAGCCATTTCCTAAAATGTATCCCAACAGGGTTCCTGTGGAGGATTGGTCCGATAAAAGAGATGTGTCGGATCGGTTGACGCCATATAATTGGCTTTTCATTCAGAATACCTCAGCCATTGTTAATGGAGAAGAAATTGAAATTAACATTCCCAGAAGATGCATGCACTGTGATAATCCACCCTGTGTGAAACTTTGCCCCTGGGGCGCATTAAAACAAGAGGAAAACGGACTTTCAAGAATTGATTCCAATATTTGCCTTGGGGGTTCAAAGTGCAGAAAAGCCTGCCCCTGGGATGTCCCTCAAAGACAAACGGGTACGGGGCTTTATCTCGACGTATTACCTGCTCTGGCTGGGAATGGTGCCATGTTTAAATGTGACCGGTGTTATAATAAGCTTGAAAAGGGCGAAGTACCGGCCTGTATAGAGGTCTGTCCCGAAGATGTTCAAACCATTGGCCCGAGAACAGAAATTTTGAAAAAGGCCCATGCCCTTGCAAAAGAAATGGGCGGATATATCTATGGTGAACACGAAAACGGCGGAACCAATACAATTTATGTTTCTCCTGTCCCTTTTGATCAACTTAACAAGACGATTGAAACAGGAAAAGGAAAACCCCATTTAAATAAAGTAAAAGATATGATGGCGGATGGGACTAACCTTGCTAAAGCCATGATAGTAGCTCCCATTGCAGGATTAGCAGCTGCGTTTGGAAAGTTTTACTTGAGCTCAAAGGAGAAAAAATAATGAAGACCACAGGGAAATTAAGAAAATATATTTACGGTGTGACACTTTTTTTTATTGCATTGTCAGGGTTTGCCCAAATGCCGGTTTTCAAGCGCTACTATATTGCTGATATCCCGGGGTTGGGATGGCTGGCCAAGTTTTATGTAACCCATATAATGCATTACGTGGCGGCCATTGTTTTAGTCGCATTTGTTACTTATATTCTTTTTGATTTTATTTTTAATAAATACGGATTAAACACGATTACCAGGATCGGGTATTTTAAAATCGCCATACTTTCAGGTTTAATTGTCTCAGGCCTGTTAATGATGGTAAAGAACCTTCCAAACGTATATTTCAATCATAATACAATTATCTTTTTAGATCTTTTTCACTTGGGCCTTTGTATGCTTTTGTTAGGCGTAAGTTTTTACTCCTTGATACGAAAAAAACTATGGGTGGGTTAAGATATTAATTGATTCAAAGATCTTTGGAGACCTTTAATTAGTAAATATTTAAAGGTCTTCCTTGTTTTTTTAAGCAAGGATTTCGAAAACTTAATGACACAAAGGTCTTTGATTACCAGGTTGAATATGGTTTTTTAATCAGGTTAGCGTTAAAGTATTTAGGATCATGGGTGACTTCTTTTCCGACCCAGTCAGGTTTTTTAAAAGGCTGATCAATTGACAACAGTTCAATTTCAGCAACAGCAAGTCCTTTGTTGTTACCCGAAAACACATCAATAATCCACTCAAAACTGTTGAATTCAATTTGATATCGTGTTTTTTTGATCAGTTTTTTATCACAGAAAAGTGACAGCATTTCCCTGGCATCCTGTTTTGGGATTTTATATTCAAATTCTTTTCTGGATGCATTTAAGGTGATTCCTTTGATAGTGAGAAAAGCCTGTTCCCCAAAAAGACGGATCCTGACAATTTCATCTTTTTTATTTACCATATAGCCCTGAGAGATAGAGGTTCCATTGGTCATCAATGATGATGGAAGATGCTTTATTAAAAACTTTCTTTCTATTTCAATACCCATAATTTAATCCGTTTTAGAAGATAATCAGATGTTATTTTTGATTTTATAAATGGAATTAATTTATTCCTTTTTCTTATGCAAGGCAAGTCCAACGCCTGAAAGTATGGTTATAGAGGATATAAAAAGTCTTGCCGAAAAATTCTCTGACAATAAAACGATTCCGCCTATGGATGCTAACACAGGAACTGTCAACTGGATAATGGCGGCTCTGGTTGCATTTAAATCCTTTAAAGCGGCATACCAGATGACATAACCGGCTCCAGAGGCAAGTGCTCCGGATAAAACAGCCGCAAACACCCCCTTTGAAGTAGTCAGCTCAGGCGTGGCCATCAAAAGGCCTGAAATTAAAACCAAAGGGATGGAATAAATAAAGTTCAGCGAGGTTGTTATGACAGGGTCTTTTGCCTGTCTGCCTAAAAGAGAATAGACACCCCAGGCTATCCCTGCAATTGTCATTAAAGCTGCACCCAATGGTGAAGGGGAGCTTATACCGGGGAATACCAAATAAACAAGACCGGCAATGGCCATAAAAAAACCGGTAAACTGGATGACGTTCATTCGTTCGCCTGATACCCATCCAAAAATAATCATGGTTGCCTGTACCGCGCCAAAGAGAATCAGTGCACCAGTTCCCGTGCTTAAACTCGTATATGCATAGGAAAAGCACAGGGCATAGGAGGTAAGCATTACAGGCATCATCCACTGGGTTTTATAGTAAAACCGATTTGTACGGTGTCTTTTATACATATAAATTATACAGAGGAAAAGGGCGCCTGAACAAATCCTAATGGATGTAAAACTTGCGGCATCAATGAGTTTTCCTCCCAAAGCAAAACGGCATAAAATTGAATTGGCAGCAAAAGCAACAAGGGATAGGCATGTAAACAGTATGGTCTTCATCTGCTTCCTTATTTTAGTGGAAAACGGTTAATCTTAATTTGTTGCCGGTTATAACCTTTCATAAATTAAATACCGGTTCAAATCAACAAGAGATATCATTCATATAGATATTAGCCATAAAGCTTTAATTTTTAATAATTGGTATCATACCGATCCAATCCAGGTCCCCTTGTCCGCCCTAACTCCTGGATAATTTTTTAAAGTTCTAAATAGTCTTCCATTTAACAGCAAAAACTTGCTCGTCCCTCGCTCAAACCATGTGCTGTTTCATTCATGACAGGCTTTTGGAACTTTTATGACCTGAAGGTCACACGTAAAAAGTTAGAAGCAAAGCTGTGCGAAAAGGCAACCTGAATTTCCATAGGTAATGAAAGGCTGATTGCCTTACTTGAGCATTATGAATCTTTGTACAATCTCTTGGTGAAATGGGCGTTAAGACCGGCAATTGCTTGATCACAGTGAGTTTTGCCGGTTAGCGGATTGAATATTAGAGATTGTCGCAATGTTCATCCAGCGTATTTAAGGCAAGCAGCCTATAACAGGTTCTGAAAAAATATCCAGTCAAACATCCTAATCGGTTTTTAAAAAATAGTTTTACTCTATTCTTGATAAGTTAATTCAATTATGTTAGGCGCTTTTAACAGCTATAGAGCAATTTTCTCAAATGGCAGAAAATACAGATAGGAGAGTAAAAGATGAAAATTGGTATTATCGGGGGATCAGGGCTTGATGATCCTGATCTATTAAAAGATTCAAATGAAGTTGACATAAACACTAAATATGGAAATCCGTCTTCTCCTCTTTTGACTGGAAATATCAATGGGGTGGAAATTGTTATTCTTGCCCGACACGGACGAAAGCACCAGTTAAGCCCAACCCAGGTGAATAACAGGGCAAATATTAAAGCGTTTCAACAGGCAGGAGTTACCCATATCATAGCCACCACCGCCTGTGGGAGTTTAAGACAAAAAATAGATCGGGGTCACCTGGTTATTTTGGATCAATTTTTGGATTTCACCCGATTCCGGAAAAATACCTTTGCAGATTCATTTGAAAATGGCCTGGTCCATCCGGCCATGGCTCATCCATTTGATGAGAACTTAAGAAAAAAACTTTTTGAGACAGCAGAACAACTTGATTTGAAGGTCCATGACAAAGGGTGTGTGGTCACCATTGAAGGACCAAGATTTTCTACTGTTGCCGAATCAAAAATGTTCAGGAGCTGGGGAGCCGACGTAATCAATATGTCAACAGCACCTGAGGCAATGCTGGCAAATGAAGTGGCAATTCCATATGCAGCAGTTGCCATGTCAACAGATTATGACTGCTGGAAAGAGGATGAAGCACCTGTCACCTGGGATGAGATACTGGCCGTATTTGATCAAAACGCGCATAACGTAATAAAACTGCTTGAAAATGTAATCGAAAAATTAAAAGAATAAAACGTGATCACATTATTAACAAAGGAAAGAATATGGATTTAAAAGAGACCATTAGAAGTATTCCTGACTGGCCCATAAAAGGGGTGATATTCAGAGATTTGACAACACTGATGCAGGACCCTTTAGCATTCAAAGAATCCTGTGATGTTTTGTATGAACGGTATAAAGACATGGATATTGACAAGATTGTAGGAATTGATGCCAGAGGGTTTGTTTTTGGTGCGGTTCTGGCGTATAAACTGGGTATCGGGTTTGTTCCTGTAAGAAAAAAAGGAAAACTGCCCTGGAAAACCATCCAGGAGACCTATAGTCTTGAATATGGAGAAGACACTCTTGAAATCCATGAAGATGCAGTGAATTCCGGTGAAAAAGTTATTATTGTAGATGATTTGATCGCCACTGGCGGAACGGTTGGCGCCACGGTTAAACTGGTAAAAAAACTGGGTGCCCAAATAATTGAGTGTGCCTTTATTGTTGAGCTTCCTGAATTAAAAGGCAGGGATCAGATTCAAGACTGCAAGGTTTTTGTTATCACCCAATTCGAAGGGGAATAATGAACCCACAAGTTTTGGGTGTCCTTTTTGGTCTGGCGGCTTTTGCAGCATGGGGGTTTTTACCTGCCTATTGGAAACAGATGCAGCCGGTTGGCGCATTTGAAATTCTGTGTCATAGAATTGTCTGGTCCTGTATTTTTCTTACCATGATTATTTCCTTCCAGAAAAGATGGGGAGAAGTGGGCAGTATCATTAAAACCCCGGTAAAATTAAATGGCCTTATTATCAGTGGGCTTTTAATCGGTTTGAACTGGTTCGTCTATATCTGGGCTGTAAACTCGGGAAGGGTGGTGGAAACCAGTCTCGGGTATTACATCAATCCCATGATCAATGTATTGATAGGGTATATTTTGCTTGGTGAAATATTGGGCCGGTTGCAGTTTGTTGCCGTGCTCTTTGCGTTACTGGGCGTAGGATATTCTCTTTTTGCCTATGGCGCTTTGCCCAAGTTTGCCCTGGCCCTGGCCATCACCTTTGCCTTTTACGGGTATTGCAGGAAAAAAATTATGGCTGCTCCCATACCCGGGCTGCTAATAGAAACCATGGTTTTATTTGTCCCGGCGCTGGCATATATTATATACAGACAGTTTTTTGTCGGCAGTTATTTTATAAAAGATCTTGAATTGACCCTTTGGATGATCGGGGCGGGGATTGTCACCAGTTTGCCGTTGCTTTGGTTTGCAGCATCAACAAAGAGGCTTAACTTATCCACCATAGGTATTCTGCAATATCTGGCCCCTTCCATTGCCTTTATACTGGGTGTTTTTGTTTATAAGGAACCATTCACCCGTCATAGCTTGGTCACATTTGGGTGTATCTGGATAGGAGTTATTTTGTATACCTGTGAGTCCCTGGTAAAGAATAAAAAGACAGGGTGAAAAATAAAGACTTTGATTCAAAGAAACTGTTTATAATTTTTACATTATTTTTCAAGTTTTTGAAACTGGGAATTAGAACGAGTAATTTAATCGGCAAAAGCCAATTGATTACGCCCATTTTCTTTGGCCCTGTATAATGCGGCATCGGCCTTTGCCAGCATTTCATCTGCTGTCTCATCCCTGCGGCAGTTTCTTGCAATACCGATACTGATCGTGATACTCACCTCACCTGATCTAGTGACCATTTTATGTTCGGCGATTTTTGCCCTCACGCGTTCGTATATCTTTTCTTCGGTTACTCCTGTGGAGTCGGGTATGACTAAAAGAAATTCTTCTCCACCATATCTTCCCACATGGTCATAGGGTCGTAGAACTCTTTGGACAACTTCGACGAAATCGCACAAAACATCATCACCCACCAGGTGACCGTGTTTGTCATTGACACGTTTGAAGTGATCAATGTCACATAACCCAATGCTAAGGTTTAAATTCCTCCTTTCTGCACGGATTAATTCGTTGGTGAGTTTGTCTAAAATGGCCCGGCGGTTCGGTGCCTTTGTTAAGGGGTCGTGCATAGCCTCGTGTTTCAATTTGTAATTGAGTAATTCCAATTCTTTTTTTGCCTGTTTCTGTTCGCTGTTGTCTTTTAAAATGACAACCGCCTTTGATATTTCTCCTTTTCTGTTTTTGATGATAGATGCACTTATTATGACATCTACACAATCTCCTTTTTTTGTAAGTCTTTTAGTTTCAAATTGAACAATATTTCCTGTTTCAAAAAGTTCTTTTGTTTTGTTAGAAGTTATCTGTTTTTGATCATCGGGAACAAAAGGGATCCGTTTGCCGAGTAATTCGTCCAGAGGCCATCCGAAAACGTTAACAAAGGCCTGGTTTATATATTCTGTCTGTCCTGTGTTGTTATAAATAACAATGGGATCGGGAGTTGCAAACAAAATCGCTTGTAATCTTTCTTCACTATCCTTTAGTGCGCGGCTTGTCTTTTTACGCTCAGTTATATCATTGACCAGTGATGCCATTCCAATGGGCTTGTCATCAGTATCTTTTAAAGCTGTATTGTACCAATCACAAATAATTCGCCTGCCGTCTTTGGTTGTGTTTTCATTTGTGCTTTGTGCCCCTCCTTTTTCATTTAGGACATCATGGTAAATGCCTTCAACCAATTCTTTCATATCCTGGGGAAGAATGAGTTCAGTAATATGTTTGCCCATGGCTTCTTCCTTGGTATAACCAAATATAGTTTCGGCAGCAGGGTTCCACTCAACGGTCTTGAATTCCAGATCCCATGCAATGGCACCAATGGGTGTATTTAAAAGATGGGTGGAAAGTAATTGTTCGCTTTTTTGTAGGGCTTCCTGGATCTCTTTTTGTTCATTGATAATTTCGTTATAAATAATGATTCCACCGATTGAACCGCCGGTTTCATACCAGGGACGGCATTCCCAGCGCGTCCAGTCAATGGAACCATCATCTCTGGGGTAAGGATCTTCTTCACAACTTAACACCTCTCCTCCAAGACATTTTTGGTGGGCATCTTTCCATTTTTGTGGAATATCCGGGAAAATTTCATAATGGTTTTTACCAATGACTTTTTTTTCTTTAACCTTGTATTCATTCAGATATTTTTGGCTCACATATATATAGTTTAAATCTGTGTCAAAGACCGCAATGGCACTTCGGGCGTTGGAAATAATATAATCCATCAAATCATGGGAGGCAATGAGTCTTTTTTTGCTGCCGGATTTAGATTTTTCTTGCTTTTTTTTATCGGAAATAGGGTTGTTGTCCACGAGTATTTCCTTTTTAATCGAAATGAAATTGATTCCCGGGGCAAAATATCCGCCTGATTTCGTGAGTTATCCAGAAAAAATCAAATTATCAGGAATTAATATTCTGCTCAATTTAAATGTAAGCATAACCGAATATATATTATTGTGTAAAGTAAATAAATTATAATAAATTAAATTGAGTAAATAGAACAAGAAAAATTCAATCAGAAAATATAAATGCGTTTGATTGAGTTTTCAGGGTCTGATAAGGTTAAAAAAAACTGTAACATCGGGACAAAAATTTTTGTTTAATATCTATAAAAGTAATAAAATGGAAAACCTTGCAGATGCGCTGGTATCTGTTTTGGAAGAAATTCCGGATCATCCCATGTCGCCTGAGTGGATCGGTATCCAGTCCAGGGGAATGAAGCAGTGGATCATGATGCACACGGCAAAAAAACTGGGTGTCTGTACAAACAAGCGCTTTGTTTTTCCAAGACAGATGGTGGATACTATTCTTGCCAGTTGTCCGCACGTAAAAGACCGGCAATATCTGGATAAAGGGTTTGATGAAGCCCTTATATTCTGGTCTGTTATGAAATTGATCCAGGAGAACAGATCACAAAAAGCATTGTCCAGTATTAAAAATTATATTAAGGACGATGAAACAGGAAAAAAATCTTATCAGCTTTCCATGAAGATCTCAAAAGTTTTTGATGACTACCAGGTGTATAGGCCTCATATGCTTATGGATTGGCAGAATCATCAATTAAATGAACCCTTGCAGGACCCCGTGGCCCGATGGCAGTCTGAGTTATGGGGTAAGGTTATATCAAAAGAGTCTCAAAACCACCTGGCATTTAAAGCAACGCATTTTTTGGAAAAGCTATCCATAAGAAATATTGACAAGGACAATATTCCTTCACGAATGTCACTTTTTGGCATATCTGCTCTTCCCCAATTGTTTCTGGAGGTGTTTGAAAAAGTCTCTGAACTCATAGATATCAACCTTTTTCTTTTAACACCTTCCAATCAGTTTTTTTTTGATATCAAATCAGAAAGGCATATCGCAAAGATAATACTTAAGGAAAAATCAAGCTTAGCGCCTGAAAATTTATACTATGAAATGACAAACCCCTTGCTGTCGTCCTTGGGAACAGCAGGAAAAAGGTTTCATTCCTGCCTTGAGGCATTTAATTATCATGAGCCTTATGATGACCTTTTTACAGAACCCATACGCGAATCTACTAAACCGGAAACAATGCTTTTGTATCTTCAATCAGATATTTTAAATCTTGTTTTAAGAAAAAAGGGACAAGAGAATACGCCTGTTAACATCGCCGAATCTGATACCTCTGTTGGAATTCATGCCTGTCATTCACCCATGAGGGAAGCCCAGGTTTTAAAGGATCTTTTGTTAAATGAATTTAAAAAAGACCCTGAACTTATTCCAGATGATATTATTGTAATGATGCCGGATATTGAATCATACGCACCATTTATTGATTCGGTGTTCGGTCGTGAAACCATTTTGCCGTTTTCCATTAGTGATCGGCGGAAAAGATCTGAATCTGAATTTTTGGATGCATTTTTAAAGGTGTTGGGGCTTAGGAATACAAGGTTTGACAAAAAGCAAATACTTGACCTTTTACTGTCTGAATCCATTTCCAAACAATTTAATATCTCAATGGATGACATCCAATATATTGAAAAAATGGTCATGGATGCCCAGATATTATGGGGAAAGGATGGGTATCACAGGCAAGAGGCCTTTGGATTGCCAGCCTTTGAAGAAAATACTTGGGAATTTGGATTGCAACGGCTTTTTATGGGTATGGCCATGCCTGAAAATTATGAAGAATTAGTAAAAGACATCCTGCCGTGTCAATCCCTTGAAGGACTTGACCTTGAAGTGCTGGGTAAATTTGCCGCCTTTTGCGACACCTTGTTTTCCTGTTTTAAAACACTGACCGGTAAGCAAACCATTGAAGCTTGGTGTGATACCTTGAAACTATTATCTTCTTCATTAATGGATCGAAATTCAAACAATAAGGAAGATCAGGTTTTTTTAAACCAAACAATTGAAGACCTTCGTGAAAATGCCAAAAAATCAGAATTCAGAGATCTTATCTCATTTGACGTGATACATGCCTTAATTGAGAACAGGTTTGATCAAAATATTTCTCAGGGCAATTTTTTGACAGGAAAATTAACATTCTGCAATATCATGCCCATGCGGAGCATTCCGTTCAAAATAGTTGTCTTGATGGGAATGGATGAAAAATCATTTCCCAGACAGGATTTTACCCCGGGGTTTGACCTGATAAAAAAATATCCAAAGCCCTTTGATAAAATTTTAAGGGATGAAGACAGATACCTGTTTCTTGAAACCCTTTTGTCTGCCCGATTAAAGCTTATTATCACCTACACAGGCATGAGTATACAGGACAACTCAAAGATACCATGCTCAGGGGTGGTAAGTGAACTTGCAGACACCATGGATCAAAGTTTTATTTTTCCGGATGGCAATGCCTATCATGTATTTCACCCGCTACATCCGTTTAATGAATCATATTTTAACCGGTCAGGATCGCTTTATTCTTTTTCAAATGATAATTGTAGTATTGCCAGGGCTCTATATAAAAATACATCTGAAAAAACCGGCCAAAAAAAACCTAAGTTTGTCCAGGGATCAACATCAAGTGATTCTACAGAACCAGAATCCACAGAATTGTCGCCAAGTGCTGCTGTAGATGAAATAATCCGTTTTTTTAAAAATCCTGTGAAAGGATATATGCAAGAGGGGTTGAATATAAAAATTCCGGATATGGAGGTCCAAACCATTGACAGGGAAGTTTTTAGCCTATCAGGATTGGATCAATATTCCCTTGGCAGTTTATTGGTAAAAAAAAATATGCAATCTTCTCTTAAAACACAATCGTATCCGATTCTTAAAGCCATGGGGGCTCTTCCATTTGGGACAAAAGGTAAATTTGAATATGAAAAGATAGCCAACGCGGCAGGTCCTGTCATTGATATGGCAAAAACCATTGCTGCGAAAAAAATATTCCCCTCAATCTCCTTTGAAATAAATGTTGAAGGTGTCAATGTTTTATCAAATTTTTCAGATATCAGGGAAGATGGCGTATATTTTTTAAGTTTCGGGAAGCTGAATGGTGCAAGACTACTTTCAGGCTGGATCAAACACCTGTGTTTAAATATTGGTGCTCCTGAAAATTATCCTAAAAAAACGTTTCTTATAGGCAGGGATCCCAAGGGGAAAGAACCCATTGTCACCATTTTTTTCCCTGCTTTGGAATCAGATGCGTATAACTATTTTAAAGAGCTGGTTCACATTTATGTTAAAGGGATAAAGCAGCCCTTTTATTTTTTCTGCGAGACATCCTGGCAATTTGCCCAGGCCCTGTTAAATCAGCATGTTGAACCGGACATGCTAAAGCCGGATCGGGATTTGGTTTTCAAGGCCATGAATAAATCAAAGCCAAACTGGTATGGCGGATACTACCGGGAGGGTGAAAAGGAAAATAGATATATATCGCTTTGCGTTGGGGATAACGACCCGTTTGAAAGTGTTGATACCCTTATCTCGTCGGGCTTTGGACAAAATGCAATCACCGTGTATAAACCCTTGCTGGAAAATTTGAAAATAATATCATGAAATCCTTAGATCCATTCAATATAGATCTTGAGAAAACCACCTTGATTGAAGCCAGTGCCGGAACGGGTAAGACATATACCATTGCAACGCTTTATTGCAGGCTTTTAGCCCAGGGGTATCCTGTTGAATCCATCCTGGTGGTAACGTTTACGGAAGCTGCGGCCGCAGAGTTGAAGTTGAGAATCAGGACCCGGCTTTTTAACACGATTGAAACGCTATTAGAAAAACCCTTTGACGGCGAGGATGATCTGGTAAACTTTTTTGGAAAACAAGAAAACCTGTCCCAGATCAGACAGAGACTGCAACTGGCCTTAACTAGTTTTGATCTGGCATCAATTATGACCATCCATTCATTTTGTTTTAAAATATTGAAAGAAAACGCATTTGAGAGCCGCTCCCTTTTTGATATTGAACTGATGCCGGACAGATCGATATTTTTAAGACAGGTGAGTTTTGATTTTTTTATGGGTCATGTGAGTGAACTGGATCCGCTGTTCTTATTCTATTTGAATCTAAAGCAGATAACACCTGAAAGCTTTGCCGTTTCATTTAGTCAGATTGTTTCAAGACCGGATCTTTTGTGCAAACCAATGACATCACGGTTTGAGAATATTTTTGATCCATACAGAGAAACCTTAAGGAAAATCCATGATATCCTTTTGACAAGGGATAAGGAAATTACAGAACTGATACAAAATCACAAGGGGATCGATAAAAGAAGCTATTCAAAAAAAAATGTACCGGCCTGGCTTAAAGCAACCTGTACGAAACTTGACCGGCAAGGGGCTGATACCCTTTTTAAAATGACAGAAGATGGGGATAGTCTTTATAAATTTTCTCAAACAAGAATTGAGGGGAAAACAAAACCCGGGCAGACACCTCCCATCCATGAGTTTTTTGAATTATGTGAGCAATTACGCTCTTTTTATGACATGTTTGAGAATAATCTTATCAGCCTGAAAATTGAGTTTTTAACTTTTTTTCATAAAGAGCTGGATAAAATGAAAAAGGCCCAGGGTATTTGTTTTTTTGATGATCTTGTAAATGACCTTGCAAAAGCCCTTGAAAAACAAGACGGGCATCATCTTAAAAAGAGTATCAGAGGAGCCTATAAGGCCTGCCTGATTGATGAATTCCAAGACACAGATCCCAAACAATATGATATTTTCTCTCATGTTTTTTCTTGCCCGGGAACACCCTTTTTCATGATCGGAGATCCCAAACAAGCGATTTATGCTTTCAGGGGCGGAGATATTTTTGCATATTTAAAAGCATCAAAAGACAGCGATCAAAAATTTACCCTTAAAAACAATTACAGGTCGGCTCCTCTGCTTGTAAAAGGGATCAACGAAGTTTTTTTGAACCATCATCATCCGTTTTTCTACGAGACCATTGAGTTTTCCAAAGCTAGCACGCCAAAGCTGTCAAAAAACCTTCTATCCCTGAATAAGAAATATATTCCGCCATTACAGTTTTGTTTTGTTCAAAGAAAAGATCTGAATCTTGACAGACAGGGTTTTATAAGCAAAGACACGGCTGCTGGAATCATTCCAAAAGCAGTGGCAATAGATATCTTATCCTTACTTCAATCAGACAAACAGCTGATTGACAAAGAAAAAAGCGATAAGGGCCCTCAAAAGATCAGTCCAAAAAATATTGCCGTGCTTGTGCGGACAAACAAGCAGGCAGAAAAGATACAGCAATTATTATCAGACTATAATATTCCTTCATATCTGTCTAAAACGGGCTCTGTTTTCGATTCCCGGCAAGCCATTGACCTTCATGATATTTTGTGGGCGGTTAGTCATCCGGATAATAAGGGATATATTAATGCCGCCCTCTGCACATCCGTGTTTGGTTTTTCCACTGAGAAATTAGTTGCCATTAATAAAAAGGAAGCCCTTTTTTTTAAGTGGCAGGATCGGTTCTATGAATATAACAAAATTTGGGAGACCAAGGGGTTTGTTCCCATGGTCATGGCCCTGCTTCATTCTGATGAAGCGTTTTTAAAGGGAAATTTAAGCCTTGACGAAAGGAGTATGACAAATTTTTATCATTTGATTGAATTGATTTCACAGGCCTGTATCAAACAACAATTATCTCCATATTATTTAATGAAATGGTATACCCGGCAATTGTATAAAGACCTCAGGGATGAATTCGCAGATGAACTCAGACTTCAAAGTGACAAAAAGGCGGTTACTATTGTCACCATTCATAAAAGTAAAGGGCTTGAGTTTCCAATTGTTTATCTGCCATATCTCTGGGAAGGGCCAAGAAAACCATTGGATAAAAATATTCTTTTCCATGATCCTGAAACAAATTACAGGTTGACTCTTGATTTGGGGTCAGAAGATATGGAAAAATCACGGTCCAATTGTGAAACAGAAGATACGGCCGAACAAAGAAGGTTGTTATACGTGGCTTTAACAAGGGCGTCTGCCATGTGCAGAATTGTCTGGGGCGGATTTAAATCCGTTGATACCTCAGCCCTTGGCGCCCTTTTGCATCCTGAGGGATGCAAAGATGATCAATTAATGATGAACAATATAGAACAGATCAGAACAAGGGCTGATAAAAGCATTCATTTACAGCCATATACCGATGCTTTACCAAATAAATTTATAGAAAGTGTGGACTTAATAAGTTCTGATCTGTCTGCTAAACAGATTCCCCGGGAGATAAAAGCATTTTGGAAAATGTCCAGCTTTTCTGCTATCACCCAGGCCCAAATTCAGGAAGCGGTGCCGGAAAATGAGAATGCCGGCGGCCAAGGCACCCAACCGGCCATAACCCTTGCCCGGTTTCCCAAGGGTGCAGTATCAGGAGATTTTTTCCATTCAATTTTTGAAACACTTGATTTTACAGAGGATTCTGAAAAAATTTTTAACTTGGTTCAATCAACGTTTGATAATTTTGGTTTCAAGGGTAAGGACATGGTTCAAATGGCTGATAAATCGGTGAAAGAAATACTTGAGACCAGGCTTTCAGACCCGATATTAGACCGGGTATCAGGGTTCTGCCTGAAAGACATCAGGCCTGATCAACGGTTTAATGAACTTGAGTTTACTTTCCCGGTACACTCTTTTCAATTGTCATCAATAAAAAAAACCTTTGATCAATCAAATGTAAAATTCAAGACGTCAGGCTATTTAAAAAAACTATCGCAATTGACTACCCAATCTTTTAAAGGGTTTATCAAGGGGTTTATCGACCTTGTGATTGCCTATGAGGGGAAATGGTATATTGTTGATTATAAGTCCAATTTTCTGGGCGATACCTATGATCAGTATTCACATGATGCCATGTTTGATGCCATGTCAGATCACCACTATTTTCTCCAATATCATATTTATCTTGTGGCCCTGCACCGGTATCTTGGTTTGCGTATAAAAAATTATGACTACGACATTCACTTTGGCGGTGTTTTTTATTTGTTTATCCGGGGGATGCGACCTGATTTTGCCTCGCAATACGGTGTGTTTTATGATCGCCCTGAAAAATCTGTTATAAATTATCTGTCGGAAAATTTATAATGAAGTTGTCAACTATTGCTAAAGCCTAATATTGATGGAGATTAGCCAGATCTTTTCTTGATGTCATATTTATTATGAGGTAATATAGCTTTGTTAAGCAATTATTTGAGAATAAGGCCTGGGCTAGGATTTGGACATATCGAGCAGAACCATATGGAGGATGACCATGAATTTGGAAAAATATAAACAGGTGATTTCAGATGCCATTAATGAAGAAATTAAGGCAAAACAATTTTATGAAAAGGCATCTAAATTAATAAAAGAACCCGTTCTCAAGGAATTGTTTGAAACATTTGCCGGAGAAGAAGCAAAACATGAAAAAATATTGACCGATATTTTAAATCTGGAGAAAATGAACACGTCTTTTTTTGATTTTGACAAGGATTTCAAGGTCTCTGAAACTATTGAGATGCCTGTAGTTAATAAGGATATGGATCTCCAGGCTGCAATTGGAATCGCCATGAAGAATGAAGAGACTGCCATGAAAAAATATACAGCACTTGCTGAAAATTGTGAAGAGGAGCAATTAAAGGCGGTTTTTCTGGATCTTGCAGCCATGGAACGCGAGCATAAATTCAAAATAGAGCAAAACTTTGTTAATGTAGCCTATCCTGAAGTCTGGTAGGAAAATAATATAATTATTCTTTTTGTTTTAAAATCTTATATTCATCAATTTTCCGGTAGATGGTTCTACGACCGATGCCGAGTAGACGGGCAGCCTTGGATTTGTTCCAGTCTGTTTTGTTTAGGGCTGCAATGATTTCTTCCTTATCAGGCAATTTTTTTTCCGAACGAATGGGTTTCTCAATCATAGAATGTTCTTTTATTTCCACAGGCATGTGATCCAGCAATATTGTTTTTCCATGGCACAATACAAATCCATGCTCAATGGCATGTTCCAGTTCCCTTATGTTTCCTGGCCAGGGATAATTCATAAATGCGTTAACCACTTCATTTGAAATTCCCTCAATTTGTTTTTGAAATTTTTTGTTAAATGTTCTTAAAAAATGATCAGATAAAAGCGGAATATCTTCGCGTCTTTGCCTGAGTGACGGAATGGGAATATCCACTACCTTGATCCTATAATATAAATCCTGCCTGAAACTTCCCTGTTTAATTTTTTCTTTTAGATTGCAATTGGTGGCAGCAATGATACGTACATCTATTTTTATCGGGGTTGAATCACCAACCTGCTCAAATTCTTTTTCCTGAAGAACTCTTAACAGTTTAAGCTGGATTAAAGGAGAGATATCACCAAACTCATCCAGGAAAATGGTGCCGTTATTGGCCATTTGAAATCGGCCTGTCTTGTTTTGAACTGCTCCTGTGAATGCACCTTTAACATGGCCGAATAGTTCACTTTCAAGAAGATTCTCAGCCAGGGCACTGCAATTGACTTTTACAAAAGGTTTTTCTTTGCGTGAACTGTTATAGTGAATGGCATGAGCTACCAGTTCTTTACCTGTCCCGGTTTCACCGGTAATCAGAGCAGTGCTGTCTGTTTCTGAAAGATTTTCCAAAAGTGCAAACAGTTTTTGCATCCTGGTGCTTTTTCCAATGATTCTGTGAAACTGATGGCGCTCCTTTAATTGTTGCTCTAAATGGGTAAGTTTTGTGATGTCTCTGACAACAAGGACAACTCCAGAAGACTTGCTGTCGCCTTGTCTGAGCGGTGAAGCTGTTACAAGGACCACCTGGCGGTCCTGCTCAGAGTGCTGGCATTCAATTCTAAAGTCTCCAATTGTTTTCTGGGTCTTCAACGTCTTTTTCATGATATCCATACATGACTTGTTGCAACCGGTTTGAATATCGGCAAAATTTTTACCGATAATGTCTTGGGCAGAACATTTGCAGATATTTTTTACCGCTTCATTCGCCTCGGTCACCTGCAGGTTATGATCTATTGTGATGACGGCATCTTTTAAGCTTTGGAAGATGGCCTCCATTTTATGGCGAACCCTCAAATTCTCAAGCTCCAATTGCCTTTTATTATCCAGAAGCTGTTTGTGTTTAAGGCCATGGGTGGTAATACGTAAAAGCGCTTCTTTTCGAATCGGTTTGGTTATGTAATCAAAGGCCCCAAGGCGCACTGCCTCGGTTGATGTCTCCATATTGGGTTCACCTGTTATCATAATGACAGGACAGGTCAGTCCTCTGCTCTTTATTTCATGGAGAAGATCGATCCCGGTAAAACCCCCAAGTATGATATCGGTAATGATCAAATCAGGGTCGGTATCTGAGATTATCTCTAAAGCAGAATCAAAATCCATGGCTGTCATCACGTCATGACCCTGATCCGCAAGGATCATTTTAAAGCCAAATCGAATATTTTCTTCGTCATCAACGATAAGTATCTTTGATTTCATATTTTCACCTGTGATGGCTGACCGCCGCTAACGGGTAGATCAGCAATAACTTTTGTATAGTCACCTTTTTGACTTTCAAACCAGAGGTTTCCCCCATGGTTTTTGATAATTCCATGACTGATGGAAAGTCCCAGCCCTGTGCCTTCACCCTGGGGCTTGGTTGAAAAAAAGGGATTTGCCACCCGGTCGATAAAATCCTTTGAGATGCCTAATCCTCTGTCATAAAATGTTAGCCGGACATAGTCTTTTTTTTCAATTTTGACTTTTTCTCCATTGATCGTGAGCGTTTTGTTTTCATGGGGTTTAGGATATTTTTTCTGTAATGCATATTGGGCATTACTGATGATGTTCAAAAAAACCTGTTGGATTTCCTGGCTGCGTGCGTCGATTCGAGGAATATCAGAAGGGATATTTACAGACAGGGCTATGCCATCCTTTGCGATCTGTTTTTCCACAAGTTCAAGTGCTGCTTTAAGGATATCCCTTACATGAGCGGGGCTGTACCCTTCCTTTTTGTCCCTTGCAAATGAGAGCAGATTTTTTACAATTTTTCCAATTCGTTCTCCCTCTGTGATAATTCGCTTGGGAATGGTCTTGTCTCCACCGAGTTCATGGAACTTATCCGTAAGAATTTCAGCAATGCTTATAATACCCGTAATTGGATTGTTAATTTCGTGGGCAACTCCGGCAGCAAGTTCGCCAAGTGATGCAAGATGTCCGACACGTATGGCCTCTGCTTGAAGATGTTTCTTGTCGGTAATATCTCTGAGTACAACAACAGACTTTATTTCTTTGTCCGACTCCTGAAAAGGCGAGAAAATAATATCATAATGCTTATGATTCAAAAAATCGGTTTCCAATTGTTTAATACAATTTTTACTTATGGATTCCTGCATGTGACAAAAGGAACACGGTTTATCCCTTTGAAAAATACTTTCATAACAAATCTTTCCTATGGATCCTCCAAATTGATCTCTGATAATATTATTCTGAAATTCAAGAACAAAATCTTTATTGACAATATACATGCCCTCCCCAATACCGTTTACCACATTTTGAAGTTTGTCCCGTTCGTCTCGAATCATTTTTTCAGCAAGGCGGACATTTTTTTGGGATCGTATGGCCATAATGCCATGGGCAAGATCGTTTGTCAGTTCTTCTAAAAGTTTCGTCTCTTCAACACTAAAAGCATCCTCCATGGAGGCATAAATACTCAATGCGCCAAAGACTTTGTTTTCAAAATTAAGGGGTAAAGCAATATTTGAGAGATAGCCGCGTTTTTGGGCTTTTTTTTTCCAGGGCCGGAAATTCGGGTCAGAACGGATTCGTTTGCTGATAACCGGTTTGTTCTCACGTATCGATTTTCCTGCAGGACTTTGACCAAATCGGGTATCTGCCCAGGTAATGTTCAGATTGTCAAGATAACCTTCCTCCATTCCATACCGGGCGACTGCATGTATTGTTTTTTCTTTGTCATCAGCAGCAAAAGCGATCCAGGCAAATCTGTAATTTCCCTGTTCAACGATAACCCGGCAGATTTTATTGAGGATGTCAGATTCATTTTTGCCATGAACAATAATTTTATTGCATTCGCTGTAAAGTTTCAGAGCCCTGTTTTTTTTTAAAATGGTTTTCTGTTTCCGTTTATACTCGGTGATATCTTCACCAAAGGACTGATAGGCAATCAGTTTCCCCTGATCATCAAACACGGCGCAATTCGCCCACCGTTGCCAGCGGATGTCCCCCTTAGGCGAGATCAAGGGTAGTTCGTGGGACTGTATCGGTGAATCAGGTGTAAGTGCTGACAGTTTTTCCATCATAATTTTCTGTTTGGCTTCCGGTACTACAGAAAGAAAACTTGAACCTATCAGTTCTTCATAGGTCTTGTTAAAGTGTTCACAATAGGTCTTATTGGCAAATGTGATTTTGCCGTCGGGCAGAAAACTACAAATGAGTATGGGCATATCCTGCACAATGGAGCGGTAGGGGTCTTGCAGTTCCGATGGTATTTTTGTATCTTTTTTAGATTCGGATGATGCCATACTGACTTTTTTTGTCTGATGGGGAAGAGTTTCAAACCTAATTTTTTTGGACACAATCATCACCTATATGTTTTAAATCGCCTTAGACGGCAATTATAAATAATTTAAATTCTTATATTATAACAGCCTTCCCCACAATAGCCAAATGGTAAGCGGTAATTTCCCTTATCCTGATGTGCTCTCCCATAGACCCCGTTATTTTGTCAAATAAATTGTAAGCCGTTTTCAAGGTATCCCTAACATTCAATTATACAATCACCTGGCATATAAGTGTGCCTGACACACATATGTGCCCGGCACACTTATATGCCAGGCACACTTATGGTGATCGTATCCAGGGTTTCGCTTTCGAAACACTTTGTGATGTAACGCTCTGATAATAAAAGGAAAATAAATTATTTTGAATAATTTTTACCAGCTTGGCACGCAAGTTGATAAGAAAGCTAATCATTGATCAAAAGAGTTTTAGTTGAATAATGGATTTTAGCTTGAACGAAATGATTTTAATAAATGACATGAAACGGGTTGAACGTTTAAACCCTTTTTATGATAATAACCAACCGTTAGAATTAGGAGAATGAAATGAAAAAAATATGTATAATCACTATATCTATTGTTATGGGCCTGGTTTCTTTGTCAAATGCCTCTGCTGCCGATAAAGTTAAATTTATGGATAAAAGCAAGATTGAGCAGATGATCTCTTTTTATCAGGAAAGACTGTATCTTCTGGATTCAGAATATTCCATCTTGTCAGATATTGCCAAAGATGCATCAAAGATGATCACCTATCTTCAAACCCGGAAAGATCGACTGGTTCAGGAAATGAAAGATAATAAAATTGATTTCAGTCCTGCCAAGATGAACAGCTATCTTTTAAATAGGGCAAGAATTGGAGATATGAGTTAGAGATTGTAAAATTGGACCTTTATCCTAATTAAAGGTAAGGTCTCCATTGTACGGACAGGACTCTGAAACTGAGTATTTCAAACATTTTTTAACAGCAACTTCTTTTAAAAAATCAACTCAGTTCAGGGTCCTTTTTTTTGAAAAAATTCTTTTTCGGTCTTAATTCCTTTAAATTTCCCGGGGATTGCATAATTTATCTGATGAGACGGCTAATCTACCGCAGCTCTCACAGCTAAATTTTAGTTTTCCAAGTTTGGGTTTGCAGATATGTTTGGCATCCAGTGAAGACTCTCCGCAATCGTCGCAGATAAAGGCTTTTTTAATTTCAACAGGATCACATAAATGTCCCAGGTCCTTTGCCACTTTTCCACAATTTTTGCAGGTATGAAGTTTTGTCATGGGTCACCTCTCCAGTTTAAATTATAAAGTGATAGGCATTTGAAGAACATCTTTCTACAATATGGGGGAGAATCAGTTGAATGTCAACGCTAAGAATTCTCCCGCTATTATCTTCTATTGCGCTTATAAAAATAAATGACCACTAAAAGCCTGGCCTTTTTATCTCCAAGGCTTTTTCCGGAATGGGGGATACATGAGTCAAAATAAGCATTATCCCCTTTTTCTAATTTGTATGTATCTTCTCCATAAACGAATTCAAGCTCCCCCTCCATTACATACATAAACTCTTCACCCTCGTGGGAATACATTTTTGTGATCTCCCAGGGTGCGTGGATGATAAAGGGCTCCATATTTTTCCCGGGTTTATTGGCCCCAAGGATTTCATAATCATAACCCGAGAGTTGGGATGTCGCCTTTATCACAGCCCCCTGATTTCTTTTCTGTATGCTTATCCGGATGTCATCTAAAGGTTCGATGTTTTTTTCAAAAATCCGGGTGACCTCAAGACCTAATGCGCCTGCGATCCTGTTTAATGTGGAGTATGGAGGCGCTTTTTGGGATCTTTCAACCTTTGACAGATATCCTTTGGTAAGGCCTGTAAGGTCAGCTAATTTTTCCAGGGTAAGATGATTTTGTTTTCGAAGTTTTTTAATATTCCTGCAAATTATTTTCTCATCCATGGTTTTTATCTTTTTAAAATATGTTTACTAATTGCCATAAACAACTGCTGGTAGCCATGTGACAAGATTCGGCCAGATGGCAATTATAGTTAACCCCATAAGCTGTAGAATGACAAAAGGAATAATGCCTTTGTATAAATGGGTTGTTCTGATCTCTGGCGGGCACACCCCTTTCAGATAAAATAGAGAAGGCCCAAAGGGCGGGGTCATAAAAGAGGTTTGAAGGTTTACGGCAAACATGATCCCGAACCATAGCGGGTCATATCCATAATCAACCACTATGGGTGCTATGATGGGAATGTGGATGTAGGTAATTTCAATAAAATCCAGAAAGAAACCAAGAATAAAGATAAAGATCATGACCATTGTCACCAGTTGCCATCCACTCAGATTCATTCCATCAACAAATTCCCTTAAAAGATCATCACCGCCAAGACCGCGAAAGACAAGAGCAAAACAGGTGGCTCCCATGATGATGATAAACACCATGCATGTCATTCTTATGGTTCCCTTTGCAACTTTATGAAGTAATTTAAAGGATAATTTGTTATTCAAGGCTGTCAGGATAACAGCACCCACGGCACCCATTGCACCTGATTCGGTTGGCGTGGCTATGCCGGCAAAAATTGATCCTAATACAGCAAGGATTAAAAATAAAGGGGGTAAAAGGGCTTTAAAAATTTTTAAAATAAAAGCGTTATCAAAATCTACACTTTTTTTTCGGGCAGCCGGAACATGTTTGGTTCCAAAAAAGGTAGACAGCCAGATAAACATGCAATACAGGATTACCAGAATCATACCCGGTATAACCGCACCGATAAACATGTCGCCAATGGGCACCTCCATAACAGGTCCCAGAAGCAGAAGAACAATGCTGGGAGGGATAATCTGGCCCAGGGTTCCAGAGGCGGCAACCGTGCCTGAAGCAAAAGATTTTGAATAGTTATGTTTGAGCATGGTGGGCAGAGACATTAACCCCATTGTCACAACTGTTGCTCCCACAATACCGGTGGATGCGCCAAGTAATGCCCCGACAAGGACAACCGAGATGGCAAGCCCTCCCCTAACATTCTGAAAAAGTTTCTCCATTGTTTCCAGCAGTTCCCTTGCAAGGCCTGACCTTTCAAGGGCAAGCCCCATAAAAATAAACAAGGGAACGGCCATTAACATGGTATTGTTCATTACCCCCCACATCCGTAGGGGCAACAGGTCAAAAAAACTGGGGCTTAATCCGATAAGGCCAAATAGAAAGGAGATCCCCATCATGGTAAAAGTGACGGGGAATCCTCCCATTAGGGCAATGGTCAATACCAGAAAAAGCCAGGCAGCCAGGTAATCAGCAATCCAAAACGGTAAATAATCAATGAGCATTTATTCTTCCAGTAAGTGATACAATAATGATTGACATGGACTCAATTATGAATCTTCCAAAGGCTTTTCCAAAAGCGTAAACGCGCTTTTTATAAAAAGCGCGAATCCTTGAATCAACATTAAAAAATAACCCAGGGGCAATGTTGCCTTTAATAAGAACCTTGCCGGAATACCACCGGGATCAATGGAAACCTCGCCAACTTTATAGGCCACAATAACCCATGGAATGGATGTGCTTAAGACAACATAACATGAAGGAATCAATAAAAATAAGACACCGAATAAATTAATGAATGCCTGTTTTTTTCTATCCATCATTGAGTAAAAGATATCCACACGGACATGCCCGTCATGAAGAAGTGTAAATCCTGCACCCATAAGGAAAATAAAAGCAAACACGTGCCATTCCAGCTCAGCCATAAACACAAAACTGGTATTAAATACATACCGCATTATCACATTTGAAAAAATGACCAGAATAAATAAAAAAACAGCAGATGTAACAATAACACTGCCAATCCATTCATTGATCTTATCACAAAAAATGACTGCTTTTTTAATGAGTTCCATCAATTTAAGCCACTGTGTTCCAATAGACTTTTTCTGACATCTTACCCCATACGGCTGTTTTTGCCTGGAACGCCATATAATCGTCATGCACTTTCAGGGCAAAGGGATCTTTTTGTGCCTCTTCAGCAACCACTTCCTTGGCAATGGTTTTTAATTTCTTCAATACTTCATCTGGATAGACCTGAACGTCAACTTTGTGCTCTTTGACCAGTTTATCCAGTGCTGCTCCGCTTTGCGAGTCAAAGGCAGCCAGGGTTCTGATATTAATATCAGCAGCGGCTATATCAAGAACGCGTTGAAAATGTTTTGGCAGATCATTGTAGGCTTTTTTATTAAAGAAGATATCCAGTGTGGGGCCCTGTTCATGCCACCCCGGGGTGTAGTAATATTTGGCGATTTTATAGAGTCCCAGCAGTATATCATGGACCGGTCCGACAAACTCAGCCGCATCCACCACACCTCTTTCCAGGGCCGGGAAAATTTCTCTTGGCGGAACAAATACGGTTGTTACACCCACCTTTGAAAGCACTTTGCCTGCAATGCTTCCGATTCTCATTTTCAGGCCTTTAAAATCTTCAAGAGAATTGATTTTTTTCCTATACCACCCACCCATCTGCATTCCTGAATTTCCAAACACCCGGGGGACAAGGTCAAACTGGTCATACAACTGGTTCATAAGGGTTTGACCATTGCCTGCATAGTACCATGCGTTGATTGACTGGGCATTCATCCCAAAGGGAATGGAACCAAACCAGTTAAATGCTGTTGATTTACCGGCCCAGAAATATGGAGATCCCGTACCCATCTGGACGGTACCCTTTGATGCCGCATCAAAGGCGCCTGGGGGGGGGACCAGTTCACCACCGCCATAGAGTTTGATTTCAAACTGGCCATCAGTCATCTCTTTTACATTCTGGCAAAAGTCTTTTACCATATCGAACATGATTCTTACTTTGGGATTCCAGAAGGTTGTGGCCGTCCATTTTACTTTTGGAGATGCAATGACAGCTGGTGCCCCAACAGTTAATGCTGCTGCAGCCGTTGCTGTTCCAATACCTGCTTTTTTCAAAAATGCCCGTCTTTTCATGGTTCCTCCTTTAAGGTTATTATGAGTTAAAAGGGACTTCTCATTTGATTAGATCCTTTTAAAATTATCATAAGTGAAATTACCATAAAACATTACCTGTTATTGATTTTCTATAACAGGCAGGATATTTTCAGCAAAGGGAATAATATAGCCTTTTCCCTTTAGGCCTTTAATGTAATTATCAACGCTGTCCGTATAATTAAATCCAAATGATTCGGTCTTAGGTTTTGAAAAATCTGAAACAAGTGTGACATTAAATCGTTTAAGGATATCCATTACCCTGAAGGCAACATAAGAGGGCATATTAAAATTTGTAACCAGTTTTTTACCCAGCTTTTCAGGAACATTCCTAAAGGTATTTAGAACAGATGAAAAGGTGTCATTGCCTGCACCCTGTGAACATCCGGCAACAAAGAGGATATTACCCCCATCTTTGACGATGTTTACAGCATTGAAAAGCGCTTTTGTGGATTGATATAATTGTTGATCAGCCCTGTGCCCTCCTGCGGAAATCAGCGCAAAATCACCTTTCTGGGGGACATGTATGCAACAGGCCTGATCAAGCTTTTTACAACCGTCCATAAATATGCCGTTTAAAGGGCCGACATCGGCATGAAAAATATCACCGGTTCCATTTGCTGCTATGGCTACATAGGTGCAGGTTTTATCTTTTAAAAACAGTTCTGCCGCTTCAATCAAATCTTCATTTATGGGATTTCCCCGGAGCTTGGCCTGACGGACCATGGGGTGGGCTGAACCATCATTTCCCATGGCAAGAGAGTGGTTCTGCTGGATGGAGTCATACCCTGCAATTCCCGGCAATATATATTTTCTACCGCCTCCAAAACCAGCTACCATATGGTGGAGAATGCCACCGAAGATGATAATATGGTCTGCGTTAACAGCCTCTTTTGTGATATAGAGCTGCGTTTTTTTTGAGGTTTCACCGATATAAACAAGCCGGTCCTGGTTTTTATTAGCAGAGTTAAGGATTTCAATTTTTTCACTGCAAAAAGTGCCTGCAAGTTGAGGGAAGGTATCCTTATCAATATCAGCATGGGTCCCGAGCGCAATAATTATTTTTATATTGGATGTTTCAACGCCCAGACTCACAAGTGTTTTAACAATTTGGGGAACAAAAACATCTCCCCTGGCCCATAACCGTGTATCATCAGGTATTATTACAGCAATTTTCCGTTTGATTATGTCTTTAGGTGTATGGTCTTTTATTCCTTTTGAAATAATGGCTTTGATTTGGTCATGGCCGATACCGGGAACGTCTTTTCCAATAATGACGTCAAGTATCTTATCATCAGAGATATTAATCGAAATAGAGGATAACCCTTTTTCCAATTTAATTTTCATTTTTTTTCAAAGCCGAATAAATAAGGGTTAAGGGGTGCAGAACCTGCAAATTATCATTATCCTTCAGATTTCCGGCAAGGTTCATCCGGCAGACCGGGCAGTCAGTGAGCCACATTGACGCTTTAACACGTTTTGCGTTTTTAATTTTTTTATCGACCATTCTTTTGGAAACTTCTGGATATTCATAAAAAAAAGTACCGCCACCACCGCAGCATTCGTCAACATCCACAGCTCTTTTGTAATTCACAATGGGTAATTTTTCTAGCAGATTCTCAATAATAAGGTTTGATCCAAAACTATTTTTTGTATGGCAGGGCGCATGATAGGTAACCTCTATTTTTTTGGGATGGGTATCAAATTCGAGACGATCAAAATTCTCATCAATGAAAGAGAGGACATCCATAACCTTTGAGGCAATTATATTTGCATCATGAGAGTCCTGGCCATTGTTTTCAATGAAACGCGGGTATTCATTTTTTAATGCTTCTCCGCAGGTGGAACAGTCCACAAGTATATTTTCCGACTCAATATTTGTTAAGGCATTGATATTTGTCGTTATGTTCTTTAATGCCATGTCCTCAGCTCCGTGAAATAACAGGGGAATCGAACAGCAGACCTGGTCTTTTGGGATGATAATCCTGTATCCCATGTGTTTTAAGATTTCAACTAAGGAAAATCCGGTATCATCATATAAATAATTTGTGGCACACCCGGTAAAGTAGACAATCGTTCCAATTTGTTTTTTATCAGGCAGGATCACTTCATCATGGGCTTTGCGAAACGGTGTGGTGTTTAATTTTGGATAATTATTTATGGGGATGTTGCCCAGTTTATAGTTTTTTGCCAATCGGTCAGGAATAAATTTTTGTCCGGCCCTGGCAAGACCGCTGCCAAATTTTAATCGATATTCCCGACTCAAGAGATAAATCAGGCTTTTAATGGCGGGTGTCTCACCCTGGTCCTCAACCATTTTTTTTCTCATTTCCATGAATTTTGAATAGTGATTAATTCCAGAGGGGCAATTGGCGGAGCAGGCACCGCACATCAGACACTTTGATACGATCTCTTTAAGTAAAGGAGAAGAGCCAAGTTTATTATTCTCATAGGCTTTTATCAGCTGAAGCTTGCCCCGTGGGGAGGCTTGTTCCTCCTTTAAAATTTTATAAACAGGGCAGACATACAAGCATAGACCGCATTTGCCGCAATTTTGAAGTAATTTCTGTGTCATACGAATTTCCAGTTATACAAATTTACCCGGGTTAAGGATCAAATCAGGGTCAACAGCCTGTTTGATTGTGCTCATAAAATCAATAGTATCCTTATTCATCACAAATGGAAGATAGGGGGCTTTGGCAAGCCCGATCCCGTGTTCGCCGGATAGGGTGCCCCCAAGCTTAGCTGCGGCCTGAAAAATGTCAGAGAATGCTTTTTCCACTTTCTCCCAATCTTCTTTATTTTCTTTGTCCGTAGGAATCATGGGATGCATGTTACCATCTCCTGCATGGGCCAGAATATAGGCTTTTAGGCCATGTCTATCTGCAATTTCCATGATTTGACGTATCATTTCAGGTACTTTACTTACGGGAACGGTCACATCTTCAGTAATGATATCAGGGGCAAGCTTGGCAAAGACACCATATGCGGAACGTCTTGCTGTCCAGAGCTGTTCTCTTTCAAGCTCAGATGCGGCTTTCTGGATATTAACCGCACCATTTTTTTTAACTTTTTCAATGATCTTGTTCATCTCTTTTTCGCAGGCCTCTTTCACCCCGTCTATTTCAATGAGAAGAGACCCCTGGGCTTCTCTGTCCAATCCAAGGTTGGCACTGTCTTCAATGGCGTTCAAAGTCAGTTTGTCCAAAAGCTCCATTGCAACGGGCAGGATGCCTGAACCAATAATGTCGGTGACAGCTGTTGCCGTGTTATCAAGGTCATCAAAGGTAACCATCATGGTCTTCACAGTCTCGGGCATGGGCATGACTTTTAAGGTGGCCTCGGTTATAATTCCAAGTGTTCCCTCTGATCCGCAGAAAAGTGAAGCCAGGTTGTATCCTGTGACATCTTTTATGTTTTTACTTCCGAAACGGATGATTTTCCCTGATGCCAGAACCACTTCCATACTCAGTATGTAATCAATGGTGACACCGTATTTTAAACATCTGGGGCCACCGGCATTCATGGCGATATTTCCGCCAATGGTGGATGTATTCATGGAACCGGGGTCAGGCGGATAAAAAAATTTAAAGGGTAAAAGCGCTTTCTGGATGTCGGCATTAACAACGCCGGGCTGTACAATAATATGTCGGTCCTGAGTGTTTATCTCAATGATTTTATCCATTTTTGAAAAACACAGAACAATCCCCTGTCTTATGGGAACAGACGCACCACATAGACTTGTTCCGGCACCACGACCAGTGACAGGTATTTTATACTCTGAAGCAGTTTGTAATATTTTTGATACTTCTTTTGTTGTTTCCGGGAAAATAACTGCATCTGGCAAAGATTCTACCAAGAATGCATCGTAGGCATAACAGGATGTTTCTTCCGGTTGTTCAAGGTACCTGTCTTTTCCAACAATTTTAATAAATTCGTTTTTTATTTGGATGTCCAGCATATTCAGTTTTCCTTAAAATATTAGGTATAGATGGCAACAAGCTGAATCAAGTGGTGCTTTTGTATGGAGAATGAAATCAAGGTGCCCCATAAGAAAGTGATAAATGATTTGTTTACTATTTGTCAACTTTTAAAAATAATTATTTCAATAATTATTTATTTGAAACAGTTATAAGGCTTTAAAAATGAATATTTACAATAAATTGACTAAATGAATTATTAAGTTTATAAAAAAATACCGACTTATTTTTTTCTAATTAGGAAACATAATTCCCCACAGCCTCATTTTTTTTATTATCGGTGGAGTCGATAATACTGCATCATACCCGAATATCAAAAGCACACAAAAAAAGCATTAAATTTCAGGCTTGCAAACCAGATATGACAAGCGCTGTAAAATCGACTTGATCATCATCGTGAAGGGGAGTATGTTAAAAAAACTATTTTCAGCTGGAGTGAATCTAATCGATCTAAGAATAAGGTGCGGACAATGGTATTGATATTGAATATGTTATGGTTTATTTTTGGCGGCGGACTTTTAGCCTGGATTTTATGGGTTCTTTTGGGCTGTCTGCTTTACATCACAATAATCGGCATTCCCTTTGGCATCGCCGCATTCAGAATAGCCGGTTTTGCCGCTTTTCCGTTTGGAAAAGAACTTGTGGATTCGCGTGCCCTGGGAGAAGAAAGGATAACAGGCACAGGACTTGCAAATTTTTTATGGATTGTTCTTGCCGGGATATGGCTTGCCATTTCTCATATCATTGCCGGTGCCAGCCTGTGTCTGACCATTATTGGAATCCCTTTTGGATTTGCACATTTCAGACTTGCCGGAGTTTGTTTTGCACCGCTTGGGAAAAAACCGATTCCCAAATAAATTGGCAACCTGTTCAATAAATGGACAAAATGAACCGCCTTTTAGTTTTAACCTGTTGTGGTATTCTCTTTTGTGATTATCATTGTGCTTGATAATAATTTGAATGAAAGGTTTGAATATGCCCAAAAATACTCAAATAGAAAATATAGCCTATGTGAAAAAACAAACCTTGTTGATTGGGATTGTGTTGTCTCTGTTCATCGGGTTTGTAGGGGGAACCATATACTCCTCATTTAAACTGGCGGGGAAAAAACAGATGCCGCAGCAGACAAATGCAAATTTTAATAATTCCCCGGCAATGGTACAGACAGATAATTCAGCTGAGTTTTCTGAAAAAATTTTACAGGTTGAGCAATACCTGGAGCAAAATCCCAATGACGCAGCAGCCTGGACCCAATTGGGCAATCTTTTTTTTGATTCAGATCAGGAAAAAAAAGCCATTGATGCATATAAAAAATCGCTTGCCATAGAGCCTGGGAAAATAGGCGTTATTACGGATCTTGGTGTAATGTACAGGAGGAATGGCCAACCTAAAAAAGCGATAGAAGCATTTGATAAGGCCATTTCCATTGATCCCTCCTTTGAAACTGCCCGGTTTAACAAGGGAATTGTATTGTTGCATGACTTAAACGATATTCCGGGGGGGATAGAGGCATGGGAAGAAATGATTAAAATAAATCCCATGGCAATGGCTCCCAACGGGGAATCGGTTGATGCCCTTGTTCAGCGGATGAAAAAACAAAATTAGATATCACGATAAGGGTAAAACGATCGGGAAAGTTAAATCAGAACAGCTGAATCTTGGAAATTATTCTTTTGAGATTATCAAAAAAAAGATAAAAAACATTTATTTCAGGGTCTATCCGTCCAAGGGCAAAATTGTTGTTTCCGCGCCTGTTTCAATTGATATTCATACGTTGAACAAAGCCATTTTATCCAAATCACACTGGCTGAATAATCAAATCAAAAAGGGTTCAATCAAAAAAACTTCAATTGATGAACCGGTGACGGTTAAAGAATATATCACTGGTGATAAGCTATTGTTCAAGGGGAAAGATTATTCTCTTATAGTGGATAATCAGGATACAAGGCCAAAGGTTTATATACGTCCTGATAACCGCATCCAGCTAATCGTAAAACCAACAAGTGATGTTGTTGCGCGGGAAAAAATGATTATCGCCTGGTATAGAAAAGAGTTAAAACGATCGGCCGGCTTTTATATTGCCAAGTGGCAGCCGGAAATAGGTGTTAGGGTCAAAGCGTTTAATGTCAGAAAAATGAAAACCCGTTGGGGAAGTTGTAATATCCAGGCAAAAAGGATCTGGTTGAATCTTTTCCTTATCAAACTTGCCCCGTGTTTTCTTGAGTATGTGGTTGTCCATGAAATGGTTCACCTGCTGGAAAGAAAACACAATGCGAGGTTCAAGAAGTATATGGACCATTTCATACCCCACTGGAAAAAGCTTAAAAAGGAGTTGAATCAATTTAGTTTGTAAAAACCGACTTGCTATCTTTAATCAATGAGACACAAGATGTTCAAAGGGATAATAGCCTAAAAGGAAAGGGTTAATGTAAGGGAACCGATAATTTGCCCCTGCCTCTGGTTATCAAATTGTTTGGTGCGCAACAGATGACGATAGGTCAATTTGAACATGTCAATATTAAATGCCAGGCCGAGGGACAGGTCTGCCACAAATGGTTTTTTATCAACACTATGGCTGTCTTCCCAGGTATTCCCATCAAGAAAGATGTCACGAATAACGCCTTCGGCCTGTGAACTTGCAAAAAGATGCATGCCCCATGCAGGTTTTCCTTTTTTCAATTTGCCGTTAATCGGCGCACTGACTCCGGCACCTGCGCGGATTACATCAGATCCGAAATCCTTGGGGATATTATACCCGAAGCGGATTTCCCCGCCTGCGTTACCTGCGGTTTTAACATTTCCCAAAGACAATCCAGCATGGGAAATAAAGTCATAATCCAGAACATCCCATAGAGCCAGGCTGTGCATTCTCCATTTTCGCTGCCAGGAAAATCTGACACCCGGTTCATTATGTAGCTGGTTGTCCCATCCCTTTGCCGTGGGGATGTCCCTTGCTTCATGAACGGTGTTCTGTGAAAATTCAGCATTGGCATCAGGACCAACAACACCCAGGACAATTTCTAAGGTGTCAAGAACGGTGTCTGTTTTGCTGTGCAGGGCAAGCCCCCCATAAAGGAATCCGGCATAGGGCCTTTCTGATCTAAGCAATGCCGTTGTCTGGATATCAGAAGGCGTATAGATATGTTGTCCAAGTAAAATACCGACGGTGTGAACACTTCCCTTGTATCCTGAAAATGGAATCGCCCTGATAATGGGAATAGACCAATCAGGCAGGCGAACATCATCTTTGTACTTTTTCAGGTCATTGGAAAGCCAGGTGATTTGGACGGCATTGGTATAATATTTATCCGTGTCCCCGAAAAGATCATTTTCAAAAAAGATCTGAACGGTTTGAACGTCATGGGAATCCTGTGACCATGCGTTGGTTGAAAAAAAGAAGCCGCTGAAAATGATGCAGAACCATAAACAGCCAAAAGCGGAAAATCTGATAATTTTTCCGGGTTTTTGACGGGACCTGATCAAATTTGATAAAAACAAAACACACCTCAATTATATTAGAAAGTCACACTTAATATATTTTAATGAATTTGAAAAGTAATTTAGCAAAAATGCCAATATTGGTATTTGTGTTAAATCGCTTCTGAGGTGTCAGAAATCTTTTGCCAGCGATCAGTCGTTAATTAATTTAATGAACCGTCTGCAGGCCGATAATATTGACTCTGACTTGGGCCATGGATAATGTCCCTTAACGCATAATGCTTTATTTGACACGAGAATAGCCAATGGAATTTGAATAGTAAAATTAATTGTTTTAATAATAAATCAGTTATGCTAATTTGCATGGCATGTTTGATTATAAACTCATTGAAGCCTTGGCAATGGTTGCTAAAGAAGGCGGTTTTGACAAGGCTGCCAGGGCATTGTTTATCACACAATCTGCCGTCTCCCAGCGGATAAAATTGTTGGAAGAACTCACTGGACAGGTTTTGATAGCGCGTACCACACCTCCCCAGGCCACAATAGCCGGTCGAAAATTTCTAAAACACTATCTCCAGGTCAATCGGCTTGAGAACGATCTATTGGGAGAAATAAATGAGTCAGATAACAAAGAGTTCACATCCATAGCAATAGGTGTCAACGCAGACAGCCTGGCTTTTTGGTTTATAGAGGCAATTCATTCCTTTTTACTTGAGGAAAGCGTGCTCGTCGACATCCGTGTAGACGATCAGGATCAGACCCATCAGATGTTGAAAAATGGTGAGGTTATGGGGTGTGTAAGTACCCAGAAACAGGTCATGCAGGGATGCCAGATCCAATATATCGGGTGTATGAATTATCGCTTGATGGCGACTCCAAAATTTGCAAGCAGATGGTTTTCCAATGGGCTTGGTATTGAGGATGCCGGAAAAGCGCCCGCCCTTATCTTTGATCGACACGATGAACTGCTTCACAAGCTCCTTTATCAAGCCTTTGGGAAAATGCCGGACTCAATCCCGGCTCACTATGTACCATCGGTGGAAAAATATGCAGAATTTATCTCCTTGGGACATGCCTATGGTGCATTGCCGGATCAGCAAAGTACGCATTTGATACACACAGGTAAGATGGTCGATTTGTCACCTGGAATCCATATACCGGTGAAGCTCTTCTGGCATTGCTGGAATCTAAAATCAAAGGTACTTAAAAGATTGACACAGGATCTCATTATCAAAACAAAAACACTCCTGTCAGAATAGAAAGGTATTAATTTTGCACCGAAATGGACCAATAAACGATGAACTTTCAATTATTAAAAAAAATTGACAACTAAACAGACGAGTATTACTTAACATATTAAAATCGTTATCAATTGTTTTTCATATAAGGATGAATCATGTTTAAAGATCTAAAATTTGATCGAATGGAAATGGCCGGCTCACTGGGCGATCTGGGTACATTATTGCCCATTGCCATGGCAATGATTCTTGTGAACGGTATGAATCCTGTTGGCATGTTTTTCAGTATAGGCTTGTTTTTTATTGTTTCAGGGTTGTATTTTGGGGTTACCGTACCGGTGCAGCCCATGAAAGTTATTGGTGCCTATGCCGTTGCAACAGCCCTGACCCCTTCACAGATTCTGGCGTCTTCACTATTAATGGGCGTTTTCCTTTTATTTATCGGTTTAACCGGAGCCATTGAAAGCATAAAAAAATATACCCCTCATTCGGTCATCAGAGGGGTCCAATTGTCTACGGGTGCACTTTTGATTTCAGGAGGCATCAAATTTATCATTGGAACTTCAAAATTTCAGGCTCTGCAGCATGCAGCAGAACCATATCTGACGATCCAGTTCATTGGACCGATTCAAGTCGGTATTATCATTGGACTGATCGCAAGTATGGTTACTTTTTTATTGCTGGACAATAAAAAATTTCCAGCTGGGCTGGTGGTGGTGATGGGTGGACTGATCACGGGTCTGGCCTTGGGTGCCAGGTTAGATCTGTCAAGCGGCAGTATGGGACTTAATATTCCGGAAATATTTCCCTTTCCTTTTCCGGAAAAAGTTGATTTTACCTTTGCCTTGTTGGTACTGGTATTGCCCCAATTGCCTATGACCGTTGGGAATGCCGTGCTGGCCTATACAGATTTATCAAGGGAGTATTTTAAAGAAAAATCCTTAAAAGTGTCCAACAGAAAGGTCTGTATCAGTATGGGACTTGCCAATTTTTTAAGCTTTTGCCTTGGTGGGATGCCCCTTTGTCACGGTGCCGGGGGGTTGGCAGCCCATTACCGTTTCGGAGCGCGTACTGCCGGATCAAATTTGATTATTGGTTCTTTATTTCTGTTGCTGGCCATAGTTCTCGGCAATGATCTCGTCAGATTTTTCAACCTGCTGCCCATATCCATCCTGGGCGTGTTATTGATTTTTGCCGGCGCTCAGTTGACCTTGACTATTATGGACCTTAAAACCCGCAAGGAATACTTTGTAGCCACCATGATACTCGGTATTACTTTGGCATCAAATTTGGCCATTGGATTCCTATCCGGTATTTTCATTGCCCAGGCGCTGAGATGGGATAAGCTATCGGTATAAAAGAGATTTCAAAAGAAAAGATAGTGGTTCCGATGATGTTCGATAAAAAAATCGACTTTATGTAAAAGATGGCTTTAGCGACCTGGAAATTAGGTATTAAGTTAATACTGGATCACTTCAGAAAAAAAGAATCCTCATTTACAGCCTCGATGCCAGCACCGCAGCGCCAATGGCGCCATTTTCCTGGGGCGATTCTCCGACAATAAGTTTAAATCCAAGGCGATTTTCAAGAGCCGTTACCATCCCTTTGTTCTTTGCCACACCTCCGGTCATCATTACCGGTTCTCTGATTTTAATTTTATTGGCGAGAATAGCAATCCTGGCAGCAGCAGCCTCATGAATACCTGCGATGATATTTTCTCTTTTTTCCTGTGCGGCGATCATGGAAATAACCTCTGATTCAGCAAACACCGTACAGATACTGCTTATTTTGGAAGGCTTGTCTGACGCAAGGCTGAAGTCACCCAATTGTTCCAATTCAACTTCCAGCGCGTTGGCCATAACTTCAAAAAATCGGCCGGTGCCTGCAGCACATTTGTCGTTCATGGCAAAATTTTCCACCTGACCGTTTTTATCAAGGAATATGGTTTTGCTGTCCTGACCACCCACATCGATTATTCCGCGGATGTCAGGGGACATAAAATGGGCACCGGTTCCATGGCAGATGATTTCCGTTAGCGCTTTATCAGCAAAGGCCACACTCATGCGGCCATAACCTGTTGAAACAATTGCCGACATTTGTTTTTTTGAAATATGATGCTGTTTTAAAATCCTGTCAAACACCTTGATCCCGGCATTTATGGGGTCATACCCTGTCAATATGACATGGGTGCCCAAAAGCCTGTTGTGTTTGATTAAAGCTGCCTTGGCTGTTATTGACCCGATATCAATACCTGCATAAATCATTTGAAGGTGACCCCTCTTTTTACCATCAATGAGGGGCCGGTGAGAATATATACCCTGTCTTTATGATCAAATGTCATATCAACGGCTCCTTTGTTTGATTATTTCCATGAATGCATCTATTCTTGTTTCCACCTGGGACTGTGAAAAATTTCTGGGGTCCACCATGTCAGCTTCTATCATGAGAACGGGAATATTTGTCTTTTCCCTGACGATTTTCATGATATCCATCTGCCCGAATGAATAAGGTTTGCAGGAGCGATTAGAGTGCATTACAAGACCATTGGCACCATAAAATTTGATCATGTCAAGCACCTGGTCCGCCATCTGGTCGACACCAATATTTAGATAGATTCGGGTATAGGCTTCTGCAATGGAACCCAAGAAATTGTTTTCATCCGTGTATTTTATGGCACCACACCAGGCAGAGGTATAAGTGTCTGCCACAAGGCAGGCATTGTGGTCTGAGAATTTTTTAGACAGCCATTTGAGCTTATACCAAACCGGCAGATTGTCCCATAAAAGCCTGTATTTTTCATTGGGAACCATACTGATGCCTTTTTTTATCCGCTGCTCCATTTCTTCCAAAAGTTCTTTATAAAAATCAACAGCGACTTGAGTGCCCCGCAATGTTACGATCAGGGCCAGAAAGAAGAATGCATCAAAGGCAGACATGGGTGAAGGTTTATGGGCGGTGGTGTTGAGAACTTTTTGCCATAAAAGCTGTCCCTCATAGGCAAGTTTACCCACCCGTGCCATTTTGTCATAATCAAATTTCCGTTTTGTGACCTTTTCGAGGAAGATAATATATTCATCAATCTGAGCCTGCACATATTTAGCGATTTCAGGAGAATATCCGGTATGGCATACAGGGGTGTCCAGAATGAACAAAGGTACATTATAAAATCTTGCCTGGACCTCATACCATTTCAGGACCGTACCACAGATATTATTACAACAGACCAGCATGTCCGGTTTAGGCAACCCCCCAATGGGCCCTCCCTTAACAACTGAGCATGAGATATCCGCCCTGGCATAGGAGCATAAATCAGAGCTGTACCCCATATCTTCAGCTTTAATGCACAGATCTTCTCCCATTTTGGATGCCCCGATCATGGCGCCGTGGTTTTCAGGATAGATGGGGATGATATCCATGGCAACCAAAGGCTCGACAGGTCCTCCTGAGGTGATCCAGGCCACCTGTTTATTGTTCTGTTCCGCTGTCATGGCATCGAGGTAATATGTGGTCATTATATCCCTCATTTTTTTTGCGGATTTTATTTTTCTTTTTTCAGCATGTTTGTCTGACATGTTGTCAATTCCTTATTAGATCATATGAATAAAAGTTTCAAAGCGGGTGTCCAATTGTCCTGAGTTTTGAGTCTGATCATCCATTTCAACAGCCAGGCTTTTTATTCCTTCCTGGTCAAGGAATTCTTTTAAATATGGATAATCAAATGCATGGGGATCACAAAATTTGAGCATCATAAAAATGACGCCGTCGGCCCTGTTTTTTTTTGCAAGGGCAATTAAATTTTCACCTCGCAAAACAGGTGAAAAATGTTTTGCAGGACAGATGATGCGTTCTATTAATCTTGTGGCAATGGCATGTATGGGGTCTTCATCAATTGGCGTTTCACCTTCAAACCATCTTTGGCCGGTACAAAGATCATCTCCCACAATAATACCACCGGCCTTTTCAATGGCCGTATGGATATCCGGAGAGTCACAGATCGAACCTGAAACAATGATTCGTTTGCCTTTTTTGGGGGGGGCATCAATTTTTTCAATATTTGTCAGGATGGCCGGTAAAAGATCAGCCACCTCATCTCTGTCCATCACCATGGATCCTTTCACAATGGCATACAGATCAGCTCCTTTTATTATTCCCGGTTTTTGGGATTGAAGGGCATAAATTTTTGCTAAGTTTTTTCTAATGAGATTTAATTTTTTAATTGATTTCCTAAGATCTGTATCAGTGATTTCTTTTCCAGTGGCCGTTTCAAGATCGGTTTTAAATTTTCTTAAAACATCTTTCATATAATTTCTGGCGCTTTGGGTGTTAAGTTTGGCAGGCAAAACCACATCTGCAAAAAACTCATATTTTCCATTCATGCGCCAGATATCACTGAGCCGTTGCATGGAATCACAGGTGTGGGGGAACACGGTTCCGTCAAGAAAATCAAGCCGTCCGGACAGGCTGTCCTCAAGCACCCCCCTGACCAAAGAACAGCAGTAGGCCTGAAGATGTTGTTCGGCCAGCACAATATCAGATTTTGAGGAAAACAACCGCATGGGAACAAATCCGGCTGCATAAATCATTTCTTCGGGTACATATGAGCATAGATAACCAATGATTTTTTTGTGTTTTGCCTTGATTTTTGAAGCCACCTTTGAAACATCTTTTATGGCATCATAAAAAACACTTATTTCTTTCATGTTATTTTTCTCCTGTGTATTCACCTTTTTGACGAAGCTTTTCAATCTCTTCATCCAGCAGAGTTTTAAAGGCGACTTTTCCCACAAGGGTTGTGGGGAGGTTATCTTTAAATTCAATGCTCCTTGGACAGCTCCATTTAATCAATTCTTTTTGGCAGTGTGCAATGAGTTCCTTTTCCTTGGCCGAATCTTTAGGGACACCTTTTTTGAGAACAACAAATGCTTTCACCCGTTCCACCTGGTCAATATCTGGAACACCAATAACACAGGTGTTTTCAACATCAGGATGCAGGTAAAGGACCTCTTCAACCTGGGCCGGATAAACATTCATCCCAGAGGATTTTATCATACGTTTCTGGCGCAGCCTAAAATAGAAAAAACCCTCTTCATCCTGATATCCGATATCACCGGTATGGAGCCAAGTTTTCCCATCTTCATGTGTTTTTAAAACTTTGTCGGTTTCATCTTTTTGATTTAAATAACCTTTCATGACAGCTGGACCGGACAGGCAGATCTCACCGTTTTTTCCCATAGGCGCTGTTTCTATTGAATTATTTATTACAATTTTGGCGTCCATATCCGGGAAAGGAACACCGATACTACCTTCCTTGAAGTGATCCAAAGGTGTGGCCATAATTGCAGTAACAGCCTCGGTAAGGCCATAACCTTCAAGCAGTTTAACGTTTCCGCCCCTTGAACTCACAATGGTTTCAAATTCTTTTTTCACAATGCCGGGTAAAGTGTCAGCCCCGCAAAAGGCAGCCTTTAGACATGATAGGTCAGCGTTTTGAAAATTTTTGTTTTTATTTAAAGCAGCATATAGGGTGGGGATACCAATGATAAAATTGGGTTTTTTCACTTTTATCAGTTTTGCGACAACTTCAGGTGTGAACTGTGGAACAAGTATGCTTTTGCCTCCCCCCATAAATGCTGCATTCACACAGACTCCCAGTCCAAATCCATGAAAAATGGGCAGGATAGCAAGAATAGCATCATTTTCGTCCAAATCTCCCCAGGCAGCGACCATCATCCCTTCAGATATAAAATTTTTATTGGATAAGAGGATCCCTTTTGGGGTCCCGGTTGTACCGCCGCTATAAAGAATAACAGCCGTATCATCCGGTGACATAATCGCTTTTTCCTGTTTTGGAAAGGGTGTTTTCATCAGCGGGTTCCACCAAAAAACCCTTTTGTCGTCAGGGATTTTGGGGATTTTTCTGCCCTTGGTTAACCAGAATCCACATTTTTTTAGGGGTGACAGATAATCGCCGATTTTTGCAAGAATTAAAGTGTTACAATGGCTTTGCTCCATGGCACTGGCAAATTTGGCATAGAATGCATCAATGGTCAGTGCCATTGTGGAGTTGGAAATATTCAGATAAAATATGATTTCTTTCTCTGTGGACAGCGGATGGATCATACTGGCCGTAGCTCCAAGTTTATTCGTCGCATAAAAGCAGATAATACCCTGGGGAGTTGTGGGCATGGATATGGTAATGGTGTCCCCTTTTTTTAATCCCAAATCAGCCAGCGCATCCGCGCATTGATCAATCTGGCTGGCAAAATTTTCGTAAGTACAAAGCGTCCCCATGAAATCCCAGGCAATTTTGTCTGGAACTCTTTTTACTGTTTTTATCAAAGATTCATACATGGTGATTTCAGGATAACGAATGGATCGGGGTACATTTGAATAAAATTTGTACCAAGGTTTGTTGGTAGTCATAATTATCTTATCCCATGAAAATGATTAACACAAATGACCTCAGGTGTTCAGTAAAAATATATCTGCCTGTTTTTATATCGAACGCCGGTCGATATGTCAACCGGCGCTTGATAGTACTTGAATTTTATGGTAACTAAATCTAATTTTATATAAAAAACCTGATAAAAAACTGATATATAAACGAATACACAGGACAGACATGGCAAAGAAAGACACCCTGATCAAGCTCAAGGAGAAGGAACGTCAAACCCGGCAAGCCCTTATTATTGAGGCGGCAAAACATGTATTTGGGAAAAAAACATATGATATGGTCAGCATGGTTGAAATTGCCAATGCAGCAGGAATTGCCAAATCTTCCATATATACCTATTTTAAAAGCCAGGAAGAATTATATACCAAGGTTGTTTACCAGGATGCCGGTCTTTTTATCAAAGCGCTTAAAAAAAGGATACAAAAAAAAGATAAGGATGTTGTAAAAGAGGCAATAGAGTATTTTCTGGATTACTATATAACCCACGAAGCCCAGTGGCGGATGATTACTCATTTTGCCCTGCATGGTAACAAGGATATCGGATCGTTAGACAAACTCAACGAGATCGGTCGTGAACTCATGGATGTCTTTGATATGATATTTATCTATTCAGGTTGTAAAACAGATACACGGATTTTGTCACATACGCTTTTTTCATGTCTATCAGGCATCCTGATTGCTTTTAGAAATTATCCGGGCCGGTCAGAAAAAGAGCGGATGATTCATATGAAGAAAATAGGTTCTCTGATAGAGTCCATGATCATTGCCCACATAAAATCATGATTCAGATGACAATTAAATTTCAAATCCCTTCACGTGAACTTGATTAAATAAAACGTTTGCATACCAGTAAGGTTTACAAGACAGCCAACCGAGAAACAGGACGATCATAGTAAGATTTCTCCCATAAGCTATGGAGATTCAATATAAGAAACCAATGTTTCAAGGTAACGAGACTTTACCTGTGCCATTGCCATCACCTGTTTTACAGGAGGCAGTTTCAGGATAACGCCCAACACCGCTGCAAGGGCCCGGTGACTGAAAAGCACCCTATTGTCGAAAATCAGATGTTGGAGCTTTCCTCTTTCAATGGCCATAATTACCGCTCTGTGGGTCCCGTTCAGTGGAGTGATGACCCTCTGAGGCAAGGATTGGAGTTCAAGGCTGTCCTCTTGGCATGCCCTGGCACAAAGGCCACACCCCAGACATATTTTTTCATTTAGAAGGGCTTTTTTCCTTTTGGGTTTTTTTGAATCATTGGCCGACACCAGGGTCATGGCTTCCACAGGACAAATGGTGACGCATTTACCACAACCTGTGCAGGTGTCTGTATCGATTTTTGGGATAAAATTGGATGTATGAACCGGGTTTAGCATGGAAAATCTGCGTGCCGCAATCATGGCTTCACAACAGCATCCACAACAATTACAGATAAAATTGACCTTATCCCTGACGTTTTCACCGAACTGGACCAGGTTTGATTCATGGGCTTTGGCAAGAAGGTCCAGCCCTTCTGAAACGTCTACTGCACGGGCATGACCGTATTTTATCAGGGATCGGCCAGAGGTGTTAAATGTCATGCAAATGTCCATGGGGCCATCACAGGCTTTATCCATATGATGCATCTTATGGCGGCAGTAACAGGTTCCAATACCCCTGTGAGAGGCAGTCCTTATGACCTCTGATGCCCGTTCATAATCCAGAACATGAATGGCATTGTCATTGGATAAAACCGGTTCATGGACAAAGACACGACCCAGCTGGGTCTCTCCTATAGTAAAAAGATCTTTTATGAAATCTTCTTCCACATTCAAATACTGATAAAAGAGCTCTCCCAATATTTTTTGATCGATATCCTTTCGTACCCGCATCATGGAGAATTCGAAAAAACCAGCCATTGGAGGAGGAAGAGCATATTGCGTCGTGCCATTTTGATCAATATCCACAAGTATCGCCCGTGAGGCCAGTTCGTCCAAAATTTTTTGGGTTTCTTTCAAACTCATTTTCCATATTTTGGCTGCCTTTTCGGCAGTAATTGGTTTTATGGGAAGAAGCGAAACCAAATGCGCTTCAGTTTTTGAAAACAGCATGGCAAGAATTTTATCCAGAAGTTTAGAGGGAGGAGCCCCCTGGGGAAAACGGTTGATGCGGTTAACCAGGTTGGTATAAACGGCTTTATGGGTATGGTGGGCCATATTTGAACTCCTATAAAAAAATTTATAGAATAAATATTTTTTAAGCTTAATTTGTTTCCGGTTTTTGAGCTTTAAATATTTTAAAGGATGCCCATTCGTGTGTCCCGCCTTTGTTTTCTATTCCAAATCCTGAAAAATTATCTCGATAATATACCTCATATGTTGTAAGAACAATTTTGTCATCAATCAAAACATGCATGGCACCGTCCTGAAATCGTATCCACTTTAAAACATGGATATTGCCGTCATTTATCCTTGGAAACTTAGTTGCAGCACCGATAACAAACTGTCTTGAATTGCTCAGTCTTAAAATTTCAATGGGATTATCCTTAGAATTTTCAAGATTTAGATTTAGACGATACCGGGGGGTCAGATTTTTTGTACCTAAAAGTACAATCTCCATTTCACCTCTCAATGAGGATGATAGAAACGTCATGTTAAATTCAAAAGCGGGTGGAAAAATGGTTTTGGTAAATATAAAAGCAGGTTGAACAGGTTTTAGGGGTTGGGCAGGGGTTTTTTTTGCGGGTTTGTCATTTTTTTTTGTACCAAAAATATTGTCCAATAATAATCCAATGGCTTCCTCTTCTAAGGACGGTGACTTTTGGGGCTCACTATTTTTTTCAGGTTCAGACGTTGCGGCATTGACGGAATTAGATAGTCTTTTGGTCTTGGTAACAAAAAAATCACCTGATTTGACGATCCATTTTGGTTTTTGAGTATAATTGCTATCCCTGAAGTTATCCTTAAAAAACACCTCACGCAATTGTGATTTGTACTTCTCCACCAGTGTTCGAAGTTCATCCAGAAAACTCGGGTGGGCAACCATTCTTGCGTCTGCATCGCTGATCTTTTTTTCAAGATCTGTAATCATATTTTTGAGTTGAGGGTTCCCCTCAGTTTGAGATGCTGATAAGGGTGAAAGACATAAAAATAAGAACATAAACAGAATAGTAGAAAAACAAGTAATTTTTTTCATAAGTATCCCCATAATATAACTATTTTTATTAATCTGATTCATATTTATAATATATTACTAGTCTTGAAGAGTCAAATGGTGTTCCCGGACAATGACCGATTGTCTGCAAATTAGAAATATCGCCCTAAAAACCCATTGTTTAAATTGACATCATTTGATAGGCAATAAAAATTATGTATGATGTTGCAATTATAGGGGCGGGACCGGCTGGAACAGCTGCGGCCTTTGATCTTTTGGTAAACGGATTAAAGGTTCTGGTCATTGATAAAACCCAATTTCCCAGGAAAAAGGCCTGCGCAGGAGGAATCACCCCAAAAGGATATCACCTGTTTCAGTATGATATTTCAGAAGTGGTGAAAAGAGCGTGTCAAACCATAAAGATTAATCCTTTAAATCAAAAAACATTTTTCATAAATGATGAAAAACCCCTTTGCTACATGACTAAAAGAGAGGAGCTGGACCTTTTCTCCTTAGAAAAGGTGATAGAAAAAGGGGCTGAGTTTAAAGTCATTAAAAATATTGTATCCATTAATGAAACGCCATCTTTTGTAAAAATAAACACCCCTGGTTTATCATTTAAAGCCTCTTATCTGATAGGTGCGGATGGGGCCAACAGCAAAGTCCGACAGCTTATTTCAAAAACCGTATTTTATAAAAAGCAATTTGCTTTGGAAGCAGATCTGAAAATTGATCCCATTGACAAGTACCAAATGGAATTTGATTTTTCAAAATTTAAAAATGGATATTTTTGGATTTTCCCGAAAGACGATCATATAAATATTGGAATGTATTCCATTGATTCAAAAGCGAAGTTAAACACCCAAAATCTCTTTGAATATGCACAACAACGCTTTGGTTCAAACAGGCTCGAGGCAATTAAAGGCTATCCCATCTGCACCAATGGCTTCAATTACAGACCGGACTCAAAACGGATCCTTTTGGCAGGAGATGCCGCAGGTTTGGCAGAAAGGCTGTTGGGTGAAGGTATCAGTTTCGCGCTTAAAAGCGGACAGATGGCCGCAGCGTCAATCATTGAATCGAGAACAGGTGTAGTGTCAGCCAGAGACCTGTATTTTAAAAGATTAAAAGAGGTTCAGACTGATTTAAAGTTTTATGATTTAAGCGCCAAATGGTTTTACAATTTTCCATGGATTTCATTAAAGGTCTTGCCCATCTCCTTAATCCATAAGCCATTTGTAAAAGGGTATGCAGATGGTAAAACCATCAAACAGATACTGTATGGTAAATAAGTCTTTGTATTATTGGTGGAAGGTTTTATTGTTTCATGGTATGTTTTGACTTTAATAAAAAGATGAAGGTCAATCAATGAGGCGTGTTAAAAAAGGCCTAAAGCCTTTCCTATTCATTTTTTTTATTGTCATTATTTTCATTATCGGATACCGAAATCTTGATTATAACTGGCAGTGGTACAGGGTTAAACCGTATTTATTTGGTTTTGAAAACGGTGTTTTTACAAGAGGCCTTTTATTGGATGGTCTTTTAATAACGCTTAAAATTTCTTCTATTAGTCTCGTTCTTTCTCTTGTCATCGGTTTTTTATCTGCTTTTGCGCGACTGTCAACTTCCCCAGTACTTAAATCTATATCATGGCTTTATGTTGAAACGATTCGGAACACACCGCTGTTGATTCAGATATTTTTAATTTATTTCGTGATTTCGCCGGTATTTAATATCCCGGCTTTTGCATCGGCTGTTATTGCATTAAGTTTGTTTGAGGGCGCTTATTCTTCAGAGATTATCCGGTCTGGAATCATCAATATCCCAAAAGGACAATATGAAGCAGCCCAAAGCATTGGAATGCCAGTCCCTGTCATTTACATGAAAGTGATCATTCCCCAGATGCTGAGGCAGACTCTGCCAATGCTAGCCGGCCAGGGCGTATCATTAATAAAAGATTCAGCACTTGTCAGCACGATTTCCATCTATGATTTGACCATGCAGGGCCAACGAATTGTTTCTGAAACATTTTTAACTTTTGAAATCTGGTTTGCCGTGGCATTGTGTTACCTGATTATTACGGCCAGCCTTTCTTTTATAATCAGGCAATTTGAAAACCAATTAAAATTTATCAACCAATAAGGGTGGTATTGAATTTTGAAAGGAGATAAAAAATGAAAAAAATTTTATGTTTATGTGTGATGTTTTTTTTATTGATGGCAGGAGTATTATCAGCCCAGGAGAGCGTGATTGAAAAGATTCAGAAACAGGGGGTTATAAGGGTGGGGATGTCCACATTTGTGCCCTGGGCAATGAAAGATAAACAAGGAGATTTGATCGGGTTTGAAATAGACGTGGCAAAGAAACTGGCCCAGGATATGGGCGTTAAAATAGAGTTTGTTCCCACGGCATGGTCAGGCATTATCCCGGCTCTTCTCACTGGAAAATTTGATGTTATTATTGGCGGGATGGGAGTTACTCCGGCCCGAAATCTTAAAGTTAATTTCACCATTCCCTATGAATACTCGGGGATGTCAATGGTGGCCCACAAATCAAAAGCAAAAGGGTTCTCGTCTCTATCTGATTTTAACAAAAAGGAGGTCACCATTGCTGTTCGTATGGGTACGACTGCAGAACAGGCAGCAAGAAAACATATGCCCAATGCCAGTTTGAAATTGTTTGAAAACGAGAGTCAGGCTCTCCAGGAGTTAAACCTGGGCAGGGTTCATGCAGTGGTATCTTCTGCTCCCATGCCCGTATTTCACGCCCTCAAATATCCGGATAAATTATTTGTTCCCCTAAAGGAAAATTTTACCAAAGAACCCATTGGATTTGCCCTGAAAAAGGGAGACCATGATGCGCTTAATTATTTTAACAACTGGATTTTGAATATGCATGCCCAGGGATTTTTAAAAGAGAAAACCGCATATTGGTTTGAATCAAAAAAGTGGGAAGACCTTGTTAAATAAAAGGCCTTTAAAATTTACACATATTGATACGGCAGTAATTATTTTAGTTGTTGCTGCCGTATCTTTGTTTTTTATAAGAATGAACCTTGTCCTTGATTATAAATGGGAATGGGAGGCAATCCCTTCATATTTCTTTTTTTTGGATCCCATCACCGGAAAGCTAAAAGCAAATATTCTAATATTAGGTTTTTTTACAACAATTAAACTCAGTTTTTGGGCAACCTTTATCGCTCTTTTTCTGGGCACCATTTCAGGAGTCATGGGTGCAAAAGGGTCCTTTGAACAAAGATTTGTGAGCAGAACCTACGTGGAAAGTATTCGAAATATTCCTTCCCTGGTGCTGGTCATTATTTTTTATTATTTTGTTTCCAGTCAGTTTTTAGATACCCTTTATCTGGATAGATGGTTAAGAGAAAGCTCCAGTACAACCCGGCATCTTATAGGTTTTTTATTTAGCAGGCCTGATAATATCAATTCATTTATTTCTGCGGTCATTGCACTGGGGATTTATGAAGGTGCCTATGTATCAGAGATTATCAGGGGTGGAATTGTTTCAATACCAGAGGGCCAGTGGGAGGCATCCTTTTCCATCGGCTTGACCAGGCAAAAGACGTTTTTGCTCGTAATTTTGCCCCAGACATTCAGAAAAGTGGCCTTTCCCCTTGCCGGTCAATTCATATCAACCATAAAAGATTCAGCCATCGTATCCGTTATTTCGATCCAGGAACTGACCTTTCAGGGAATGGAACTGATGACGGCTACATTTCTGACATTTGAAGTCTGGATTACCATTACATTTCTTTATTTTATCCTGACATTTCCTTTTTCAAGATCAGTGGCTTTTCTTGAAAAAAAATATGCCCTAAAGCAATAATAGTTGTAACTATTCAGCTCTTATGTTTGAAACCCTCTATCCGATGGATATTTTTTTCGATGCTAAACCCTTAACTTCCTGAAAATATCCATCTGGCAGGGCTTGAGATAATGTCTTCTAACGGGTTAAACAATTACGAATAGTTTAAAGAATGATATTCAGAATCCGGCGAAGCGGTTCGGCTGCACCCCAGAGCAATTGATCCCCAACGGAAAAAGCCGTAAGGTATTTTTCTCCAAGATTCATTTTTCTGATCCTTCCTACAGGTACCGTCAAAGTCCCTGTCACAGCGGCAGGGGTCAGTTCTTGTATGCTGTCTTCTTTTTTATTGGGAACCACTTTCACCCAATCATTATTCTCGGCCAGCATGGCATTAATTTCATTTAAAGGGACATCTTTTTTTAATTTAATGGTAAATGCCTGGCTGTGGCATCGCATGGCGCCCACCCTGACACATTGCCCGTCAATGGGTATAGGGTTATCGGATGTTCCAAGAATTTTGTTGGTTTCAACAAATCCTTTCCATTCCTCTCTTGTCTGACCGTTATCCATAGCTTTGTCAATCCAGGGGATCAGGCTTGCTGCCAGAGGAACAGCCCAGTTTTGAACAGGAAATGCATCTGATCTCATGGTATTGATGACATTTTTATCCAGATCCAGGATGGCCGATACGGGATTCTCAAGAACAGGGGCGGCCATTTTCCCAATACACTGCATTTGGGTCACAAGTTCTTCCATATTTTTGGCACCGGCACCGGAAGCTGCCTGGTATGTCATGGTGGTTAGCCATTCTACTAGATCGTTTTCAAATAAACCGCCCAGGGCCATTACCATCAGGGATACCGTACAATTGCCGCCAATATAATTTTTAATACCGTCGGACAAGGCATTGTCAATGACTTTGCGGTTTACCGGATCAAGTACAATGATGCTTTTACCATCCATTCTCAGGGTTGATGCAGCATCAATCCAGTATCCGTTCCAGTTTTTTTCAGCCAGTTTGGGGCGGACAACTTCAGTATATGATCCGCCTTGGCAGGACAATATAATATCCATGTCTAACAGGCTGTCTATATCAAATGCATCAACCAGTGGAGGGGTATCAATGCCTACATCCGGTGCGGCCTGACCGGCCTGAGAGGTGGTAAAAAAAAGTGGTGTGAAACCCTTGAAATCATTTTCCTTTATCATCCTTTCCATGAGTACTGAACCAACCATTCCACGCCAACCAACAATTCCAACTTTTTTCATTGTCCTCTCCTTTCTCAATCCAAAATGCTCAATTGATTGATGATTTTTGTCTGTATTTAAAATCAAAACATTATTAATACCCTTTTTTTCAAAAAGATACCAGTGTTTGAAAAAAAAAGTATGATGTGATTTTGATTGAACCAGCAAGTCGTGCTAAAAAATATCACCACTATCCCCGTATGTAATAAATACAGTCTTATCATTTGTCTGTCCACACAGTGCCGGGGATCATGCTATGTCGTCCCATGACTGCACTGGTTCTTCAAAATGGTTTATACAATTATAATATGCACTTGCGTTAGGGTAGTGAGACTGATAAATATCATACAATCATAAAATGAATTTTTTTGTTTGGAGCGTGCATGGCAGATCCAATATCCCCATTGACCTGGAAAATTCAGTTTTCTCTATTAACCAATCCAAATATTATTAAATCCTGGCTTAAAGCCATGGGATGGACCTATGTGTTGTGCATGGTGTTGTTGATTCCCGTATTCATCGCAACAGGCGAAATATCCAGCGTGCCCATGGTTATGGCTATTTTTGCAGGGGTTGTCTCAGGACTTGCCCTGCTTGGTTTTTTGATTATGTTCCTGATCCTGGGGAATCGTTCCCATGCCAGATTCACGCTGTCAGATAAAACAATTTTGTATGAAAATATGGATAAAAAAATAACGATGCTGTCTCGCATGGCGGTTATGTCCGGGGGCCTATTCGGCAGTCCCACAACCGCTGGTACCGGGCTGATAAGCCTTTCTAATGAATCTGTTAGCATTGAATGGGAGAGTATTTCCCAGGCCAAATATGATTCAAAACACCTGACGATTTGTCTTAAGAATTCCTTTCGTGAATTGCTCCATTTATATTGCAGCGAGCAAAATTACAAAGAGGTGGAAAAGTTTGTTCAAGCAAAAATAGCTAAACAAAAAATAATCTGGGATGAAACCCTGGCAAAAGAAAAATCCAATGATTCGGGACAGCCTTTTCCCGTCCTCAAAGCATTGTTCCGGACTATTCTAATAATTTTGATTGCCATGACATTATTTGCCCTGAACGATATTTTGAAGGTGGGTATTTTAATTCCAATATTAATTATGATTTTCAGTCTTGCCATGGTCTGGATAATCCCCTTATTTGGCTGGGTGGTTTTAGGCATGGGTGGGTATACTATTTTCCAGGTGATCAGCTCTTTACTATGGTTGCGTGAATATAAACTGGTATCCACCTATTCATTTAGAAAATACGAGGTGCTGGATATGGGTGAATGGGTGATTGTTTCTTTGGCAATAACCGGCTTGATCTATCTTTCATGGATATCTATTAAAATGATTAAAGGCAAAATGGTTCCAATTTTAATGAAGGATTAATAAAAAAGAGTAATGAAGACTCACTAAAAGCGAATTTCGCGATGGGATTTCAATGGTAAAGAGGCGAGGTGTTATTGTGATGAATATCATAAAGGAGTGTTGGCATGTATGCCTTCTGTTTTTTTGTTTTGTAATGATTTCAACCCACACCCATGCTAAAGATGATGTCCTTTCTGCCACGGGCAGCATAGAAAAAAGTGTAAACTCTGAACAAGAGGCTAAAGAAGACCCCAAAATTTCCGGGATGATCAATATGCTCAAGCTGCCCGATAAGCAGGGCAAACTGGCCCGGATGTTGTTTCGTGTAAATAATCGGAAACTCGACCCTCAGGATTTCTTCAAACAGATGGCTGCCATGGGGGCGGATAAAGATGACCTCATTGCCGTTAAAAAAAGGCTTGAAAACCACTCCATACAGGTGGGTCACAAATCTTTCATGAACAGTATTTTGGGCCATGGATTTCCCGAAGGCGGTACACCTGTTGAAAAAGCACTATACAGTTGGCGCCGGACTATTACCCTGGATGCAATTAATGCCACAATCAAACGATTTATTGCTCAGGGTCGTTTGCCCATGCATGGTTTTGGCCTGATGATAAGCCATGTGGGTAAATGGGCCACACAGATTGAAAAAGCCATGACCTTTGCCGGTGATATTGATTTTAGTTTTGTCTGCAATGATACGGAACTGGCCCAGGCCATGAAATCTGAGTTTGAGGCAATCATGCGTAAAAAGACCGGACTTTCTACCATTGCCATGGATTCTGTTGCAACGGTGCACGGCCGGGCAGGTCTTGAAGTGTATATCGGCAAGCATGGCATGCAGTTTGCCGAGATGCAGATGAAAGATAATTTTTACGTGGACATGACCACGGGTGAACAGAAAAAAATCGGCAAGGAGGCTATGACCGGCCGACTTGCCTATGAAAGAGCCATTGCCGATCTCCAGGAAATCGATGTTCCCAAGCCCTCATTTAATTCAGAACCTGGGCTGTCCATGGAAATGGTCCGCCACTTTAATCATGATATTGTCAAATCAGGGGTCTATGGAAATCTTGATTCTGTCCTAAAAGCAGCCAAATATCTTCACCGCAGTAATGAAGCCTTGGCCAATACCAACCAGAGACCTGCCGACGCGTCTCTGGCAACCCTGGCCTCTGTGGCCCATGATCTGGACCGGTTTGATCCTCAAACTCCGGAAATTAGAGAGTTGCTTCTCAGAGCCATTTCAGATCATTTTGGTGTGGAACCCAGGGTGGTTTGGGATGGTATGCAGGAGAGATTGATGCTCGATCTTGATCCGGGCACCATTGCCGGGTTTCATGAAGATGTTAAGGCCGCTATGTGGGATAATGTGCAAAAGGGAATGAATGCTCGATATGATGATTTTTCCAAGCGGCAGTCAGATTTGCTGGATAGAAAACGACAGGGCGAAAAGGTGGCCGCAGAGGCTGAGAACCTTCGCAAGGAACTGGTGGAATTGCTGGACATGGTTGAGGCTGAGATAAAGGCCTTTGGAGATGAAAAGGTACCGGATTTGATCAAACAAAAAGCAGTTCAGGTAAAGAAACTGCTGGATCAATTGGCAAAAAATACCGGGGTGAGAAAGCTCAATCTCGAAGAACTAAAGGACAAAAAACTGGTCGAAGAAATGCTCAAATCCAAGAGCCCCCAGAGCAGAAAGATGGTGGCGGCCTATGTCATGGACCGGGCGTTAAAAGCAGCTGAGTACGCGGTGACCAAAGGTGATGAAGTCAATAATATCCTTGATTTTATTGATGACGGCCTGCTGGGTCAGTTGAGGGGCGAAACCGGATTTGAGGCACTTGAGGCAGAGATCAGGGATTGGAAAAATGGTCTTTTGCTGGGCAAGGCACCCAAGGATTATGGTAATCGCCTGATTGCCATGAAGAACCAGGTTAAAGGAGCTATTGCAAGTACCAATCGATATCTCAATGAAGCGTTGCAGGCGACGGCTGCGGGTCGTGGCGGGATGAAGCTGTTGATGATTACAGGGCTTGTTGATGAAATGAAGGCCTATGGCAATGCCATGTGGGAAGGAAACTGGGAAGGATTGGCCACTGAATTTTTCCGGCGCCGTGTCCCTTTTGCCACAGGGGTTGAACACTATGTGATGGGCAATACCTATCTGGCTGCCTGGGATGTGATTACCACACTGATTCCCCCGGCAGCACTGCCGGAGGCAGCCTGGGGGATGGGAAAAACTATCGGTAACAAAGCCTATGGCATGTACTGGAGTGAGCAATTGCGCCTGTTCAGTGATACCCTGTATGCTGATGCAGAATTTGAATTAACCTAAGTACAGACCCATGGAGAGGGTAAGCAGACGACCAAGCTCGGGATTTATCGGCTGAAGGCAACCTATTATAATAATCTGCGTCTGGATCTAACCGATTTTACGCTCATGCGAAAAGAGCGGGTTCAAGCCCTTAGAAACAGGGTTAACAAAGGTCATATCGACTGGCAGGCCTATCAAAAAAATTTTAAAGGATTCACAGAATGGGTTGATGTCAGCAAAACGCTTCGTAAAAATTTGACTGCCACAGATCCTGCACTGGTATTGCTGGAAGAAATGATTTCACATATCGCTGTGGGGGAAAAATTCAGGGATCGCATGACTGAACTGGGTTTGGTCCGCTGGGAAGAGATCAAGTTGGGCTACATCTTGAATCTGATCCATCATCTGGAAAAACGCAAACAGGCTGAGGATGCGCTTAAAAGAGGTCAGCTGCCGGACTTGTTTGCTGAGCTGCGCAGGATTGCAACTGAACTGGATATTGAAGAACCCGTCCTCAAATCCCTGGATGCCCAGGCCAATACCAGTAATTACAAGGGGTTGATTAATGTGCTCTGGCAGGCCAAACGTGATCTTGCCGGCCAGGCTGCCACAGAGTCTGAAATCAGCCGGGCCTCCCAACTTGTTCTTCACTACCTGGAAGTGTATAAAAAAGTGCTTAAGCTGCACTATGTCAGCATTGGGAATTTACCTGAAAAATATCAAAGCGATGGATCGCAGCAATGGCTGAAAGGAAAGGTTTTTTTGCAAGGGCAGCCTGAGGCGGATCTGGCAGCAGCCAAGAAATGGAATCAATCTCCCGTGCTTTCAAAAATGGCTGTGGCCAGGGCAATGTTGGCAATTAAACACGAATATCTGCCTCATACTAAACTGGAAAGCAAACAGGAACTGGACTGGTTAAAAAAGGCATGGCGTCATGAGTTATGGATGAAACCGTTTAATCAGGCCGGTCAGGCAGCCATGAGCAATGCCTGGCTGGATCGTTCCATAGCCCATGGCAGGAAACGTAACCTCATTTATGAGGCGTACCGGAAAAGCCTGGAACAGGATGCACCGGTACAGCTGACCATCATTTTAAAAAATGCCAAAGATTTCAAAAAGAAGATAAATAGGGCACATGCCCGGGCCATTCCCACAGGTGAGCTTGGAAAGGCTGTCGCAACCAATGGTTCCGACCACCTGGTGCTTAATCTGATCAAAGGGCGGTATAAAATTATAGTCACAGCCACGGGGTATGAGAAACATATGCAAAATGAAGTCCTGGGGGCCAACCTGGACAAAGCTCCCCGCCGGGTCATTTCACTGGTGCCGGAGACAGAAGAATTCCAGCAGGAAGATGAAAAGGATAAAGAGGAGTTAATTGAAAAAGAGTTGGAAAAGAAAGAGGAAGAAGCAATCGCTGTCCTTGAAAAAAAGAAAAAACTGGAACAAAGAGCAGAAAAAGAACGTTTAAAAGACGAAAAATTAAAGAAAGAGGCTGATGAACAAAAAGCGGCAGAAGAAGACAAAATAAAATCAGAAGACTTGAGCCAGATAGATACTACAAGGTATAAATTTACCGGTACCAACCCGTCTTCCTGGGAAGGCGGTACTTACGAGAGCGGGAAAAAATTTCATTTTAAGCGCAAAACGGCAAAGAAAAAAGGCGGAGATCAATGCACATTTGCCGAAGTGTGGGGGAAGGTCTGGGGAACATTGACCCATCGATATAATCCCAGATCCATTGCAAAATATCGGGAAAGCCTCAAATACGATGAAGCAGAGCATAAAAGCTGGGGACGGAAATATGAGATAAAAGAGGTCTCAGTGGCAGGTTTTTCAGGCCTGGTCATTGAAACCAAGTTGCGGTACAGAAGAGGTGGCTGGGGTGGCGGCGGTTACCGGTCTGCATCTGTTGAAGAATTTTTGAAAGGATATCTGATCAAGAAAAATCAGACCCTTGAAATCAAATATAATGTCGGTGGTTCAGGCTGCTGGAATAATACCGACCAGGCCTATATGGAAGCACAGGGCAATTCTGCCATGAATGAGGCCAGAGGAATTTTGTCTTCCATCGGTCTTGCCAAAGAAGAGGGCTTTAAAACCATACCCCATAACGGGTTGAAACTGGATGGCTCAGATATGCCCGAAGTTATTTTATCCCCTGCAACGCTGAAAACGCTCAAACCGGGGGAAAGTATTTCTTTGTCCGTCAATGTGAAAAATGTCAAACCTGAAGATTTTCCTGTTATTTATACCTGGTCAGGCAAAGGGTTGAGATCAAAGAAAAATGTGTCCACCCTTGTTACAGGAAAACCGGGTAAATATACCGTGTCCGTGACTGCTTCAGGAGCCCGATATCCCTTGGGAACGGCTTGGCTTTCCTATGAAGTGGGGGAAATCAAAGCGGTTGTCCAGCAAGTTAGCAACCCTGGAAAACCGGTTTCAATGGGACGTCCCATTGGATTAAAAGCCTCACTCATGTCAAATGGTAAACCCTTATCCGGCAATTATATATATCGGTGGCAGCCACATCCTGAAGTCACATTCAATACCCTGGATTCTGGCAGTCCGGATACCCAGGCCACCTTTACGCGAACAGGGAAGGTCAAGGTATGGGTACAGATATTAGAAAGAAAAAAAGGAGCTGTCTCCACAATTGTTGAGTCAGATCCCATTGAAATCCAGGTGAAAGGGCCTGATCTCTCTTTAACTGCAGAACCATTAAACCCTTATGTGGGGCAGGAAGTGAAAATAACTTTGGCTGAAGAACCTTTAATTAGCGATGATATTATCACCTTCTGGTGGGAATCCAAGGGACATGTCATGAACGCCGGACAGCTGAGAGAAGAACGGATGTACTCGTTTAAAGCCAAAGATGTCAAACCGGTTGTAATTACAGCCCATGCCAAAGCCAGGGACGGCGGCGAAGATTTGGGTACTGCGTCCGTGTCCATTACAGCCAAACCTTACCAGGTTACGGTAAGTCAACCCAAACCCCTTGGGCCGGCGCCAAGGGTCTGGAAAGAAGGCCAGGGGCTAGTGGATGTGGAGCGTCAGATTGCCGTATTCCAGGATGTTCATATCAGTGCCGGTATTTCTCCTAAACCTGAGAACACGCCCCTGCAGTACGAATGGAAATCTTTTCCAGAAGGTTTAAGTATATTCAGCCCCGCCAGCCGGGAGACAAGAGCCAATGCCGGCAGTACGGGGTCATATAAGCTTGAGGTAACGATTAAAGACAGTAAAGGTATTGAACTGGGCAAGGGCAAAGGCAGTCTTACAGTGACCATTGGCCAAACATCTGAACCGGGACAGCCGACCGGAGAAAAAGAAACCGCCGGGACAAATCCCAATCAAAAAAAGCCAACTGGGGCCGTCCGAAAACAATTACACTCAATAGATCAAAAATCTCAGAATATTATTCACAAACAGGTCCCTCAAATTAAAGAACCATTACGCCTGGGCAAATTTGATCAAAGCATTGATGCCATTGAAAAAGCCATGAAAAAGGATCCCGACAACAAGGATCTTCCGGTGTTACTGTCATAGGTAAAGGCCCAAAAATCAAAGGCAGACAAAGCATTGAATCCGGTCAAAGATCTTATTGAACAGCACCAGTTTATTCCGGCCCGGAATGCACTTTGGTCTGTTCAAAAAAAGTATCCGTATTATAAACCTGTTCTTGAGATGGAAAAAACACTGGGGGCTGCCTGGCGCAGCCGGAACAACCAGGTGAATAATGCGATTTCCGACATCCAGGCGATGGCCTGGAGGAGAGATTATAAAAAGGCTCTTGATCAAATTGAAACAGCCAGAAGAACCCTTCCCTTGAATACCTATGATAAAAAAACCCTGGCTCAAACAGAGTCCTATATCCGGCCTTTGGAAAATCGTAAGGAAATTGCCAGAAAATTGTTCAGATCAGCTCAGGAGAAATTCGACCAGAACGATTTTAAAGGTTGTATTGAAGATATTCAAAAGGGATTTAAAGGCACAGGCAACCTGTGGAATTTTAATACAGACCAACTGATTGCCAGAACTGATAAACTCAGGATCAAGGCCCATGAACGGCTCAAAAAACAAAACCATGAATCCAATAAACAAGTCAATAAAAAACCAGTCCTTAGGAACGGAGATTTCGAAAAAGGCAACCTTGACGGCTGGGAAAAGACAGGTACTGCATTTGATCATCAACCCACATATGGAGATAACCCCACGGCACGTCATCGCAACCAGCCGTCCAAACATGAGGGGGAATTCTGGATTGGCACATATGAAAAACGAAAGAATGCCTCTGAAAAGGCCGGCGCTATTCAAGGAGATGGTCCCCAGGGAACGCTTATTTCGCGCCCGTTTAAAATAGTAAAACCCCGCATCGGTTTTCTCATCGGAGGCGGGTGTGATATAAATTCGGTCCTGGTTGAATTGATCGTTGATAACACAGTTAAGCTCAAAGCCACGGGTCAATGCACTGAAACAATGGCTCCTGTCCTATGGGATGTCTCCGGGTTTGTTGGACAAACCGCACAGATCCGAATCGTTGATCATTCCAGTGGCGGCTGGGGGCATATCAATTTTGATGCACTAAAATTCGAAAATGACGCAAAAAAGCAATTATCAGCTTACCCTCTGGATTTTTTTGAAAAAGCCAACCATAAGCGCCCCATTAAGTATTTTGAGGTGGATCGCGTACCGGTTTGTGGCAGCAAAGCAAAACAGGCCTATATGGTGGCTATGAGTAAATGTCAGACACCTTTTAATGACGGGGTCTGCTATCCTGATACCTTTTCCTGGGACGCGCCTCTGGTATCCGCAAGCCAGGTGTGGTTAACCTCTAATTTGTTCTGGTGGGGGAATCATTTTAGCGGCAAACCCATTGCTCGTCTGACCGTCACAGGAGACAAGGGGCCTTTTACCTTTGATATTATCGGTAATGGTCATACGGGAGAGTGGAACCAGAATTATATCAAGCCGGCCAAAGGTACCAGTATCCATAATGGGGTAAAAAATATCACGACGTATGAATCACGGCTGCATGTGGCTCGATTCGTGTTTCCAAAAATGAAGGTCAGCCGTGTTAAAATTGATCTGCTCACAGCTGCAAAATGGGGAGAAAAGTATGGCGTTTTCGCCGTTTATGGTACGGTTTTGGTCAAATAGAACCTAGCAAATCAATCTTAAAAGGATTCAACGGTTAATCATCTGAACTGTCAAAATCAGCACTTTCCACCTGGGGTTCATGGGTGTCTTTTTCTGCCCAGTATTGCTCATCTTGAATTCTTTGGAATTCATCTTGTTTTTTTCCTTTCCCTTTTTTCATCACAAATAAAATAAAAATGGCCATGACAATAATTCCGACAATGATTTCACCCATGAGAGTCTCCTGTTTTTGGTAGTTTGAAAAAAGGTAGCGTATTTTTTTTGTCAAATCAATCCAAATATCGCATGTTTTTTTGCAAACTATGGTATCCTTGGATAATGTATTTTTTGGTTTTTTTACTCACATATTTTAAATTCTAACGTCTTGGATATTATAAATTAATAGGAAATGAGGAAGTTTAAAATGTCTTTGACAGGGATGACGGGTTGGAATGGTTGGAGATGATTCCTCATCCGGATAATATTGATTTTGTATGTATCACATCAGTAGTGCTGCTTAGTGCCATGGTTCAGACGCATTACCGATGAAGAAGATGATTCATTTGATGGCCGCACGTTTATAACCAATAAAATGAAAGGGGCTTTATGCAATCCATATGTATTTTTTTAGGTGCCAACCCTGGCACGTCTCCGGCATACACTCAATCAACACGGGAGATGGGCCAAGAATTAGCCCGAAGGGGAATCAATTGTGTCTATGGCGGTTCCAATACAGGGCTGATGCAATTGCTGGCCGACAGTGTCCTGGATTCTGGCGGCAGGGTAATAGGAGTAACGGTTAAAGCGTTAAAAGACAAGGAAATTTTTCACCCAGGCCTAACAGAGCTTCACGTCTTACCAAATATGCACGAACGAAAAGCGCTTATGGCAGAACTCTCCGATGGATTTGTGGCTCTTCCAGGTGGGATTGGTACTTTTGAAGAGTTTTTCGAAGTTTATTCTTGGGGTAAATTGGGGTTTCACTCCAAACCATGCGGACTTCTTAATGTAAATAACTACTATGCACCATTGGATGCGTTGTTAGATAATGCAGAAAGGGAAGGGTTTTTGTCATCCCAAGATAGAGACATGGCCATACGTGCTGATAATCCCGCTGATATGCTGGACCTGATGGTTAAGCAGATAAATACGTAAAAAATATAGCTTTCATCGCTTGTTGCTGATTAAGACACCTGAAATGATAATAATAGTTGCAAGAATTTGTTTTGGATTTAATACTTCTCCTAGAGCCAGCCAGCCCAGCATGATTGCTGTAACCGGGATCAGGTTAATAAAAATGGATGCCTTGGATGCAGGGATTTTGCTTATTCCCCAATTATAAAGGCCAAAGGAAAAAAATGACACAAAGGCACCTAAATAAAACAACAGGAAAATAAGTTTCATATCCCAAATAGCTGGATCAGCAATAATAATATATCGGATTCCAGGCAGAAAAAAGAGGGTTCCGGCCACAACCTGCATCCCGGTTAAAGACCATGTATTATATCTTACACTGAGTTTTTTTATCAGAATAATATTTGCGCAGGCGCTGATCATTGCACCAACTTCCAGAAGATTTCCAAAAACAGGGTGTGATGCATTTGTCTGCTCACTTTGAAAAATGGTTAGCAGCACCACACCTGATATGGATAAAATAAGTCCGCAGATGATTCTTGCGTTTATGGTTTCAGCTAGGAAAAACCATGCCGCAAAAGCCACCATCAGGGGCAGGCATGCTGAAATAATACCTGCCTGAGATGATGTTGTAAACGTTAAGGCATTGGATTCAAATAAAAAATAGAGGCATGGCTGGAATAAAACCATTGGTAACAGGATTTTCCAATCGCCTTTCTGATATGATTGTGGAATCATTTTTATTGACATGGGAATAATGAATAAAAATGCGGTGAAAAGCCTGCAAAACATTGCGGCAAAGGGATTTAAATCCTCAAGAACGACACGCATGGCAGAAAATGAGCTTCCCCATAAAAAAACCGCTCCAAGAATAGACAGGATCGGCAACCAATTGTTAATTTTCATATTCACACACCCTCCATAGTGGATTGATAAAATTAAATCAAATTAAAATTGGTATTTTTCATTGGGCTGTATTAAAAATTGTAAAAAAAGAGTAATCATGGCAAGGTGACAAGGATGCTAACACCATTTACTAAAAGAGCACTTGAGATAATCAGCAATATCCCGGAAGGAAAGGTATTAACCTATGGCTGGGCTGCTGCTCTTGCAGGCAATCCAGGTGGTGCCCGCCAGATCTCCAGGATACTTCATTCAATGTCAAAAAAATATGATCTGCCCTGGCATCGGGTAATAAACTCAAAAGGGAAAATTTCTTTAAGACCCTCCCAGGGTTATGAATTGCAAAAAGCCCTTTTAGAATCAGAAGGGGTTACATTTTCTAAAAACAATACCATTGATTTAAACGTTTACTTATGGATCGAAAATTCCTAACCTTTTGGATTTTCAGGCATTTTAGAGTGTATGCCATAGGCCTGACAGCAAATGGTTGACAATAAAATTACTTAACTGATAGACTAGAGCCGTTAGATCATAGTAAAATGCCAAAGGTGGATAATAAATAGCGTCAGTTTTGATAATATCTTTTTTGCGAAAGTTTCGGAGCTGTAAATGAAAGGAATAAAACTAAATGGATTAAATATTGCCATAATAGGAGGCAGTTTCCCCTGCAGGGAAATACTCCAGCTTCTTCTAGGTGATGGGTTAAAAGATCTTAACTGCAAAATTTTAGCTGTGGCCGATTCTTTTGACAAGCTTGAAGGGATGAAATACGCTGAAAAACAGCATCTGTTAACCACCAATAACTATGATGACATTTTTAAACTTGAAAATCTTGACCTTATCTTAAAATTTACCCGGGATAAGTACTTTAACGCTATTTTACAAAAAATAGATCCGCCCCATGTAAAAATAATGGATTTGGATTATTCCCAGGCGGTTGCCCTGATCAGTGAACTTAGAATCGAACAGGAAAAATTCAAGGTAAAAAATAAGATAAAAACCGGGGGAATGGATACTGGAGGCCTTGAAGATCTGTTTGACACCTATGCAGACAGGGTCAGCCGGATTGTTGACGAGAGAATCAGCAATTTTCATGATGAAAGATTAAATCTGATCAATATGGAAAAAGAGCTGAGTCAGATTATTCACGGCAGTATGATCCCCACTTTTATCATTAATGAAGACCATATTATCACCCACTGGAACAGAGCATGCGAAGATCTCACCGGTTATAAATCCTTTGAACTGGTAGGTACAGACAAACAGTGGTCACCTTTCAGATCATCAAAAAGACCCACCATGGCAGATGTCATCGTAGGGGGGATGAACGAAGAAGAAGTCCAGTATTACTATGGGGATAAATGGAAAAAATCTGTCCTGATTAAAGAGGCCTATGAGGCAGAGGAGTTTTTCCCCCACCTGGGTGAGAATGGCAAATGGATCAAATTTACAGGCGCTCCCATCAAATCAGAGGATGGAAAAATTATCGGTGCCATTGAAACCCTTTTGGACAGTACCCAGGACAAAAAGGCCCAGGCTGAACTTGAAATCAAAAATAAGAAACTTGCCCATCTGCACGATCAATATAAAATTCTTTTTAACAATAACCCCAATCCCATATTTATAGTTGACAGCCAGACAAACAAAATCCTGGATGCTAATAACAGAGTTAAAGAAGATTACGGGTATTCAAAGGAACAACTTTTAGACAAGCCGTTTTTTGATATTATGAACCAGTTGAGCATGGGTCACTCCTACACCCCGGAAATGATAACAGAATTTAAAGAACATACAAAAAACGGCCGGACATCCAAAAGTCTTCCCTGGAAGGAAATATCCATCAGGACAAAAAACGATAAACAGATTCCAGTCAGATATTCCACCAGTTTTTTGCATAAAAAAGGAAAGGTTGTGGGTAGTGCATTTTTTTTCCATGATCTGACTGAAATCAAAAAATTGGAAAAGGAACTTGTCCAGTCAGAAAGACTGGCTGCAGTCGGACAGACCATCAGCGGTCTTGCCCATCACATAAAAAATATTCTCATCGGACTTAAAGGCGGCAGCTATGTCGTGGACATCGGCTTTAAAAGAAATAATATTGATAAACTGAAAGACGGCTGGCAGACCATCAAAAACAATATCAACAGGACCTCAGATCTAGTACAAAACCTTTTGGCCTATTCAAAAGAAAGAAAACCTGAATTTAAACCCTGTAATCCCAATGAAATTGTTGAAGATGTGGTGACACTGGTAAAAGAATATGCCAAAAAAAAGAATGTAAACATCATGTTTGATACCCAATTTCAAATCACAGACGTTATAATGGATCCGGAAACCATACACCGCTCGCTTTTGAACCTGGTTTCCAATTCAGTAGATGCATGTCTGGATGTTGAAGACGTGGACAGGGAATTGAAAATTCAATTAAACGCTTTTTATGAGAACAAAAATATGTTCTGTATTGAAGTTTGTGATAATGGCGCCGGCATGAGCAAAGAGGAGAAAGAAAACCTTTTTACTCCTTTTTACAGTACCAAAGGGATCAAGGGAACCGGTCTGGGTCTGCTGGTGACAGGTAAACTTATTGAAGAACACCAAGGCACAATTGATGTTTCATCAACCCTTGGAGAAGGGACCTGTTTTACCCTTAAAATTCCCTTTGAGCCTGTAAAGGAAAAGTCCGGTTAAACAGCTAAATCCGTCATTTGGCCTGTGTTCCATTTTTAATTGCCTGTTCCAGGTTTTTCATTTTCGGGCCATTCCGGGTCCACAAACGACAGGAATCGATCAGGAACTTTTTTTCATTGAAATTATCAAGGCTCTCCGGTAAAGAAGATTTTTTTCTTCTTTTATGGGTAAGCCACCCATGAACAATTTCCTGTCCCATGACAATAACCAGCTGGCACAGATGGGTACATCCTTTTTTACCCCCCATGATGCTGCGGATATTTTTTGAAAATCCAGTTTTAATTTCAAGACCTTTGAGTTTTTCAATGGTATCAAGGGTGCGGTTGCATTCAGCCATAGGAGCATGAATCATGCTTGCCTCTGCATCTTCTATGGTGAGCGGGGCCGGTTTTATCAGAAATTTTACATCCATGTGATGAATAATTCCCGGCATCTTAACCGTCCCTGTCACATCAAACACCTCAATGTGTCTTTGGTCTTTTAACACCCCATGAACCAGTATCCTTGAACCGGAATGAGGATATGTGGCAAGTTTTATATCCCTTGTATGGATCTTTGTTTTGTTTTTTAAAATCTTGTCTAACATGTATATATTTTCCTAAAAGTCATTTTTTTTGCAGCAGTCATAATCTTTTTTCTGTTTAAAAGCAAATCCTCTTCTTTTTCAAAAGGGACAAAGGGCAGTACCCGCTTATTTTCATTGACAAAATTTTTTTACGGCTATACATCAACTTAAACGGTTAAGTTGAGGGTTCAATCCAAAAAATTTTGGAAATACTTATTTTTTATCCATTAAGAACCGATAAACAGGAGTCGTGACCTATGGAAATTTCTATGGAAAACAAACGGGTATTGATTACTGCCGGTGGATCAGGGATCTGCCGGGCTGTTGCAGAAATGTTTCTGGGAAAAAAGGCCAGGGTCCATATTTGTGATGTGGATCAAAATGCCCTGGATGAATTTAAAACTGTATTTCCCCAGGCGGGTATTAGCTTGTGTGATGTTTCAGATCCCAATCAGGTAGAATTATTATTTAAAGATGCGGATCAACATCTTGGGGGGCTTGACATACTCATCAATGGAGCCGGGATCGGCGGTCCGGCAGGTTCTGTGGACCAGATCAATATACAGGGCTGGGAAAAGACCATTGCCGTGAATTTAAATGGATCTTTTTATTGCGCCAGGCAGGCTGTCCCAAGGATAAAAAAAGCCGGTAAAGGAAATATAATTAATTTTTCATCCAGTGCCGGTTTTTTAGCCTATGCATTTCGTTCCCCCTATGCTGCCGCTAAATGGGGGATAACAGGATTGACTAAAACCCTTGCAAAGGAATTGGGCCCACATGGTATCAGGGTCAACGCGGTTAGTCCAGGCGTTGTGGAAGGAGACCGCATGGACAGGGTTATCGCAAAAGAAGCAAGTCTGAAGGGAATCAGTGAACAGGAAGTGCGCGCCAATTATACCAAGGGAAATGCCCTGGGAACCTTTATCAATCCAAATGAAATCGCATCAACGATTTTATTTTTATGTTCTGAGTATGGCAGTAAAATTACGGGGCAGACGGTTGCAGTGGACGGATTTGTTGAAACCAATGATTAATGTTTGCAAATGTAAATGTTCATTAATAAGAAAAAACAGTATCTGACTTAAACGATTCTTCAACCCAAATTTTAAGGGAAGCTATCATGACACAAAATCAAAAAAAAATTACCGTTGTAGGGTCTGGAATGATGGGGCACGGCATTGGGCAGGAGTTTGCCATGGCAGGACACAAAGTGACTTTTCTTGGACGTAGCCTGGAAAAAATTAAAAATGATATTAAAAAGATAGAGAAAAATTTAAATGAACTATGTGACTGGGAACTGACAACCAGAGACAAGATTAAAGAATCCATGAACAATGTTACAATAACCATTTCTCTGGAAGATGCGGTCCAGGATGCTGATCTGGTTGTTGAGGCCATTATTGAAGACCTGGATATCAAAAAAGAGTTGTTTTCCAGACTGGACAATGCATGTCCGGAACACACCATACTGGCCAGTAATACATCCACCCTCATGCCCAGTATGCTTGAAACAGCAACCAAAAGACCGGACCGCGTGGCCGTAGCCCACTATTTCAATCCGCCATATCTGATGCCGCTGGTGGAAATCGTTAGAGGCAAAGAAACCTCGGATAAAACCGTTGAATTTTTATTTGACCTGTTAACATCTGTGGGTAAGGACCCCATTGTCTGCCAGAAAGAGGCTCCCGGGTTCATTGTCAACAGGCTTCAGATGGTGTTGTGGAGGGAGGCGTTTAACATTGTCCAGAGGGGTATCGCATCTCCCAAGGATGTTGATCTATCTGTTAAAAAAAGTTTTGGGAGGCGTTTAGGCATAGCAGGACCCTTTGAGATCTATGAGCACAATGATGGTTACGATCTCACTGCCCAGTGCGAAGAATACATGTTGGATGACATGGATACAGGCACTAAAAAATCCTATCCGCTTCTACTTGAAATGGTGGAAAAAGGCCTTCTGGGGGCAAAAACAGGTCAGGGTTTTTATGAATGGACACCGGAATTTACAGAGAACTGGCGAAAATCCATGAATGAAAATCTGGTTAGTTATCTTAAAAAATAATTATTTTTTGAATTAAAAAAAGTCACCTGGGAAACATATTTTATATTTTCAGGAAAAAAGTTAAAATTTTAAACTATGGCAGTTCTCAAAAATATAATCTGATACCCTGTCACTGAAAAGAATGATCGCAAGCAGAAGGTGGGGTAAAGGTTTTTACGGATTAAATCCCTTGGGCGGCAGGACGCATCAGGAGAAGGGATTTTTATTAACTGCAAACCAATCGGCCGGCAAATTAATCGGGCAGGTTAATTATCTGAATTTGATAAATCGGATCCGTGGTGCCGCCGAAATTGGGTGACAGAATATTTTTCAAGTTTCCAGTCAGGAACACGGCATGATTTGCAGGTACTTTGAAACCACTTGTTTCTAACCCATCTGGCCGCACGACTATTCCTTGAGTTGTTTGCATTAAATGTCTTATTGCAGTGTGTGGTGATGATGGCATACGTATCATACTTTTCAATAGTTTTAATGCCGTGCAAAATCCCTCTTCGTGACGGCCATAATTTAATTTTCTCGATGAGCCTTAAAAGGTCTATCCGTTTTCTATAAAATCTTTTGGCAGGTGATTTTTTCTTTCCTGACATAATTAACCTCTTTTAAGGGGAAAACAAACCCTTACTGCCATGGCAGCAGTTCCCAGCTGTAAAGGATCATATAAAATTCTGCAACCTGCTTTTTCCATGGCCTTTTGTGTAACTCCCAGGGGGACCCCGGGTGCGGCTATGAGGGTTTTGGTTCCGATCATACTGCTATTTATAACATCTTTGGCATTGGTGGCCTCAATAAAAAAACAATAATTTTTGCCTGCAGACATTAAATCATGAACCGGTCTGATTTTGTTAGTCCTGTTTTTATTAACAGCCGCACAGTTTTTCTGACATTTTTCCATGTCTTTGTCATGGACACCCACATGGGCACCAAAACCGGCCAGAGTAAAGGCCGCCGCCATTCCAACCGGGCCAGCCCCCAGTACCATCACCTCTTTTCCGCTTATCCCCTTTGCCATGAGATCCAGGGCTGATGCAAAGACAATTCCTGTAGCCTGAATGTTGTCAATCAAAAAAGCCTTTTTTAAATTTATGGCAAAATACCGGTTATCATCGGCCATAAAGATGATATCTGCTTTTTTCTCAATTGCCAAAGCCAGTCCTGAAGCATCGGTTTGGTCCGGTATAAAGACCTTGAAGCCGAGATGGCTCAAAATGTCCTTTATGGTTTGTGCGAATTTTGTAATCTTTCCCAGGCCGGCAGTTATCGTCACCACCGCTATTTTTTTGTCACAGATTTGGGCCTTAATCTCTTTTGGTGACATATCTGTTCCATGGCAGGCGACCCCCAGCATGTTCCGGCCTGTTTGAAGCAACAGTTTTTCATCAAAGGTTTCAAGTTGATCTGATATGGTGTGAATGTCACCTGATGTAAGTCTTGTCACAAAAGTTTCCCTTGTTAATCCTGGGTAATCAAAAAAGAGTCGGTCGTCGTGTGGCAACGGTTGCCAAGCACTAAATTGCCTTAAGGGTCTGAAGGGGATTGAGACAGTTTGATTTGTCTTGTTTCCTTTGTTTTAACCGGTCTTTTATCCAGGTGTTGTACATTCCAGATCGGGCAATTTCATAATCTCCACAGGTGGATAGTATTTTTTTAACCTGGGCAACAGTCCGTCTGGAATCTTCGATATCCAGTGAGTTCTGTGCGACTCCGGCCAGGCCATTGCCGGCAGGAACAATTGATGTCACCACATTGGCCCCTGCTTCAAGCCTTTTTTCAAGCCCGCTAACCCCCTCAACGTCCAGCGAAGCCGGAATAAGCCTGTCAGGAAAAAGCAACCTCAGAACGGCCATGATCTTAAGTTCCAATTTAATATCAGCCATTGGAAAGTTTTCCATGGGTGTGCCTTTTTGGGGGACAAATCCCATGACCCGGACCTGATCGGCGGTAAGTTTTTTTATGGCATCAAAGGAATCAATAATATCCTCAATGGTTTCTCCGACCCCGCATAAGATACCTTCTTCAATTAAAAGGTTTGAACCGGCAGCCTTTTTTT
>CAYVZG010000005.1:0-96323 GCA_964455805.1 uncultured Desulfobacula sp.
ACACAAATGAGGTTGGTGAAGAATTTTTGACAGATGAAATCAAAAACTGGTTTGCTTTGGCGAAAAAGCACAAAGAGCCATTAAAAATTACTATCGGCTCTCTGGATAAAAAGAAATTGGAAATGTTTATGTAGTTTGGATAATTGTTAAAGCGGGTTGCCTATTTTCTCCAGCGAAGGACCAATATCTCTTTTTTCCTTGTTTTTACAAACAGCACTATCGTCTGCAATGGGATATTGAACAGGATAATCCGAATCCACCAGTACAACCTGTTTTGCCAACATTTTTTTTGCATTGACCACAATGGGCGCTTTTAGATTTACTGTCACTTTGAACGGAGCGGAACGGATCGTCACAACAGACAGCAGAGCCACATCCTCAGGCGATTCAATCTCAAGTGCTTTTGCCTCAGCATCAGAAATGACCGGCTCGTAATCCTGTTTTACTGCAAGAGAATTTATAACAACAAACGCCATTGAACCATCATCAACTGATTGAAACCATCTAAAAGGAATTTTTTCACTTTGAATAAAAAGTTCAAATCTTTTAAGGTTTTCAAAACCCAACATTCCCCCCGGCATCCGGATGACTTTGGATTCATCAACATTTATTTCTCCAAAACGGGTGGTAGAAATCTTCACTCAACTTCCTCCTTCGGGTTCTTCAGCTTGTTCCACACATGCGACAAATTCTTCCCGATTGAATCATCGTATCCGGCAGCCAGGATATTCTGCTGCTTAATCATTTGATAAACTTCCTCACGATGAACTGTTACATCTGTTGGGGCATCTATCCCCATCCTTATATTTTTTCCCTTAACATCTAAGATGGTAATTCTAACCTCATTACCTATTCTTATTGTTTCGCCTAATTTCCGTGTAAGAATCAACATTTTATTTATCTTAGAAAATCAAGTATGGTTAAATTTCCAATCTTTGATGCCGTTGCATAGGATGCCTGCAGTGCTGCCTCTTTCATGGCTAAGCCGGTAATTACTTCAGCCATATCCGCATCTTCTGTATTTGAAATTAATTCGGTATAATTCATATCCAGATCGGTCAAATTGCTTTTTGCAAGCTCCAGCCTGTTTTTTTTCGTTCCGCATTTGGAAATATTTTTTGTTATTTGATCGGCTGAAGATTTAATCTCATCTATACAGGTCCTGATTATATCTGGTTCGTTATTCTCCAAAGCACCTTTTAACTTGTTGAGAACATTAAATATATCGACTTCACCTTCGCCCTTGTTCGTAAACACTGCTTCACCGGAGATAGAATAGGCAAAAGATGTCCCCTCACCTATATCAATGGTCAGTTCACCACCATTACCGTTGTAATTGCCGGCAGTTTTTGCATTGAGATAAAAGATATCATCGCTTGTGAGGTCACTCAATCCTGCAGTAAAGGTCATATTCATACCTTCGCCCAGCGAAATTTGGCCATTGGCCGGTACTGTACCTGTTGCAGACCAGCTCCCTGCCTTTCCCCCTTCGCTTGAAACCTGATATGTGGCAGCACCAAGTACACCGCTGTCAATAATTTTTACCACATATGTCTTGTTGGCAATACCGGTATAGTCTCCACTGGATGCAACCGTACCGTCAAAGGTATTTTCATCGGCAACATCAGGCGCTCCTGTTTCAGCGGATGGTCTTATGGAAGAGGAAAAAGAGATGTCCTTTGATTTTGTACCTGAAAAAAGATAACTCCCACCATACTTTGTATTAGCAAGGGATAGTAATTCATCTGTAAGCTGCTGTATAGTAGCCGCTTCAGAACTTCGTGTCACTTCGGATGATGTTCCCGTTCCCTGGGCGACAGCCACTTCCCTTGCCTTTAACAAAATATCGCTGACAGCCATCAGTTTTGATTCGGTAATAGTGAGCCATGATTCACTACCTTCAATGTTACGGGTATATTGCTTAATAGATGCTTTGGATTCTCTCAGGTTAAGGACTTTGTTCATACCGATAGGATCATCAGAAGGCTTGTTAAGTTTTTTGAGCGAACCTACTTGTTCGGATAGTTTATTATAATTGTCTTGAGACTTGAACATGCTCTCTACAATTGTATTAAACTTCATGTTTTCCGATATGCGCATTACCATAAACTCACCTCTTTTCGGGGTTGCTGGTTCTACAACCCATCGTCTCTTCTAATTCACCAGGTTCATCAGGGTGTTTATCAGCTCATCTGACGTACTGAAAAATTTGGCAGCCGCATTATATCCGGTCTGAAATCTGATAAGGTTCATCATCTCTTCATCAATGGAAACCCCTGAAACCCCCTCTTTTCTGTTCGCCAACTGAGTCATCAGGCTTGTCTGGCGATCAAAATCCCTGTTCACATCTTCAACATCCTGACCAATGCTCCCCACAATGGAAGCATAGTAGTTATTGATGGTGGAATGGCCATTATCCATCAGAAGCTCATCTTTTATTGATCCTAACCTGCTAGCATTGCCACCGTCGCCGTTCACCGTCTCTGATACTGCGATCTTATTTATATCTGATAGTATAACACTACTGACTTCAATATTCTTAGCCAAAGTTTTGGTTGAATCAAAAAAATCTCCTCCCAGATTTTTATTCATATCATAACCCAGTTTATGTTGGGCATTTATTTGGGTTACCAGGGTCGACGCTATGGTATTGAGGCGTTCTAAATAGCTTTGTGCTACTGTATCTCGAACCCCCAGGAAACCAGCTAAACTTCCATTATTTATAATGCTGTTGATCACTTCTTTATCAGCATCATCTTTTAAGATGACATCATAAAACGACGGATTGGAGCTATGGTTCTCTGTCACGACATCAAGCTCCCAAACCTGCTCACCTTCCACAAGCGGCATACCGTTGGATAGAAAAACGCTTATTGAGTCGTCTGAATTCTCTATATAGTGAAAATCGATAACCCGGGCCATATCAGACAACAAATTTGCCCTTTGATCTTTGAGACTATTTATACCTGTTTCATTAACGGCATTTTTCCCTGCCTTTATAATACTTGTGTTTATATCGGCTATATCCGATGCATGGTTGTTGACCTCGTCCACCAGGTAAGGTATCTGAGCATTTACGTTATCCTGGATGGAAATGATTTCATTGCTATATGAGCGGAACATGGCCGTCAAACTCTGGGAAATGGAAACCAGCGCCTGTTTTTCTGCCTGACCTGCGGGGTTTGCCGATAAATCCTCCCAAGCACTCCAAAACTGATTCAATGCCTCATTAATTCCACCGCCGTCAGCTTCATTAAAAATCATCTCAATCCGGCTCAGTTCATCCCTTTTTGCCTCACCATAACCCAGGTGATGCATTTGCTCATTTATTTGATTTTCCAGGAACTTGTCATATACGCGTTCGATCTTACCAATCTCAACGCTCTGATCCAAATTATTAAATATCGGGCGCTGCCGCGTGTATCCTTCGGTATTTGCATTGGCAATGTTGGTTCCGGTAAGGTTGATTGCTGTTTGATGACTAAACAGAGCATCTTTGGCTATATTCAATGCGTTGACACCCGACATCTGTTTATCCCTCCCTACTTACAAGTTTTCCATTCATATGGTTTGATTTTAATCTTCCAGTGCTCATGTATGTAGGAACAGGGGAAACCGTCTGTCCAAGAAAATCAATGGATTTTCGCACGTAAAAGAGAGAAGAGACAATCAATTCCTTGTTTTTTTTACTCAATTCATCAATATTCATTAAAAGGGAGCTCAGATTTGACTGACATTTTTCAAGTTTTTTTCTCTGGCCGTCATCTCCATAGGGTATGAGTGTTGTAAGACTTAGATCATTTCTGCTTAAATTCAGGGCATCCATAATCTTTTCTAACAATTTTGTTCTGGCATCTTTCACCATCTTCGCCTTTAGAATCCAGGTCTCTTTTCTGGAATTATTTTCATTTAGTTCGTCTACACTTGAACCTGACAGAATGTGTTTTTCATTCACAAGAAAATCATGAAGTTTTTTGTAAACATCAATCTCTTTTTTCAGGACTGAAACCAAAGAATCATAAAGGGAATGTAGTTCATTTTTCATGGAATCACGCCATTATGTCCAGCAGTGATTCGCTAAGCATCTTTTCTGCGATTTTTTCTCCGTTTATATTATATTTCCCGGTCTCTATTTGTTCTTTTAATTTCTGAACCTTTTGGGCTCTAATATCGGGAAGTTCTTCAATTGCTTTTTCTGCCTGTTGAATGTCCCTTGCTGTCGAGGATAAGCTTACTTTCTCTTCTGGAATGACATTATCAGCTGGCTTTTTATCAGCCCCAGAATCAACTTTATCCTCATTTATTTTATATCGAGAAATAAGTTTATTTACAGGATTTCCGGTTTCCGAAATATTCATCTGTGGTACCTCTCCTTAATTTATCCCATTTTATTAATGTATATCGGCAAGTTTAACTAAAAACTTTATCACTTGCCTATACTATTTTTTTTGCCCTGATCCACCCAGCTGTCGTAAGAGCATTTCTTGAAGGCCTATGCCCCCTTTATTTTTTGCAAGATCTTCTGCTACCTTTTGGTCAACCATAGTAGCATATATATCCTTGCCTGGGAAATTATTAGACCCGTTTTGTGGTATCGTACGCCGCATGTTCTTCAGCATGTAGTTTATGAAAACAGCTTCAAAATCAGCACACGCTTTTTTCAGTTTTTCTTCATAATCTCCATGCTGATATTGCTCAGGCCGGCCCGTTTCCTTATTACTAATGGCCGTCGCCTTTGATATGTTTAAGTTAATTTTATCCATGCCCATTCTCCAAAATACCTGAGTCTACATGACCTTCAAATCGGCCTGAAGTGCTCCTGCAGATTTGATTGTTTGCAATATTGTAATCAGATCCCCTGGTGTCACGCCTATTGAGTTAAGCGCCTTAACAACATCCTGGATACTTACCCCCTTAGGTACTACCACGAGACGATTCTTTTCTTCTTCGATTCCTATATTTGTTTCGGTAGTAACCACTGTCTGTCCCCCTGGAGCAACTATAGTACCTCCACCGGCATCAACCGGAGTACTGCCTTCAGGGGGAGCCGGTGCAAATGATGACGGCTGGGACACACTCTTTTTTTCCTTTATCTGAATAAACAAGTTTCCATGGGCAACCGCAACTGTGGATATCCTTACATTCTCTCCCATGACAACAGTACCTGTCTTTTCATCTATGACCACTACTGCAGGAGAATCCACAGCTATCTTAATATTCTCAACAATGGAAACGAGTTCTACTATGCTCCCTTTAAAAGATTCTTTTATATTCAAGGCTATTGTGGATGAATCAACCAATTTGGCTTCCACTCCCGACATCACCCCATTTAATGCTGCAGCAGCACCAGTTGCTGTGGTAAAATCGGGTTTAAAAAGATTTATGGCCAAAGACTTCCTGTTTTCAAAATCATATGCAAGCTCTCTCTCTACAAAAGCACCATTTGTAATCCGTCCGCCAGTGGGATGATTTTTGGAAACAGTCCCACCTTGCCCGCCAGCTGCAAAACCACCAATAGATACCGATCCCTGTGCCACAGCATAGACCCTGCCATCTGCTCCCCTGAGCTGTGTCATAAGGAGAGACCCTCCCCGCAAGCTCTTGGCATCACCGATGGAGGAGACTTTAACGTCTATTCGTGATCCCACCTTGGCAAAGGCAGGTAATTTTGCGGTAAGCATCACAGAAGCCACATTATCTGAACTCAAATTCTTTCGGGAGTCTTCTTTCATTGCCAATCCCTGTCTGCTCAACATATTGGCAAGGGCTTCCTTTGTGAATCCATTTTCAATATCATCACCTGTTCCTGCAAGGCCAACTACCAGTCCATAGCCCACAAGCTGATTATCCCGGACCCCCCCAATACTTGCAATATCCTTGATGCGGGCAGCCCATAAATCAGATACAACAATAAGGGCAAAAATAAAAGCAATTACGGCGTATGATATCATATTTAATTTTTTCATAAATTCATCCTTTACCCAGTTATCAAAACGGCCAGGCCCAATCTACAACGCGTGTCATCCAGCCAGGTCGCATCTTATCATTTACCACGCCATTGCCCGAATAAATAATTCTCGCATCTGCAATATACTGGGATGAGATGACATTTTCGGAGGTAATATCTTCCGGCCGAATAACACCGGAAATAATGATATACTGATCTTCTGCATTAACTGTCAATTCACGTTTTCCCTCTATGATCATGTTTCCGTTATTCATAATCTCTACAACTCTTGCCGTTATCTTTGCGCTTAATTCACCATCCCGGCTTGTTTGGCCTTTACCGGTGAGACTATTATTGGATGTACCCCCAACCTGCATCTGTGGAGAAAGTCCTCCGGAAACGACATTTCCATTTGTAAGATTTTTATTGCGTCGGCCAATAGATTTTTCTACACCTAGAAAACTGGTTACTTCTGCAAGTGTCGATGTTTTTTTGCTGGTGGCCGTGTCTGCCGAATTAATTCCTGAGGAATACTCATCTATGACTATTGTTATGATATCATTGACATGTCTGGCCTTATTATCTGTAAAGAGTGAATTTTTTGCATTCTCACCCGGCCAGATAGTTCCCGCCTGAGAAGTTGATATTTCCTGTTTTTGAACGGGGACCGGCGCGGGAGGGGGATCACTTCTTTTTACCACTTTTTGACTTGAAGTGCATCCGGTAATGACAAACCCAAAAAGAACACCCGCCAGGGATAAATGAATTAGTCTTTTGGTTAGGGGTCTTTTATCTCTCATATTGATTCTCCTTTAATCATGGTAATGGTTTTTTCTTGACAGAATTTAAAACTCCATCCTCACCAGTGAGTTGCCCATCACCCTGGCATAAATCATCTTTCTGGATGATACATTCTTGACCTTTACCAAATCTCCGCGCATGCCATCCTGCTATGACTGTCCTATGGTCGTTATGCTCATCAATCCGTTATCAAAAATTATTTTTACCGGTTTCCCCCTTTTAACCATTGGTATACGTCTCACCATATTTCTTTTTATCTGTGTGTTTGATTTGACACTGGTACGAAGTTTCATTCCTACCACATCATCAAGGCTTGAAATGATATTTGAAGGTGTTCTGTTAAACCATCTTTTGATCAATTTCACATCACTTCTGTCAATCCTGATATTTCGGGGAAGTGACTTTGCACTGACCACAACATCCATGGATACTTCCAGTTTTGCCTTGACAATTTTCTGATCTAGAAATGCATCGTTTTCATAGAACCGGATGGTAAAAGAAGAATTTCCAATAAAATCCGCATCCCTTTTGCTCATGATGCGGTAGTTTATATTTTTTCCGGACAGATTTAAATCAGACACCCGACCGGGAAATTCAATCCTCATAGTACCTTGCTGCCATGGCATGTTCTTTTTGATATATGTTTTTACAGCTTTCTTTATTGTCGTGGCTTTTATAACTGCTGCTGAAGCCATGCTCAAATGGCTGCTTAAAAAAAACAAAAAAACGATACTGGCAATTAATCGTGACATTTTAGTCATTGAATATGAAGCTTTCACCTTAAAGCACCTCTGCATTTACCTTATGAGATTGTTTGCCATCTGCAGCATTGAATCAGCCGTCTGAATTGCTTTTGAGTTTATTTCATACGCTCTCTGGCCGGTAATCATCCTGACCATCTCATCCACAACATTCACATTAGACATCTCTAGAAAGCGTTGTGAAATTGTCCCAAATCCCTCTTCGCCCGGATTCCCGGAAGTGGCATCACCAGACGCTTCTGTAACGTCATAAAGATTTCTCCCCAGACTGGTTAATCCCGCAGGGTTTATAAACTTGGCAATTTCTATTCTGCCGGTTGACAGTGAAGCGCCATTCTCATCTGCTGCCGTCCATGTCCCTCCGCTGTCAACTGTAAACGTAACCGCATCCTGTGGTATACTCACCTCCGGGGTCAATTTAAGCCCCTCTGAATTACTCAACACACCGTCTTTATCAAGTTTGAAATTACCTGCCCTTGTGTAAACGGTTCGCCCGTTATTATCAAGCTGAAAAAAACCGTCCCCTTCAATGACAACGTCGAACTGATTATCTGTCTGCATATAATCGCCCTGGGCAAACATTTTTTGAACCGCCACAGGTTTCACTCCCATGCCGATCTCCACACCCACAGGCAGCTGCCCGCCGTCGGAAGTTTCCGCACCAGCTTTTGCATATACCTGATACATGAGATCCTGAAAGTCAGCCCTTGCCTTTTTAAATCCCACCGTATTGACATTGGCCAGGTTATTGGCAACAACGTCCTGACTTATCTGCTGTGCTTCCATCCCGGTTGCCGCCGTCCATAAAGCCCTTATCATTTTATAACTCCTTTCACCCAAGCCCAGTCGAGTGATTGATTATTTGATAATTTCACACCCTTACTTATTACAGATTTCCAATGCGGTTTGTTGACATTTTATCCTGCTCGGATAATGTTTTAATCACTTTCTGATACGATTCAAAGGTGCGTTGTATATTAATCATTTCAACCATTTCACTGATGGCTTGAACATTGGAAAGTTCAATATGCCCGGAATGAATTTGTGAATCCTCTCCATTTTCTATACCCGCCAGATTGTCAGGATCACCATAGTAGCCCATATTTAGCTTAACAAGAGCAGATGGGTCAGAAAAACCTGCAATCTTCAATTCACCCACCTCTTCACCGTCCACTCTTATTACTCCGTTCTGGCTTATCTGGATATCGTTTCCCTCAATGGTGATTTTTCCATTTCTACCAAGAACATTTTCCCCGGTGCGAGTGACCAGCTGGCTTTTCTCATTGAGTGTAAATCTCCCGTCTCTAGTATAGGCGACACCGTCTTTTGTCTGAACAGCAAAAAAACCATTCCCCGTTATTGCCAAATCCAAAGTGTTGCCGGTTTTCTGCATAATCCCCTGGGAATAATCAATTGTTGTTTCAGGCACCTGAACAGGCTCGGTTCCATTGCCAGTTTCCTGAGAAATTGTTTTTAAATAATGAAACCGTTCCACCTTGAATCCAGGCGTGTTAACATTGGCAAGATTATGCGTGGTACTATCAAGCCGATTAATCTGCTTTAATGATGCATTTGCCATTATCTCCATACCTTCAATCATTTTTCTTGCCCCCTTTTTTTGGAATAAAAACTTGCAATATACATGCCACATACATTCAAAACATTCAGGAGATGCTGGTTTGACATACCAAAAGCCGAAGAAAGGGGGAGACTTTGGATTATGAACGGTTTCTTGTTTTTAAATTCGTGCAGGCAAATCTGATCCTTTGGGGAAAATTTTTCCGGGTCAACGGGTATTTCACAATAATCAAGCAAGAGGTTATAAGCCGTTACCTTTGAAGGGTTAACGCAGACCTCTGTATCGTTCATTGGCTGAATAAACAAAGGCCAATATTTCTGCGACAACAATATAGAGTTCCGTTGGAATTTCTTCATCAATATCAAGCCGGCTCAAAATCTCAGCCAGAGCAGGATCTTCTTTTAGCGGCACTCCGTTTTTTTGAGCCAGGGCAATAATTTTTTCAGCCATGAAACCGCGTCCCTTGGCCGTAACCCTTGGAGCAGGATCTTTTCTATGATGATATTCAATAACAGCGGCAATTGTTGCCTCTTTGTTGTCTTTATTCATAAATCCTCTGGTTTCACGCTTTTATATCTATACTGTCCCGAATAAACTGTCTTTCACTCTTTAGTTTTAAATTCTCCTTTTTAGTCACGCACTTCAGATTTTCCATACCATATCCCAATCCCGTAAGTTTTTCTTCCAGTTCCCCTAAAAAAGGCGTGATAAAATCGCAGGCTTCTTTATCTTCGCATTTCAGAATGCAGCCTATTTTCTTTTCATGAATTTGCGTTTCCACAACGACATCTCCCAGAGCATCCATATTCAGCAAAAACAGGGCAGACTTTTTTCCCTGATCACCTTTTCCCTTTGAATCTCGATCTTTAAAATTAATAAATATCTCGGCCAAACCCATTTTCTCAGGAAAAAGCAGGGGAATTTGAAACATATATTTACCCTCCTGTTCCTGAAACTGATAATTTATCACCTGATGAGAATCGATTGTCTTTAAAGAAGAACGAATAAATGATGCCAGTTTTTCTGCTGCCGGGAAATTTCTGGCTTCCAGCAGAGACTGAATCCTGTCAGATATCTTTAACAAGACCCCCTTCAAATTTTGTGAGGCATTATTTACATTGGCTGTTCTGTTAATTTTTTTTTTTAGTGCCTCTCCCAATCCCTTCTCCATCAAATAACCAAATTTTTCAACATAATCCCTAAGAAAAAAAGGGTTTTTCATGCTTTCTTTCGAAAATATAAGGGATTTAAATAAGCTTTGTATCTCCTTGACATCTTTTTCTTCCAGATATTTTACAAGTCCCCCTAAATGTTTAATACTGAGCCTATCAATCCCCTCTTTGAAAAATTCCAAAAGTGCTTTTGGATTTGACCGATAAAACCTCAAATGATCTATTAATTGAGCATTTAGAGGGCTTTTATTATGTGTAATATTAAGAATAACTTTTGGATGCAATTGTGCCACTCTTACTGCAATCTTATCGCCTGTTTGAAACTGCAGATCGGAATTGGCAATCATCCTGTGATTTTTCAATAGAATCTGCATTTTGCCGGAGGGATGTTTTTCCACGATTTTTGCTTCCACCTCTTCTCCAACAGAAAGCGGAGGCATAATTTCTGTTTTTTTTTGAATTTGTAACAGATAATCCGATTTAAGAGGCGTTATTTCCGTGGGTAGAATTTTCATTTTTTTTTCGATGGAGATTTAAAATAAGACCGGCTTCTCCTTCAGTTAAACTCAATTTATCAGCTATCTGCTTTTCGCTCAGACCCTGCCCAGCCATTTTTATAACATTATCATATTGCTTTTTACGGGGTGATTCCTCTGACTTACGAGCCTCAACCTTGGTATCGGTTTCTTTTATAAGAGCCCTCAATCGCTTCTCTTTTTCATCGAGTACATATCCGATACCTTTCACATCATTTAAGACCTGAAAAAGATAATCAGTGGAACTGCGGGAGTCTTCAATTAATTTTCTGAACTCAGGAAAAGTCTTTGTATCTATTGTAGGAGGCCTTTTTTTAATTTCTCTGTTTGCCATCCAGATAAGAAATATAATGGCAAGGCACAACGCTATATCAGCAAAGATCTGAAATCCCAGCATGAACTCTATAGTCATTTCATATCCTTATATCTATTCTTCCCACGGGTTCATCGGATAATTGTTTTTTCCTATCCTCATCAACCCCTGTTTCTCCTCTTTTTGATCTCTTATTTTTATTTTCCCTTTTATCCCGCTCTTGTTTTTCCTTGATCATGAGTCGCTCAGATTCTTCAAGATCTTTAACTTTTTCTCTTAACAATCGTTTCTCTTTGGCCAATTGGCTCTCAAAATGCTTTTGCTGTAGATTTGCCTGGTGCTGTTGAGCCTGCTGGACACGTTCAACCGAATTGGATTGCAATATTACCTGTTGTACATCTAGTGCTCTGACCATGATTTTTGTACTCCTTTTTAAAGATTATAATGGAGTGATTCAAATGGTCACTAATAAACCTTTATCTATATTATCGTCACAATCTGTCAAATTCTTTAAACATGTTGACTATTCGGACTTATTAAAAGGTATCTTTATCAAAATAATATTAAAATCTGATTCATACGTCATCTGAAAAAAAGCGCCATACTTTTTCAGGAGGCTCAACGCATTGAACAATCCCTTTTTTCCATCAAGATCATGATGGAACTCACATTTTGAACTCAAATTATCTTTTGCTTTTTTCATTCCTTCAATGGGGGGGCCTGAGCTCTCAATTTTAATGAAAGCGCAGGAATCATCATGACCGGTGGTAATTGTAAACCGCTTCACATCACTGTCTTTTGTTACATTCAATACATGTCGGATTATCGCGGACAGAGACATGGAATACTCGGCCTTCATTCCCGCCACCTCTGGAATATTCCTGTCCAATATCAGGCTGTTTTCAATAATATATTTAAAATCAGGATAAAATTTAAGAAAGGCGATTTCCTCTTCTACAAGTTCGGATAAATTAATTTGTTGTAAATCAGTTTGACTCAACATCTGAAATTTTTCTGCCACATCATTAAACAAACCAAAAAATCTATCTGCTTCTTTTTCAATCAAACCCGCATCCTTGCTTATCTTTTTGCCTATTTCAAGTATCTTTTCATCTAAATTCTTTACTTTATTTATCAAAAGTTCATTTTGTATCGCTCTGTTCTTCAGAAGCTCGGAACGGCCTAAAATACCATTCAAAGGGCTGGCAAAATTGTGCAGAACACCTTGGATTAACTCACCAAAGGTCGATTCAAACTCTTTTTGCAGCGCTTTAAAATGTTTATTCTCTGTCACCAAACGCCTCCGTTCACTTTACACCCAACTTTCCATAATTCATCTGTTTTACAACATTAGAAATTTGATAAAATAAACTTTTTTTATGATTTCCTCGCCCATAAATTTATTTAATCTGCTCTTAATAGATGTTTTTATTCCAGTTCTGACATTTTTCGAACCAGACAATTGTCTTAATGTCTTATATATTATTTTTCTAAGCTCGATCCTGTTTTTTGACAGCACCATTCCTTGATTCAATTCAAGGGCAACATTACAAAGCAGAATTCTGTCTTTTTTATCGGTCCCCTGTCCAAAACTGTAGACAGACTCAGGTACATCTTTTAAATAAACAATAAAATCATCAAAACATTCAAACATTTCTTCACAGGAGACTGGATTTTTAATTTTTGAATTTTGACTGTAATCGTCTCCTGATTGCCCGCAAAATGCCTTCCCATTCGCAATAAAGGCAATGTACATGCACACAAGTATCAGTGTCTTTTTATAATATCTCATTATCACCGGCTATGCAACTTCATATCGCAATTCTTTCAAACTGACCTTTAATCTCATAATTGCCTGAGAATGAATCTGACAAATCCTTGACTCTGTCAATTTTATGATTTTTCCTATCTCTTTTAAGGTCAACTCTTCATAATAATACAGGGACAACACAAGCCTTTCTTTTTGGGGAAGAGAATCTATTGCATCCTTTAATGATTCTTTTAGTTCCCTGCGAGTGAGAAGTGAAAAAGGATTATTCTGGTCAATTTTCTTCAGAACCTCATACCGGCCGTACTTTTCGCAGTATCCATGGGGCAAATCGTCATTGCTCAGGAAGCTTACCGTCCTTGTTTCATCAAGAAGTTTATAATACTTTTCAAGGGATATGCCAAGGTAATCCGAGATTTCCTCATCCATAGGATGGCGCCCCAAAGACCTTTGTAGCTCCTCTAAAGCCTTCTCAAGCATTGTCTCTTTACTTCTAACCGATCTCGGTACAATATCTCTTGACCTTAATTCATCCAGCACTGCCCCCCGAATCCTGAATCCTGCATATGTCTCAAACTTCACATTCCTCTTTTCATCAAACTTCTCAAGGGCTGACATCAATCCCAGTATACCGACATTGATCAAATCATCTTTGCACATGTAATCGGGCAGTCTCAGTGCGATCCTCCCCACAGTGTTTTTAACGAGAGGCACATATTTCAATATCAGTTCCTCTCTTTTTTTTATGTCATTCATTTTTTTCAATGATTGGCCTGCCAAAAAATTTAATGGTGCTGCTCTCATATTCGTGCGGCTTTTTTCTATACAGTTCTTTAACTATTTTGGACATGAATTTGACAGCCTTTGTATCAGGGAAGGCTTCTGCTATCAATTTTCGCTTTTTTACCGCCTTTGGAACATTCAGATCACGGGGGATATACCCCAAATACTCAATTGGTAGATCAAGAAAATGATTTGTTGCGTTACTCAATCTTGTGTAGACCTCACCCGCCTCATCCGAATTCAATGCCATATTAACAAGAAGCGTAAATCGTCTTGTCTCATAGGTTTGATAAAGGACTTTGATTAGGGCATAGGCATCTGTCAAAGAGGTTGGTTCAGGTGAGGCAACCACAATGATTTCCCTGGCTACCATATTAAAATACATGACATTATCTGCAATACCAGCGGCCGTGTCGATAATCATAAAATCAAAGTCTTGATCCAGTCCATCTAATTCTTCAAGAAGTGTAAATTTCTGACCCTTTGACAATGCAGCCATCTCAGGAATCCCAGAAGATGCAGGCAGAATTTTTATTCCACCCGGACCATCTATAACAGCCTCTGATAAGCTTTTTTCACCGTTAAGCACATGATGAAGGTTATATTGGGGGATAATGCCCAAAATGACATCTATATTAGCCAGTCCAGCATCTGCATCCAGCAACAATGTTCTTTTCCCCATCCTTGAAAGAAGGTAGGCAAAATTTGCAGATATATTTGTTTTTCCAACTCCCCCTTTACCACTGGTAATCGCAATCACTCGGGTATTACTATTATTTTTTTTGGGTTCAATTGCCGAAGGCATCACACTCTTTTTCATTTTTCTCAACATTCCTGCCTGGTCCACCACTACCTCCTTGTTATCCTTTGCCCACGATAAGCCTTGCAAGCTTTGCGGGGTCCATTTTTTTTAAATCTCGGGGAACGTTCTGCCCATCAGCGACATAAGATACTGGTTTTCCGGCATGGTCCATGACATTGTAGATTGAACCGGATTTCCTTGAATCATCCAACTTCGTAAACAGGATGCTACTATAATCTATAACCCCAAATCGTGTTACCGCATCCATCATACTTTCCCGGCTTGATGTCATGCTTAAAACCAAATTTGTTTCCAGGGGAATATCCATTTTCAGACATTCCTTTAATTTTAACAGGTGATTTTCATCACTACTGCTCTTGCCCGGTGTATCCACAAATATAATATCTTTATTGGCAAACAAGTTCAAAGCCTCATCAAACTCTTTTTTTTCAGAGGCAATTTTCATGGGAATATCCATGATATCTACATATGTCTTCAATTGTTTTGCCGCACCAATGCGATAGGTGTCCATAGTTATGATACCCACATTTAGCTTATCTTCATACAGATAGTGAGCCGCCAGTTTAGCCAATGTCGTCGTCTTACCCTCACCGGCAGGACCGATAAAGGCGTAAATTTTCTTTTTCCCCTTGTTGCTGTAAAAAGGGGCAATAGCATTTTTTATTGTATCCTCGACAGCACTCAACGCATTCTCATAGTTAATTATTCCATCCGTAGAACCATTACTCTTAACCGTTTCTATTAACTTAGTGGCAAGTTCTTTTGATACGCCAAGCGATATCAGATGGTAATAAACTTTTGACAGTGGAGGAGAAACGATTTCATTTCTTTGGACGCCAAGAACATCAAATAAAACATTGATTGTCTCCTTTATTTCAGTTATCTCAGCATGAATACCACTTTTCTTTTTAAAATCCATGACCAGAGATTTGAAATCATTAACATCGGATCGGATGATGGAAAGTGCATTTAATTCATCCTTTTCGATTTTCTCAACGTCGCTTTTCTTCCCGATCTCCTTATTCTCATCCCTGGCTGCAACCACTTCGAACTTGCCATTGAGTTTCTTACTGGAAAGGACGATGGCATTTGCGCCGAGATCGGCTTTTATTTTCTTTATAGCCTCTTTTGCACTTCGTGCCTCATATCTTTTACTTTGCATCTTGTACCGCCAGCATTCCCAAAGATTTAATATTCACTTCACGGGTAATTTCATTGTGGGACAGTATAATTATATTTGGAAAAAACTTCTCCAGAATCTTCCTTAAAAATATCCTGACATTTGGAGAACACAGGACAATTGGCTGTAAGCCTTTATCTGTAAATCTGGTGACAAATCCTTGGAGATTGTTAACAACCTCCTGTATCAAAGTCGGATCTGCAGTAACAAAAGATTCATATTCTGTATGCTGAATAGATTTGTTAATGCTTTCCTCAATATCTGGAGATACCATAACAACTGTTATATTCCCTTCTGTATCTTTATATTCTCCTGTAATTGTTCTGGCCAGGGCCTGTCTTGCATATCCGGTTAAGGTATCAACATTTTTTGTAAGCGGCACGTAGTCTGCCAAGGCTTCCAATACCGTAAGCAAATCGCGAACAGAAATTTTCTCCCGCAATAACCGTTGCAGCACTTTCTGAAGTGTACCCAAAGGAACAACATTTGGTACCAGTTCCTCCACCACTTTTGGATGGCTTCCCGCAAGGCTGTCCAGCAAAGACTGAACATCCTGTCTGCCCAGCAGTTCATCTGCGTGGATTTTTACAATTTCAGTTAAATGGGTTGTAATGACTGTTGCAGAATCCACGACAACAAAACCCTTTGCCTGGACAGATTCCTTTTCTTTCTCGTCCACCCAGACGGCAGGCAATCCAAAAGCGGGCTCCATGGCTTCTATACCCTTTATATTTGCATCTTCATCTCCTGCAGTTATTGCAAGCCAATGACCCATCTGGATTTCTCCTCTAGCGGTTTCAACCCCTTTCAATTTGACTATATATTCACCCGGCTTTATCTGTAGATTATCTCTTATATGTATTGGAGGTACGACAAAACCCATTTCAACAGTCATCTGTCTTCTCAGGGCCTTTATCCTTTCGAGCAACTCTCCACCCTGCCCGGCATCAACAAGAGGGACCAGGCTATACCCCACCTCAAGCTCTAGTGAATCAAGCGATAATAACGATTCTAAAGGTTCTTCAATTGCTTCCATGGGTACTTCTTCAATCTCCTCTTCAACCTCTTGTAAGGATTTAAATGTTCTATATGCTATGACACCTAAGACAAATGAGATAACCAGAAAAGATATCTTGGGCATACCGGGAATCAAGCCAAATATTAAAAGTATAACTGAAGCCATGCCAAGTACCTTTGGCTGTGCAAATAGTTGATCTCCCATTTCCCCGCCCAGATCAGATGAGGCTGTGGATCTAGAGACAAGCATTCCTGTTGCAGTTGAGACAATCAAGGCCGGGATCTGTGTGATCAACCCATCACCCACTGTGAGAAGGGTATAGATGCGGGCAGCATCCGACACGGGCATACCCCGCTGCAAAACGCCGACAATCAAACCACCAAGAATATTTATCATGGTAATAACTATTCCTGCTATGGCATCTCCTCTGACGAATTTACCCGCGCCATCCATTGCACCATAAAAATTTGATTCATGTTCAATTTCATGCCGCCTTTTTCTTGCTTCGGAATCCGTAATGACACCTGCATTAAGATCGGCGTCTATGCTCATCTGTTTCCCGGGCATGGCGTCCAGGGTAAATCTTGCCGCCACTTCTGCTATCCTTGTGGCGCCTTTGGTTATCACGATAAAATTAATCAGCACAAGCACTAAAAATACAATAAATCCAACAACATAATTACCGCCGACAACAAAAGTACCAAATGCTTTTATAACTTGCCCTGCAGCCCCTGTTCCCTCATTTCCATGAAGAAGTATAAGACGGGTGGACGCCACATTAAGGGACAGACGAAGCAAGGTAGCGATTAAAAGGGTGGAAGGAAAAACGCTAAAATCCAGAGGCCTTGTTACATAAACAGATAGCAACATTATTACCATTGAAAGCGTGATACTGATAGAAAGAAGAAGATCGAGGACAAAGGGGTGCATGGGAATCATCATCACCAGAAGGATACCGGCTACACCTACCGCCATAGCCGTATTGCTGCTTTTAAAGAGATCTACAAAATTATCAGTTTTCGCAAAAGAATCGGCCATTTTTAACCCTGTTTCATTTTCATGTTATAAACAAATGCCAGAACTTCAGCCACTGCCTTATATAAATTAGCCGGCACCATTTCATCTACCTCTACGGTCTTATACAATACCCGTGCCAAAGGCTTATTATTAACAATGGCCACACTGTTTTTTCTTGCGATTTCTTTTATATTTTCAGCAATGAACCCGGCGCCCTTTGCAACCACTTTTGGCGCGGATGTTCTTGATTGATCATAGCTCAGCGCCACTGCCAGATGGGTGGGATTGGTAATAACCACATCTGCTTTCGGTACATTTGCCATCATTCTTTTTCTGGCCGCTTCTCTTTGAAGGCGCTTTATTCTTGCTTTTATGAGGGGATCACCTTCCGTTTGCTTAAATTCGTCCTTTATCTCTTGTTTGGACATTTTAAGATTCTTTTCAAATTCCCACTTCTGATAAATGTAGTCTAAAATAGCAAGAATGATCAGCGCCAGGCATACTCTGAAAACAATCTTAAATGCTATCTCCCCAATGTAAATGACTATCCCCCATACACTCTGGTCTATCAGTGGGATAAAATTATCCATTTCTCCTTTGATGCCTGAATAAACAATAAAACCGATGATGGATAATTTGAATATGTTCTTAGACAATTCCACCAGGGATCTGATGGAAAATATTTTACCAAAACCTTTTATGGGGTCAAGCTTTGAGAGCTTGGGCTGCACTGACTCTGATGATAGAACAAAACCCACCTGAAGATAATTGACAAACAGGGCAATAATAAATGCGGTCAAAAAAAGTGGAAAAAGCATGACAAAAACTTTATATAAAAGGCCTATCATAAGACCGTTAATCGAATGAGTATCAATATTGAACCGGCCTGACTGGGCAAGCATCCACTTTATAATATTCATCATCTTTTCGATTATACCGGAGGCGCCAAACCAGAAAAAAATCAAACAGGCAAGCAGGACACCTGCAGAGGCGGCCTCCTGACTCTTGGCAACCTGGCCCTTCTTTCTGGCCTCTTCCCTTTTCTTAGGCGTCGCCTGCTCTGTTTTTTCTTGATCTTTATCCTGACCGGCCATATTTCACATTTAATTTGTTGATGATTTCAATTGTATTTGACCATTCCCTGACGCATACGTCAAAAAACCCTCACATTTGTCTAAGGAGCAGATTTAAAGTGTCTCCAAAATTTTGAAAAATCTTAGCCATCATCCGTGCAAAAGAGGGAAGGGCAAGTCCAAGACCTATTAGACCCATGGCTATCTTTATGGAAAATCCAACAATCAGTATATTTATTTGTGGGACAGTTCTGGCTATCATCCCAAACCCGATGCTTATCATCAGCAGCATTGTTATTACAAGAACCCCAGCCTTGATCGCGATTATAAAAATATTTTTTGATAATTCAATCACTGACTGGATCAACTCCCCGGAAAAATAAAAGTCAAAAGGAGGGACTATCCTGTAGCTCTCTGCGATAGAGTATATAAAAAGGTGGTGACCATCAACGGCAAGAAATATCAACATGGCAAATAAATAATTAAACTGGGCGACTATGGAAACCTGAGCACTGGTGATGGGGTCGAACACATTTACAATGGCAAAACCCATCTGAAAACCTGCTAGTTGACCTGCCAATTGCACTCCGGCAAAGATCAGCCTGCCTGCCAAGCCCAGCGTAATTCCCACCATCACCTCACCGAGCATTCCCAAAACCAGCAAAATGGTATCAGACGGGGGGGGCGTGTTAAACTCGACAAAAGGAAAAAGTAAAAATGTTATCACCAGGGACAATCCGCCCTTTACCCTGATGGGAACTGTCCTATTTCCCACGATGGGCATGAAGGCAATAATTGCACTTACCCTCAAAAACACAAAAACAAAAATCTCAATTTGTTCTGCGGTAAATGGCTGCATATTCAAGATTCAAGGTAAAGGGTTATAGGTTCTCTGAATACGGAGGTTTAAAATCCGGCTTCATTTCCATTTTTTTGTTTTATTTTAAATACATGGGTATGGATGTAAAAAGATTCTGCGTATAAGTAACAAGAAGATTGATCATCCAGGGGAGCGCGATAATGAGGGTTGTCAGCACAGCAACTATTTTAGGTATAAATGTCAGGGTCATTTCCTGGATTTGTGTCACGGCCTGAAAGATACTTATTATCATACCCACAGTAAGACCCACAATAAGCGGGGGCGCTGCAAGCAGCAATGTAACCTTTATTGCCTCTGCCCCAAGTCCTATAACCAGGTCAACATTCATATGTATACTCCTGCGCTAAGCAAAACTCTGCACCAGTGAACCGATTACTAAATTCCATCCGTCTACCAATACGAAAAGAAGCAGTTTAAAAGGCAGACTTATCATTATGGGAGGAAGCATCATCATTCCCATTGATAAGAGTATACTTGCAATAACCATATCCAATACCAAAAAAGGAAGGTATATCATAAAACCGATTTGAAAAGCGGTCTTTAATTCACTGATTGCAAATGACGGCAGCAGTACGGGAAATTTTATATCCTCTGGTTTTTTTATATTGTTCTCCTTTGAAATTTTAACAAAAAGAGCCATATCTTTTTCTCTGGTCTGTTTTAACATAAATGTTTTGATGGGCTTTGCCGCCAGGTCAAAGGCTCTTTTGGCTGATATTTCTTCATTTATATAAGGCTGAAGCGCCTTGGAATTTACCTCATTCCACACCGGGGTCATGATAAAAAAAGTAAGGAACATGGCCAATCCAATAATAATCTGGTTGGCGGGCATCTGCTGCGTTCCCAGGGCATGCCTCAAAAGGGAAAGGACGATGACAATTCGCGTAAATGAAGTCAGCATGATGAGTATTGCCGGGGCAAGAGACAGCACAGTAAGTAAAAACAAAAGTTGCAGCGCAGCTGATATCTTACCGGGTTCATCACCGTCATCTCCCACACTCAGGTTAATGGAAGGAATGGAAAAGGATTGTTCCCCCAAAGAAGGTCCGGCAAAAAAAACGAGCCCGCAAATGACCAGAATCAATAGGAGATATCTTCTGGCATGAACCGGCCTTGACTTTTTACTTCTTTTTCCAGAAAACATTTTCACTGGCTGAACATTTTTAAATTGATTTAAAATCACTGTTTAGCCCCTTTTAACATTCCTTTGAAATAATCAGAAAAATGAGGGGGTTTTTCCTGCTGGCCCTGGACATCTTTCAGTATTTCCAGAGACTTTGAATCCCCTATCTCGGTCAACAGGGATATGTTGCTGGCTGTGACCCCGATAAGCATGATATGTTCCGATACATCAATAAGCATAATACGGTTTTTGGGGCCAAGGTATTTAACCGACAAAATCTTAATCAATTCGCTGTTGTTAATATTCATTCCACTCTTGTTTATGATCTTTTTGAACCAATATGAAACAAAAATGATTGCACCGATTGTAACGGCAAGGGCTGATACTATCTTTACAATAGAAGGTAATAACTCCACTGAATTCATGATGCTCCTTAGACAGCTACTTTAAACGATTCAATCTTTCAGCATGGGAAACGACATTGGTCAATCTAACACCAAATTTTTCGTTCACCACAACCACTTCGTCCCTGGCAATCAATCGATTGTTGACGAAAACTTCCATGGGCTCCCCTGCAAACTTTGTTAACTCCACCACCGACCCCTGACCTAACTGAAGAAGTTCGCTAATCATCATTTTTGCTCTGCCTAGTTCCACCGTCACCGTGAGAGGTAAATCCAATATAAAATCAAGATCCAAAGCTGCATCTTTTGACTCTTCTTTATTCGTTTCCTCAAAGTTGACTTTGCTGACCTCTTTTTTTTCAACAGGATCCTTAGATGCCTTCATCTCTTCTTGAACATCGTCCCAACCCATATCGTCATCGGTTTTTGTTTCTTTTATCTCTTCTGCTGATTCATTCTCTACCATATCAATACACCTCTTCCCCATCGATAATTTCTGATATCTCCACGGCCTGATTTCCCTTAAAGATCTTTGGCTGTCCCTTAAACTTTAGAACATCTTCTACAAATACATCCAGACCATCACTGCAATATTGATCCAAAGGAATCACATCACCATTTTTCAGGTCTACAATTTCCCTTCCAGTCAGCTCAGCTTTACCCAACTCGACAGCCAGGTCCACGTTTGTCAATCTAAGACCCTCTGTAAACCGGTCAACCCACTCTTTATCCACCTCAAGCTGGTCAGCTTGATAACCTCCCATTAATTTTTCCCGAATCGGTTCAATTGTTGAATACGGTATGCAAAAAGTCATAATACCCGAAGAAAAATCCATGTCGATTTCAAACTGCACAACTACAACAACATCCGTGGGCGCGGCAATCTGCATAAATTGGGGGTTGATCTCCGATCTTTGATAAACAACATCAAGCTTCATCGTTGTCTCCCAGACCTTTTCAAAATCAGCCAACGCGTTTATTACAACTCTTTTTATCAGGTTATTTTCTATGGAGGTAAAATTTCTCCCTTCAATTTTAAATCCTCCCCGGCCGGATCCTCCGAAAATAATATCAACCAGCGCAAAAATGACTTGTGATTCTACGACAAGAAGTGAACTGCCCTTTAAGGGGTTCATCTTAAACGCATGAAGGCTGGTTGGAAGAGGTATTGATTTTATAAATTTTCCATACTTGAGCATTTCCACGGATAATGTATTGACGTGGGTCACTTTTCTTAACAATGACAACAGGGTTGAACTGAGCAATCTGGCGAATTTCTCACTTATTATCTCCAGGGTCGGCATCCGCCCTCTAACGATTCTATCCTGGCCGGTTAAATCGTATGCCTGTGCCTCAGACGGATCATGAACTTCCTCCTGCTCAGTTTCAATCTCTCCGTTTGATACTCCCCTTAAAAGAGCATCTACTTCTTCTTGTGACAGAACTTGGGACATATTTACCTTTTCAATTCATTCATTTTGAATTTTTCATTACCCAGGCTAATTTCTTTATTGTATCAGAAATTCAGTGAAATAAACCCTTCTAGCCTGACCTTTTGTGATGTGTCCGTTTATACGCACCACAACTTCGTCTTTAAGACGCTGTTTTCCTTCAAAGCCTGCTATCTCTCTATAGCTTTTTGATGAAAGAAGCCCTAAAATACTGTCTAAAACTTTTGGTTTTAGCAGGTCCAGTTCGGCTATGGATTCCTGATTGGATACTTCAATCTCGATAGTCGCCTTTAAATACCTTTCACCGTTATTATCCATTAAATTTACAATCTGGCTGCCCATTGACCATAGGCCTGGTACTTCGACGACCTCTTTTGCAGCCTTACCTTCTGAACCGGATAGGTTAAGTTGGTAATACTTGAAGCCCGCAAAACCTCCGCCGCCAAGAATGATTACCAATAAAAGTATTAATATCCATTTCAAGGCTGAGCCCTTCCCTTTTTTAGGCTCTTTTTCTTTTTTTTCTTCTTTTTCTTCATCAGCCATTGTACTACTCCTTAACCTTTCTATAATGTCAAAATGATCTCAACTCTTCTATTATGACCCCTATTATGGGCATCCACATTAGGAAGAAGGGGTTTTGAATCAGCATATCCTGCGGCCGAGAGTCGTTCCGGGGCAACACCTTCTGAAATAAAATATTTGACTACATTTGTGGCCCGGGCAATGGAAAGCTCCCAGTTGGATGAAAATCTTGCAGTACGGATGGGAACATCATCTGTATGCCCTTCTACCCTTATCTGATAATCATTTTCTCTTAAAATTATTCCAAGGACATTATCAAAAACATAATGCTTTTTTTTCTCAATCTCAGCCATACCTGATTTGAACAATAAATCTTCTCCCAGAATAACAGAAACCCCTTCCTTTATAACGACAACATCCATTGAGGTTTCCTCTAATCCTGCAATATCGCCGGCTAACTTATTTATTCGGCCGGTCATATTTGTCTTACTTTTGCCAAACACATTTGCCACTTTGTTTGACATTTTTACAACAAAAGGGGTAAAAACGAGTCCATCTGTTTTTTTCGTTGTCTCATGCAGGCCAAAAGCGGTGCTTATGGACTTGGTTATTTTTGTCAATGCGGCTGTATCAGGTGTTGACATAGAAATGATTAAAACAAAAAATGTAAGCAATAATGTCACCATATCATTGAAGGTAGAAAGCCACTTGCCCGCCTGCCCGTCTTCTTCTAAATTTTTGTTATTCTTTTTCATTTCAATACCTTAAGGTCAATTCGTCAACCTAAAATAAAAGACAACTCTCCGGTTTTTCTCCCTGCCTTCAGGTGTGTCATTTGATTCGATGGGATGATAATGGGCCAACCCGGCTGTAGACAGCATCTCAGTGGGAAGTTTTCCTTTGTTGAGAAAATACTGCAGTACATTTGCCGCCCTTGATGCTGATAACTCCCAGTTTGACGGAAACTGTGCCGTATTTATCGGTATATTATCCGTATGACCCTCTACCCTTATTTTAAGTTTGAATTTGTTTGCCAGTTCTATCATCTTATCCAGGACCGGATATGCCTCTTTATTTGCTACAGCAAGGCCTGGTGCAAAGAATGTTCGGCTTTCATAACTGGCCTTAAACCCGTCTTTTACTTTCTCGATGTTGGGCACTGTACTCATACCCGCCTCTTTAAAATATCTCTTTAAAGATTTTATAGACAACGCGGCTGATATATCAGGATCTTCCAGAAAAATTCTTCTTTGAAGGAAATGCTCTATTTTTCTTGTTTCCGTTTTTGAATAGGATGCAAGCATGGCAAAAAGAGCAACAAGAATCAATATAAGAGAACAATATATCGTCTCCCAGGCGGCAACGCCGGATTCTTGCCATCGCTTGTTCTGCTTGTATTTTTCATCCACTTCTAACTTACTGCCTTTCTTTGTTTCGGAGATAAAAATGACTGGAGTTTCTCCTCTAATAACCGTGGATTATCTCCCGACTGGACAGACTGGATACCGCTTATAATCAGCTGCTTTAGCTGGAGTTCGCTTGTACTTCGCGTCTTGAGTTTACCGGCAGCCGGCAGAAAAACCAGATTTGCCAAAATCACACCATAAAAAGTTGTGATGAGAGCCACGGCCATGGATGGTCCGATTGAAGACGGATCATCCATCTGCACCAGCATCTTTATCAACCCGATCAAGGTCCCCACCATCCCCATGGCCGGCGCAAAATTCCCCATGGTCGTAAATATCTCAGCACCCATCCTGTGCCTCTCAGTAATAAATTCAAGTTCTGTATCGAGAATCCTTGAGAGAGCAGCCGGTTCAATACCATCTACCATCAAAGTTATTCCTTTGGCAAAGAAGGGATCGTCAATCTCCTGGACTTTGTCTTCCAGTGCCAGTATCCCGTCACGCCGTGAAACCTTTGCTATATCCACAAGCATTTCTATGGCTTTTTCTATTTCAACTTTTTTCCCGAAAAAGACATTCTTTGCCACCTTTACAACCCCAACGATATCCTGCATGGGGTAGTTAATTAGTATTGCACCTATAGTTCCGCCAACTACGATCATTGCAGATGGCAAATTTATAAACCATAGTAACCCGCCACCTACTGACATGGCTCCGATAACCAGGCCGAACCCGACCACAATTCCTAAAATAGTTGATATATCCATAATGGACTTTGTTAAAGCAAAGATTGTGCCAGTTTAATTGAGGCTTTTTAGAAGAGTTTTAATCATTTTAGAACCCCTAACGGATAGCCATAAAATAAAAAATCGAGGGTGAAAAATATACTCACCCCCGATTGTTATATTAAAAAGACTTTTTGACAGGTCGTCAAAAACCTGACATTTACCGCTTAAGGGTCATCAGCTCTGACATCATCTGGTCAGTGGTTGTGACAACCTTTGCACTGGCTTGATATGCCCTTTGTGCAGTTATCATATTGATAAATTCTGTAGCCAGATCCGTATTTGACAGCTCCAGAGAATTTGGACTGATTTCACCCATGCCTGCTGAGCCTGGAACGTTCTGCACGGCTGATCCCGACGTAACGGTTTCACCGAAGAGATTGTTTCCCAGTCGTCTCAACCCCCAGGGATTGGAAAAATCAGCAAGAACCAGCTGACCAACGTCTTCTGTCTGACCGTTTGTAAAAAAACCGCTCAATATTCCCTCCTGTGTAACGGACAAATCCTTAAGAAGACCGGAACCATATCCATCCCCGGTAAGGGATTTCACAGTTGAAGCACTGGCATATCCTGTCACCGACTCTGCTGAATCCCCTGCCAGGTCCCACGTTATTTCACCTGAACTGCCTATGGTGGCCCCGTTGGTGAGGGCGGCAAAAGTCATGGAAATATCCACAGGATTGATTTCTGTTTGAGTTATGGAAAATGTAATTGTGTCATCTGCTGCCCAGGTATCAGCAAGAGTGAATGTAATATCATCACCGCCATTTCCATCAAGATCTAGGCTAATTTCATCATCACTGCCTGTTGCACCCAGCATGAACGACATATTTGCATAACCGCCATTATCATCTATTGTCCATGTATTTTCATTAACCCCCCTCTTGAGCACGATGTCGGTGGCGTCTTTATATAACTGACCGACATTATTCACGACTGCGGTGGCGGTGCCATCTCCGGCCGTTGCTATGGTTGGGGTTCCCATACTTGAAGTGTAAGCCTTATCCAGTACACCGTTGGAATCGAACTTAAGCCCCGAATATGTCTGGGCCGTGGCTTCTACATTGTCCAGATATGATTGAAAACCCCAATAACCGGGTTCTTCGGTTTTCTGGAATGTTGTTTTCAAGGTATGTGTTGCCCCAAGGGAATCATACACTGTTTGAGCGGCGTTAAAAGTGGCACCTGTTGCTGTATCCACATCAAGGTTTGTCCCGATGGAAACAGTGGTGGTGGCTGAAGGAGAAGATTGAACGTTCTGCAGAGAAATATCGGTTATCGAATTCGGGTCAGAACCAAAAAAACTATATCCTTGAACCTTGTAACCATTTACATCCACAAGATATCCTTGATTGTCTAAGTGAAATGCACCTGCCCTTGTGTAGTATTTTGCGCCATCGCTGTCATTAACCATGAACATGCCAGATCCATCTATGGCAAGATCGGTTGCGTTTGCCGTTGTTTCAAAGGACCCTGCTGAAAACTGAGTATTTACACTGTTCACAGACACCCCCCGGCCAACCTGCGACCCTCCGGCAATGCTCTGGCTTAAAATATCGCCAAAATAGATTTTTGCCGACCTGTAGCCAATCGTATTGACGTTGGATATATTGTTACCGATAACATCCATCTGCTTTGAACTGGCATTTAAGCCTGATACTGCTGCAAATAATGAATTTCCCATTTATTTATCTCCTATTTATTAAATTGCCGGTTCATTTACCGATATTACCCTATCAAAGGGGATTTCCTTCCCGTTAACAAAAAGATATGGCGACCCGTTCATAAAAGTAACACCATTCACTCTCCCCTTAATCTCTGTAAAAGCGGGTACCACATCTCCACCGGCATCAATTGCCGATACCTCAAAGGTGTAATTACCATTTGCCAGGCTATTGGAATCCCATGCCATGGAATTTCTCCCCTGGTTTTGAGGCCCAGGTTCGAGGGTGTCAACAAGTTTTCCTGACTCATCATAAATCGTAATAATAACCTTTTGGGCGTTGCCCGATAAATTATAAATTAAATCGGTTGAAGAACCATCCGATTTAATCGTATCACCTTCTGCCGTTATCTCCTTGCCAATCAGATTTACAGATTCGGCATTGTTCAGCGAAGACTGATAAAGATTTATGTTTTGTAATTGATCATTCATGTTGACTAATTGTTCAAGACTTGAAAACTGAGCAAGCTGAGCCGTAAAATCTGTGCCATCCAAGGGATTGAGAGGATCCTGATTTTTAAGTTGAGCAATCATCATTTGAAGAAATTCATCCTTGCCCACCGTGTCAGCCTGCAAGGCATTCAAACTAATGCTGTTATTATTGTTGACACTTTCCACACCTAACATTTTTTACCTCCTTCATCCGGCCAGACCGGAGTTATACTTACACAAACAAACTGATAGTCCCGTTAACCCAGACCAGCGGATTTTCTTCATCTAACAATAATTGTGCATGATCAGAAGAATTCTGACTTCCCTTTTGACCTGCATGGTTCTCTTTTTGATTATTGTCTTCTTTTAATAATGTTTCGCCCCGACCGAATCCCGAATCACCTGTATTGTCTGATTTTTCTTGAATATTTACACTAATGGTATCTGCTATCAAGCCCTGACTGCCCAGTGCATTTTTAAGCGTCTCAACATTTGTCTGCAATATTTGCCTGACATCACTATTCTCCGTCAGCAATACAATTTGCACTTTATTATTTCTTACAACCACATCCATATCCAGGTTGCCAAGATGGGGAGGGGTGAGTGCAATTTTTATCCTCCCCGGCCCATTTACGCCTTTAGCAATCTGATGAATCAAGGTTTTGGGTTCGATGTTGTATTGATTAGCAACCTCATTCACTGCCACCATTTTTCCGCCGGTGTGAATCCCTGCCTGTTGGTATCCCACAACAGGATAAATCCTATCGGCTAAACGTATGGGAGAGCCCATTTTTTTAATTAGGGACGTCATGTCAGGATCAGCAAATGCCTTAGCTCCTGTTTTTTCATTATTAAATATATTTAACTCACCCTTTAACTCTGAATGATTAATCAGACTTTTAAAGGGACTTTTAAATTTACCCGTCCCAATGGTGGTGGTCTTGTTTTTTTTAAACGAATCACCCTTTTCAAAAACAGCACTTTTTCTCTCAGGGTTTAGCGAACCTGATTCAACACCAAGTACCAACTTTGAACTTACCCCTATAATGGAATTTTGTTCTCCGACTCTTGTGCCCTCCGGATGAGTGTTATGAGAAAATGCCTTAAAAGAGGTGATTTTATCAGCTAAAGGTATTGAAGATGCCTTTTCCGCTTGAAAAATCTTTACATTAGGGCCGGTGAATTCATTGGTTTTTGTTTTTCCGCCTTCCTTTAAATCGGAAGATTTCACCTGGTTTCCCAAAAGATCTGTTGTGAGCCCTTTAGTTTCTGCTTTTCCAGCTCCCATTAAACCGGAAGATTTCAACTGGTTTCCCAAAAAACCTTTTATGAGCTCTTTAGCTGTTGTTTTTCCGCCTTCCTTTAAATCGGAAGATTTCACCTGGTTTCCCAAAAGACCTTTTGTGAGTTTTTCATTGTGCTTTACAAAACCAGATGGCTCCCCTTTTGTTGAGGAAAGATCATCTCCTTTGCCTGGAAAAGGAAAAGCGGTTATCTTTTTCGGGGTTTCTTTTGATTTTATCTGAGATACCTGTTCTACGATAGAGGCAAACAACAAAAGTGACCCTGATTCAATATCAGCATCTTCCTTTTGCAGTTTTTTTGAACCTACATTAAGGCCTGTGCTCTGTAACGGATCTGCTAAGTTGAATTCCATAATCAATAATTTCCTCTTAATAATTACAATACTGTAAGAGCAAGAGGCATGCCATTTGTTTTTGAGAAAATATTGACAACAATATCAATGTGTTACGTTATTTTGATTAAGATAGGGTTTTGGAAGGAGGCAAATTTTGCCTATTGAAATGAAAGAAATGTCTGCTTTATTTTTTAATTTTTCCCGTTTTTATTATCTCTCTTGTAATCTCTGCAGCTTTGTCTGGTTTTATATTACCCCATATTGCGCCGGCTTTCTTACCTTTCATATTCATAATTATAGCAGCAGCTTCTTTGCTCTCCAATTTTTCTAGCATGGAACCTGCCTTCTCAGGTGGGGTGGATTCGTAAACAATTGCCAAATTTTTATATTTTTTATTGTCCATTTGCTTTGCTTTTTCAAGAAGAAGGATTATTCTGCCTTCTATCTCAGACAATCTACTAACTTCAGCAATTATCTCTTCACTCAAGGAATTGAGCCTTTTTTCTTCGGATTTTAAAAAATTTTCCCTGTCCGCCAATGCCTTTTGTTTTTTTACCAATGTAGACAATAGTTTTCTTTCTTCTGACAGTCTGTCGTCGCTCACGTCCTTTCGTTTATTTACAGAGGCTTCTGCCACCAAAGGATTTGCCACTGCTTTGGTCACGGGTGAAAGGAAATCAACGGTTTCTGAGTTTTTTATTATTCCGCCAATTGTGGCAATTTTTGCAATAATAATAAATAATATCAAAATTTCACTTACAATGATTAATTTTTTCAATTTGGCACCCTTAAAATCCCTGCTTCATCCATTTCTTTCTGTTCCATGATTATTAAAGACTGCTGATATTCTTTCCTTTTTTTTTCTTTAATAATCTCCAGGATTTTTCTTTTTCTTGAAGAATCAATCAGTTCTATTCTTTTCTCTTCAAGCTCCTTTTCAAGTTTACAAATAAGCTCTTCCTGGCGATTTTCCTCATCTTTGATATGATTAATATAAGAAAGGTAAGTTGACGCGTCTGAAGCCTTCATCTGGCTTTCTCCCATCTTATTTAAACTAGAAATCAAATCCGATTTCTTCATCCTCAAGTTTTCCAATGTTTGTTCTTCAGAATATAGGTGCCTCTTTTTATCTGCAAACTCAAGCATCTGTTTTTCTTCTGCCTGTTTTCTGTAATTTAATACCGGCTGCAATTTAAAATCAAACATAGAGGCCTCGCTGACTCTTCGATTTATTCAAATGAGTTCCTCAACTGGATTTTTATCAATTGAAAAGTGCGAATAATTGTTCTTTGCTTTCCTCAAAATTAATCTTTTCATCAATATCCTGTTTTAAAAATGAATTTATCCTGTCTGCCATGCTTATCGCGTTATCTATTCCAGGGTTACTTCCCCCCACGTAAGCACCAATGTTAATAAGGTCTTCCGCTTTTTTATAAGTGGCTATTGAGTTTTGAATATCATTGGCCTTTTTTCTATGATTGTCATCAACGATATCGATCATTACCCGGCTGATGCTGTTGAGAACATCTATGGCAGGATAATGATTCTTTGAAGCCAGTTCACGGGAGAGTGTTATATGACCATCCAGAATTGATCTTGCTGTATCAACAATGGGATCATTAAAATCATCACCCTCAACAAGAACCGAGTAAAGGCCTGTAATACTTCCTCTGCCTTCTATGTTTCCCGCCCTTTCCAGCAACTTGGGCATAAGACTGAACACGGACGGTGTATAACCCTTAGTCGTTGGTGGTTCTCCAACTGAAAGGCCAACTTCTCTTTGGGCCATTGCAAACCGGGTCAGCGAATCCACCATAAGAAGAACGTCCTTGCCCTGATCCCTGAAATATTCCGATACCACTGTGGCCACATATGCTGCTCGCATTCTGATTAGCGGGTGCATATCCGAAGTGGCCACAATAACCACTGACCGGGCCAGTCCTTCTTTGCCAAGGCTGTTTTCAATAAATTCTCGAACCTCCCTTCCCCTCTCACCGACAAGTCCGATGACACTTATATCAGCCTTTGTATTTCTGGCAATCATACCAAGAAGGACACTTTTACCAACTCCGGAACCAGCAAAAATCCCCATCCTTTGCCCCCTGCCGCAACTGAACAATCCGTTTAAGGATCTGATTCCCAGATCAATAGGCTCTTTTATCCTGCCTCTGTTAAGGGGGTTGATCGGATCCGCATAAACCGGATATTCGTCTTCTGTATCTATTGGACCTTTGTCATCAATAGGGTTGCCAAGACCATCTATGACTCTTCCCAAAAGATGATGCCCCACTTTGATATTTGATTTTTTATGAGTTGACAGAATCCTGGAGCCAGGTCCAACCCCATCAAGGTTTTCAAGAGGTGTCAAAAGCGCTTTTTCTTTTTTGAAACCCACAACTTCAGCAGTGATTGGCCTGCTGTTCCCATCCGGATAAATCCGGCATACTTCGCCCATGGAGACTCCTGGATTATGAGCTTCTACAAGAAGACCGACAACCCCACTGACCTTTCCGTAAATATTAAGGGGTTTTATACCTTCAATGGTTCTGTGATATTTCTCAAAATCAATGTACATCACACAATGATTCCATGATTTTAATGAGTTGTTTATCCAGTCTTGCATCCACTGACCCAGAATTTGTCTCTATAACTGCCCCGCCCCGGCCAACTTCCTCATCTTTCTTAATTGATGTATTTCCATAACTATTTAGAAAATCAGGCGTTGCTTCTGCTATGTGGTCATAATCTTTTGGGTTCAAACAGATACAGGCACTCTCACTTTCTTGAATGTTTTTCATTGCTTCCTTAAGGACTGATACAATTACTTCCCGGTCTGTTGTCACTTCTTTATGAACCACCTTCCCTGCTATTAAAATAGCAAGATCAAGTATCTGTCTCTCTGAACCTTCCAGAATTGATTCTTTCAAGTCTTCAAACTCTTTACTGAGCTTGGCAACAGATTCAAACGCATGGGATAATTCTTGTTTTTTCTGATCTACGCCTTTTTTTAGTCCGTCTGCACAACCACGATCATAGGCATCTTTTTGTGCAATCTTGATTTTTTTTTCTGCCTGCTTTCTTATTTTATCAATCTTTTGGGAGACCTCCTGGTGATTATCCTGGGAATGGAAGCCGGCATCTTTGGCAGGAAGGTGACAAACTCCCCGAAATCTTACCGGCGCTTCTCTTTTTGAATCTCTAGGCTGGGAAGCAAGGTCTATAGTCACCGCATCCGCTTGAGTAGGAATCAAAGGCTCACTTTTCTCATTGGTTGGCTGGGCAGACAGCTTTACATCTTGAGCCTTTATAATTCTGCTAGACAAATTCATCCTCTTCTTCACCCCCGGTAAATACTATTTTACCTTCACTTTCTAAGCTCTTTGCCGCATCTATAATTGTTCTCTGACTTTTTTCCACTTCTGACAGCCTTACAGGAGGCATATCTGCGATATCTTCCCTCAGCATCGTTGCCGCACGACTTGATATGTTTTTAAAGACCTTTTCCTTAATGTCATCATCGACTATTTTCAGGGCACGGGCTAGATCTTCGGTATTTATTTCCTCAAGCAGGGTTCTCATGCCAACATCATCCAACTTGAAGATATCATCAAATGTAAACATGAGGTTCTTAATCTGAACACTCATTTCAGGATCCGAATTCTCAAGCGATTCGAGTATTGCCTTTTCGCTGGACTTATTCATCCTGTTTAAAACTTCAGCTATCATGCGGGCTCCGCCAACCTGCTCTTCTTTTTTAGTTTCAACAACAATCTCTGATTCAAGAGTCTTGGCCATTTCCTCCATGAACTCCTGCGGAACGCTTCCCAGTGTTGAAATCCGTTCTACGATATCATTTTGTTTCTCAGGGGAAAGGGTTTCCAAAATTTCTGCTGTTTGTTCTGGTCTAAGGTGTGCCAAAATAAGCGCTGTGGTTTGGGGATGTTCCATTTTTGTCAAATCTATCAGCCGTTTTGCATCCGCATTTCTTAATTTTTCAATAAATAGGGTTTCAGATGAAAGGCTCTCGTCTTCTATGGATTTTATTAATTCCTTTCCCTCATCCTCTCCCAGAGAATTTTTTAAAATATTCTCAACAACATTATCCTGAACCGAGGTAATCCGGCTGCCCTTTTTTCGCGCCAGCGAGCAAAATTCCTTGGCAGTATTCTCCATATCCGCATCAGATATAGCTGTTAAGTTCTTCATACTCTTTCCGATACGCCTGATCTCATCGGGTCCAAAATTCTTCATTACATCTGCAGTCACTTCTTCTTTAAGAGACAAAAGGAGTATTGCCGCTTTTTCTTCGTTTGTCATATCCCTTTAATCCTAATCACTCTTATTTTAACCAGTTTCTCAATAATTCTGCAAATTTTTGCGCATCCTGATCTGCCAGACTCCTTACAACATCTATCTCGTTAAGTCCTTCATCCTCAGCACCTCCCAGTTCTAAAGAAACTCTCTGAGCTTCCGCAGTGGCAGGTGCACCGGCAATGGCCGGCAGTTCCATATTGTCAATCTCTCTTCTCTGGCTTTCTGCGAGTACAAACTTAATTAAAGGCCGTACGACAAAAAGCAGAACAAGTATCAGGCCTAATAGGGAAACAAAATATTTAATAAATGAAGCGATCAGGTTTGATTTACTCTTCCAGAAACCCTCTTTAACAAACTCTGTTTCCAATTCATTTTTCTTAAATGAAACACTGGTTACGACAACTTGATCCCCTCTTGTTGCATCAAACCCCACTGAACTTTTAACCAGACCTTCCAATGTCTCTATTTCTTTTTTCGATCTTGGACGGAACGTTTCAACACCCTTATCATCTTTGCTGTAGACATCATCCACCAGCACAGCCACTGATAGTTTTTCAATTTTCCCCACTGGCATTATCGTCTTGCTGACAACCCGGTTGATCTCGTAATTAACGATTTCATCAGTTTTTCCATTTTTGCTGTGAAGGCTTCTTATAACCGGTTCGTCAGGATCGTAGGCCTCTTCTGTTTTTTCCACAACTCTGAAATCAAGGGTTGCGGAAACTCTTGCCACAGCCTTTCCTTCTCCGGCAACTTTTTCAAGCATGGATTGAATCCTGCTCTCCAGACCCTTTTCTACTTTTCTCTGATACTCCATTTGAGAGTCAGTTCTCTTGGACATTTGAGATCCGCCTCCCGCTTTTGACAAAATATCTCCGCGGCTGTCTATGATGGTGACCTCTTCGGGCTGAAGCCCTTCTATACTGGCTGCCACAAGATGTGCTATCCCCTCTACCTGAGATTCCCTCAATCTTACGCCGGGTTTCAACTTTATAACAACAGACACTTCAGGTTTTGCCTGGTTTTCAATAAAAAGTGATTTTCGGGGTACGACAATATGAACCCTGCTCTGCTGAATTTCATCCAGGCTGTTAATTGTACGTGACAATTCCCCTTGGAGTGCCCTTTGATAATTCACCTGCTGCACAAAATCCGTAACACCAAAGTTTTTATTGTCAAATATCTCAAAGCCCACTCCTCCGTTCTGGGGCAATCCAGATGATGCCATTTCTATTCTTAATTTAGAAACATTTTCTGCTGGAACCATTATGGAGTCGCCTGAGGGTGAAACCTTATAAAAGACTTTCTTTTCCTCTAATCTTGCGATAATCTTTCCTGCATCGTCACTTGAAAGATTAGAAAAAAGTGTTCTGTACTCCTTCTGATTTACAGAAAAAACAAAGGCTGCAATACTGGCCATAATAACAATGGCAAGAATAATAATGGATAATTTTTTAGTAGAGCTTAGGGATTTAAAAACCTTACCTGACTGGGAAAAAAACTGAAATATCAATTCCATATCTTCCTTTTAATGGGTTCAGAATTGCCGGCAGGAAATCCGCCTTAAAATTCTGCCTTTTTGAGTGTACGCCAAATCATCTTAAGTCTGCATCCGCATGACTTCCTGATATGCTTCTAACATCTTGTTCCTTACCTGCAGCATGGTTTTAAAGGAAATACTTGCCTTTTCCATGGCAATTATTGCCTCATGGATGCTCCCTGAATCACTGAACTCCACTTTTTGAATCGCGTCATCTGCATCCGATTTAAGCTTATTAATTTCCTCTATCTTGTTTGATAAAACCTTACCGAAAGAGCCATCATTTTCCTGGACATCATTACCATTTTTGCTTTGAGATTCTGAAATTGGGGGTATCAGGTCACCCCGAATCGGTATATTGTTCATCCTAAAACGCCTCCCTAATTTGCGTTTATTTTCCTAATTCCAAAGTTTTAAGAGCCATATTCTTAGTTGCATCAAAGGCGGTAACACAGGCCTCATATGCCCTGTTGGCCGTTATCATATCCGCCATTTCTGCAACCGTATTTATATCTGGCAACGTGACCTTGCCTTGGGCATCTGCATCTGGATGTGCCGGATCAAAGACCTGCTTTGTGCTTCCTTCGATTTGCACAATTTCTTTCACTTTTACCGCTTGAAGGATGTCATTAAAGCTTTCCTGTATCGGTTCGGAAGAAAAAATAACGGCTTTCCTTTTGTATGCTCCCCCCTCCGGCGTTCTCGTAGTGTTAATGTTGGCAAGATTTGATATGATCACATCCATCTTTGCCCTCTGAGCCGCAAGTCCGGATCCGCTAATTTTAAATGTTGTTAAAAAATCCATATTATTTTGCTTCCCTTAAAACGGTATTTAAGCCTCTGAACTTTCTTGACAGAAATTCGACGGTAAGATTGTACATAAGATTATTCTCCGCAAGCTTTGCCATTTCTTTGTCAAGCTCAACCTTTTCCCCGGTTTCTACCACCTCAAAATCAGCTTTATTACCTGACAACAATCCTTCTGATAAATGGCTTTTTTGGGTCCTGGACATCTTTAATCTTTCTTCATTATCTATAATGGCCTTCAGCTCCTCTTTAAAAACAATGTCCTTTGGCTTGTAATTCGGGGTATCTATATTTGCGATGTTTGAGGCGATCACCTTATGCCTTTCCGATCGAAATTCCAGAGCGCCAGATAACATTTCTATTGTTTTGCCAAATAACGCTTCCACTTTAATACTCCTTTTTAATATTTTATCATAAATTTAATGCAATGCTTGTGCCAGAAAGCATGAAATCAGATGTAAAATATTAAGATTTTTTTTATTCCTAACACTGAATCTCCGCTTCCTTTTTATAGCCATTTAGTTTATTCCTGATGGTACGAACACTTACATCTAAAATTTCCGCCGCCCTGGTTCTGTTTCCTTCAACAGTCTCAAGCGTCTTAAGAATAAGCCTTTTTTCTACCTCTTTTAAAGTTCCGTTTTTTGAAGTTAACTGTTCTAAAGAGGCTTCCTCTTCTTGTCTGTTGCCTTTACTTTCTTTTTCGAGATAAAGGTGTTTTGGCTGAATGGTCTCTCCACCGGATAGCAGAACAGCCCTTTCAATTACATTTTCAAGCTCTCTTACATTGCCCGGCCACGTGTGGTTTTGGAGCATTGTCTCAACTTCTTTTGATAAACCGGGGACGGCTGTTTTGCTGCGTCGGCTGTACTTTTCCAGAAAATACTTGCTTAAAAGAATTATATCTCCATCCCTTTCTCTCAAAGGAGGCATCCTCACCGGGATTACATTGAGACGATAGTATAGATCATCTCTGAATGTTTTCTCCTCTATACATTTCTTTAAATTTGCGTTTGTTGTGGCAATTATTCTGACATCAACAGGCACGGGGGTTCCGCCTCCCAGTCTGTCAACTTCAGACTCCTGTATAACACGAAGGAGCTTGGCCTGGAGCTGAATGTCCATTTCGCTGATTTCATCCAGAAGCAATGTCCCTCCTTCAGCCAGTTCAAATTTACCCAGTCTCTTTTTAGAAGCACCGGTAAAAGCCCCTTTTTCATGTCCAAACATTTCACTCTCAAGGAGATTACCGGGAATAGCAGCGCAATTTACGCCCACAAATTGCATATCGGCTCTATTGCTGTGTGAATGGATATAACGGGCAATGAGTTCCTTGCCTGTACCGCTTTCACCCTGTATCAGAATACTTGATTTGCTTTTTGATACACAGGTTAGCATCTCCAGAAGGGATAGCATTGTCTCATTCCCGGTTATGATCATTTTTTCCTGAGATAAAATTCCTTTTGAATCCTGTTTTGGTTTTTTCTCACTCTTCCTGACCTTTTTGGTAACCACTTTTTTAACAATAGATTCCAGATGATCAACGGAAAAAGGTTTCATGATAAAATCTGCAGCTCCTTCTTTCATTGCCTCAACCGCAGTATTAACCGTTCCGTAAGCAGTTATTACAACAACCGGCGTCTTGGAAGAAACTTTTCTAATCCCTCGCAGGACCTCCATCCCGCTCATCCCGGGCATCCGCATGTCCGTTATGACCACTTCAAATTTTCCCTCCTGAAATTTTGCCAGGGCATCTGCACCGCTCTCAGCGGTTTTAACTTTATATCCACAGCTTTCAAGAGATTCTGAAAGTGCCATCCTCATTGAGGGCTCATCATCAACAATTAGAACTGGTTTGGTTTTCATGGCGCACCGCCATCATCTGTAAATGTAATCGTAAAAACCGTCCCGCCGCCGGTGTTATTTTCCACATCAATGGAACCGCCGTGTATATCGACAATATTGTGGACAATGGCAAGGCCTAGACCTGATCCCTTTCCCTTGGTTGTAAAAAAAGGATCAAATATTTTTTTTATATTTTTAGCAGGTATCCCACAACCGGTATCCTTAAAGCGAATTTCAATGTTTGAATTCCTATCCTCTGAATTATATCTGCTATTAAAAATTCGCGTTTCAATATAAAGGCTTCCTCCCTCTGGCATTGCCTGCATGGCGTTCAACATCAGATTCAAAAATATCTGCTTCAACATCTCTTTATTGCCAACAATTAACGGATCAGAATCTTCATAATTTACACTGAGAAGGATGTTTTCTTTTTTAAAAATTTGTTCTGAAAAAGCGATTACCTCTTTAAGTGTGTTATGAATATTGACCTTTTTCATCGGCGGCTTTCGGTCTTTTGCAAATAAGAGCAAATTGGATATCTTGTTATCCATATCCCTGACCGAACTGATGATATGAGACGCTCTATCACGGTTTTTCTTTACTTTCATATCCTTTTTCAACAAAGATGCAAAAAGTTCTATACTCCCTAAGGGGTTCCGTATTTCGTGGGCAAGATTTGCTGCAGTTTCACCCATTGCAGCTAACTTTTCTGTCCGTTTCACTTTTGCTTTGAGTTTCTCAATCCTTGTAATATTACGAAGAACAATGACTTTTCCTATTTGATTTCCTTTTTCAGTCTTAACAGCAGAACCAAAAATCTCCAGCACCCTGTTTTTAAGTCTTATTTTCTTTCCCAATCCTTCATCAGGATTGTTAAAAATGAATTGGCCATCTGAATTGAATGAAATTTTATTCTCATACAATAATTGTGCATCTTTGCCCACTGCATCTTCTTTGGAAAACTCAGTGAACATTTCAGCGCAATGATTTATCATCGTTGTTTTCCCTTCCATATCTGTTACTACCACCCCTGTTGTAAGACTTTCGAGTATGTTTTGAAGATAACTGCTTATCTTTTCTTTTTCTGCCAGGGCCTCCTGCAATTCAATATTTTTATACTTCAACTCCTTGTTTATGCTTTCGAATTTCTCTTCCAGGCTTGCATAAGCCTTTTGAAGTCTTTCGGTTGCCAGATCAAATTCCTTGAACGACTGCTGCAAAAACAAGGTTTTTTCAGGTCCGTATTTAGTTGTCGTATCCAAATTGTTCATTCGCTCCTTTATGCAATTGCCAAAATAGATTTCGGGAACTTAAATTTCTTTTCCGGCTTTATCAACGGGGTAGTAATTTTTCATTCTAGACCAAAATTCATTGCCGCTTTCTTCTTTTAAAGCACTGAATGATTTATCAGCCATTGGTTTGTTCCCGAGATTTGCATATCCCCGCCCTATATTGAATATGGCCCACAAGTCTTTTTGACCTTCAGATGAACTATTTAAAGACTTTTCATACATCGTAATCGCTTTTTGATATTTCCCTTCATTATATAAACAATCGCCCAGTCCGGCATAGGAGCCCTTAATCATCGGAGTTAAACATTTATTACCTGCCTCACCACAATCTTTTAGAACCCTTTTGTAATTCACATAGGCCGCAGAATACAAACCCATGCCTGAAAGTGAATCAGCATATTTTTTACGAATAACCGAACTGTCCTCAACGCCTTTTTGGGGAGCTAAAACTTCCAAATAAAAACCCACTGCCTCTTTAAACAGCCCCTCTTTGTAACACACATCTCCCAACAATTCCTTGGCGTTCATAACTCTCTTTTTATCCAGGCCTAAAGGTCTATCAAGCAATTTTTTCAGCCTATTTCTGGCGCTTTCATAGGCACTTTGATTGTAGTCAATCTTTGCCAGTGCAAATAAAAGCTTGTTTACCCTTTTATCTTTCTTGAACACCTTGACCATCTCATCAAAAAACCCGGCTGCCTGGCCGTATAAACCAATTATTTGAAGGCTGTTTCCTATTTTGAATAACATGTCAAAATCACCATTCTCAAAGAGAACTTTTCTGTCAGAATTAAAATACACTTCAGAAACGGCCAGATAATCTTTTTTGGAATAAAAATCATTAATCAGGCCATTAGCGCTCAAAACCAGATGCTTCTCGCCCGCTGTCCTATTTTTACCATATGGAAATTTTTTAAGTTGTAAATTAAAGGTATCAAAAGCCTTCCCATACTTCTTCATTTTTGCATGTGCCCACCCTTTACGAAATACCACCTCTTCCTCCCAATCAAGATCAAATAATTTTCCGCTCAATTTATCGTATGCTTCAATGGGATTCTTATAATTATCCATTCCGGCAAGAATGTATTCCGGTAACTTTATTTTTGGATGTTTGGCCCCGATGTTGGCCATTATAACAGCACTTTGTCTGGCTTCCTGGCTTTCAGGGTAACGTCCTACAATCAGGCTAAACGTTTTAAGGGCACTGGGCAATTTACCCATTTTCTCAAAGGATTTGGCAATATTATAAAGAGCGGTCCTGCCATTTTTATTGCCGGGAAACAGATTCAGATATACAAATAATACTCTTTGCGCCTCTTCATATTTTTTGACTTGAAAAAAATGTGTTCCCAGGTTTAAGGATGTGTCTTCAGGAACATCTTCCAAAATGGGCCACCTTTTTAAAGCATTACCGTACCAGAGATTGGCGTCATAAAATTGCCGCAATTGAAAATAACTATCTCCCACACCAAAATATGCGACCCTAACATGCTGGCCATCTGGAAATTTTGCTATATAATCTTTAAAATGAATGATGGCCCCTTTAAAATTTCCCATTTTGTAATACATTTTACCCATCATAAATACAGATATGGGAAAATAAACTGTTTCTGGATATTCGGTACTGAGACTTTTAAAATTCACCAATGCCGAAGAGTATAGCTCTGTACGGATATAGCTTTGAGCCAGCTTGTAGATGGCCTTGGCATTATCCTTTTTTGAGCCGGGATAATCCCTGATAATATTTGTAAATTGATCAATCGCTTTGGCAAAATATCGTTTATTCCCCTTCTCTCCTAAAAAATAATAACAATCTGCTATACGCCTCATCACGGCTTCATTTTTCACAGTCTTAGCTATATCTTGAAATTTGATCAAAGCCTCTTCATATCTTTCGGCGGAAAAATCGATCATGGCGATATCGTACGGTTTTTTATCCATGTCCAAACCTTTATCAAGCTTATCTTTGATGATCTTAAGGGGTGGCTTAATTTCTCCGGAATTGGGCGGACCGGTCTTCTCTTTTGTTGAGAACACATCTTTTTTCTCTTTTATTGAAGTAAGATCGATTTTATCCTTTGTTGCGGCTATGTTCTTTTTCTCTTTTTCCGTGGTTAGATCAATTTTCTCTTTTGATGCGGGCAGATCTTTTTTCTCTTTTGTTACAGTGAAATCAATTTTCTCTTTAGTTGTCCTAAGATCATATTCAATTTTTTTTGTAACGGTAAAAACGATTTCATCTATTGGTTGAGGGTCCTCTTTCTTTTTCGCTTTAGTTAAATTGACGTTTTGTTTTGTTTTAGCACGAGCATCTAAACTGTTCTTTTTTGCCAAAACCTCTGGTGTAGGTGTTATTCTATTATCTTTTTTATTTTTTTTTGTGGGTAGAGCTGTTTTTTTATTTTTAGGTTCAGTTTTTGTTAATAGGAAAAAATCCTTAAGAACATCTTTTTCCCTTAATTTTTTACCTGCTGATAATGCCTCTTTCTTGTTTTTATAGTCCTTAACATATACGCGACGCCAATCCCCTTTATTCGGAATGTTCACTGTTTTACCAAAGGGGTCATAACCCTTTGCCTTTAGTGTTTTGACAAGTTTATCAGCGTCATCAAAATTCTTATAGGAAGACACTACATAAAAACGGATATTCCCTTTTTCTCCTTCTTTTCCAAAACTTTTTGAAATCAAGATTGGCTGAAAAAATAGTACCGCCACCAGAACCATAATAATAAAGAGTTTTTTAGGGTCAGGTGTGGCTAAAAAATAAAATTTTTGAACACTTGAATGGCACTTATTATTTGTTTTCATATTTTTCACATAAAAATTTTCTAAAGTTTTAAATCAATTTGCCGATTATACTATTGGCGGGATTTATTTATCCTCCATTTTACCCTTTAAAGTGAGCAATAGGTCATGACAATACCTACATTTCAGGTTGAAAGCGTTATCAGGGCATATAGTAAACAAACTTGGATGAAAAATCCGATACGCCGCCAATCTGAAACCTTAAACAAATATGCTGATATAGTGACCCTTTCATCTGAAAGCACTAAAAAAGAATCCTTCGACAAAATATCATACAGCCGGAAGGATATCCTTCCGAAATAATCCGTGCCAAATACTTGAATACGCGAGTTGGTAAATAATTTTTCCATAGCAAACATGTATATGAGCAATATATATGCCATCAAAGCAAAATAGAGATTGACACCCTATTGACTGCCCATTGGATCACAATTGGCTATGATGGCGCTAACCCCATTGTCATTTAACCAACCATTGATGACAAATAAATGACGTTCTCTTTTATAATTAAAATATTAACTGAACCATAAAATATGGATGAAGGCTTATAGGACAATATAACAGCAAGTTTTGGCATAGGTTTTGCTTATATTTATAGAGCAGCTTTAAAGTTGTACCTAAATTTAAGTGGTATTTACCAAGCAATTAAGGATATGCTTAATAATGTTATCGATTCAAAAAATTTTCGGGAAATTAAAATGGAAAAAGTAAGTTCTAGAGAGCATGTAAGGGTAGATGACATACTAAAAGTCGATTACCTGAAGATTTCCAATAAAGATTACAAAAAATGTAAAAGTAAACCTGAAGTGATCTTTAAAAATACGTTTGGTGCACCCATTAAGGTACCGGATATTGAAGAAAGAGCCCAAGGGGTAGATTTAGAACTATTGTACAATATTATATGTCAGGCAAACCATAAAATAGATCGCATTCTGGATATGCTTGAATCACAAAATAATCAGGCACATGCATTTGTTGGCGGTGAGTGTATAAATATCAGCGGATCTGGTATGAGATTTGCTGCAAACCATCGTTTTTCTATTGGCGATATTATTGCCCTCCGGGTTTTTCTCCCTATGGCTTTGGCTTCCAGGTCTTCGATAAATGTGCTTGGAAAAGTAAAGTCTGTTACAAAAACCGACTCAAAAAACAGCTATGATACTGCCATCAAATTTAAAAATTTGTCTGAAGACGATCGGGAAATAATCATACGGTATGTTTTCACAAGACAAAGAGAGCTTCTCAGGATTAGTTCCGATTTAAAAACTGATAAGGATTAAAAAGCAAAAAAGCCCAGTCGTCGTATTTTCATACCCGGCTGGACTTTTTTTATGTATATTCATTTTTTGCATGGATTATCCGGCTTTTTAAAATGATTTATACCCGCCAGGATATCCCACCCAGATGTACGCGGCCTTCATTCTCCATATAATAAAGGTATAATATTTTCTTTTTCTTGCACTAAAAAAAGGGGTACCTTATTCAAAGGCCTCACCTTAAATCTGTTCGGATGGGTAAAAAACGGTTTGGTTTTCCCCTATATTTTATTTATTGAATTGGACTAAAGTTTTTCTGCCATTTGCCGATAATAAATACAGTATCACTATATTGCCCGGAAGACCGGCCTAAAATGTCAAAAAAGGTGATTAAAAAATGGGGGGAGGTTATTGAGAATGGAAGTACAATTAAACAATACAAACACAGAAAATGTGAGAGCAACCAATGAGACGGCCTCAATACAGACAAAACGTGAAGAAAAGCCTCAGGAAAGTAATGCCTCACAGGAAGCACCATTAACCAGGCAAGAGGTAGAAGGTCTGACCGAGAAAATCCAGGAATCCCTGGATAGTATGAATATCAATCTGAAATTTGCCACATATGGTAAAAATAATGAAAGGACTGCCATCACTGTGACTGAAAAAGAGACGGGAAAAGAGGTACGGGAGATTCCATCCGAGGAAATCCAACAATTATATTTAAAGATGAATGAACTTACCGGCATTTTGTTTAACCGTACTGTGTGATTAGAAAGACTTGAACTTTTGTAACTTTGTACAATCCAAAAAATTTCAGAATATAAAACTGCAGATATTTAACTGTCCTTATAATTATCTCTTTTGAGGGGATGATCAGATCATTTCGAATAGGCAATAAACTTTTGATCTTAACCGGATCTGATTTCACGACTTAACATCTATGAATCTGGCCTGATTTTTCCCACGTCCGTGGGACATTTCTGCATAACCTTTAACTCCATTGCGTTTCCGGCCCGTATTTGACAGCTGTTTCTTTGTGTTATCACGATGGAGTTTAAGCATGGCTTCAAATTTTCGATTCAGGTTTTTTGACTCTTTAACCTTATTCTCGATGGCTTTTGTAAGGGTGTTAATTTTTTCTTCCATCTCACCGGGGAAAACAGATAGAGAATTTCTGATTCGATTTATCCGGTTGTCAATTTCATTTATAACGATTATGCAGTCTTCGCGCTTGGCTACAAGCGGTTCTATTTTTTCCACCTCCTGAAGATCCATGGCATTCTTCATCAGCTCAGTGGCTGATAAAAAAGACTTGAACGCCTTAAGTTTCCCCTCCAAGAGGTCTAAAAGTTCACTGGCTTGTTCAACAGGTTTAGCTCTGACCATTTTAATACGCACCGGCCACTCTTGAAGCGACAAGTTTTTCCTGAGCCGCATCATGGACAATGCCATTTTTTTCAGAAGCTTGGGATCTTTCTTTCCATGCAGACTCAAGCTCTTTTAGCATGAGGATCACTTCATCAAATGCTTTTATGTCCCCTTTTAGATCTCCTTCCATTATTCGGCGAAGCATGTAATTGTAGAGGGACTCCAGATTCATGGCCAATTCTCCACCCTGCTTAAAATCAAGGCCTTGCATTAATACGGCTATAATGTCCTGGGTTTTTTGAACCGCATTTCCTTTGAGTTCATATTCCTTTGAAATATACTTTGCCTTTGCCGTTTTCAAACTGCTGATGGCTCCTTCATAGCACATCAAAACAAGTCTCTGGGGGTCTGCCGTTTTCACATTTGTCTGCTTGTATGCATTAATCCCGCTTCCATTTCCATACATAAAACATAGTCTCCTTGTTAATTTATTTTACCTGGCTCATTCAATTCTAATTACTTTATCAACCCCACCCTTTAAAGGCAGCATTGAGCTGACCGGTAAGCCAGTCGCTCTGGGTCTGGATCTTGTTCAACGCCATTTCCATGGCTACGAATCGATTGATCAAGGTTTCCGTCTTCCGGTCAAGCATGGCCTCCATGTTTTCAATTTGGGTTTTAAAGGCATCAATACTGTTCTGAAGGGAGTCCTGCTTAAAGCTCACGTAACCGTCGTACTGATTCGTAATAAAATATAATTCCCTGTCAAACTTTTCAGCAGCACCCATGGTGATTTTGATATTACCCTGGGACTGCCCCTGGGAGACGAGTTGAGCAGGAGTAAGCGTAACATTGATAGCTAATCCTTCCACACTCGTTGTTTCCCCATCTGCCGGCGCATCTCCGGTCAAGACCTGCCCTGAGCCGGTGGCTGCCTCACCATTTATGGTACCGGCGACATCAACACCGCTATGTGTAGCATCTGTCAAACCAAGCTCGGTACCGTCCACATCGATGGTAAAACTGATACCGCTCCCATAATCATCACTCTTAAGAACAAGCTGATCATTCAGGTCTTTTGAGGCCGTTATAACCATGGCATAACGCCCTTCTGTTGTCACTGCCATTGTACCGAAATCAAGATTACCACTGCCTTCGTTATTGCCTGTAACAGATATTTCAAGCAGGCTTTCTCCTGCCGTATTATCCGTAACGATCAATTTACCGGCAGAGTTAATGTCTGCTGAAACATTGTTCCCATAGGCATTCTCTATGGCTGACAAAAGTCCCTGGACAGTGTCTGTGGTTTTGTCACTGATGGTATATGTCCCTGAAATTTCTGTTCCGCTTCTTGTTTTTCCTTCAAATGTTATGGTGTCGTCGTCTGTTATATCATTGGCATCTCCACCCGTATTTATTTCATCCCATTTGGTGGTGCCGGAGATAAACCCGCCCCCGGCTGCAGAGGTTTTACTATTTGCCGTTGTCCCTGTCCACAGCTCAGTATATACCGTATCAAGTTCTGAGTTGATGGCATTAACAATATCGTCGATGGAGGCCCCATTGCCCGTGTCATCAAGGGAAATGGTCGCTGTGCTGTTTCCCTGGGTTATAATTAGTGTCTCGTCGCTTGCAATTCCACCGCTCAGATCATTTGTTCCTGTGACACTTGCCTGTTCCGCTGCTGCGGTAATCACAATTCCATAATCACCCGCCACTGTCTCCTTGTCATGGTATATATATGAGATATCACCATCTGTTGCAGTCCCTTCTGCTACAAATATTCTTTTCACAGCGGCAAAATCATCAACCAGGGCATTTGTAAAATCAGTGTTATTAAGCGAAAGGATACCGTTCATGTCCGAGTTGATTCCCACAACAGAAAGGGCGTTCATATCTGTTGGAAGGTCGTTAATCGAACTGATCACGATATTCTGGAGACTGGATTTAATGGATGCGAGAGTCCCGTCTCCACTGAGCAGGCCTGCGGACTGGGTGTCCTCATCCCATGCAAACTGACCGTTTATATATGTAATAATCTCATTATACTTGCCTATAAAACCCTGGACAGATGATTTTATGCTGTTGAGATTGCGGGAAATATTCAGATCAACCTGTGACCCCGACTCCATTTTTTTCAAATTTATGGTGACGCCGGCTATAACATCCGTAATAACATTAGTTGAACTGGTTATGGTCGTACCGTCTATCTTAATGTTAGCATCCTTACCCTCGGCCGTCTGCATGCTGTAACCTTCGGTGGATGCAGTAAGCGTTCCAAGATTAAGGGTCCCGCCATTCTCGTTGCCGGCAACCAATGATATGCTCAAAAGGCTGTCGCCTTCTGTATTATCGGTTACCTGAATTTTGTTATTCACTATGGTTGCGCTAGAAGCACCCAGACCAAAGTCGCTTTCGATCTGGGTTAATAATTGATCAAAAGTTGCCGCTGTTAGATCTGCCGGATCAAAAGTAGTTGAAACTGCGGTCCCGTCATGTTTTGTTCCTGTTATGGTAATCGTATCATCAGCATGCACATTGTTGGCCCCACTGCCTGTATCAATGGCGCCGAATGCCGTTCCCGTTCCAATGTCGCCACCACCGGTCAACGTATTCGCCGTATCGCTTGTAAGGACTTCAGCCACATCAGACTGCCCCCCCACAAGAACTCCCAGTGTCTGAAGGACATTATTCTTGTCGCTAAAAGTGGTCGTCCCGCTAATATCAATATAATACCGTGTGGTTCCATTTTCGGTTGTGCTTTCAACCGAGGCGGTTACCCCGCTTAAACTGTTAATATTGCCGGCAATAGTTGATAGAGATTGTGTGGACAGATCAATATCAAGGGTACTTGTCGTGCCTATGGTTATATTGGTTCCTGTCTGGGCACTGGTTAGACCGAGAAGGGAGCCAACAGCCACCTCGCTGCTGGAAAACCTCCCAGACTCGGCACCGTCACTGGTGGAATTTTTTATCGTGGGAGTTGTGCTGTCAAGAAATCCCATTCCAGTGGACGTGTTTTGCAGAATATTCACTGAGTCTGCACTTGCGTCAAAAATATTAAAGGCATCCTTGCCTGTATTGTCACTTGTCATTACCAGGCGATAATCAGTATCTGAAACGGTCAATATTGAAGCGGTCACACCTGTAGCATTTGAACCGGAATTAACGTTGTTGATCTTATCACGGATATCATTGAGGGTGTCTGTGTCATCCACCCTGACCGCACGGTCATTCAGAATAAACTCTCCGGTCAAACTTAATGCCTCATCATAATTTGCAAAACCCTTGGATGAGATTTTCCGGGCCTGGGCAATACTTGAACTTGCAGTCATTTCAAACGTATGAGACCCGGGACTGGCATCCGTGCTTGTGGTGACACTCATGAAATTTGACGCGCTATAATCAGCGGAATCTGTGGTTAAAGAGGAAGTGTATACATTGAATGAATCACTTTTTGCCAGCGTTGCTGACTGTGTTTTCAAGGATAAAAGCGTAGTGTTGAGCGTTTGAAACTCAGACAGCTTTGCCTGATAGTCAGTCTTTCTATTTTCAACAAGATCGACGCGTTGGCGGTCGATCCCTATCAACTGGTCAACCATGGACCGCCAGTCAAACCCGCTTGAAAGACCGCTGACAAGATTGGTGCTACTCATTATACTCCTCCTCAGCTCAGGTATTTATTCAACTTGTTTAACCTGAGTTGTTATAATATATTTATCGGCAATTTTTTCTGATACTTTAAGGTTATTTGAAGGTTTTATTGAATAAAGACACCTTTGAACACTGGGCTACATTGTTTTAGTACAAAAAAGATGAAAAGGATAATCAAAGGGATACATAAATATTGTGAACATTGACTCCTGACAAGCCAAGGATTATCATTTTCAAATTTCGTATAAATCGGGAGAAGGTGTTCGTTATTCAAAGATTTCTGAGAAAAATTCCAAACCCTGCGATATGCCCATGAAAGGTGTTAAAATCAGGTATTCGGTTTTTAAAGCCCCCGTTTCCGGAATTTTGAAAACGAGGGCTTTGGTTAAGGATTTGATAATTGTTTGATTTTAAGATCTTAACCAAACAATGACAGAACCTGCTGCGGTGCCATATTTGCCTGAGCAAGCATGGCAGTACCAGCCTGGAGCAAGATCTGATTCTTGGTAAACGAAGTCATCTCAGCTGCCATGTCCACGTCTCGGATGACAGACTCAGCAGCCTGAACATTTTCAATGGTTGTGGACAGGTTAGCTGATGCATAAGACAGCCGGTTCATATAGGCACCCACGTTACCTCGCTGAGTGTTTATCTCGCCAATGACAGTATCAATTGTGGTTAATGCAGTCTGTGCCTTTGTAGCGGAGTCAATCATGTTGCTAACCAGACCCACCGTTGCGGCCTTGGCATCGGACAGGTTGATGGAAAGCTGATTGTCTGTAGCATTCTCAGCACCGATCTGAAAGGTCATGGAGGTTCCTGCTCCACCAGCTGTAGTGATGGTCAAGCCGTCCAGATCGCCCGAATCCCATTCAGTGCCGGTGGTAAAAGAGATGCCCAGATTGGAAAAGTCCACTGTTCCGCCGGCTGTTGGTTCAGCAACACTTTGGTTAGTGCCGTCGGCCCCGGTAAGAACCATATTCCCGCTACTGGTACTCAGCGTCCATGCCTGGGCAGTTGTGCCCGCATCAACAGTGGCTGTTGAGATCCCCATGTTGTTAAGAACCAGAGTATCTGCAGTAACGTTAGTGGTAGTCATACCAGAGGAGGTAATAACTATATCGCCTGCGTCTTCGCCCATACCAGTTAAGGTCAGTGTGGTTGCGCTATTCAATGTAGCAGAATAGGTCGCTGTCCCGTTTGACACGGTAAAGCCACTATCCGTACCGTCTTTTGTCAAAGTCCAGGTGTTGTTTGCATCTGCCATGGCAGCCACTGCCTGATCAAGCGTACCTGAAATGGCTGACATCGTTCCCGAATTAATCTGCCCGGTTGATGTCGCACCGAACCAGGTTCCGCCCTCTCCTTTTAGCGTCACCTCGGATGAATGGCTGGCATCGGCAATGGTTCCGGTCATAGTTGCAGCTGCCAGATTCCCCGTAAGCAGATCTGTGCCTGCATACTCTGTACTTGTGGCGATCCTGTCAAATTCCAGTATGAGCTGATTTGCCTCAGCGTTGATCTTAGCAATGTTGGAACTTGAGTTACCAGATGATGCCTGGGTTGCCAGTTCTTTCAAACGTGTAAGAATGTTACCCATCTGATCCAGTGAACCTTCAGCAACCTGCAGAAGCGAGCTGGCTTCTGAGGTATTCCTGCTGGCTACCTTATAACTGGCAATGTCTGCACGGAATTGTTGAGAAATTGCAAGCCCTGCTGTATCATCCCCGGCTTTGTTAATCCTATAACCGGATGACAACCGCTCAAGTGACTTGCTAACATTGGCGTCTGAAATACTCAACTGCCTGTGAGTGTTCATAGCTGCGATGTTGTTTTGAATTCTAAATCCCATAGTCTTTAATCCTCCTTGATAATTTGTTTTTGTGATTAGTTAAATGGTTAAACAATTTTTCTCATTTACTAATCGTTTTTGGCGTCCGTGCCAAAAATGTTTTTTCTTTTGGGTACCGGTTACCCGTTGAACTTAAAACCATTATCGGAAAGACATGGGATAAACTTTAGATTTTTTTTTTATAGTTGTCCTGAGGCTCAAAAACCTGAAGAAGATTTGTTGTCTGCAGGGGTAAAGGGCCGAGCCATAAACTTGAGACCCAATTCACGATGTCCAGCTTGAAATAACAGGGTTCCGATTTCAATTGCAAACCCTTTCCTGTCCGGGCAGAGACTCATAGCCTCTTCAAAAAGTGTCTGAGCCTGATCCGTCCTGCCGGTCATGACATGAGCCTTTGCAATCCAGGAAAAGATACGCCATTGGGCAAAGGGTTCGATCAGCCTGCTGCGCTTGGCAGCATAGTCGAGACTGAGGTATACCTTACCATGGGAACGGGCCGCAGCCCAGTTTTCAAGCCCCACATTGGCAAGCACCAGCCCGGAGAGGATGTCTGGATCGGTACAAAAACGCTTCAGGGCCCTCATACCAACTTCATCAGCCTCTTCAAACCGGTTCGATCCCAAAAGGATCCTCATAAGTATGACATAGGCATTCCTGAAGATGGGACTTGTGGCTTTTTTCATTTCTACCAGCTGAACCGCTTTTGAGGAATACGTGAACGCATCCTGGGGTTTTTCCACGGTAAGACAGGAAACGGAAAGATTAATGAGGGCAAAAATGTTCTCAGGGTCCTCGTCCAACTGACGTCTCAGCAGGGCTGCAGTTCTCTCAAATTTAAGTTTGGCCGCTTCCTCGCCTTTATCATATCCAAGATGCAGGATCTCCATCTCTGTCAGGGCAATATGTTTCGGGCCCACGAGCTGATTGTGGACAATACCCTGGTATCGGTATCCGTGATTATTTCTAAAGATCCGGGTGGAATCAAAACAGATATTTCCCTGGGGACTGCGATTGATGATCCTGAAACCCACTGCATCTATTGAAGGATCATTCAAGGTGCGGTGAACCGTTTCCGGATCTGCATGCAGCCGGTCATCAGCATCGATGATGAGAATCCATTCACCAACCGCATAGCCAATGGATTGATTCCGATGCTTGGCAAAATCATTCTCCCAGGAGTGTCTATAGATTTTGTCGGTGAATTTTGCGGCTATTTCCATTGTTGCATCCGTTGATCCCGTATCAACAATGATTATTTCATCAGCGATATCATTTATGCTCTCAAGGCATTCGGGAAGAAGAATCGCTTCATTTTTGACAATCATGCATGCAGAGACAAAAGGTTTTTCTATCATAATCTTGATCTCATTATATAAAAAAAATTTTCATTCTTACTTTAATCCGAAAGCTGTGCTGCAATGGTATTGGCAAGCTCAGCCTCTTCAAAACGGGAATTTTCCCCAAGGTTCCGGCTGATACCAACAAATAATGTTGACAGGTCATTTATTGACGTTAGGGTCATATTCCTGGGAAGCTTTAGGATCTTAAGGATCTGGTCACAAGGGCTGACAACTTCTTCAATTCTTTGCCGGGAAAGGAGCTGAATCGAAAGTTCCAGCCTTGCGATAATATTATATTCGTCCATTCTTGCAATAGCAGTAAAAAGAGCCAGGGCGCTTTCGCTGTCCTGATACCGTTTTGCAAAGCCGGCCAGTTCCATTAACCATTGGGTAGACAGGTCCTGCATATTCAGGGCGTCTGTCAAGGATCGTTTTGTCAGTGCTCTATCCCCTTTGAGAATTCCGATCTTAAAAAGTGCCTCCACTACTTTAGAATTCCTGGCCGATCCTGAAAGTCTGTAGGATTCTCTCAGATAGGGAAGCGATCGGTCGATTTCACCTGCGCTGATGAATGCAAGTCCTGCATGCCGGAACACCCCTTCCTTGTCCGGCGACAGTTCGATTGCCTGACCAAAGCATTCTTCGGATGCTTTGATCTGTCCCTTTTTCAGTTTTGCCGATCCCATCCAGCCATATATTTTCCATTCATCACCATAGGTTGCTACATGGACTATTTCCTGCGGTCCTTTATAATTAAGGTATTGATCAAGTTTTTCTAGATACTGATTTCCATATTCAATCACCCGGTCCCATTGTTTTTTTTCAAAACAAATCATGGTAAGCGCGGCCAAAATATCAATGGAGTAACCGAATCGAGACGTCGTCTTGGCACAGAACTTCTCAGCCTCATCGTATTCTTTCGACAAGATAAGTGCATGAATCACATCGTAATAGGCCCTGACATAAATATTGTTGGTCAGATCCTGGGACTCAACAAGATCAATGGCTATCGTCCCCTCCCTGATAGACTCGTCATGAAGATCCAGCGATGCATAGGAAGAACTCAGATACATGTGTGCCGCTGCATTGTTGTAGTCATCCGCGATCTGTTTTTTAAGGAGAGTTGCCGTGCGTTCAAATTTCTTCTTGGCCGACTCTGTTCCCTGGTCATACCCATAGTGAAGTATTTGGGTGAGGGAGGCACCTGTATTGCTAAACCCTTCCAGATTGTTGTGAACGATTCCCTCATACCTTATCATGCCATTATTCCTGAAGACCCGGATCGAATCGTTACAAACGGTTTCCATACCTCCGGACATGGCATTTTTCACCCTCATGACAAGGGAATCGATTTGCCCTTCCTCGGCAAGGGCGATTTCATTTTTCAGAGTTCTCTGTGACCCTACAACGCATTCCTCATCTGCATCGATGATAAAAATCCATTGACCCCGGGCATAGGAAATGGACTGGTTCCTATGCTTGCTGAAATCATTTTCCCAGGGATGATGATAGATTCGAGCGCCAAAGCCTTGTGCGATCTCAACTGTTCGATCTGTCGAACCTGTATCCACAACTACTATTTCATCCACATGGTCCTTGATACTGGATAGACACCTGGAAAGCATTTCCTCTTCGTTTTTCACCATCATACAGGCGGAAAGAACAATATCAGACTGTTCTTTGCAAGTTTTGCTTTTCTTAACTTTTTGTTTCTTTCCCATTGAATCAAATCTTCTCTTTGTTTTGTTGAAATTTCCATTAATGACCTTGTCCTGCCACTATGGTTTTAAAACTGAACCTGTTTTAGCTATCCTTACCATCTTTGTGTTCTTCAATTGCTTTGGCAGGAACACCCATCACGGCAGCATTGTCCGGAACATCCCTGGTTACCACCGATCCCAATCCCACCATTGCCTTTTTTCCAACCGAAATTTCATCTCTAAGACATGCACAGGGGGCTATCCAGGAATACTCACCAACTTGAGCACTGCCGGCTACCATGGCATGTGAAATAACGGCTGCATGTTTCCCGATTATTACATTATGCGCAATATGGACCAAATTGTCTATTTTAGCTCCATTTTGTATGACTGTATTTCCTAATGTACCCCTGTCAATGCTTACATTTGAACCAATCTCAACTTCATCTTCTATAACAACACCGCCAATGTGAGGAAATTTTTCCAGTTCACCTGCTTTGTTTCGCTGATACCCGAATCCATCCGAACCGATCACTGTGCCGGCATGAATAATGACATCTTTACCTATTCTCGTATTGTCGTAAATATAAACATGGCCATAAATCTGGGAACCATCTTCAATCTTACACTTGCCTATATATGTAAAAGGGCCGATACAGACATTCGAGGCTATTTCAGCATCCGGTGATATGACTGCGGTTGAATGGATACCTTTTGGATATGAAGGCGCAAAGAAGGCTTTAACAAGGCGAATAAATGTTAGACGGGGGTTTTTAACCAGAATGATTGTCTTTCCACTAATTTCAACATCCACCAGATCTATATTTTTGGAACAAAGAATCACCCCTGCTTTTGTTTGTTCAATTAATTTAGCCGCTTTTACGCCCTCCATTCTACAAAATGTAATATTCGCTTCATTTTCCGATTCATGAATGGGCACAGGTTTGTTGATTAACCTGTCAGACGGGCCTATAACTTCAATAACCGCATCCCCTAAATTTATCAGCACCTCCCTTAAAGTAATGATTTTTTTATCACCTGGCATTCTCTCCCCCCATCTCTTTCAATAACGCATCATATTTCACAGCGTTCTTTTTTGCCCTCCCATCAAGGTAACCGTCTTCATTATATTTTTTGCCTACCCTTTCATTTTATCCATAATCTTTGTATTGCCAGAATCGTTTATTGATCCTTAGACAACTTTTCCCTTATGTGGAGATTTTTTGAGATGAGATTTCGCAAGCCACTGCGAAATGGTGTAATCAGGTCTGAATCCGAATATCTGTCTCGCCTTTGAAATATTCATAACCTGGTCAAAGGCTCCCTTAATGTTTTGCCCCGCTAAGTAAAAATCTGATTCAAAAGCCTTTCCAAGGTGCTTAGAACACAGCCGGAACAATTCTATAATTTCAATTGATTTTCCAGACCCGGCATTGTATACGCCCGCAACGGGTTTTTCAATCACCTTGATCAGCAAATTGATTAGGTCATTTACATGTAAATAGTCACGCTTCACCTCCAGATTACCGATAGGCTTTGGAAGCACTCCCTCCCTCATTTTTGTCAACAATAAATTTGGGAGAGCAGATGGGGTCGATGATACACCAAATAGCTGGGTGGCACGTATGATTGTCAACCCAATGCCATATTGTTCACATAATACTTTTGCAATCATTTCGGCACTGGCTTTAGAGGCACCATAAATTGAAAACGGTTGAATAGGATGTTCTTCATCGATTGGATTATAAATCGGTTTGCCGTATACTGAAACAGAGCTTAAATATGTAAAATGACTAATTTTTTTTTTAAACATATTTAAGAAATTGCTGATTGCAATCACGTTATCTTTCAAAGCACTGTTAATCTCTTTTCCACTTCCAAAGGGGCCCACACTGCCGGCAAGATAAACAATGTGCAGATGATCAGGACAATGTGTTCCAACCGCATCAATTTCACCTAAATCTTCGAGGCGGCATTTTAAATATCCAATTTTCCCCGATACCTTTAACGTTTTTACCCGATCCAGCACAATGGCCGGTTTTTCACCCAGACCATTTATCAGCGCACTTCCCACTGCGCCTGCCCCGCCAACAATTAAAAGATTTATTCCTTCATCCACTAGGCACCAACCTTTTCTACTATTCTGCCGATTGATTCCTCAAAAGTCCTGAACCTATCTATGCCCAATTTTTGTTTGATTCTTTGGTTTGAAAATCTGGCTGCGAAAACATCACTTGGCCTCTCAGATTCGCTGATTAGATTAAGGGCCGTAGGATAAAAACTTTGTATTGTCTGAAACACCTTGCGGACACTTATAATCTGATCGCCCACTACATTGAAAGTGGCCGATTCAGGATAGGTGAACAGATGTTCAATAACCATGGTAATATCGGCAATATCAATAAAGCTGAAGTAGGTCGTATCAGGATTTACCAGCTCAACAGGCTCACCTTTCAACAGTTTTGCCACAAACCGGCTCACAAAATATCGTTCAGGAATCTGAGGACCCAGGACATACCCCAGTCGCAGGTTAAAAAAACGAGGATGAAAAGTGAGCATACTGCTGCACAATTTCTCACTTAAGACTTTGGATATGCCATATGAAGTTGCCGGACTTAATGAATATTCTTCCGGAATCAAACCATTGCCGGGTGGTGTACCATATACAGAAATCGAGGAAAACTGAATCAAACAGGCGGCTTTGGCTAAAAGCGAATACTTGATAACATTATATGTGATTCTCAGGTTGGTATCAATGATAGAATAACCTGCCGAATGCGATTGATCCACTGCCCCTGCACAATTAATTACATAATCAATCCGGTCTGGAAATTTACCTGGTGAAGGCAGATCTGTAAAATCATGACAGATGTGATCTGCAAATTCAAGTGGGTTGCGTGATGTCGTATATACAATGTATTGGTTTGCCTTATCCAGAAAATGCCTGGCAATATATTGCCCGCACAATCCTGACGCTCCCACAATCAGTATCGTTTCCTTACTCATTGTTACATTCTCTTCCAGGATCTGATATCGTATCTGTCATGGTCGTACTAAAAAAATCTTTGCTAATCCGTAATTTTCGGTTTGCGGTAATTTAGAAGCAAATTTATGAATAGGTGAATTATGTTTAGGTTCTTCAAAGTATGGATATATTACCCGTGTTATCAACCAGTAAGTTGATGAAAAATCCACAATGCTCACCGATGAAAATACATTTTCTATTTTGTGCTGATCCAGGTAAAGACTGTGCCACACTTTTTCAATAGGGCCCACACCAAGTTGCTCTCTCAAAGAGTTAATCTTGCCCAGTGATTGGGTAGTACATTCTGAAAAAATACCCATCCCGTCAACCTTAAGATGCTGTTGTACCATTTCAAGCAATCCCTGTTGGTCAATTGGATCCAGCACAGCCATAATTGATCGCTGAGAGATGATAATGTCATAGTGCCTATTGTCTTTGGCCATGAAATCTAAAAAATCACTGACTATAAATTTAGATCCGGGTATGTTCCGCTTACGGGCAACTTTTATGGCAACATCGGAAAAATCAACACCGACATACTGCACATTTACCCCCAATAATAAGTTGATTTTTTTAACCACCATACTTGCCAGGTAACCGGTACCAACCCCTATCTCTAAAATCGTTATTGGCTCTTTTTTAATGAGAGCCGAAGCTTTACACACCTGCTTCACGAGACTGTCCACTTCAAGGGAAAAAAAATGTTTGTCTTTGATGGCAGTATCAGAACATCCGTCCATATAATAATCGTTCCAAACTTTGACAACATCATCCATTTTTTGACGCGTCCTTTCCGGCCGTGATAGGATCTGAACAGTTCTCAAATTCAAATGGGATAAAACGGGCTCTGTATCCGACACAAAATTTCACCCAATCTATTTCAATAGTTGTACTTTTTTTAATGTATCTTTTAGAATGCAAATCAAAAACACTGATATTGAGTCCTATAAAATTGTTCACGTTATAAATCTGTTTAGCAAACAGCAAGAATCCTTTTTCACCATTTGTGATTTTTTTGATCTTATGGATATCATCATCAGGCGCTTTGTCATATATTAAAATTTTTTCTTTATATTGAGGCTTTAGACCTGTGAATTCCCTTATAAATTTTATTAATTTTTCAAATTTATCATCAAGATTAATGTCTTCCCAGCCATTTAATTTTGTGGTTATGTCCTTTGCCGGCACACCGGCATAGGTATGAAACGCTTTTGTGGATTTTGTAACCACCGAGCCTGTCATAATTATTGAATTTTTTTTGAGTGTTAAACCGGGAGATACAACGGCCCCGCCAACCAACCAAACATTATCTTCCAACGTCAATGGCTCTGCCCCAAACAGGGTGCACCCCTCCAAAAGCTCTCCACTTGCAACATGTGTCCAAAGCTGTGAATAGGTCCCGATTCTGACATTGTTTTGAATCGTTAATACCTCGGTGCTGTTAAGAATCGAATGCTGTCCTATCCAACAATTGTATCCGATATTTGCCGGCTTATATCCACTGACTAAGCAATGATTGTGTAATTGCGAATAATCCAGCATTTTAAAAAACGGCGCAAGAATTCTACACCCGGCTCCGATGAAGGTCTGATCACCCATTATAAAACGGTCCATTATTTTATCAATAGCCTTAATGGTTGTATTGGCTTCAATTTCAACATTGCGGCCAAAAAAAATTTTCTCAGCTTCAATCTCAACATTATCACCGATGGAACATGGTCCGCATATTTTAAATTCCCGGCACTTTATCCGAACGTTCTTTCCGGCATCAAGCCCTGGATATTTAATCAAATCTAATGTTTTCATTACCATTGTTTTATCGCTCTCACACAGCAACTATAAAGCCGGGTCACATGTATTTCATTAACCAGCACTCAAAATTAAGTAAAGACCAAATCAAAAGCCGTCTGTTCTGTTTGCCTTCTAGGTGTTCACCGATGAGTCTTTGTACTGAATTTTGATCAAGATAATCGTAAATACGGGCATTATTGTTTAAAAGTTTTCCTTTGACATAATTGATGCTTTCCCCTTTAAACCATGATGCATCAGGCGCTGAAAATCCCTGCTTTATTCCTTCTGTAACCTGTTGGGGTATATAGCGTTGCATGACCTTTCTGAGAATTTGTTTGCCGTCGCTGGTCTTCTCGTAATACTTTTTTAGCTTTCCAGGTTCATTTTCGTTGATACGGAACACTTCTTTCAAGTTACTAATTTTTAAATCCATGGGCAACTGCATGGAAAAATCTACCAGGTCATTGTCCAAAAAAGGCACCCGGGTTTCAAGTCCGTGGGCAGAACTTATTTTATCATCAACTATAAGCAGTCCATACAGAAAGGTTTTGGCTTCAAAGTACATGGACAGGTTAATATAATCCTCAGGTCTTTGAATTTTATCCATTGGTTGTCGAAAAATGTTTTTGAAGATATCCCGTGTCCACACATGTTTTACATCATTCCAGATGGGCTCAAAAACATTGTGTATCACCTTATTGGGAATGAGGCGTTGCCAGAATCGATAGTATTTATCGATATAATCTTCAAAGTTATCATTAACCATTGCGCGGTAATACCGCCACGGATAACCCCCGAAAAGCTCATCACCGCCACTGCCGGAAAGGACAACTTTTACAAATTTTGCGGCAAGTTGTGCCGCATAATAATTGGGATAGCTCTGGCCCACCCGCGGCTCTTCCAGACACCATGCGAGATCCGGCATTATCCGCTCCATATCGCCAGCCTTTAAGACCATTTCATAGTGTTCGGTCTTGAACAGATAGGACATGTACTCTGATTTTTTCCGCTCATCAAAACCCATTTCAAGACCAGAGGCAGAGTGAAGATCAAAACCGCATACAAAGGTCTTGATGTATGGTAACTCGGTTGCAGCAACGGCTGTAATAGAACCCGAATCCATCCCGCCGCTAAGATATGACCCGACTTCAACATCGCTCACAAGCTGACGCTTGACTGCCTGGCGAAATAAACGGTCGAGTTCTTCGATGTATTCGGTTTTGGTGGCAGGTTGATCGGGTTCTCGAAAATTGTAATCCCAATAAAGGTGAAAGCTCAAAGGTGAAAGGTGAAAATTTGAAACACCCAGGGGAATTTTTAACCATGAGGCTGAAGGGAAGAGCTTTATTTCTTTTAACAGGGTTTTGTCTGTAAAGATATTCTGGAAAGTAAAGTATTCCAGAAGGGCTTCAAGATCGATTTTCCGTGTTATTGATGGATGTGCCAAAAAAGCCTTTTGTTCTGACGCAAAGAAAAATTTATTTCCCACAAAGGTGTAGTAGAGCGGTTTAATCCCGTACCGGTCACGGGCGAGGAATAGTTCCTGCTTTGTTTTATCCCAGATGGCGAAAGCAAACATACCATTGAACCGTTTTACGCATTCGGAACCCCATTGGGCATATGCGTTGAGAACCACTTCAGAATCGGTCTTGGAATGAAACTTGTGACCAAGGTTTTCCAGTTCAGTTCGGAGCTCCTGAAAATTGTAGACTTCTCCGTTATAAACGATTGCCAACTTTTTGTCCTGGGTAAGCATGGGCTGATGACCTGCAGGCGAAAGATCAATTACAGCCAGCCGTCTGTGTCCTAAGCCGATAAAGCTATCAATATAGAACCCCTCACCATCAGGACCTCGATGGGAAATAGCATCTGTCATTTTTCGAAGATTTACCGGAGAAATACATTCACCATTTAGGTTAAATATGCCTGCTATGCCGCACATGCTATTAATTTCTCCACAACGATACACTGATCTTCCCGGCTCATTTCATGGTATAGTGGCAGCGTCAGGCAATGTTTGAAAGCATATCTGCTGCCGATCATATCCCCCTGTATCCGGCAAAACTTGCCGGTTGAAAAGGCTGGGTGTGCATGCAGACTATAAGTACCAATCTGCGCTTCTATACCTTTTGCACGCATTTTTTTCATCACTTCATCACGGTTAGCCACATAGATACAAAATGATTGGCGGGAATGTTTGCCATATTCAGTGGTTTCAGGAATAATAATATTTTCCTGACCTTTTAGTAGATCAATATAATTTTGTGCCAAATCCAAACGCCGATTCAACAATTTATCAATATGTTTCATCTGAACCAAACCGATGGCGGCGAGAATACTGCTCAATTTATAATTAGAACCAATGCGTTCAAATCCTGTACAGAGTCTTGAGTCGCTTACGCCCATCCCGAAATTTTTGTATGAAAGCATCCATTCTGCCCATTCCGTGTTATTTGTCGTAATCATTCCGCCTTCGCCTGTCGTAATAAACTTGCGGGGATGTAAACTGAAAACAGATATGTCAGCCTGGTTGCCGATTTTTTGACTCTTGAATTCAGCCCCAATGGAGCAGGCAGAATCTTCAATCATGAAAAGGTCATATTTATGCTTGATCTGGTTTAATCTATTCCAATCCAGCGGATTTCCAAAAATTGAAACCGGGATAATTGCTCGGGTCTTTTCAGTAATCGCTGCCTCAATTGCATCATAATCTATGAGCATGGTCTCTTTTGAAACATCTACGATAATACTTTTAGCACCGACAATAGCCACCACATTGGCTGTTGCCGGATAGGTGTAATCCGGTACAATTACTTCATCCCCTGGCCCGATTCCAATTACCCGCATGGCCATCTCCAGACCTGTGGTACAGGAGGTAACAGCAATGGCATGGCTGCACCCGATATACGATCGAAAAGCCTCCTCGAATTGTTTTGTAATAGGGCCTTCTGTCAGATATCCGCTGTCAAGGACTTCGGCAACTTTATCTTTGACTTCCTGTGGCAGGTAAGGTTTGATTAAAGGTATTTTCATATTATCTCAAGTTGTCACTTTTGAGTGTTATGCTCTCTTCTTTTTTTTACTTCCTCAATGTTGGTTTTACGCCATTCAATCAATTCTTTCATACCTTCTACAAGGTCATCTTTCCATTCAAATTCCAGGTCTTGTTTGGCAGCAGAGGGATCGCCCACCCGATTCGTTACAAAGGTCTGACCGGCAGGTTCATACTTTATATCAAGGTGAGAACCGGTTAATTTCAAAATCAATTCCGTCAATTCCTTGATAGATGTTTTTATACCCCTGCCCACATTGTAAAAACCAAATGGAGTATCGCTTTTCAGGGCGCATACATTTGCTCGCGCCGTATCCCTTACCGAGATAAAATCATACGCCTGGCTGCCATCGCCGAAAACAACCGGAGATAAACCTTTATCAATATTATCAAGAATTTTCATCATGACTGCAATATATATGCCCTTGTAATCCTGGCGTGGGCCATACACATTCATATATCGCAGCCCCACACCCTCAAGCCCGTATCGTTTGTGATACGCTTTAAACATATGCTCACCAGCAATTTTTGTTGCGCCATAGAAAGTCCAATTGTTGTAAGGATGATCTTCCGTCATAGGTTCTTCTACTGCATCTCCGTATACCGAAGCAGAAGAAGAATAGACCAGGCGCTCTATATTATTGGCCGCACAGGCTTCTAAAATATTAAACATGCCTTTAATATTGACATCAAAGGCTGCTCGCGGGTATTCGTGGCATTGTAAAAGCCAGAGAGCCGCAAGATGAATAACCGCATCTGATTCTTTTATTGCAGCTTCAAGTATATCCGTCTGGAGAATGTCCCCGCCAATTTCAAAAATGCGGCAACGTGGATCTTTAAGACTGTGAGCAATATTGTCATAAGTGCCTCTGCAAAAATTATCGTATATAATGACTTGTTTGACTTCTTCTTTAAGGAGTTCTTCCACAACATGCGATCCAATCAAACCTGCCCCGCCTATTACAAGAATACTTTTACCTGTAACGTTCATTAAAAAATTCTCCTGATTTTCACTATTTATTTGTAGATATTTATTGGATTTTATTGTGCCTTAAAAATTATATATATGGCTGGCTTTTATACTACCCTTCATATATTTGTCATAATTTATGATAAGATCAAACGTGTATAAATATCTTTTAATAATATCTTTTGTACGAAAATGTCTCTTAACAAATTGTCTGCCCTCTGCCCCTATTTCACTTATTCTTTCTGGAGAAACAATAAGATCTTTGATCCGCTCAACCAGGCTGTTCTCATCAACAATAACAGTGGGCTGATCCGGATAGAGAGAAAGGACAAAGGGATCCATACAACATAACACGGGATGTCCCAGCCACATGCCTTCAACACCGCTTAACCCCCATCCCCCGTGCAAAGAGGTAAATGTGATATGGCACTTTTGTTTTCGGCGCAGACATTCGGCATTTGAAACCCCCTTAATGACTTCCACTTCAACTGGAAATCCCTGTCTTTGGAGGATATTTACAGCTTCACCCAATAAATCATATCTCTTTATCGGATGCCCTGCAGATCCGGCCGCTATCCGAATGGTCCCTTTCGGTTTTTCAGCTAACGGGATATCTTTATCATCCATATCCCCAAAAACTGAAAAATAATTACCCATATGATAAAAAGACTTGTCCAGTAATGATGTAATTGTAAAATCAGGGCCTGTAATAGCAGCAATACCGGTTTTACGATGCCACTCGTTGCAGGCTTTACCATTTTCCCGTAAAAAAGAACCATAATAGGAAACAACACAATTTCGCGGATTCAGTATCTTATTAAAATTAATATTGGCAAAATTAAAAATATATCTTCCAAAGTGGTAAAAATCAGCTTTGTTTACGATTTCACATGCCTCGTCAAAATCATTGTTACATTCATCTAATATGATATCTTTATCATAAGAAAAATGATCATCATGCCAAATGATACATCTGGCTTTATGTTCAGAATATTTATTAATACCCCTCATCAAAGCGGTGAGCCCGCCGGCTATGTTAAAATCTGAAATAATGCAAATATTCATTCCTGTTTTCAAATGGCGTCTTTCCAATGGAATTTGCTTTAAATAAACATCCTCCGCTGGCTTTGAAACCCAACTATTATTTTTTTGTAGAGTGTCTGAAACAGGTATGTTGTTTGGGTTATTTTCTGTATGCCTTATGCCTGATTTATTTTCCTCCAGTGAATCCAGCATACCTTGAATTTGCTCTTGATCAGGATTTATCGTTAACGAACGCTTTAAACATTCACTTGCTTTTTTTTTATTGCCCATCTCTCTTAAAACCAGACCAAGTTGATTGAACAGATTGGGATCTTGACCATTTATCACTATGGATTTCTCCAGATGGAGGGCTGCTTGTTCCCAATTTTTGGCATTCTGGTATAAATCTGCAAGATTTAACAAAGCATCCAGATAATCTTCTTGGTGTTCAATTGATTTAAGAAAGAAATTTTCGGCCTGAATAACATTTCCACTGGTGTAGAAAATCACTCCTAAATTGTTAAGCGCTTCTGCATCTTCTGGGCTTTGATCCAAAAAATCCAGAAACCATTTTTTTGCCTCTTCAATTTTTCCTTCGGCAAAAAGAGTTTCACCCGGTGTTAACTTTTCTCCCATTAATAAATCCTCTTTGTCTTTTTAATCGGCTTTTGCTTATAATGCATTATGGGTCTGTCAACTCATTTTCTGCCCTGATACCCTATTTAAGGGTGATTTCAGAAATTCGCTGCTGCTCTTCCATTGTCAGATAAGGATGCATGGGGATACTGAAAATCCGGTCAGAAACATCTTCAGAAACAGGAAAATCGCCTTTTTTACAACCAAGATCTTTATTTGCTGTCTGCAAATGCAATGGCGTGGGATAGTATACGGCTGTAGGAATATGCTTAACCTTTAATTGTTTTTGTATGCCACTTCGCATCTCGCCATCCTTTGCCAGCAGAGAGTATTGGGCCCAGGCACTTTCATACCCATCAAAAACCTCAGGCAGCACAATATTTCCCCTTGTCTGTGAAGAAGAAATCACCTCTGTATATCTTTTTGCAACATCCCTTCTTTTTTGGACCTCATTGGGAAATATCTCCAGTTTTGCCAGGAGGATGGCTGCCTGAAAGGTATCAAGACGACCGTTTATTCCCAGACGGATATTGTCATATTTGTCAGATCCCTTTCCATGGACCCGTATGGAAATAAGCTTTTCAGCCGTTTCATCTGAATTGGTAAAAATGGCTCCGCCATCACCGTAACAACCCAGGGGTTTGGCAGGAAAAAAAGAGGTACACCCGATATCTGCCAGCCCGCAGGCCATCCGGCCTTTATACCTTGCCCCAAAAGACTGGGCTGCATCTTCTATTACAAGCAGGCTGTTGTCCCTGGCAATCTTGTTAATGCCGTCATAATCACAGGGCAGCCCAAACAGGTCCACGGGCATAACCGCCCGGGGAACAAGTCCTGAAGAATGCATTGTTTGAAATTCAGCCACTGCCTCCTCAAGTTTTTCCACAGACATATTAAAGGTGCCCGGATCAATATCTACAAATACAGGGGTTGCCCCAAGAAACCTTATGGCTTCCGTTGTGGCGATAAAGGTAAAAGGAGTTGTAAAAACCGCGTCCCCGGGTCCGATTCCATAGGCCATAAGCGCCATGATTAACGCATCTGTTCCTGAGGAACAGGTAACGGCATGCCTGACACCGACATAATTGGCCAATCGATTTTCCAGCTCTTTTACCTCCGGCCCCATAATATATTTACCATGTGTTAAAACCTTTCGAATACCGGCTTCGATCAAAGGCTTGATTTTTTTTTGCTGGGCAGCAAGATCAACAAAGGCAATATCACCGTTCCCGGACGTATCATTAGATTCATTCAACCGTTGAAAATCGTTTCCGCAAACCAAACAAACTATTTCCGGCTCAATCTTTTCGCCGCACTGACACATCCATCCCGTCTGTTTTGCCGGATTACCCATAACAAGGGCATGATCCGGTACATCTTTAGTCACCACTGCCCCGGCTCCCACAAAGGCATATTGGCCGATGGTCACCCCGCAGACGATGGTACAATTTGCCCCTAAAGAGGCCCCTTTCTTCACCAGGGTGGGCCGGATTTCATCCATGCGCCTGATAGCGGATCTGGGGTTGAATACGTTGGTAAAAACCATGGAAGGCCCGCAGAACACATCATCTTCAAGGGTTACCCCTTTGTACACGGATACATTATTCTGAACCTTGCAATTATTTCCAATCCTTACATCCGGACCCATCACAACATTCTGACCGATATTACATCCGTTGCCCACAATGGTATTTTTCAGAACATGGGAAAAATGCCATATTTTGGTATCCGTACCAATTTGAACCTGTTCATCAACCACTGCGGTCTCATGGATAAACACGTCTGTCATAAACTAAAGCTCCCGGTCATTGGAGTCAGCTCCTCTTGGCATCTTCCATGACTCCCATCCTGTTAATTTCAAAAATCTGTGTCCCCTAACTCGATTAAGCCAAAACATCTGAACACCGTTAAACAAAAGGATGCTTATCCCCCCGCATCAAACTGGGCTTGGTATTCCGGATGGTGTATGCGGTTTCCACGCTTGGCCGGGCCTCACTCAACCCAAATCCGTTGCCATTTACAATCTGTTTGTAACTTGCCGTATGAAGATCTGTAAACCCCTTGCTGAACTCAACCTCCTCACCATCTACCTTAATAGAACGATAAGTACGCTGACCCGACGTCAGGACATCTTCTGGCAGGGTCTTTTCATCCACGCTTAGAAACCACCTGACCCTGGCATTTTCAAGTTCAAGAAATCCGGCCGCCTTATTGGGCTCAAAAAGATGAACAATATTCATCTTTACCTTGCCGAATATCCAGATCAGCATATCAAAAAAATGAATCCCGATATTGGTTGCAATCCCTCCGGATTTTGATTCATCCCCTTTCCAGGAAATAAAGTACCAGTTCCCCCGGGAGGTAATATAGGTCAGATCAATGTCATGCTTTTTATCAGATTTGTTTTCATCAATTTTTTGCTTTAACTCGATTAAAGCCGGATGAAGCCTGAGCTGTAGAATATTGAAAACCTTTGCTCCGGTATCTTTCTGCACCTCTTCTAATCCGTCTATATTCCATGGATTCAATACCAACGGCTTTTCACAAATGGCATGAGCCCCGTTTCTTAATGCAAATCTGATATGGGCATCATGGAGATAGTTTGGCGAGCAGATACTCACATAATCAATGGCTTCTCCATGTCTTCTCTTCTTGTCAACATGACGGTCAAAGCGCTCAAATTCTGTAAAAAAATCAGCTTTTGGAAAATAACTGTCAATAACCCCGACACTGTCACTGGGATCAAGTACAGCAACAAGCCTGTTCCCGGTATCTTTTACAGCCCTCATATGCCGGGGCGCCACATATCCTGCACCGCCGATCAAGGCAAATTGTTTCATAGATTTATAACTTTCCTTATTATTGTCTGGGTTAAAAATCCTCGCCGGATCTGCAAAGACCTCTTTACGCGGACTTGTTCAGAGGTTTAAGAAATGCTTTTCCCAGCTCCGCCCCTTTGGTTATATAGCAAAATGGAACATAACCCAATATAATTATTACCTTTTTGTTTAAAACATAAAGGTAATAATTATTAACTTTTGATATTACAACTATCGTTTCCTAATTTGACAATAATCAATTCCGTTAAATTGAAAGGATCAAACTGTTCACGGCAGTCTTTATTATAAAATAACTTTTTTAATTACTTGCAACTTGCATGCCAAAAACTTGAACACATTAACATCCATTAAAATCAGCCACTTAACACAAAAAAAGAATGTTCTGCATTTGGGTGCAGGCAGGTATCGTCAGATTCTTGGCGTGGAAGCAGAAAGAAATCACCAAAGCAGGCCCTGCTCACAGGTCTCAAACAACACTTGGCTGGGTGTTTTTTCATTTGACATTTTTCAAAAAAAACATTAATGTATTCTGTTTATTATGGTTTGCAACTATTAACCTTTGAATTAAAGTAAATTTAAATTAAGGATGATTAATTTATGAAACGAACATTTCAGCCAAGTAACCGGAAAAGGACAAGAAAACACGGATTTCTTAAAAGAATGTCCACAACTGGTGGAAGGCGAGTTATTAACGCCAGAAGAGCAAAAGGAAGAAAAAAACTTACCGTTTAATTAAAGGGATTTATTGAGTAACTTTTGTTTTCCAAAAAAGGTAAGGCTCCTAAAAAGAGCTCAATTTTTAACTCTTTCGAAGCAAGGGGAAAAAGTACATACAGACTGTTTTTTAGCAATTGTACTTAAAGGAACAGCTCAACACAATCGAATTGGCATTACAGTATCAAAAAAAGTAGGAAATGCAGTAGAGCGAAACAGGATAAAAAGAATTATTAGAGAATATTTCAGACACAGAAAAGAAAATATTTCAGGGCCAAATGATATGAATATCATTGCAAAGAAGGGTCTGACTACGCTATCCAACAGACAGATATTAGAAAAGCTTGATAAACTTTTTACAAAAATAGCATCAACGATTATAAATAAATGAAACCGCTATTAATCATATTAATTAAATTTTATCAATATTTTATATCACCTTTAACAGGGCAGAATTGCCGTTATCATCCGACCTGTTCGGCATATGCACTTGAGGCGGTTGAAAAATACGGTAGCTTTAAAGGTACAGCTCTTGCCGTAAAAAGAGTTGCGCGTTGTCATCCGTTCCATGCAGGAGGATTTGACCCGGTTCCATAATTTATCCAGGTAAAAACTGCTTTTCCCTTCTAATTAAAGTGAAGTGCCATTACAAATTATCTTAGGTTTAGGAGAGAGAATGGATGAACAAAAACGATTATTATTAGCTGTCGTGCTTTCAGTGATAGTCCTTGTGGGATATCAGACATTTTTTGTAAAGCCGCCGGTGCCAAATAATCTTCCCCAACAGGTTCAAGATCAGAATACAGATAAGACACAGGTTCAGAAAAAAAGCTCGAATGTTACCGAATACAAGGCTGAATCAGGGATTTTACCCAAAAAGATAGAACCGCAGAAAAAAAATTATCGGACTATTTTTGTATCAACTCCATTTTACAATATTGCCATTTCAGAATTTGGAGCATCAATAAGAAGCCTTGAATTGAAAAATTTTAAGGCTACAAACAAAAAAGACTCCCCGTTAAAACAATTGATACCGGAACAATTGACATCCGGGACTCTCTATTTTGATCTTGAAGACCAATCGATACCAGGATTAAAAGATGCTGTCTACACAGCGAAAATAGATACGGATGAGGCATCTGTGTTTGAGGGCCAAAAAACCATTGAATTTATTTTGGGAACATCCAATGGGATAGTGGTGAAAAAGATTTTCACCTTTAAGGCAGATTCTTACATGATTGATTGTGATATCGTTTTCCAAAACGGATCAGACATGCCTTTAAATGATTCTATTGTGATTTCAACGCCTGGATTCTTTGATGAAGAGGTCAAAAAAAGATCCAGATTTGCCTTTGAAGGACCAGTGGTTCTCATAAATGATGAATATACGGCTATTGACCCCGATGACATCGAAGATCAAGACACCTTTCATGGAAAAATTGACTGGTCTGGATATTCGGAACGTTATTTTATGACAACTGTCATGCCCAAAAAAATTGATGGGCAAAACGAAATTGATGCACGTATAAAACTTTCCTATGCCAATGACATGGTCATAAACAATTATGTCCAGAAAATGGATCGCCTGGACCCGGGTCAACAGGGGGGCTATTCTTTTATATTTTATTTGGGCCCGAAAAGTCTAAAAATATTGGGCAACTATGATAATAGGTTGAAAGATGCAATTAATTTAGGATTTTTTAATATAATTGCCAAGCCGCTTTTGATAACCATGAACATGATTTATAGCATTATTCCAAACTATGGAGTTGCTATTATCCTTTTAACGATTTTAATTAAATTAATTTTCTGGCCCTTGGGAACAAAGAGTTACAAATCAATGAACGAAATGAAAAAAGTTCAACCCCTGATGATGAAAATTAGAGAAAAATATAAAGATGACAAACAGAAAATGAATCAGGAAATTATGGGGCTTTATAAAACCTATAAAGTCAATCCGGCAAGCGGATGCCTGCCCATGCTGGTTCAAATGCCGATTTTCTTTGCGCTTTACAGGATGCTTTACCAGGCCATTGAGCTAAGACACGCACCATTTGTCGGATGGATATCCGATTTAGCCGCCCCTGACAGGCTCTTTAATTTTAATTTCTCAATTCCAATGATGCAGGAACCATATGGTATACCCATGCTGACCCTGATAATGGGTGCATCCTTTTTCTTACAACAAAAAATGAGTCCTACGGCAGGCGATCCCATGCAAGCCAAAATGATGATGTTAATGCCGATATTTATGACTGTAATTTTTATCAATTTCCCGTCAGGATTGGTTCTGTATATGTTTGTGAACAATATCATATCCATGGGACAGCAGTATTACATTCAAAAGAAACTTTCGTAAGCAGGAGGTCATATGCCACAAACTCAGGAATTCAGCGGTAAGGATATAGATACCGCTATTAAAAATGCCTGTAAAAAATTAACGCTTTCAAAAAATGAATTAAAATATGATGTCATTTCTGAAGGAGCTTCAGGGATTTTTGGAATCGTGGGTAGAAAAGATGCCAAAATAAGGGTTGTCCTTCCGGATTTGGAAACACAGGCCGAGGCAGAAATGGAAGGAATCAGGTCCATTGTTGACGAAGCCTTTGGTGAAGAAACAAGACTTGAAGAGCCCCCTAAGAAAAAGATAAAACGTTCTGAAAATCCCCTTGTCGTTGATGTACCAAAAGAAGCGGTTGCCCTGGGTAAAGAAGCGCTGCAAAAAATGGCAGATTTGATCACAGACGATGCCAAGGTCAGTGCCGGCACTGAAGCCGATAGGTTGACCTTGAGTATAGAAGGTGGTAATTCCGGCATTTTAATTGGCAGAAAGGGCCAGACCCTTGACGCCATGCAGTTTTTAACTGATAAAATTATAAACCGGAAAACAGATGCCCGTGTAAGAGTCAAGGTGGATATAGAGGGATATATGGAAACCCGCAAAGCCAATCTTAAACACCTGGCGTATAAAATGGCTGACAAAGCCAAAAAAACGGGCCGCCCTGCAACCATTAATCAGATGAGCGCCCAGGACAGGCGTATTGTCCATCTGGCTTTAAAAGATGACAACCAGGTCCGGACACAGAGTATGGGTGACGGATACTATAGAAGGCTTGTTATTTTCCCTAAAAAGAGAAGTTCCTTTAGGGGGAAAAGGCGTGCAAAAAAATAAACCATCATGATTGATACAATTGCCGCAATAGCAACTCCCTATGGAAGCGGCGGAATTGGTGTCATACGTATTTCCGGCCCAGACGCTTTTGAAATCGCATTAAAAATTTTTTCAAACACTAAAAATATGCCTGACGGGCATATTGTCTTTGAATCTCACCGGGTTTATCACGGATATATTTTTGACACCAAAGACAAAGACATTCTCGATGAGGTTTTACTCATAGCCATGAAAGGACCTTCCTCCTACACTGCAGAGGATGTTGTGGAAATTCAGGCCCATTCAGGAACCATCGTTTTACGAACCATTCTAAATGAAATTCTTTCACAGGGAGCAAGGCTTTCGCAACCCGGAGAATTTACAAAACGCGCCTTTTTAAACCAGAGGATTGACCTGACCCAGGCAGAAGCTGTTGCAGATATTATTAATGCAAAATCAGCAAAAACTTTGAAATTTGCCTCCTCACAAAATCTTGGCGTACTAAAAAGCCAGATTCAAGAATTACGGGAAAGCCTTATTCTCTTTTTGTCTCACCTTGAGGCAAATATAGATTTTCCCGATGATGTTGAGCTTTTTGTACCATCTGGTAAAGAACAGAAAATAATCGATCATGCCCTTGAAAAATGCCAAAGTTTTATTCAGAATCATGAAGATGCATGTTTTTTAAAAGACGGTATACGCATTGCCATCTGTGGTGCTCCAAATGTTGGAAAATCAAGCCTGATGAACCGGTTAATAGAGCAGGACAAATCCATTGTCACCACAACCCCGGGAACGACAAGAGATCCTATTGAAGAAGGCTTAAATATCAACGGCATACCCTTTGTTATGATAGATACGGCAGGCATCCACAAGACAGATGATCTTGTGGAAATCATTGGTATTGAAAAAGCCATGGATCACATTTCAGGCTCTGATCTTGTGCTGCTCATGAAAGAGCCGGGAACCGAATTTTCAGAAAATGAATTGGAAAAAATACTGCCCATAAAAAATCAGGCTGGCAAAAAAATTATTTTTATTGTTAATAAAATTGATTTAAAAAACCTGCCTCTGCCTGAGTTGCCAAGGAAATACCAACATTTTCCAAAAATCGAAATATCAGCTCTTTTGAACATTGGGATCAATAAATTAAAGAAAAAAATTGTAGATATCGCTATTGCAGACCTGGATATGGAAAACTCATCGGTTATACCTAATTTAAGGCATAAAATTGCCTTAGAACAGACCATTGAAAGCCTTACGGCAGTGAAAACGGCCTTTAATAGTCCTATTGAAGAAGAGACTATGGCTATTGATTTAAAAAACAGTATTGATTCACTTGGAACCATTACCGGAGAAACAGCTTCTTTGGATATTTTGGATAATATTTTTAATAATTTTTGCATAGGTAAATAGTATGGGCCTGAAAACAAATAACGTTTTTTACTTTTTAGACCTGTATTAAATGATAAGGATAAACATTATGAATTTAAAAGAACACTTTGTTAAATATGAAGCATTGGTACAAGTTGTGGATGCCGTGTTTGAGCGTGTAAAAAAAGAATACCCCAAAGAGGTATTCTGCAGAGAAAAGTGCAGTGACTGCTGCTATGCCATTTTTGATCTTACCCTCATAGAAGCCCTTTATTTAAAAGAAAAATTTTTAAGTAAATTTTCAGGTAAGGCAAAAAACGACATTCTGGAACTTGCTGATAAAACTGACCGGGCTCTTACAAAAATGAAAAGGGATGCATACAAGAATGTAAAAAAAGGATCCAACGAGCTTGAAATTGTCGGTAAAATGTCCCAGGAAAGAGTCAGATGCCCCCTTTTGGGAGAGGACAACCTGTGTGTCATATATGAAAACCGGCCGATTACCTGCAGAGTTTATGGGATTCCCACCTCCACCGCCGGTGTTAGCCATATCTGCGGTAGGACAAACTTTATTCAGGGGCAGCCCTACCCAACATTGAATATGGATAAAATTTACACCCAGCTCCAGCTTCTTTCAGCCCAATTGATAAAGGATATAAAATCCCATAATATTAAAATGCATGAAATGTTAATTCCCGTCTCCATGGCATTGGTGACACAATTTAATGAAGACTACCTTGGAGTTAAAAAAGATGGATAAGTTTACCCCCAAACAAATTAAAGAAAAGAAAAAAGCCATTTTTGATGCCATGGGCAAAAGAGGGCAAAAGCAGATTCTTAAAAAAGGTTATGAAGACTGGAACCCCTTTCAGGAGCCCAAAGATCCCATTGATATAAGAAAAGATAAAACCAAACGAACAAGCCAGGTGCTTATCCGGGAGTTTTTAAGCCAGGCTGATCATGATGAATATTCTAATACTTATGCGCAGGGTGCCTTGGAAATGTGTTTTGGGATCATCAATAATGAAGAAAAAATAAGGGGGATGTTTGAATTTGCTGTCTGGTATGAAGCACTTTTAAAAGAAGAAGGGTATGATTCTCTTTGAAAGGCTCTATAAATAAAATCTGTCATTGCTATCTGCAGTTCAATCTGTTGTAGAATTATCAGGTAACAATCGCCCCTGGCCATTTAAAGCTTAAATTTAATTTTGTGAAATATACCTATCTTGCCTTGCAACGTCTATCAAGACAAGATCTCCGTTCTTCTCCAAATCTCCTTTCTGGGGCATACTCGGTATATGAAAATATCCGCCGGTCCTTTACTATTCGCCTGCCATCATTATCCAATATCCCGTTGTTTTTTTTCATGTTAACTTAATCCTTTCTTTTAAAAAATACTAAAGCGGTTCATTCCCAATTATAAAATAGCAAGCAAAACTCATACCTTAAGCTATTATTTGAAAAATTTAAATATTCTGGAATGGGTAAAATAATCGCTTTTAATACCCCTTTTGCAGATTAAAAATTTTTAAGTCGGGTTTTTAAATTAAATGAAACTTAGTTAAGAATATGCAAATTTGTTCACAACCGTGTGAAATTTATTCCGTACAAATGGCATACAGACGAAACCGGTCGTGTGGCAGATGGGTTTGAATCCTGTTTTTACCGGATATGAAATTCAAATCTTTCAGCATCATCGTCTACAAACCAAAAAAAACGGCTGGTACACAGAATGATTTACAGGTCAGAGGACCTTTTTTATTTAGATTAACTTTACTATTACAACACTTCCCGTATCTTCTGAGCAAGATCCATCATCACCATGGGCTTCATTAAAAAACCTTTAATACCCAGAGAGGCTGCTTTTTCTTCAGACATGGTTTCGCTGAATCCCGTACAAATCAAAATGGAAATGTCAGGGCGTATTTTAATGAGTTCAGTGGATAATATATCTCCAGGCATATTTGGCATGTCCATATCGGTGATTACCAGATCAAACTTGTCCGGGCCGTCGCGGAAAGCTTCAAGGGCTTCAAGGCTGTCAATATACGAAGTGACTTTATACCCCAAACGTTCCAATACCCTTTTTTCCATGATAATGATACTTTCATCATCATCAACAAGAAGGACTCTTTCAATACCGCCCTTAATACTTTTGGCTGATTTTATAAATTTTTTTTCAGGTAAAAGCTCCTTTTTCACTGGTAAATACACATCAAATTGAGTTCCTTTTCCAGGCCGGCTGTCCACCTGAATGGCTCCATTCATACTAATAACTATTCCGTGCACCACAGAAAGTCCCATTCCCGTGCCTTTGCCTTTTTCCTTTGTTGTAAAAAATGGATCAAAGATTTTCTGTGTTAATTCTTTATCCATACCTATGCCTGTATCTGTTATTGTCAGGCAGGCATAGCGTCCTGGTATCATATCCGGGTTTAATACATCATTTTTGCCAAGTTTAATCTCTTTCAGGCTAACGCTTAATTGTCCTCCTGTTTTTTCCATGGCATGATACGCATTCGTTGTTAAATTCATTACAATCTGATGAATCTGTGTGGGATCAGCTTTGATTGCGCCACAGTCAGCCTGTATATCCATTTTAATTTTAATCGATTTTGAAATTGAAGATCTGATCAGTTTCAGGGCTTCCTTGATAATTTGCTGCACCCTTATTAATTTTAATTCATTTCTTTCCTGACGGGAAAATGTAAGAATCTGTTTTACCAGGTCTTTGGCCCTTAAGGCGCTGATATAAATTCCGTTCAGGCTGTTTTGCAAAGGACTTTTCGCAGGAACATCCTGTAAAAGCATCTCCGTATAACCCAAAATAGGAAAAAGAATATTGTTAAAATCATGGGCAATGCCTCCTGCAAGCGTACCTATGGATTCCATCTTCTGGGCCTGCTGTATTTTTTCCTCCATTACTTTAATTTCATTAATATCTATAATAATGCCTCTGAAACCTTTAAAAACACCTTGATCCATAATGGGACTCGCATGCAAAAGGACCGGAAAAGTTGAACCGTCCTTTCTCAAACCAATATATTCGTTCTTTCCTGGTTCTTTTGAATGGATTCTTTTTGCAATATTTTTTGTGGCCCTTTCCCTTTCTTTAGGAGCAAGCATATCAAGACAGTTTAATTTTTTTTTAAAATCCTCTTTTGTGTATCCAAAAAGAGAAAGTGCCTGCTTGTTAACATAGGTCAGAATCATTTCAGCATTGGTTTCAAACACGGCTTCAGGCAGCATTTCAGTAAGATCTCTGAAACGTTTCTCGCTTTCACGCAACGCGTTCTCCCCTATCCTGCGTTCCGTGATATCCACTACAACATCTTCCATGTATCCTTTGTCAGGATAGAACCTTGTATCAAAACGTGCCCAGACTTTGGATTTATCTTTTCCATAAAACTCTGCTTCCACATTATTTACCAATTGAAATTTTTTAACCTTATTTACCATCAACTCTCTGACCTTAGGGTCCACATAATTCTCAGAAAAAATATAATCATTGATAAATTCATCTGTGTTTTCATAGTTAAAAATTTGTGCCATTTTGTCATTGCAGGTTAAGACTTTTCCGGTTCTCATGCTTGTTCGTGCCAATCCGACTTGAGCATTATTGTATAGGTTACGAAACTTTACTTCGCTCTTTTTCAGTGCATTCACCGTTTTTTTTCGCTCGGTTATATCTATACCAAAGCCAAAGAAAAAATTAAATTCACCCTGCTTATTAAAAACAGATCTTCCATGCCACTCAATTAAAAGTTCCTTGCCATCCTTGGTTGTGATATAGTTTTCATTCAAAGTTGGCTCATTAAATCGAATCAGTTTATCAAAAACTTTGGACAATTTTTTACGATCTCTATTTGGAACGAAAGTGGTGATATAATTTTTTCCAATAACTTCATCATGTTTGTATCCAAGGGTATCAAGCATGATTTTGTTGATCATAATTGTTTTGCCTTTGGCATTAATCGCAACAAACAGGACAGGAGCAGCTTGAAGCAATGTTTGACTGAAATGCTTTTCTTCCAATAATTTTTCTTTCACCTGCTTTTGTTCAAATGCAATGCTCTCCAATTCCTGAACTCTTTTTATTAACTCTTTATAAGTCGGTTTTGTAGTCATGTAAGATCTTTTAAAGTCAAGTGAATATGGTTTGTATAATATTCTTATAATTGCTTTTTTATTTCAATCATCAATTATATTTGATATTAAAAACTAAATTCACATTACAATATAATGCTTTACAAGACAAATTTAATTTTATGTGGTAATTTTTTTATACAATGAAATTATTTTTTCACATTTGCCTTGCCCTTTTTTTAAGTTTTTTTCTTTTTGGAAATATTTATTTCTGGATTGATGAGAACGGAACCAAACATTTTTCCAATGTTTCATCACCCAAAAATAAAGAGGTTAAAGAACAAAATGAAGACCGGGTCTTTTTTAAAAAACTGCTGTCCCCAAAAAATAAGGTCCGGCAGTTTAAGGTGGTTAAAATTTTTGACGGTGATACCATAAAGATCAAAGGGTTTGATCTGATATTTAAAATCAGGCTTGTGGGAATTGATTGCCCTGAATTTGGATTTAATAACCTGAAAAGTCAACCATTTAGCAAAAAAGCAAAACAATATTTGATTTCGTTACTGGACAATAAAACAGTAACGATTAAGACTTATGGTACAGACGCGTATAACAGACAATTGGCAGAAGTTTTTTCGAATAATAAAAATATAAATTTGGAAATGATAAAAGCGGGGCTGGCTGAAGTTTATAAGGGAAGGCGGCCAAAAAAACTTGATTCGCATACCTATTTCAAAGTAGAGAACAAGGCAAGAAAAACAGGTAAAGGAATGTGGAAGCAGGGTCATTTATATAAAAGCCCCCGACAGTGGCGGAAAGAGAACCCACGAGACTGATCTGGTAATGATTTGGGCTTGCCAGGTCTGTTTAAAATGATTATTCTTTAGTCATGTAGAAAACAATTTTCTATACAATTTTTTTTACTATTATAAAGGAGCCCGCATATGAAAGACAAAGCACTGAGAAGGCACCAGGCGTTCAAAGCTAAAGTTAAAAGCCAGAAAACTTATAATAGTTGCATTTCAGGTTTGCCTGAATCAGAAAGGCAAAAACTGGAAAACAATATTGAAAAATTAAAGAAAATTTGTGTTTTAAGCCATTTGAACGAACAGTCTAAAAACGCCCCTAAAAAAACGCTCCAGGAAAGAAAGCATGATATCTCCATGAGAGAGCAGCTTAACTGATATTTGAACCAGCAAGTTTAAAAAAAACCGCGATATGAACTTTTTTTGTTTATATCGCGGTTTTTTTTGGTCTTAAAAATTAAAACGGGATATCATCATCTGGAATGGGTGCCTGACCATTGGTTCTGCCGGGGGATGAATTGCCCTGGTACTGCTGGTTGCCGGGCCCGGAATCTGATCTCTGATATCCTCCTCCACCCTGATATTGGCTGCCGCCGCCCTGGTTATCCTGTTTGCCTCCAAGAAATTGAAAATTAGATACGACAATTTTTGTCATGTAATGGGTTTGGCCTTCTTTTTCATAATTGCTTGTTTGCAGCCGCCCTTCAACATATATCTGGCTGCCTTTTGACAAGTATTTTTCGCAGGTTTCTGCTTGTTTTCCAAATACGACAATATTATGCCATTCTGTTCTTTCCTGACGGTCTCCCGTGTTTTTGTCTGTCCATTGTTCGCTTGTGGCAATGGAGAAATTCACCACTGCCAAACCTTGCTGGGAATACCTGATTTCAGGGTCTCTTCCCAATCTTCCAATCAGCATTACTTTATTGAGGCCTGCCATTTATTATCTCCTGTTTGGGGTAAGTTTAAAGACATTCATTTATATAAATATTTACCTGATTCAAAACCCGGTGTCAAAGAGATAATTTTTTTGTCATTTTAATGGGGCGCCGGAATTTAATTATTGACAATCTCTTGATTTAACCTTATGTTGCTATTTAGGTAGCAACTTATCGGAGAGATCGATGAATACAGATTCCAATTTAAAAGAACTGGGGTTTTCACAATATGAAGCCGCCTGCTATATGGCTCTTGTCAGTAATCATCCGGCAAATGGTTCCCAATTGAGTAAAATTTCAGGTATTGCCAGATCAAGAATTTATGATGTGATACGAAACCTGATTTCCAAAGGATATGTGATAGAGGTGAACGCCGGTCAATTCGCCCCGCTGCCTGCAGATGAGCTTATTAGAAGGCTGAAAAGAAATTTTGATCATAATATAAAAGCATTTGAAGACCAGATTGCCGCAGCATCCCAAACAGATGATTTTGAATTTGTCTGGACAATCACCGGATATGAAAATGTCATGGAAAAAGCCATTGAAATGATAAGAAATGCGGATAACGAAATCTATGTCAGATTATTTCCCAAAGCCTACCACCGCCTGGATAAATATTTAACTCAGGCAGATAAAAGAGGGGTTAACATCCGCTATATTGCAATGGGAAAGACAGCCAAAAAATTCGACATTCAGGTGATGCACCCGGACCATGAACATTTACAAAAAACCATTGGGGGACGCTCCATTGAAGTCATCACTGATAAGAGAGAAGCCCTTGTGGGAATATTTGAAACAGACAAAGAGGATAGTTCACCTATCAACTGGACACGGAATCAATGGTTTATCGTGGCCAACCGGGACAGTCTGCGCCATGATTTTTACCATTGTTTTTTAGAAAAAATATTGGACCAGCAGATAGAGCCCACAGCCGACGAAAAAAGAATTTATAAAATTATAAAAGAAGATAACTAAGAGAGGTGTACCATGACTGCCATGAGAAAAATTCATTATTTCAGCGGATTTTCCAATGAAAATGACAATGCCATTTTTAATCTGGAAGAAGACTATGGTGCCCATCATTATAACAGGATTAACCTTGTTGTCAGACATGCAAAAGGCTGCTGGCTGACAGATGAAAAAGGCAATAAATATCTGGACTGCCTTGCGGCCTACTCTGCCGCGAATCCAGGGCATCACCATCCCACCATCACCAATGCTGTCATGGATGCGCTAATAGGAAACTATGCCTCTGTACTTTCCAACGTTGTGTTCACAGATCCATTGGGAATTTTTCTTTCGGAAGCGGCAAAATTTGCACCCCAAATGGGGCAGCGATTTGGCAATTACGGCAATAAGGTGCTTCCTAAAAACGGTGGTGTGGAATCGGTTGAAACAGCAGTGAAAGCCATGCGGTATTTTGGATTCAAACATAAGAATATTGCAGACGGAAAACAAGAAATCATTGTCTTTAACGAAAATTTTCATGGCAGAACCATCTCTGTTGTTTCGTTTTCATCAAGTGGAAAATACAGGAAGGGGTTTGGCCCTTTAACCCCTGGATTTGTATCTGTGGAATTTGGCAACCTTGAACAGGTAAAAAATGCTATCAATAAAAACACTTGCGGTATTCTGGTGGAGCCCATGCAAGGTGAAGGTGGAATGAAAATTCCCCCTAAAGGATTTCTTAAGGGACTTAGAAAAATTTGTGATGAAAACGATCTGCTTTTGGTTTGTGATGAAATACAGGTGGGCATGGGAAGAACCGGCAAAAAATTCTGTTTTGAGCACGATAATATTGTTCCCGATGGCGTGATTCTTGGCAAAGCGCTTTCAGGAGGCCTTATTCCTCTTTCTGTTTTTATCACCAATGCAAAAATCATGGACATGGTATTTTCAAAGGGATCAGACGGATCAACCTTTGGCGGATACCCGCTTGCATGTGTAGCAGGTACAGCCGCCCTAAAAGTTTTTGAAGAAGAAAATCTGGCAGAGCAATCGGCTAAAAAAGGGCGGTTTTTGATTAATAAAATCAAAGCCATTGCCAAAAAATCTGTTCATGTTAAAGAGGTACGGGGAAAAGGGCTTTTCATAGGGATCGAAGTCAAAAAAAAGAATGCCATGACATTTTGCAGAAAACTGTTGAAACTGGGATTAATCGTCAATGACAGTCATGGTCATACCATAAGGATTTCCCCTCCTTTGATCATCAATGAAGCGGAGATGAAATTTATGATCAAACAACTTGAAACGGTTTTGGTAGATTAAATCCAAAAATCACAATAACCTGGAGGTCACACCTAAGAAAATTCTGACACCGGTATAAATTTTACCAAAAGGGCAAGCAGATAGTTTGCCCTTTTTTTATTTACCTGTAAATTCTGGCGTTCTTTTTTCCAGGAAAGCTGCCTGACCCTCTTTTAAATCATCGCTTTGAAAACATTTTTGCAGCAATTGATCTGCTTTGTCTAAATTATTCTGGTTCAACGCCATGTCTTTTTCAAACATGGTAATAATTTTTTTAATTCCCTTTAACGAAAGCGGTGCGTTTTGTGTGATTTTTTTTGCATAGGTATAGGTGAATTCTTCAAGATCCTGTCTATCAATCATATAGTCTGCAAGCCCTTTATGAAAAATCTCTTTACCAATAAAAGTATGGGCGGTAAAAAAAATCTCTTTTGTCCTGGCGATGCCGAAGGCTTCAATAAACTGCTGGATGCCTTCCGGGTGGTATGCCACGCCGAGCCTGGCCGGTGGCATCCTGAGTTTGATATCATCTGCTGCAATCCTGATATCACAGCAGGCGCAAAGATTAAACCCGGCACCAAACGCGTGCCCATTAAGCATGGCAATGGTCGGGTATGGAAAGCTTTTTATGGTTTCAAAGGTTTTTAGCAAGATGGCAGGCGTTTCTTGCCTGCTGCCGGACAACGGGGCTACCGGGATAGCACTGATATCAAACCCTGAAGAAAACACTTTATTACCAGAACCCTTTATTACCAAACATCTCACATCGTCGTTTTTTGAAAATCCTTCCATGGTTTTGTTGAGATCCAGAAGCAGGTCAGGGGTAAGTGCGTTTCTTTTTTCAGGATAATTAATAGTTAATATAGCAACATGATCTTTTGTTTCAATTAATAGCATTTTATGGGAAATCCTCTCTGATCTGAATTGAGCTTTCTATATTTCATTCCAGACTTTTTTACTTTTATTTATCTTTTTATGAACATTTTCCCAGGTTTTGGTCTTTAAAAAAGACTCTTGATACCGTCCTAACATCTGGGCAAACATTTCAAAAGGGATGGTAAAAGACAGTTCATCAGTTTTGAAAAATTTCCGGGCAGAGGGGTCCCATCCACCGACAACAGCTCTTGACTGGCCTTTTTCAAGATAATGCAGCGGCCAGACAGCCAGGCTTCCGCAGGCAGCACTCCAGGGTGATGCCACCACTTCAGGATCATTTGTAACAAAGGCCGCAAGCTGATGAAGTCCGTTTAAGGATTCGGGACGTGTAAAAAAGGAAACCAATAGCGGCGTTTCGTCTATGGTAAACTGATTTAAAGGCTTAAAAACACAATACTCCTTTGCAGCGGGAACCGGATCAACATATTCAAAAATCTGTCGCAAATTATCCGGTGAATCACAATAATGTTCACCCTCCATTCTGCCGGGGACTCCTGAAGACACGTAGTTAATTATGGTTTCAGCCTGGGGTTTATTGAATCCAAGCCAGAAGGCGCCTCCGGGGCAGCCAAATTGCTTTGAAGAAAAATAGGCAGATGTTTTCTTTTTTCTTGCAAGCCATATATTGCCAATGACACAGGAAAAATGCTCAAATATATCCGGCCAGTTAACCTGATTTTTTTCTTCCTTCTCACGGGTCGGCAGATCCATGGGTTTGGGAGAATATCCCTTGTCCGGTTTTGCATCCGTAAAAAACATTCCCATGGGTTCTTCGGTCAGGCCTAAAATGTTTAAAAAATCAGGAATAGCAGATTTGATATGATGATCCATGGTCCCCCCTTTAATGGTCTGGTCAGATTGAATTATGGTTTATTTTGTAACTGCCATCCAAATGGAAAGCAATAAAAAAACAAGGGTTTTACTATAATTGGAATTCTATTAATGGATATGCATGAATTTGTTTCAAACAAATATCAGCCATGCTCCATATCTATTTCCATAAAATCAAACCAGTATCCATTGTTTGATGCATGGTCCAGTTCCATCTGGACAACATCTTCATGCCGTCGCTCTATTTCCAGAAGTTTTTTAAAAATTTCTTTGATGGGACCATTTGTTTTGTCATGGGCATCCTGATAAAATTGGCTTGTTTCAATTTCAAGTTTCAGTGCAGCGTTTAAAACCCGCTTGACATCACCAAGGATTCTATCGGGAATCTTTTCCCTCATTTTTTCAATCTCATCCTCAAAAATTTCCTTTGAGGGAAAGGACATGTCAAGTTTTGTTATATCTATCTGACCCCGGTCTTTTAAAATGCCAAGGCTGTATTCTAAAAAATCAACATGGGACTGCTCATCATCAGCCAGGGTTTTGAAAATTTTTTGTCCTTTTTCATCATCCACAATATCCTGTGCTGAAACATATAAATCACGAATCTTTATTTCATATTGCAGCGCCTCAATAAATATTTTTTCAGAATTCATATTACCTCCTAATTATAGGGTCAATTTTTTACGAATAAATTGGCCAGGTAAAACGTATAATTATTAATGAAGTATAGCAAAAGATCGAAGGATTATATACAAGACAATTTTCAAAAAATACAAACAACTTTTTTTGATAAGATGACCGGGTAGATTATTTTTGTTTGGACCTGATCTTAAATCTGAACATTTTACAAACAAAAGCCCAATCACTTGTATCTTGTCAAAGAAAAGGATTAATAAAACCTCAAACTTTTGGTATAAGACATTTTTAGATTGGATAATCAATAACCATACTAAATGAAAGTGACAAACTTTATGTGTACGAAAATGATTAAAACCATCACAAAACTAACCATTTTTTCAGTTTTTTTACTTTTTATATCCGGCTGCAACACGGTTTATTATTCAGCCATGGAAAAATTCGGCAAAGAAAAAAGACATATTCTGGTTGATAATGTTGAAGACGTACAAAAAAGTCAGGAAAACGCCCAGGAAGAGTTCAAGGATGCATTAACAAGGATTAAAGAACTCTATGCCTTTGAGGGGGGGGACCTTGAATCCTTTTATGATAAACTCAAAAACAGCTATAATGATTGTGATTCAAGAGCCAAGCAAATTGAGAGACGCATCAACAATGTGGAGGAGGTGGCTTTTGATCTGTTCAAAGAATGGAAAGCCGAGATCATACTGATCAATGATGCCAAGCTTAAAAACAGCAGTAAAAAATCGCTTCGAGATTCAAAAATAAAATATCAAAAACTTGAAGCCATAATGAATAAATCAACAAAAGGGATGTATCCTGTACTAAGTAAACTCAAAGATTATGTTCTTTATCTCAAACACAACCTGAATGCAAAGGCTGTGGGATCGTTAAGTTCAGAAATAGTTTCCATTGAAAAAGATGTGGAAAAACTTATCATGGATATGAATGTATCCATAAACGAAGCTGAAAATTTTATTAATAGTTTTTAATTATCCGGGAGAAAATGATATGAAAGTGGATGGAAAAAGTATGCGGCCAATCTGGTATGATGAGGCGTCAAAGCTTGTTCAAGCGATTGACCAGAGATTTCTCCCCCATAAATTGACCATAAAAAATTTAGCCACAGTGGATGATACGATTCACGCCATAAAAGAAATGGTTGTAAGAGGTGCCCCTCTGATCGGTGCAACAGGGGCTCTGGGTGTCTTTATCAGTCTTGTTCAGGAGAATAATAAAAAATCGGACAACGATTACCTTTTGTCGGAATGTAATAGACTTAAGGATGCCAGACCAACGGCCATGAATCTTGTCTGGGGAGTTGATCGTGTTCTTTTGGCCGCATTAAAATATGAAAACTATGAAAAAAGAGTTGAAGCCGCCCTTGATGAAGCCCTGGTAATTGTAGAAGAAGAAGCTGTCAATTGTGAGAAAATTGGCTCATTTGGCCTGCCCATTATAAAAGCCATCAGCAAACAGAAAAATGACGGACCAGTCAATATCCTTACCCATTGTAATGCCGGGTGGCTGGCCTGCATCGAATATGGGACCGCTACTGCCCCCATTTATACTGCATTTGACAACGATATTGATGTCCATGTCTGGGTGGATGAGACAAGACCTTTGAATCAGGGTTCCCGATTAACAGCGTGGGAACTGGGCAAACACGGGGTGAATCATACCGTGATCACAGACAATGCCGGAGGGCATCTGATGCAGCATGGCATGGTGGATCTGGTTATTGTGGGTACGGACAGAACCACGAGGGCCGGAGATGTGGCCAATAAAGTAGGGACGTATTTAAAAGCACTGGCAGCCAAGGATAACCATATTCCCTTTTATGTTGCTTTACCTTCAAGCACCTTTGATTGGGATATTACAGATGGAATTGCCGATATTCCCATAGAAGAAAGAGATCCTGACGAAATCAGGTATATCCAGGGTCTTTGCCATGGAAAAATTGAAAACGTCCTGGTTCCACCTGAGACTAGCATGGCTGCCAACCATGCCTTTGACGTTACACCGGCACGACTTGTTACAGGGTTTATTACGGAAAGAGGCGTCTGCCAGGCAACGGAAAAAGACATCATGTCTTTGTTCCCGGACAAAAAATAATGTGTTTACACCTGAAAAGATATTCTGGTTGATAACCTTTATTTAAAATATAAATAGATCTAAATGACCAAAAAAGAAACATATAATGAAAGATATAAAACAGGTGTCACTCCCTGGGAACTTGAAAGACCGGATTCAAATTTGATTGATGTTGTAAAAAAGGAAAACATAACGCCCTGTAAGGCCCTTGATATTGGATGTGGTACAGGTAGCAATGCCATCTGGCTTGCTCAGAACGGCTTTGATGTTACAGGGGTTGATTTTTCACCTTTGGCCATTGAAAAAGCCAAAAAAAAATCCCGTAAAGAAAAGGTCGAGGTTCAGTTTTCTGTGCAAGATTTCCTGGAGCCAAATGTCGGGTCTTCTGATTTTGAATTCATATTTGACAGAGGATGCTTCCATTCATTCGACACACAAAATGACAGGAATACATTTGCAAAGAATGTTAACTTTCATCTCAAAAAAAAGGGGTTATGGCTCAGTTTTATAGGCAACGCAGATGATGAACCAAGAAATGAAGGACCGCCTACACGATCTGCCCTGAATATTATAAAAGCAGTTGAACCTTATTTTGAAATTTTATATCTGGTTTCAGCAAGATTTGATTCCAGGCGGGAAAACCCGGCACGATGCTGGAAATGTCTAATGAGAAAACGATAAAGGTGTATAATGAAAAACCATACGATTGCCATTCATAAGGGAACCTTGAGAGATGAGAATACAGGCGGGGTGAACACCCCTGTTTATACTTCATCTGCCAATAATTACATCAACAGGGAGGGTGCTTTTTATCCCAGGTATTTTAATACCCCCAATCAGGATGCGGTTGGACAAAAAATAGCTGCTCTGGAGCATGGAGAAAAAGGGCTTGTGTTCAGCTCTGGTATGGGCGCCATGTCAACTTCCATCCTTGCCTTTGCAGGAGCGGGTGACCACGTTGTCATGCTTGATGCCCTATATGGAGGTACCCATCATTTTGCAACCCAATGGTTTTCCCATTTCAATATTGATTATACTTTTACAAATACCTTTGCTGATGATGTGATTAAAGGGGTAACACCTCAAACAAAGGTGATTGTTATTGAATCTCCCACCAATCCCCTACTGGCAGTGGTTGATATTGATAAGATTGCCCGTTTTGCAAAAAAAAACAAGATTACAACCATTATTGACAATACCTTTGCAAGCCCTGTGAACCAGACCCCCCTGGACTTAGGAATTGATATTGTGGTTCACAGCGGAACCAAATACCTTGGTGGTCATTCTGATTTGTGCTGTGGAATGGCTGTTAGTTCCAAAGAAAAAATGGACAGGATTTTAAACCTTGCCAGAGTATTGGGCCCAAGCCTTGATCCCAGGATGTGCTATCTTTTAGAAAGGAGCATGAAAACACTTGTTTTGAGAGTAAATACACAGACTGAAAATGCCATGGGAGTGGCTGAGTTTCTGGAACGTCACCCTGATATTGCAAAAGTAAATTATCCCGGGCTTAAAAGCACTGAGGGATATGAAATTGCAAAGCGCCAGATGACAGGATTCGGTGCCATGCTGTCTTTTGAGATCAAAAATAAAGATCCCCATATTTTTATTAATGAATTAAAGATCATAAGCCCCGCCGTGAGCCTGGGTGGAGTGGAGTCCACCATATGCCCCCCAAGCATTACTTCACATGCAAAAATGTCAGCCAAAGAAAGACAGAGAATCGGGGTTTCAGACGCCCTTTTAAGATTATCCGTTGGACTTGAAGGTGTGAATGATTTGAAACAAGATCTTGACAATGCCCTGAAAAAAGTTCCACATTATTCTTAATATTAACACTATAAAGAACAAAGATACGTCATATGTTGACAAATTTAGAAAAAAAAATAATTGCATTATTGCAAACCGACATTCCCGTTGTTAAACGCCCATTCCTTGAAATGGCCAAGCAAATTGGAATTTCAGAAGAAAATTTTTTAAGTGTCTTAAAGGATCTAAACAAAAGAGGAATGATACGGCGGTTTGGCGCTACATTGAAACATCAGAAATCAGGTTTTAAGGCCAATGCCATGGTGGCCTGGAAGGTTGCTGAAGAAAATGTGGAAAAAACCGGCAATATAATGGCCACATTTCAGGAAATCACCCATTGTTATAGGAGAAATCCCGCTCCTGGATGGAAATATAATCTTTATACCATGGTTCATGCATCTGATGAGGATGAATGTTATGCAATAGTTAAAAAGATTTCAAAAGCTGTTGGGGAAAATGAGTATGAACTTTTGTTCAGCAGGCAGGAACTTAAAAAAACATCCATGAAATATTTTGAAGACTGATTCACCCCATATCCTGTGTATAAATCCGTGGATACATGATTTTGCAGCCTATGATTTCTGGGCAAAACCCTTGGGCCTTTTTTCCATTGCAGCTATTTTGCGTGACAGGGGCTTAAAGGTAAGCTTTATAGACTGCCTTGACCGCTTCCACCCGAAAGAGCCAAAGCCGGCCAAAGTGCTCTGGGATGGCCGCGGGCCATTTCGAAAAACTCAAATTGATCTGCCTGCCGGTCTTGAACACATTGACAAAAAATATTCCCGGTACGGTATAAAACCACATTGGTTTGCCCGGGATTTAAAGCAAATAAAAAAACCAGACCTTATTTTTGTCACCTCCCTGATGACATACTGGGCAACGGGCGTTAAGGAAACCATTCAAAGGGTTAAAGACGTCCTGCCGGATGTACCCCTTGTTCTCGGAGGAATTTATGCAAGCCTTAATTTTGAACATGCCAGGCAAAGTACCCTTGCAGATCTTGTGATAAAAGGCCCGGCCGAACCTCACTTAAAAAACGTCATAAAAACCTTTACCTCATTTGATCTGGATGACCACGGTTTATCCGGTAATCTGGATGACTTGCCCTTTCCAGCCCTTGATCTTCAGCGTAAAATTGCCTACGCGCCTATTTTAACCTCACGGGGATGTCCTTTTTCATGCGTATATTGCGCTTCCTCATATCTTGAACCTGGACTGCGCCAAAGGTCATTTGAAAATGTGTTTGCCGAAATAGACCATTGGCATAAGCACCATAGGGTTAAAAACTTTGCTTTTTACGATGATGCCCTGCTGTTGAATGCAACCCGTTGCGCTTTTCCATTGTTTGAAAAGATAATCGCATCCAAGATGGATATCCATTTTCACACGCCCAATGCCCTTCATATAAATGCTATTTCAAAAAAAGCCGCCCGGTTGATGTTTAAGGCAGGATTTAAAACCATACGGCTGGGTCTTGAAACAACTGATTTTTCAAATGATCGGAGCCATGATGTCAAAGTCCGGGAAAACGAATTCTTTAAAGCCGCTGAAAATCTAAAAACAGCAGGCTTCAAAAAAGACCAGATAGGCGCATATTTATTGTGCGGATTACCCGGTCAGAATCTTGATGAAGTGCAAACGTCCATGCAGATTGTAAAACAGGCCGGTATTCAGCCTGTTCTTGCCTATTATACGCCGATTCCCCATACACCCATGTGGGAAACCGCCGTCCAAAATTCAAAGTATACACTTTCCGAACACCCTGTTTTTACAAACAATACGCTTTTTCCGTGCGTAAATTCCAACCTTGATTTAAAGCGCATTTCGCAATTGAAAAATCTATAGATTTATTATATGATCGCATCTGAATTTTTTAATTTTATTTAAAAAAACAGTATCGGCGCTACATATTACGGGAGAAAAATGAATATAACGGGAATAATGATTCAAACGCTTGGCGGTCTGGGTCTTTTCATCCTTGGAATGAAAATGATGACAGAGGGCCTTCAAGCAACAGCCGGGCAGAAAATCAGGCAGATTCTGGAAGCCATTTCTTCCAACCGGGTTATGGGGTGCGTTACAGGAGCAGGTGTTACAGCGGCTATCCAATCTTCATCAGCTACAACAGTCATGCTGATCGGATTTGTGAGTGCAGGCATCATGGCATTTGAGCAGGCAGTGGGTGTCATCATCGGTGCCAATATTGGAACCACTATTACCGGCCAGATGATCGCTTTTAAATTAACAAAACTTGCTCTTCCAGCCATTGCCATTGGTGTTGGTCTTAAATATTTTTCAAAAAAAAGAACTTATCGGCATATCGGGGATATAATACTGGGGTTTGGTCTGCTTTTTTATGGGATGACCGTCATGAAGCATGGTCTTTCACCCATCAAATCCGATCCACAGTTTATCGAATTTTTTACCACTTTCAGTACGGAAAGCGTCAGCGGAATTCTTCTTTGTGTCTTCATGGGAACAGTTTTAACTGTTGCGGTTCAATCTTCCTCTGCAACGGTGGGTTTAACAATGACCCTAGCCACATCAGGACTTTTGACTTTTCCCACCGCTCTTGCTCTGGTCCTAGGGGAAAATATAGGTACGACAGTGACTGCCCAATTATCCACTTTAGGCTCTAACAATGCAGAAGCCCATAAAACGGCAAACGCCCATACCATTTTCAATGTCGCCGGGGTGGGTATTATTCTCCTGATTTTCCCCTGGTTTGTTGATATTGTCGAAATCATCACTTTAAAATTAGGCGCGGGATCAGTGACCCTTACGACAAATGGTGAATATGTGAACGTGGCCAGATATATTGCCAATGGCCATACGATTTTTAATATTATTAACGCAATGGTGTTTTTGGTTTTTCTTCCCAAGCTGGTTCAATTGACCATCTTAATATCTCCTAATCCTGTGAAGTCAAAAGAAAGATACGTACTGCCTGAATTTGATTCAGGATATATTGATTCGCCCATTGGTGCACTTGCCAAAGTCAAGGGTGAAATCATAAAAAACATCAAATTTGTTCATATGAATGTCAGGAAGATATCAACATGTCTTCTTGTCAGGGATGATGACATATTAGGGGAAAGAGATGCCATAGAAGAACATCTTGATGAATGCCAAAAAATCATTATCAAGTATCTGACAACTATTTATCAAGGCGATCTGAACGAACCCGAGGCCAGAGAGATATCAGAATTGATGAGGATTACCAACAATATAGAAAGACTGGGTGACGGTATAGAAAATGTCTCAAAAATTCTTGAAAAAATATATGATAATAAGTATACATTTACTGAAAGTGCCAAACAAGACCTTGAGACCATATCCGAACAATTAGACAAATTCTTAGTTTTAATCATTAAAGAATTACATGAAAAAACCGAAGGGTTTTATCAGAAGGCATTGGCTCATGAAGATTTAATTGACCAGATGCGGGAAAATATGAGATTTCAACATATTGAAAGGTTACGGGATGGAAAATGCCAGGTGGAAGTTGGTGTTTTCTTTATTGCCCTTGTTTCAAATTATGAAAAAATGGGAGATTGTTGTTATAACATCGCCACAGGAGTAGACCGAATTATTTAAAATGATTGTATTTGACCTTGAATGTCTAAACGGTCATACCTTCGAAGGTTGGTTCGAAGACAAGGATGATCTTGAGAAGCAGCAGGAACAGGGCATATTAACATGCCCAGTATGCGGATCAGCATCTGTTGTTCAGAAACTTCACCCCATTGCCATTAAAAAATCTTCCCATAGTATCACCCAGAATGCTTTGCAGGCAAGACAGGAAGCCATGGATGAATTAAATGATAAAGTAGCTGAATATGTTGAAAAAAATTTTGAAGACGTGGGTAATAACTTCACAAAACAAGCATTAAAAATGCATTATGGGACAGAAGAGTACAGAAATATAAAAGGCACCACTACAAAAGAAGAAGATAAGGTTCTTGAAAAAGAAGGGGTGCCTGTATTCAAAATTCCAGGAACTAAAAATCCCAATGAGGATTTAAATTAGTATCAGGCCGAGACATCGCAGACAGGATACACCTTTGATTAATCTGAGATAATTTTTATGCTCACCCGTCGATTTCTCGGTCCGTCAAACTCACAAAAGTAAATACCCTGCCATGTGCCAAGCACAAGTGAGCCTTTTTCCAAAACAATGGTTTCTGAAGGGCCAAACAGGCTGACTTTTATGTGTGCGGCAGAATTACCTTCCATGTGTTTGAAATGATCATCCCAGGGTATCACTTTATTGATGGTGTTTAAAATATCTGTTTCAACAGCTGGATCTGCATTCTCGTTGATGGTTATAGCAGCAGTGGTGTGCATTGAAAACACATGGACAAGGCCATTTTTAATCCCGGATTGTCTTACCATCGTTTGAACCTGAGAGGTGATATCAATCATCTGGGTTCTTGCATCTGTCTTGACGCTGATCTGCATGGCCATCCTCCTTTATATTCCCAGGTGGAAAAAAGGATTTTACCACCTGGGATAAATATAGGTACTATTTTAAAAGATCCAGTGCATTCTCAACAATATTCTCCACGGAAAATCCATACTCTTTAAGTACTTTTCCACCTGGAGCTGATGCACCGAATTTATTAATTCCCACCATTTTTCCTTCCGAACCTGTGTATTTTTCCCACCCCATGGAAATGCCTGCTTCTACAGCCAACCGTTTGGTAACCCTGGATGGTAAAATCCTTTCCCTGTAAGGCGCAGGAGCTTTTTCAAACAATTCCCAGGACGGCATGGATACCACTGTTGCTTTTATCTTATGATCCTTTTTCAGCATCTGGGCGGCTTCAACGCAGATATGAACTTCAGAGCCCGTGGCAATGAGAATCATATCCGGATCAATTACCGCTTTTACAATATAAGCGCCATAATTAAACTCACCTTCCTTTTGGGATACATCCAGAGTCGGTAGTTTCTGGCGGCTTAATATCAAGGCTGTAGGCGAATCAACCGTCTTTAAAGCCTGTTTCCAGGCAAGAGCTGTTTCATTGGCGTCCGCCGGCCTGACCACATTAAGACCGGGAATGGCCCTTAGTGATGCCAAATGCTCAACAGGCTGGTGAGTGGGGCCGTCTTCTCCCACGGCAACACTGTCATGGGTAAACACATAAACCAGGGGCAGTTTCATCAAAGTAGCTACACGGATGGCAGGGCGCATATAGTCGGCAAAGACAAGAAAAGTTCCGCCATAGGGCCGGATACCGGAATGAAGATACATGCCCGACATGATGGCTGCCATGGCATGTTCTCGAACACCAAACCGGATATTTCGTCCTTCATAGGCATTTTTTTGATAGTCTGAATCGCTATTGATATACGTTTTGTTTGACGGAGCAAGATCAGCAGAACCACCCATTAATGAAGGCAGATTGTCTGCAATGGCATTTAAGACCTGGCCGGATGCAGCCCTTGTGGCAATGGGCCCGTCCTCCAAATTAAATTGAGGAATCTTGGCATCCCACCCATCGGTTAAAAATCCACTGATAGCATCCACAAATTGTCCGGCCAGTTCAGGATGTTTTGTTTTATAGGAATTGAAAATATTCTGCCAGCTCTGTTCAAAACCTTCACCGTAAATCAATGCTTTCCCACAATTTTCAAGAACACTTTCCGGTACAAAAAAATCCTTATCTTCGGGTACACCATAAAACTTTTTAACAAGCTTGATCTCCTCTTTTCCAAGGGGTGCTCCATGGGCATCTGAGGAGTCTTGTTTATTGGGACTTCCATATGCAATATGGGTTTTTATCTGTACAAGTGTGGGTCTTGAAACCGCATCCTTACCTGCCTGAATCGCTTTTTGAATTTCTTCAAGATCATTGCCGTCATTAACCGTTACCACATGCCAGTTCTGGCTTTCAAATTTTGCTCTTACATCTTCTGTAAAAGCAATGTCTGTTTTCCCTTCGATAGTTATGGAATTGTCATCATAGAGACAAATAAGTTTTCCCAGGCCCAAATGACCGGCAAGAGATATTGTCTCAAGGGCAACTCCCTCCATAAGATCTCCATCTCCACACATCACATAGGTATGATGGTTGATAAGTTGTTGTTCTTCCCGGTTGAAAATGGCAGCCATATGGCGTTCTGCTATTGCCATTCCCACGGCATTGGCAATACCCTGACCCAGGGGGCCTGTCGTGGTTTCAACACCCGGAGTATCACCGTATTCAGGGTGTCCCGGAGTTTTGGAGCCCCACTGCCTGAAACTTTTCAAATCCTCTATTTCAAGACCATAGCCAAAAAGGTATAAAAGGCTGTAAAGCAGTGAAGATGCATGTCCTGCTGAAAGAACAAAGCGATCTCTGTCAATCCAAGCAGGGTTTTTAGGATTGTGTTTTAAAAAGTTTTTGAACAAAACATATGCTGCGGGAGCCAGGCCCATGGGTGCCCCCGGATGACCGGAGTTGGCTTTTTGAACTGCATCCATACAAAGTGTTCGGATAGTACTGATTGTTAATTGATCAAGATTGGTTTCAACTGGGGCCATTGTTTGATTCTCCTGTGTCAGTCAAGTTATGTTACAAGGCTCTCATATGTTCCGGTTTAAGGGCCATATTTCCTTTGAGCGCCTGTGATATCAATTCAAGTGTTTTTTCTTTTTCTTCTGGTAATTTCGCTCTTATGGGAAGATAATTAGATGCATGATTTGCATGAAAAAGCCCGTTTGAAAGATGGGTAGATGCTATCATCAACCTCAGTTCTTCAAGCACTTCTTCAGGGTTGATCAGTTCAAAATCACCTTTTTCATGCTGCTCAAAAAGTTCAGTTCCCGGTACCAGCATCAGGCTTAATGCACCTACGAATTCAGGATCAATGGCAGATAATACCCTGCCGGTTTCCCTGGCATGACTTTTAGAATTTTTTCGACCGCCCAGACCGTTAAGAACGGTTATGGACAATTGAATACCGGCCTGTCTCACCCGTTTTCCCATTTTGATCATTTTAGCGGAGTCAGCGCCTTTTTTAATCTCCCTTAATATCTGGTCATCCCCAGATTCAAGACCCATATAAGCGATTTTGACTCCAAGGTTGTGCAGTTCCATGAGCTGTTCATCCGTCTTCATGGCAATACCTTTGGTGTTGGCATACAGTCCTACTCTTTTCACCCAGGGCAGTCGCTGTTTTATTCTTTTTAAAATATTGACAAGCCGTTTCTGGGGGACGATCAAGGCATCTCCATCGCAGATAAAAAGTCTGTCCTGCCTTTTGCAGTGTGTTTTAGCAAATTCTATATCTTGAAAAATAATATCGTCTTTTTTGATATTAAAACGCTTTTCCCTGAATGTCCCGCAAAAGGTACATTTATTATGGGAACAACCCAGGGTGACCTGTAATAAGATACTATTGGCCTCACTTGGTGGCCTTATCATCATACCTTCATAGTGCATAGCTTTAAAATTCCTTAAAATTTAAAGCCATGTAATAGCAGATATTATCAAAAAATTCAATATGTTGATTTGACTCAAATCTCCTTTGACCGAACCGTTTACCAAACGATTTAACAGGCCGATTATTAAACCATTAAATAGATATCCCGCAAAAGGTTTTATCCAGCAAGATTCGGGTGGCGAAAATTATTGAATCAGTTTATAAGTCAGTTAAAAAATATCAATTGTACTTTTAATAAAAAAAATTTAAGGAACCAGCATATGAATAAGGCAATGGGAATAAAATTATGGTGTTTGATCATCTTTCTTTCAATTATCTGGGGGGCATCTTTTTTCTTTGTAGAAATTGCAGTTGAAAAGATGACACCTTTGACAATTGTGCTGTGCCGTGTAGGGTTTGCCGCTGTTCTACTGCTGGGTTTTGTTCAGCTGACCGGCCGTAAAATGCCTAAAAACATAGGGATCTGGGGTGCATTCCTGATTCTTGGGGCATTAAACAATGCGATTCCTTTTACGCTTATCGCATGGGGGCAAAATCATATAGACTCCAGTCTGGCAGCAATATTAAATGCGACTGCCCCGGTTTTCAGTGTCATTCTTGCGCATTTTTTAACCAAAGACGAGCCCCTGACAAAAAACAGGCTGGCCGGTGTTTTATTTGGATGGGGTGGGGTGGCCCTCTTGATGGGTATTGATGCCGTAAATGGAGCGGGAATGAAGATGGCAGGGCAGCTTGCGGTGCTGGGAGCATCTCTTCTCTATGCATTTGCCGCTATTTTTGCTCGAAGGTTCAAGGATATTGATCCTGTGGTCGTGTCTGCGGGAATGCTCACCGGTTCTACTATCATTATGATTCCCTTGGCCTTTATCATGGAACACCCCATGGCCCTGGATCCAACACCTGTCACATGGGCCGCACTTTTCGGACTGGCTGCCATTTCAACATCACTGGCTTATATTATTTATTTTTACGTACTGTCAAAAGCAGGTGCCACCAATATTTTACTGGTAACCTTTTTAATTCCGGTCAGCGCCATTTTCCTGGGGATGGCCGTACTGGGGGAAGAGCCCGGGTGGAATGCGTTTGCAGGCATGGGTTTGATTTTCATCGGTCTCGTCTTTATTGACGGGCGGCTTTTAAAAAAGGGGGCTTAAAAAGAGTATTTCACCTTTAAAAATAATCGGTCATTTTTGCCCATTTTTTTTATCTCAAATTTATCACCGGACTGGTAATTGATCATCCCGGTTTTTATGGACCAGGAATCAGTGAAATGATATTTAATTGAATACCGTTGAAAGGATCCGTTTTTACCGTCCTTTCCAAACACGGATCCCAGAAAGGTTGATTCCAGGGTATCATTTAAAAAATTTTTAGAAACCCTTAAAACCGCTTGAAAATCATTTTTCAGTGTATAATCAGGTGCAGTTTCAAAAAAAGGTTCCCAATTGTTTATATGACGATTAACTGCTTCAAAAACGATATGGGTGTTTTTAAAACCAAAATATTCCAATCCCAAAAGCGTATCCCACCGGGAAAATGTGTTGCCCGGCCTCATAAAAAATTTTAATCCCTTGAAAAATGCTGTTTCTGATTTAAATAACCAATTACCCCAAATAACCTGTGCCGTGACTCCTGCCATATTGATTCTTGCATGGCGCATGGAAATAGTACCCGGACTCAACGGATTTAAAAGTTGCATATGAGGCTTGTCATTAAACATCCGTGCCAGGTAAAAGGAAACATCGAATTTCTCAAAACCGGCATTCAAAGACATGGCAACATCTGTATTCCTCCAATTATTTTCAGGTATCTTCTCCATGGGAAGTGTCATATTAAACAGATAAAAATCTGATCCGAAAACCGGATTTTTGTTGAATCTGTGTTCATGAACGGCAATTGCGGTAAGATTAAAATTCTTAAAATAAACATCCATTCGGGAAAGTGTTACAGGCAGACGCAGGTCCTCAAGATCTGTAAGCCCGGGTTCTCTTAAATCCAGAGGATTTATCATATCTGTCACCCGGATATTGTCAGATGTTCCCCATACCACTATCTGTCGTCCGAGCTTTACATCAATTATTTTTGTAAGGCTTGCCTGGATATAAGCCTGTCTGAGTTCAAGCTCATCTTCGCAGCTGTCAAGAATCTGTCGGGAATATTTGCTCCTGCCATTAATGGAATAGGCGGCATCATAAAATGCTTTACCTGATAAAAATCCTCTCAAATGATTGGAAAATTTAAATTTTATCCGTGCAAACAAATCACTGCGCACACTGGACACCCCCCGCCAGTCTATCTGCCCCTCAACAGGCGGGTTATGGGCGTAATTATAAGTTGTGCCCAGCTGAAAATGGCCTTTTAAATCCAATAGGGATTTTTCAATTTTTTTTTCATCCTGGTTTAAAATCATGGGAGCACCTTTATCTAAACCATCATCAAAACTTTGGAGAATATTCTCTATATCTGATTCAGATTTCCCTGATGCCATTATTTTTGATTCAGGGACTGCCGGTTCAATAGATTTTTTATTGATTTGTTCAGAAAAACAGGAAAAGGGAAAAAAAATCTGCACCCATGAAACAACAATAAAAAACGTGATGACCCTTGTATTCATAGGCTGTTTTTAAAGCCCTTTTTCCATTTTACGTATGGTAAACAAATCGTCATCAAGCTTCTGGTTAAATCTCACATTTTCCATAAAAAAAATGGTTTTATGGGCCAGTTCTTTTCCTTTTTTCCGTGTGATGGAAACCTTTGTGGCCACCCAGATCCCATCAATTTTTTCCAGTTTTTCTATATCAAAAAATTTTAAATATTTACTGCCCTGTTCAAAGGCAAGCATTCTTGTCACAATAAAATTATCCTGACGAACAAATACAAGGGTTTTGTCGTAACCGGTTTCTTTTGCAATTTTACTTGTCCGGGGATGACACCAGATCACCCAGGTGCTGTTGCCCTTAACTTGTTTCTGTTTTGCTTTCTCATAAAATTTAAAGTCATAATCATCTAATTGTCTTTTAG